>CAKRYY010000001.1 GCA_934432885.1 uncultured Lachnospiraceae bacterium
CGCAGAGTGCGGAATCAGATAGCAGCTTATATAACGCTGGTGGTTCTATTGCTTGCACTTGGGGCCGGGCTGTTTTTCGGCGGACGCTATCTGACCGGAAAGATTGCAGATAGACGGCAGGAAAAGGCGCTTGAGGAAGAAATGGCGGCGCTGGCGCAGGCAGAGAGTGAGGAGGCAGCGCAGGAGAGCGAAACAGAGGAAACGGAAAGCGCACCGGAATATTCAGAGGATGACCTTTTAGATGAAATGGTGGATGCTGGAATTGCGGAGATGCCGGTAGAGGACAGGGTCGCAGGGCTTTTTCTGACAACGCCGGAAGCCTTGACCGGTACGAAAAATGTAACCCGTGCGGGGGATGGTACACAAAAGGCACTGGCGGAGTATCCGGTAGGAGGTCTTGTTTATGCAGCTTCTAATGTACAGTCAGCAGAGCAGTTTACCAAGATGCTGACAGATACGATTCCCAAGAGCAAATATCCTCTTTTTCTGATTTTGGACGAGCAGACGGATACGCTTACAGAAGATGTGTCCGTGTATGGTATCAATATGGAATTTACAGAGGATGGCGGCGTACGTTATACGAGTACGCTGCCCTCGCTTGTCGGTGAAAACGGACAGGCAGAGCAGCTTGTGACCGCAGTAATCGAGGAAGAGGATGCCGATGCCATTGCAGCAGCATGCTTCGACGCGTGGATGGGCGGTGCAGACCTTATTTATGTATCCGGTGATTTTAAGGAAGCCTATGAAGGGATGCTTGCGAAGATTCAGGATACACCGGATGGGCGGGATAAGCTGACGGAGTCCCTGGAACGCATTTATCGCATAAAATACCGCAGCAGACTTTCTGAGTAGACTATACAGAGCCTGCTGTATTATCATACAGACAGAAGAAAAAGAAAGGAAGTGCGGCTATGGGAAATTTAGGGGAAGCGCTCCGGGAGGAATTGAACTGTGAGAGCGCTTTTACCATTGGAGGCATCGGTATTTCAGAATCTGTGGCGGTTACATGGATTATCATGGCGGGTATACTGATTGCCTCACTGCTTCTGACGCGGAATCTTAAGGTGGAGAATCCCGGAAAGCGGCAGCTTTTTCTGGAACATGCCATAACCTGGCTGCAGGGAATCGGAGAAGGAATTTTAGGACCGGAGGGACGTATGTATGCGCCGTATCTTTCCGCTGTCCTGCTTTACATTGGAATCGCCAATCTGATTGGTATTTTTGGATTTAAACCGCCGACAAAGGATATGAATGTAACGGCGGCGCTTGCACTTATGAGCATTGTGCTGATTGAATTTGCAGGAATTCACAAAAAAGGGGCAAAACGGTGGCTGAAGAGCTTTGCAGAGCCTATCGCACTGATTGCCCCGATTAACGTGTTGGAATTAGTCATTAAACCGCTTTCGCTGTGTATGCGTCTGTTTGGAAATGTGCTTGGTGCTTTTGTCATCATGAAGCTGATTGAGCATATTCTGCCAGTCGGGCTGCCGGTGGTTTTCAGCGCATACTTTGATATATTTGACGGCTTGATTCAGGCGTATGTTTTTGTATTCCTGACAGGGCTTTTTATTAAGGAAGCAGTAGAATAAGAAAAGCCGGTGTACGAAGGGTACAGAGGAGCTTATCAGAAAACAGGAAAAGGAGAAATCAGTATGAGTACAACACTTATTGCGATTGGCGCGGGTATTGCGGTTCTTACCGGCATTGGAGCGGGAGTTGGAATCGGCATTGCCACTTCAAAGGCAACGGAGGCTGTTGCAAGGCAGCCGGAGGCAGAGGGAAAGATTACAAAGCTTTTGCTGCTTGGTTCTGCTCTTGCAGAGGCAACGGCAATCTATGGATTTGTTATCGGACTTTTGATTATTATTTTGCTGAGCTGATAAAGGCAGGAAGGAAATGGTATTTGTATGTTAAAATTGGACATCAACCTGCTGTTTACGGTAATCAATCTGATTATCTGGTATCTGCTGATCCGGAAGTTCCTTTTTGGACCAATCAATCAGATTATTGCAAAGCGTAAGGAGTCGATTGAGGAAAGCTATGCGCAGGCAAAGAAGGTGGAGGAAGCCGCCAGGGAAAAAGAACTGCAATGTGAAGCGCTGAAAAAGGAAATCGAGGCGGAAAAGGAAAAGACGCTCCAAAAGGCACAGGAGGACGCGCAGACGGCGTATCAGCAGATTATTGATGAGGCAAATGGGAAAGCAGAAAAGCTTCTGGAGGATTCCAGAAGACAGGCAGAGCTTGCGCATGAAAAAATGGTAAGTCAGGCGGAAAAGGAAATCCGTACCCTGCTGTTTGATGCAGCTGTAAATAAGGTACGCGGGGAGTCTGATGGCGCCGTTTATGAACAATTTCTGACAAAAGCAGGTGAAACGACACATGCAGAATCTTAGGGAGAAGGATTTGGAAAAAAACACCAAAAATGTTTTGGATTGTGTACTCGAATATGTGACGGCGCCGGATGAGGTGCAGCTTGCGGGCATGAAAGCGTTTCTTGCAAATGAATACCCGAATTGTGAGGTGAGGCTGACAACGCAGAAAAAAGAAACGCTTGGCGGCGGTTTTATCCTGCGGGCAGGCAGCCGGGAGTTTGACTTCAGCACAAAGGGCAGAGAAGAAGCGCTTAAAAGAACCATTGATGCGTTGTCGTTTTCCGATGAAAAGGAGCTGCTTGAGAAAAAGGGCATTATCAGTATTCTGCGGGAGCAGGTGGATACCAGAGCCTTTTCGGGAAATGAAATCGGCTGGGTCAACAGCGTCGGAGACGGCATTGCCTATATCGACGGCATTGACCATGCGATGTATGGAGAAATTGTAATTTTTGAAAATGGGCAGAAGGCGATGGTACAGGACATCCGGGAGGATGAGATTGGCTGTATTCTGTTTGATGACGAGGAAGAGATAGAAGAGGGAACGAAGGTATTTCGCAGCGGACGCATGGCAGGCGTTCCGGTAGGCGAAAATTTTATTGGCAGAGTGGTAAATGCGCTCGGAGAGCCAATAGACGGAAAAGGAAAGATAGACGCGGACGATTACAGACCGTTAGAGCAGCCGGCGCCGGGCATTGTGGAGCGTAAGGGTGTAGATACGCCTCTGGAAACCGGCATCCTTTCCATTGATTCCATGTTTCCAATTGGACGCGGACAGCGTGAGCTGATTATCGGCGACAGACAGACCGGAAAAACCTCTATCGCAGTCGATACGATTTTAAACCAGAAGGGTAAGCGGGTAATCTGTATCTACGTGGCAATCGGACAGAAAGCGTCTACTGTATCAAAGCTGGTGCGGACATTGGAAAAGCATGGCGCAATGGAATACAGCATCGTGGTTTCCTCTACAGCCAGCGAAGCGGCGCCGCTTCAGTACATAGCGCCCTATGCAGGAACAGCGCTTGCGGAATATTTTATGTACAGAGGGCAGGATGTGCTCATCGTCTATGACGATTTGTCAAAGCATGCAGTAGCATATAGGGAATTGTCCTTACTTCTGGAGCGCCCGCCCGGACGGGAGGCATATCCCGGCGATGTGTTCTATTTACATTCCCGCCTTCTGGAGCGCTCCAGCAGACTGAGCGAGGCGCTTGGCGGCGGCTCCATTACGGCGCTGCCGATTATCGAAACGCAGGAGGGAGACGTATCCGCCTATATTCCGACCAATGTTATTTCCATTACGGACGGACAGATTTTTCTGGAAAGCGGACTTTTCTTTTCCGGCATGCGTCCGGCAGTCAATGTGGGACTTTCGGTATCCCGTGTAGGCGGCGCTGCACAGACAAAGGCAATGAAAAGAGCAGCCGGCAGTATCCGTATTGATCTTGCGCAGTACCGGGAGATGGAAGTGTTTACGCAGTTCAGCTCCGATTTGGATGCAGTGACGCGGCAGCAGCTTGAATATGGAAGGGCTTTGATGGAGCTGTTAAAGCAGCCGCTTGAGCAGCCGATGTCGCTTGCAGAGCAGGTCATTACGCTGTGCGCGGCTTCCAATAAGCTATTTCTCGGAATTCCGGTGGCGCAGTTAAAGCAGTTTCAGAAAAATCTCCTTTCATGGATGGAAGAGACTTATCCGCAGATAGGCAGGGAAATCGTGCAGATGAGGCGGTTAAGCGATACTCTGATAGAAAAAATAACAGCGGCAGCCAAGGAATACAAGAGTCAGGTGGTGAACTGACATGGCGGGACTTAAAGAGATTCAGGACCGCATCCGCAGCGTGCAGGATACACGGAAGATTACAGGCGCAATGTATATGATCTCTTCGACCAAAATGAAAAAGGCACGGCACGATTTAGAAAAAACAGAGCCGTATTTTTATATGCTGCAGGCGACGGTGGAGAGGATTATGCGTCATATTCCGCAGATGCAGAACCGATATTTTGAAGATATGGAAAAAAAGCGCACAAGAATTGCCCTGCTTGTAATAACTGGGGACCGGGGGCTGGCTGGCGCTTATAATCATAATGTATTAAAGCTGGCGCAGGAATTTCTGGACAGAGCGGAAAATGAAATCAGCCTGTATGTAGTGGGAGAACTTGGCAGACAGTATTTTGCAAGGCAGGGGGTTCCTCTTGCAGAGAATTTTAAATATACAGCGCAGAATCCTACCTTTGACCGGGCACGCTGGATTACGGAAATGCTGTGTACCCGTTATCTGGCTGATGAAATTGATGAAATTCAGGTCATCTATACCCGGATGGAAAACAGCATGTATACCAAAACAGAGGTAAAACAGCTTTTGCCTATCCAAAGACCGAAGCTGCCGAAGCATCCGGCGGATGTATATCATGAGGAGTTTATGCTGCTGCCTTCGCCGGAAGTAGCAGTTGATACCATTGTGCCGAATTATCTGACCGGATTTGTATATGGCGCGCTGGTAGAGGCATTTTGCAGCGAGCAGAATGACAGAATGCTGTCGATGGAGGCGGCAAATGGAAATGCCGACGCTCTTTTGCATGATCTCGGCATTTTATATAACCGTGCAAGGCAGGCGGCGATAACGCAGGAAATCACGGAGGTGTCGAGCGGCGCCAGAGCACAGCGCAGAAAGCGGCTTGCCGCAGGACAGAAAAAAAAGAGGCGATAGTATGCGGGAAAAGGGAAAAATCGTACAGGTCTCAGGACCTGTTGTAGATGTACAGTTTGAAAAGGGACCGCTTCCCCATATCAGGGAGGCGCTTACCGTAGTCAATCATGGAAAGACCTGCGTCATGGAGGTATCAAAGCAGCTTGGCGGTAATGCCGTCCGCTGTATCATGCTTTCTGCCAGTGAAGGGCTGTGCAGGGATATGGAGGTCGTGCCGACCGGCTCAGGAATTATGGTTCCGGTAGGCGAGCGGACGCTGGGAAGACTGTTTAATGTTTTGGGCGAGACGGTAGACGAGGGAGAAGCATTGCCGGAGGGCGAAAAGTGGTGTATCCATAGAAAACCACCTGCATTTTGTGACCAGAGTCAGGAGGTTGCCATTCTGGAAACAGGAATCAAGGTCATTGATTTGCTGGCACCCTATGCAAAGGGCGGAAAGATTGGTCTTTTTGGCGGAGCCGGAGTTGGAAAAACCGTGCTGATCCAAGAGCTGATTCGCAATATTGCAACGGAGCATGGCGGATATTCCATTTTTACGGGCGTGGGAGAACGCTCCCGGGAGGGAAATGACCTCTGGACGGAGATGAAAGCCTCCGGTGTTTTGGAAAAAACAGCGCTCGTATTCGGACAGATGAATGAGCCGCCCGGAGCGCGTATGCGTGTCGCACAGGCAGGTCTTACGATGGCGGAATATTTCCGGGATGAAAAACATCAGAATGTGCTTTTGTTTATTGATAACATCTTCCGTTATGTACAGGCGGGCAGCGAGGTGTCTGCGCTGCTTGGACGTATGCCGTCGGCGGTAGGCTATCAGCCGACGCTGGCAACGGAGATGGGAGAGCTGCAGGAGAGGATTGCTTCGACCAAAGACGGCTCTGTAACTTCGGTGCAGGCAGTTTATGTGCCGGCGGATGATTTGACTGACCCTGCGCCTGCAACGACCTTTGCACATCTGGATGCGACTACTGTTCTTTCCAGAAAAATTGTGGAACAGGGTATTTATCCTGCAGTGGACCCGCTTGCTTCCTCTTCGCGGGTTTTGGAGGAGGACATTGTCGGGAAAGAGCATTATGAGACGGCGCGAAGGGTGCAGGAAATGCTGCAGAAGTATAAGGAGCTGCAGGATATTATTGCAATTCTGGGAATGGAGGAGCTTTCCGAGGAGGATAAGCTGACGGTCAGCCGGGCGAGAAAGATTCAGAGGTTTTTGTCGCAGCCATTCCATGTAGCTGAGAACTTTACCGGTGTTTTGGGAAAATATGTGCCGCTTGCAGACACGATTAAGGGATTTTCTGCGATTATAAACGGAGAGGCGGATGAGTACCCGGAGGCAGCGTTCTTTAATGTCGGGACGATTGAGGATGTGGCAGAAAAGGCGAAGAAGCTGACGGAGGCAGGCTGTAATGGCGAATTTTAATTTAAAACTCGTATCCAGCAACGGCATTTTCTATGAAGGATACTGCAATGCGCTGATTATTCCGACGCCGGATGGCGAGCAGGAAATTATGTCGCATCATGAGGAGATGATGATTGCGGTAACGGTAGGCAGCGCAAGATTCAAGGAGAAAGAGGACGGAAACTGGACGAGCGTTATTGTCGGCAATGGCTATTGCCAGATTGCGAATAACCGGGCTATTTTACTTGCAGATACCATAGAGAGACCGGAGGAAATCGATGTAGCGAGGGCGCAGCGTGCGCTTGAGCGTGCAAATGAGCGGCTGCGCCAAAAGCAGAGCAATCAGGAATATTATATGACGCGGGCTGCAATGGCAAGGGCATTGAATCGTCTGAAGGAGACCGAAAAATTTTTAGGAAGGCTGTAAACGCTTAGGAAATCTGGACTATTTATTTTGCCAGAAAACTCTGTTATCGTTCATGTCGAAAAAACTGTAATTCATGCAAATCTTTCCCTGAAATGGGTTTTATATTCTATACTCTTATTATGCGAAGAGCATAGGGGTGTAATTACATAGAATAAAAAAACAGCATGAAGGAGGGATCTATGAAAAAAGTGATAGCAGTGCTCGCCGGGATACTTACGCTGACATTTTTTGCAATTCCGGTATGCGCAGCAGAAAGTCTGGAAACCTTTGATTATAAGGCTTATGCAGATACCTATCCGGATGTGAAGGCAGTCTACGGATATGATGCAGCGGCGCTTTATAATCACTATATGGTCTGTGGAAAGGCAGAGGGCAGGGTTGGCACTTTTGCACAAGGAGAAAATGCAGAAGCTGCCACAGCAGCAGTGACAACGAGTGAGGCATTGGACCCACTGCCGCCGCTTGTACCGAGCAAACTGCCGGCATGGTTTGATGCGCGGACGCTTCCGACGGACATGACGAATGCCCGTCTGGTAGCGGAATACTATCGGATAACGGATTATATTGAAGAGCATGATTTAAAATATGAGCCTACGATGATGCGTGACGATGAATTGGAGCTGGAGATTTATGACAGGGCTAATGCTTATCTGGCATATGAAAGATGCAGAGCATCGTTTGGGGAAGACGAGGCAGCATTTTTGAAGGAAGAAGCAGCATATAAAAGAGCGATTGCTTCTGATATAACGCCGCTTGCTCGTTATCTGAAGTAATAAAAATGCCGTGTGGTGAAAGCTGCACGGCATAAATTTTTTTGAAAAAATGTTTGAAAATGAAATTTGCCTTGCAGGCACCGCTCGCGCGCAGAGAGTTTGCAAAGCAAACTCTCTAATCATATCAGTTTTTGGGAACGGAGCGCATTGGAAAGCTTATGAGGAAATATGCGGTTCCCTGCATCATTTCTCTGTTGGTGGGTGCACTCTATAATATTGTCGACCAGATTTTTATTGACAATGCGAGCTATCTTGGCTCTTATGGAAATGCGGCGAATACGGTTGTGTTTCCGCTGACGGTTGTGGCGCTGGCGATTGCTGTTCTGATTGGCGACGGCTGCTGTGCATTTGTCAGCATCAGCCTTGGCAGAGGCGAAATAAAGAGAGCAAAGCGCAGCGTGGGAAGCGCGGTGGTGCTTTCCATAGCTTCCAGCCTTTTGCTGACAGTGATTTATCTTGTCTTTTGCGATGCGATTATTGCGATGTTTGGCGGAACAGTAAATATGGAAACCTTTGATTATTCCAGGGAGTATTTTTTCTATATTACGCTTGGAATTCCGTTTTATATGTTTGGGCAGGCAATGAATCCTGTTATTCGTGCGGACGGCAGTCCAAAATTTGCAATGATTTCCACGCTGGCAGGGGCGGTAATCAATATAATTCTTGACCCGATTTTTATTTTTGGACAGGAGCAGTACGCGCAGATTCCGATGGCGGTGGTCGGTATCGTAATGAAATTTTTCCAGATTGTCATTTCCATTGTTGTCGGTATGGCAGCGGGCTGTATTCCGATTGTCGGCTATAATATGGGCGCTGGAAATAAGCTGCGCATCCGGGAACTCTTTACCAGACTTCTGGCAGCAGAGGCGCTTGTCGGAGCGGCTGCGTTGCTTTTGGCAGAGTGCTTTCCAAGACAGCTTATTGCAGTTTTTGGTGCGGCAAATGAGAGCAGCTATTATACGGAGTTTGCAGTCAAGGCATTTCGTATCTATCTGTGTATGATGATATTTGCCTGTGTGAACAAGGCATGCTTTATCTTTTTACAGGCAGTCGGAAAGGCGCTGCCGTCCACATTGCTGTCCATGTTCCGTGAGGTGGTTTTTGGCGTGGGCTTTGCCCTGCTTTTGCCGGTGTTTTTTGGATTGGATGGTGTGCTGTACTCCATGCTGGTGTCGGATGCGCTGACGTTTGTGATTTCGGCTGTCATTATTGCCGGGACGTACCGGGAGCTGGGAGGAGATTGTTGACAATATTTCGGTTAACCGATATGGTAAATATGGAGAAAAATGGTTATGATATGTGTGCCTTTAAGGCCTTTAAAAGTAATACTTTAAGTGCCATGAAGGATAGAGCAAGGAAGGTGTTTTGGTATGGCGGAAAACAGGAAAAAGGAAATGAGCATTCGTAGTTCAGCAGCGGAATATTTGACCTTTGTGGCTTCTACAGGGAAGAATGATGCCAGCTTTGAAATGCGCTATGAGGATGAGAATATCTGGCTGACACAGAAGATGATGGCGGCGTTGTATGATGTCGGACTTCCTACCATCAATGAGCATATCAAAAAGATTTATGCAGATGGAGAATTGATGGAGAAGGCAACTATTCGGAAATTCCGAATAGTTCAGGTGGAGGGAGAAAGGCAGGTCAGCCGTGAAGTTATTCATTATAATTTACAGATGATTATTGCGGTTGGCTTTAAGGTAAATAATCAACGTGCCGTACAGTTCCGCAAATGGGCGGGACAAATTGTAAAAGACCATACCATTCAAGGTTGGACGATGGATGTAGAACGCCTGAAAAAAGGACACATGTTCACAGATGAATATTTTGAACGGCAGTTGCAGCAGATTCGCGAGATACGATTGTCTGAGCGAAAATTCTATCAGAAGGTCACAGATTTGTATGCAACGGCATTTGACTACGATAAAGATGCCAAGACGACCCGCCTGTTTTTCCAGACGGTGCAGAATAAGATGCACTTTGCCGTCCATCGGCACACGGCTGCAGAGCTGATTGTGGAGCGCGCCGATGCGACTAAGAAGAATATGGGGCTTACTGCATGGGAAAATGCTCCGGATGGTAAAATTCTTAAAGCTGATGTGACAATAGCTAAGAACTACTTAAGTGAGCAGGAGATGCGTTATCTGGAGAGAATCGTTTCACTCTATTTGGACTATGCAGAGCTACAGGCGGAGCGCAAGATTCCCATGAGTATGGAAGATTGGGCAAAGCGGCTTGACGGATTTCTTGAATTTAACGGAAATGAATTGTTGACCGGGGCAGGTAAGATCAGCGCGGAGCAAGCCAAGCTCTATGCGGAGACGGAATACGAAAAGTATCGGATTATACAGGATCGTCTTTATGAGAGTGATTTTGACCGCTTTCTTATGTTGGAACATGAAGCAACTCCCAAATAAATTCCCCCTGCAAATGAATGAATAGTATTCATTGACTCGACCACCACATAATACTACAATACATACGCCCCCTGGAAGCTGCTTTTCACTTATACTGTTCCCTGCATGATTTTCACACTGCTGTCCATGTACCGGGAGCTGGGAGGTTGAATTTTCTCGTAAAACTCGTATAATAGAGGAAGATAATGCGCAAGATAATACGTAAGATGACAGAGGTTCCTATATGAGAGAATACAACCCGCCCTTTACAATAACCAATAGAATATTATCGTATGTATCGTCTATTTCTGAAAAAATAGGTCGTATAACGGCAACCGCAAATTTGGAAGCAAAACCGCATTTAAGAAAAAATAACAGAATTAAGTCGATTCATTCCTCTTTGAAGATTGAAGCGAATTCTCTGACCCTTGGACAGGTCCGGGATGTAATTAACGGCAAGGCTGTACTTGGTGCGCAAAAAGAAATTCAGGAAGTAAAGAACGCTTATGCTGCCTATGAACGCCTTTCGGAAATTGATCCTTATAATATTCAATATTTGAAACAGTTTCATGGAATTATGACAAAGTATCTTGTGGAGGAATCCGGCAAATTCCGCTTGGGCGAAGAAGGCGTTTTCAATGGTGCCCAATGCATTTTTATGGCACCTTTGGCGCGATTTGTACCGCAGCTTATGAATGAATTATTTGATTGGATGAAAGAAGCGCGGGGAAATGTTCATCCGCTGGTTTTGAGCAGTGTGTTCCACTATGAATTTGTATTTATACATCCTTTCTCTGATGGGAATGGCAGAATGGCGAGATTATGGCATACGGCAATTCTTTCCAAATGGCAGCCGATATTTGAATATATTCCAATCGAAAGCCAGATTGAAAAGTTTCAGGATGAATATTATGATGCTATCGCCAAATGTCATGTTGCTGGAGAGTCTACAATTTTTATCGAGTTTATGCTGTCTCAGATTGATAAAATTCTGGATGATATTTCCGCTCAAATCAATGAGAAAAATGAATATCTTCCCGAAACTGTCCAAAAGCTGCTTACAGCTATGGAATATGATGTCCCTTATACGGGAAATGCTTTGATGGAGAAGCTAGGATTAAAAGCAAAAGAGGGATTTCGGAGAAACTATCTCCATCCGGCGATTGAGATGAATTTAATTCAGATGACTATACCAGATAAACCAAACAGTAGAAACCAAAGATATATAAAAAATTGATAAAAATCATTCCAATAATACTCCCCCCCAAATAAATCCCCACAAATGAATGAATAGTATTCATTGACTTCGCCGCCACATAATGCTACAATACGCTCAGAGCAAATAACACAAGTAATATGAAACGCGGCAGAAATGGAGACTATTATGAAAACAGCAATTATTTATGCGTCCAGACATCATGGAAATACAGAAAAGCTTTTAAAAGCAATGGCAGAGGAGCGGGAGATAACGCTGATTTGTGCAGAAGGAGATAAATTGCCGGATTTAAGTGGATTTGACCGTATCGGCTATGCGAGCGGAATTGATTTTGGCAAATTTTATGACAGCGTTGTGCAGGCGGCAGAAAAGACAATATGTGCGGAAAAGCCGGTATTTTTCATTTGTACCTGCGGCTCGCCGAGCCGTGATTTTTCACTCCCCCTGCAGGCAGTCGCAAAGGAAAGGGGCTGCAAGATGCTTGGTTCCTTTTCCTGCAAGGGCTACAATACATACGGTCCCTGGAAGCTGGTCGGCGGGATTAACAAGACGCATCCTGATAAGGATGATGTAGCGCGCGCCTGTGCCTTCTATGATGAATTGATTTGAAAATGGTCGAATTGCAGTATATAATAGAGAAATAGTGAAAAATTTCACAGATGGAATTTTTTACAAAAGGAGGAAAATGGGGGTAATATATGCTGCAAACGATTGAAGCCGTGAATACGGTAGTGAACAATTTTATCTGGGGCGTGCCTGCGATGATCTGCATTATAGGCGTAGGCTTGTATCTCAGTATCCGGACCGGATTTATCCAGATACGCAAATTTCCGCTGGCGATGAAGCAGACCATCGGTAAGGTATTTGAGAAAAAAGAGGCAAGACACGGAGCGATTACGCCGTTTCAGGCAGTCTGCACAGCGCTTTCTGCAACGGTAGGGACAGGAAATATCGCGGGCGTAGCGGGAGCAATCGCAATAGGCGGTCCCGGCGCAGTTTTCTGGATGTGGCTTTCCGCATTTCTGGGAATGTGTACCAAATTTTCAGAGGTACTGCTTGCGGTTCATTATCGGGAGAAAAATGCACAGGGCGAGCTGGTAGGTGGTCCGATGTATTATATTAAGAACGGACTTGGAAAGAAATGGTACTGGCTGGCATCGCTGTTTGCACTTTTCGGCGTGTTTACAGTATTTGGAACAGGAAATGCGACGCAGGTAAATACGATTACGGCGGCAATCAATTCTGCACTGGCAAATTATAATCTGGTTACTAAGGAGCAGATGCCCATAAGCAGTCTGGTTATCGGCATTATTATTATGATTCTGGTAGGAAGCGTACTTCTCGGAGGAATCAAGCGAATCGGAAGCGTAGCGGAAAAGCTGGTTCCGTTCATGGCGATTTTATACATAGTGCTGGCGCTCGGCGTAGTTGCTTTAAATATTCAGAATGTTCCGAAGGTGCTGTATGCGATTGTATATGGAGCGTTCAATCCGGCGGCAATTACAGGCGGCGTTGTTGGAAGCTTCTTTACGAGTATGACAAAGGGCGTATCAAGAGGAATCTTTTCCAATGAGGCAGGTCTTGGTACTGGCTCCATCGCGCATGCCTGCGCAGATACCGGAGAACCGATACAGCAGGGCTTCTTTGGTATTTTTGAAGTATTTGCAGATACGATTGTCATTTGTACGCTGACAGCATTGGTCATTCTTTGCAGCGGCGTGCCGATTGCCTTTGGTGAGGCGGCAGGCGCCGAGCTTACCATTTTGGGCTTTACCTCTACCTACGGAAACTGGGTCTCCATATTTACTGCGGTAGCAATGTGCTGCTTTGCATTTTCAACGATTATCGGCTGGGGACTGTACGGAGCGCGGTGCGTTGAATTCCTTTTCTCCAATAAAATCGTAAAGCCGTTTATGGTAGTGTATTCACTGGTGGCGATTCTGGGTGCTACGGTAGATTTGGGACTGATTTGGAGCATCTCTGACACCTGCAATGGATTGATGGTAATTCCCAACTTAATTGGCGTATTCCTGCTCTCTGGCACAGTGTTCCAGATGGTAAAGCAGGAGGATGCAAAAAAGTAATTCGTTCATGTCGAAAAAAGGTCCGTTCATGCAAAAACATTCTCAGAATGGATGGAATATGCTATAATAAACACAGGATATAAACAAACAACTGTGAAGGAGGATGATTGTTTATGAAAAGAAGAAATCTTGTAGCAATGGCAGGTATGCTGCTTATGCTGGGAAGCGTGCTTCCGGTAAGCGCTGCAGAAAGTCTGGAGAGCTTTGATTATAAGGCTTATGCGGATACCTATCCCGACCTGAAGGCAGCATTTGGATATGATGCGACAGCACTTTACAACCATTATGTGCTCAGTGGAAAGGCTGAGGGCAGGGTTGCTGTTTTTGCGGGAGAAACACAGCAGACACAGGCAGCTGCTCCTGCAGTAACCAGTGAAGCACTTGACCCGCTTCCGCCGCTTGATCCGTCAAAAATGCCGGATTGGTTTGATGCACGGACTCCTGTAGAGAAGATGACAAATGCACGTCTTGTAGCAGAATATAATTCGCTGGTTCCTTATATGGAGGCAAATGATTTGTCTTATGAAGGTCCGCTGTCCCGTAAGGAAGAATTGCTCAGCGAAATGAATCTGCGCCTGACAAGATATGATTATTATGAAGAATATAAGGAAGCATTCGGAGAGTCGGCAGCCGCAAGAATAAAGAAAGATCCACCCTATCAGAGAGCTGCGGCATCTGATATTACACCTTTAAGAGACTTCATGGGATAAGCAGCCTTACTCAGAAAAAGTTTTGTGCTTGTAATCCGCCCATTTTGGGAGTGGGTTGCCCAGCACAAGACTTTTTTTTATGTCTCCATAATAATGGAGCTTCCGAAGCAGGTGCCGGTAGCTTTGCTGCAGCTCCTCCATCTGCTTGGAAACAGAGTCGCGATGGGTATTTAAGAGCAGCAGGATTTCATCAATGTGCTCTGCTTCCTTAGATTCATAGGAAAAAAAATCTTTTAATTGCGCAATGCTCATGCCGGCGTTTTTAAAGCAGCAGATTGTACGGAGCCGTCCGATGTGGCAGTCTCTGTAAATACGCTGACCTGCAGTAGTTCTTTCTACATTTGTCAAGAGTTTCATATCTTCATAGTATCTGAGAGTGGATACCGGCAGCTGAAACATTTCTGAAACCTCACGGATGGTATATTCTGCCATATCATTTCTCCTTTTGCATAATAGTGGAAAGCTGTTTTAATATGAAATAAATTTTGCTGAAAATTTTTTGAAAATACTTCTTGACTTCAAGTGTACTTGAAGCTGTAGACTAAAGTCAAGAAAAGATTTCAGGAGGTAAAAAATGTATCAGGCATCTATGGAACGTTATCATTCTATGAAGTATTTTTCCTGCGGGAAGAGCGGATTAAAGCTCCCGGCGGTTTCTCTGGGCCTCTGGCACAATTTTGGAGACACAGCTTCCTATGAAAATATGAAGGCGATGTGCTTTACTGCATTTGACAACGGAATTACACATTTTGATTTGGCAAATAATTATGGACCGGAGGCAGGCAGTGCCGAGAAAAACTGGGGACGCATTTTAAAGGAAAACTTCAGTGGGTATCGGGATGAGCTTTTAATCAGTACGAAGGCAGGCTATGACATGTGGGAGGGCCCTTATGGAAACTGGGGAAGCCGCAAGTATCTGCTTGCCAGTCTTGACCAGAGCTTAAAGCGTATGGGGCTGGACTATGTAGATATTTTCTATCATCATCGAATGGACCCGGATACGCCGTTGGAAGAGACGATGGGAGCACTTTCTCAGGCGGTAATAAGCGGAAAAGCCCTGTACGTGGGACTTTCCAATTATAATGGAGAGCAGCTTGAAAAGGCGACAGAGATTTTAAAGGATTTGAAATGTCCTTTCATCATCAACCAGAACCGTTATTCGATATTTGACAGAACCATTGAACAGAATGGTTTAAAGGAAACGGCGGTAAAATTAGGAAAGGGAATCATTTCCTTCAGCCCGCTTGCACAGGGGCTTTTGACAAACCGGTATCTGGATGGAATTCCAAAGGACAGCCGGATGGTAACGGATGGACGCTTTATTAAAAAGGAAGTGCTGACAGATAAGCGTCTGGAGCAGATTAGGGCGCTTCAGGATCTTGCCGGAGAGCGCGGACAGAGCCTTGCTGAAATGGCGCTTTCGTGGGTGCTTAGGGATGGTAAGGTTACAAGCGTGCTGATTGGCGCATCCAAGCCGTCGCAGATACTGGATAACATCAAGGCGATTGAAAAGACCTCCTTCAGTCAGGAAGAATTAACGAGGATAGAGGAGATTTATCAGGGCAATCCGGAATATGTTCTGTGATGAAAATAAAAAAATTATTTTATAGAACGAATTTGAAAAGCCATTTGCAGCATAAGCGTATCCTCTGGCTCATCCAGCGATAGGGGAAGAAGCGCCTGGATTTTTTTCAGGCGATAGCTAATGGTATTGCGGTGTGTAAACATCGTATTAGCTGTATCCAGAATGCTTTTCTGACACTGAAAGTAAATGTGTAGCGTTTCCAGAAGCTGGGTTTTGTTTTCGGCATCAAAGCGTTCTAAGATTCCAAGAGATTCTTCATAAATATGATGAAGAATCTCTTTATTTGTTACGGAATAAAGGATACGATGAATGCCAAAATCCTGAAAAAAGAGATAGTCCTTATTCTGTTGCACAGCAGCATCCAATGCAACGACAGCATTTTCGTAGCTGTATCTGACGTGCATCAAAGAATGGACAGTTTCGCCAATGCCAATGCGGGGATGTGAAACCTGGCTGTTCTGACGCTGCCGAAAACGATTATTTGCTAATAACAAATTTAGAAAGTTCTGAATAATTTCACGAGCACAATTTTGTGCAATGAGCACAATCTTATCTTTCTTAAGAAATAAGCAATACTTTATCTGCAAGGAATCCAGATGATTTTGAATATGAATGATGGAAACGGCATTGCCAAATAAAAGAACAGTATACTGCGCTCTTTCAGGGAAGCCGTAGGATTCTAGCTCCGTATACTTTTCCATTGGATAGGAAGAATCGGTCATAATGTCGCTGAACAGATGAGTAATTGTATTTTCCTGATAGGTATTCATAAAAATCTGATTACAAATATCCTGCATAATATCAACAATGTGAATCTGCCAGGGCATTGTAAACAATGGAAAATCGTGTCGATCGCAAAGCGCCAGTATTTCAGGGGAAATGGAATCTGCTTTTATATAGTTTCCGATATTGATAATCAGTCCGCTGCAGGAAGAAAATGCAAGCTCTTCAATCAGCTTATAAAGCCAGTTAGGATCGCTGCGAATCATCATACCGGTGGTAATGACAAGCTCTTTACCGCGCAGAAAAGAAATATTACCAATATCCTCTGTGTAATAAAGCCAGGAAATAGGCGAACTGAGCCCATCAGCACCTGCAATCAAACGCAGGCGGTACTGTTCACGATAGCTGTGATAAATATTCAGTAATAATGGCTGCATGGATACGCTCCCCCTTTAAAGGAATTTTTGTCATTATAACAAAATAATTATTGTGCGTCAAGCACAATAAAAATGAAAATAATTGTAAAATGAACAAATTGAATTGTGCTTTATGTTGTGATATATTTTCAATAACAACAAACAGAGCAGGGATGGTACAAGAGAGGTGGAGAAAATGGCAACATTAAAAAACGAGCTGCCCAGAATTGTAACAAAACAAATTCCAGGACCTAAAGCGGCAAAATGGATAGCAAGAAGAGGTGAGGCAGTTCCTTCAGCAATCAAATGCGTATACCCTATCGTGATAGCGCGAGGAGAAGGCGCCATGCTTGAGGATGTGGATGGAAATTATTTCCTTGATTGGGTAGGCGGTGTCGGTGTGCTGAACATTGGATATTCTAGGCCTGAACTGATAGAGGCAGTAAAAAAACAGTCAGAGCGGTATTTCCATGGAATGTTTAATATTGTTACACATGAAGGATATGTTGCACTGGCAGAAAAGTTAAATGCCATTTCACCGGTAAAGGGTACGAAAAGAAAAACGTATTTTGCGAACAGTGGTGCAGAGGCAGATGAAAATGCAGTAAAAATAGCAAAGGCTTTTACGAAGAGACCTAATATTATTGTATTTTCAGGAGCGTTTCATGGAAGAACCATGCTGACAATGGCGATGACATCAAAAAAAGCATACGCTTATGGCATGGGTCCATTTCCAGATGGTGTATACCGTGCTGAGTTTCCCTATCTATATCGGAAACCGGAGGGGATGCCGGAGACAGAAGCAATTTCTTATTATATTAAGAGTATTGAACAGGTATTTGAACAGGCGTCGCCTGCAGAATTTGTGGCAGCAATTGTGGTGGAGCCTTTACAGGGCGAGGGTGGATTCGTGCCTGCTCCGATAGAATGGGTAAAAGCAGTTAGAAAAATTTGTGATAAGTATGGAATTCTTTTAGTCGCAGATGAAGTGCAGAGTGGATTTTGCAGAACAGGGAGAATGTTTGCAAGCGATTACTGGAAGGATGCGGATGCACAGCCGGATATAGTAACAACAGCAAAATCCATTGCAGGTGGTATCCCGCTCAGTGCAATCACTGCACGGGAAGAAATCATGGAAGCTGTGCCCTGTGGTGTAATAGGCGGTACTTTTTGTGGAAACCCGCTTGCATGTGCCTCTGCACTTCAGGTAATTGAGATTATGGAGAAGGAAAATTTTGAGGCACGGGCAGTTGAAATTGGAAAAAAGGTAATGAAGCGTTATCAGAAAATGCAGAAGGAGCTGCCGGTTATTGGCGATGTAAGAGGGATAGGCGCAATGATTGGTCTTGAAATTGTAAAAGACCAGGAGAGCAGGCAGCCAAATCCAACACTCGTTTCTGAAGTTATTCAGGAGTGTGTGCAGAATGGACTGATTATTGAAAACGCTGGAATTTATGGAAATGTAATTCGCTTTTTGGCACCACTTGTGATTACAGATGAGCAGCTGGAGGCTGGCTTGGATATTCTTGAGGCAGCAATCCGCAGATGTATGTAAGCTGAAGAAGGGGGACTGGATATGGATTTTCAATTTTATCTGCCAGTGAATCTTTCTTTTGGTGAGGGCAGAGTAGAGACCGTGGGAGTGGAGACCGCGAAATATGGAAAGCGGGCACTGCTTGTTACGGGAAAAAACAGCACCAGAAAAACAGGTTTGTTAGACAAAGTAAAGGCTTTGCTGGAAAAAGCAGGTGTTGACTGTGTTGTTTTTGCTCAGGTATCAGCGAATCCGACTTCTGACATAATGGAAGAAGGCGTCAGGCTGCTTACGGAACAGCACTGTGATGTGATAGTTGCACTTGGCGGCGGCAGTATCATTGATTGTGCAAAAGCAATCGCTTTTGCAGCTAAAAATGAAGGTGAAATTTTTGAATACATTTTTGGCAAAAGGACTGGAACAAAGGCTCTTCCATTGATTGCAGTTCCGACAACCTGTGGAACAGGAAGTGAGGGAAATTGCTTTGCTGTTCTTACAGATCCAAAAACAAGGGATAAAAAATCCTTAAGGAATATGGTATCAATCCCTAAGGTATCCATTATTGACCCGACGCTTATGGTAACGATGCCTAAAAGTGTTGCAGGTTCGGTTATGTTTGATGCGTTATGTCATAATATGGAAGCCTTCCTGTCAAATGGAACTCAGCCAATTGTAGAGATGCAGGCGCTCTATGCAATAGAACTGCTGGGGCAGTATATGAAAAAGGCTTATGATGATGTGCGGGATGGAGAGGCATGGAGCAAGGTTACTCTGGCAAGTACGCTTGGCGGAATGAATATTAACATGGCAGGCGTTACGGCACCGCATGGTATGGAGCACCCGGCAAGTGGATTGCGTGATATTGTACATGGACGGGGATTGGCGGCTTTGACACCGATTGTTTATCAAAAGTCCCTTGAGACTGCACCGGCAAAGTTTGATAAAATCTCAAGGCTGCTGGGTGGAAAGGACAGAAGAGACCTTGTTCCCAGAATACAGGAACTGCTGGAGGTGCTGGAAGTGAAAACAACGCTTTCACAGGAAGGGATAAAGGAATCAGATGTGGACTGGATGACGGATAATTGTGCAAAGGTATCCGCACCTGCAATGGCTGCGCATCCACAGCATTTTACAAAGGAAGAAATCCGGGAAATTTACCTGGAGGCTTTATAAAATAAAGAAAACTATTATGGGAGAACAAAGATAAAAAAAGGGAGGACACAAGATGAAGAAAAAGGTTTTAAGTCTATTATTAGCACTGACTATGACGGCAGCAGGCATAACCGGCTGCGGAAGTGGAAACGGAGCAGGTGGGACTGCAGCAATCGATCCTAATAAGATTGCTATTGTAGCAATGGGGGATTATCTGGTACAGGATTGGGATCCTGCGATTTCCTATGGTGTAGATCCCCGTGTATTCTGCAATGTATATGAAACATTGATGACCAGTAATCCGGACGGAACCTACAATAATGTACTGGCAACAGATTATACAAGCAGTGAGGATGGTCTGACATGGACATTTACGCTGCGGGATGGCGTAAAGTTTCAGGATGGAACAGACTTTAATGCAGAAGCAGTAAAGTATGCAATTGACAGAACGATTGCTCTTCAGAATGGCGGCTCTTATATCTGGGGGCCGGTAAAGGAAATTAAAGTTATTGATGATAAAACAGTAGAGTTCACACTGAACTATCCGGTTGACCTGCGGGAGATTGTTTCCTGTCAGTATGCAGCATTCATCTATGCTCCATCAGCAGGCGATGATCTGGATGCGTCTTCCAAATGGTTTTATGAATACAATATGTGCGGTACGGGTCCTTATATGCTGCAGGAATATTCTAATGGAAGCCACCTGATTCTGAAGAAATTTGCGGATTACTGGCAGGGCTGGGATGGTAACCATATTGAACAGATTATTTTTAAGTCTGCAGAAGAATCTACGACCAGACGTCAGATGATAGAAGGCGGAGAGGCAGACATCGCATTTGACATTACGGCCAGTGATGCAGAAGCCATGGCTTCGGATCAGAACCTGACGATTGAGGTAACAGACACAGAAAAGAATCTTCAGTGCTTCCTGAATGTAGAAGCTGGACCGTTACAGGATCAGAAAGTAAGACAGGCAATCGCATATTCTTTCCCGTATCAGGATGTAATTGATTATGTACAGTATGGAAAGTACGCAACGCTTCCCAAGGATGTGATTGCACCGGCAACCCTGATTGGTTCTACGACAGAGATACCGTATACATACGATTTGGATAAGGCAAAGGCACTGCTGGAGGAAGCCGGCAAGGCAGATGGCTTTGAATTGACTGCTTCTTATCACAATATTGATGAGGATACAAAGAAGGTATTGGAGCTTTGGAAATCAGAGCTGTCTAAGTTAAACGTTACCTTAAATATAGAAGCAAACTCATGGGAGGTTGTATACAATAAGGCAAAGAGTGCTAATCCGGAAGAGAGAGATGATTTGTTTATCTGCAAAACCTTTGCGGATACCAATACAGCGTATGGACCGTACAGTACCTGTGTAGAATCCGGAGCTGGCTGGAACTTCTCTGGAATTAAAAATGCAGAATATGATGAGAAGATTGAAGCTGCTTATCAGGCAGGCGCTTTTGACCAACGGCAGTTTATTGATGGCTTCCACGAAGTAGGTGCAAAGATTGCAGAGGACTGCTTCCAGATGAATCTGTATGACTTTTCACAGATTACCGCAGTCAGCAAAGATTTTCATGGCTTTACATTAAACCCGGCATATCAAAGTGCAGTACCTTTTTATAACTGCTATAAAGGAAACGAATAAAACATAGTAAAACAAAAAGGCGGCACGGCAGTTTGTGCCGCCCTTCTCTAAAAGGAGACAGCGGAATGATTCGATACATTGTCAAAAGACTTTTGCTTGGAATTCTGGTTTTATTTGGCGTAACCGTAATTACCTTCAGTATTACACATCTGCTTCCTTCAGATCCGGCGAGAAGCTGGGCAGGTGCAAAAGCAACGGAAGAGCAGGTGGCGGCGGCCCGGATAGAGCTGGGACTTGACAAGCCAATTCATGTTCAATTTGCAAATTATATTTCAGATTTGCTTCATGGAGACCTGGGTGTTTCCTATACCTCCAGGCGCCCGATAACAGCCGAGATGGCAGAAGCTGTTCCGGCTACATTGGAACTGGTATTTTATGCTATTTTTTTTGGCATTATTCTTGGCGTTATCATGGGGGTATTTGCTGCAAAGTATAAAAATGGTATTCTGGACCATCTGGTGCGGATTTTTGCAATTGGTTCGGCTTCTATTCCATCATTTGTATTTGCGATGGTACTGCAGCTAATCTTTTTTCAAAAACTTGGCTGGCTGCCTTTGGGAGGAAGACTCAGCACAACTGCAACTATTTTATATAATGTGCCCAATATTACAGGCTGGCTGACGATTGACAGCCTGCTGGTAGGTAATTTTGCATTGTTTCAGGATGCGCTGCTGCATTTGATTTTGCCGGCAATTCCCATTGCTGTATATCCGGCAGGAACTGTAGCGAGAATGACACGCTCCAGTCTGGTAGAGGTATTGAATGAGGACTACATTATGGCAGCAAGGTCCTATGGAATTTCAGAGAGTAAGGTGCTTTGGAAAAGTGCATTGAAAAATACAATTGGAACAACAGCAACGGTAGCGGCATTGTCAATAGGATATACGCTGGTAGGCACCTTTTTGGTAGAATCTATCTTCGGCTGGCCTGGGATTGGAAAATTCATGTCAGATTCCGTTACTTCGCTGGACTATCCTGCAATTATGGGGGCAACCCTGTTTTCAACAGTGGCTTATCTGATTTTGAACCTGATTGCAGATATTATTGTGGCGCTGGACCCTCGCGTCCGTGTGTAGTGGAGGAGGAAAAACATGCTGAATAAAGAAATATTACGCTCCAAATGGAAGGAGTTTAAGCTTTCTGCTTATCTGCTAAACAGAAATCTATTAACCAGAATTTCCATGATTGTACTGCTCCTTTTAATTTTAAGTGCAATATTTGCGCCGATGCTTTCGCCATATCCAGAGGATGCAATCAATGCGACACATCCGGAAATTGCACTGCAGGCTCCAAGCGCTGCCCATATTTTTGGAACGGATGAGCTTGGAAGAGATATATTGAGTAAAACGATATATGGTATCCGGATTTCGTTGAGCTCAGCACTGATTACTGTATTTTTTGCAATGGTAGTTGGAACGCTCCTTGGCGCAATTGCCGGTTCTGTAGGTGGTATCTTAGATGAAATTATTATGCGCATAACAGATGTATTTTTGAGCTTTCCCTCTCTGCTGTTAGCAATCGTAATAGCTGCTTTCCTTGGACCGTCCCTGGAGCATGCACAGATGGCTATGGTAATTTCCTGGTGGCCCTGGTACACGCGTATTATGCGGGGCGAGGCAATTTCTATTAAAGAAAGACAATATATCAAAGCAGCAGACACGATTGGAACGCCAAAGCTGATTTCTATTTTTAAGCATATTATTCCAAATGGACTTTCTCCCATTATTATTCAGGCATCTCAGGATATGGGAGCTGTGGTATTGACAGTTGCAAGTCTGGGCTTTTTGGGATTAGGAGCACAGCCGCCAACACCAGAATGGGGACTCATGGTCAGCACAAGCAAAAGCTACTTTATGAATGCGTGGTGGTATACGGTATACCCTGGAGCGGCAATTTTTATTACGGTTCTGGTTTTCAATGTCATTGGGGATGGCCTGCGTGAGGTATTGGACCCGAAGACAAGAAAGATATAGGGGGCTGCATTATGGAAAATTTTTTGGAAATCAAAAATTTGCATGTGAAATATAAAACACTTGATGGGGAAAAGACAGTTCTTGCCATTGAACAGCTTAATATCCAAAAGGGTACTACCTTTGGATTGGTAGGAGAAAGTGGCTCCGGTAAGACAGTGCTTGCCCAGACAATTATGGGGCTTTTAGCAACACCGCCGGGAGTGATTGAATCTGGAGAAATTCTTCTGGAAGGGGAGGATTTACTCAGAAAGACAAAAAAGGAAATGGAGCAGCTGCGCGGTGAGAAGATGGCAATGATTTTTCAGGATCCGTTATCCTGCTTGAATCCAGTCTTTACAGTGCATCAGCAGATGCTGAATGTGGTACGTGCACATAGGAATATACCAAAGGCAGAAGCTGATAAAATGATTAACGATATGGTTCGTAAAGTAAAACTGCCGGATCCGGAGCGGACAATAGAAAAATATCCACATGAGCTTTCTGGTGGACAAAGACAGCGTATTATTATTGCAATGGCGCTGCTTTGCGGTGCAGAATTTCTGATTGCGGATGAACCGACCAGAAATCTTGATGTAACCATTCAGGCAGGCATTCTGAAGCTCATTAGTGAACTGCAAAAGGAATTTCGTGTTACAGTACTTTTTATCGCAAATAATCTTGGCCTTGTATCTGCGGTATGTGATCAGGCGGCAATTTTAAAGGATGGTGAAATACTGGAGCAGGTACCGGCAAAAAGGCTGCTTGAGGACACAAAGGAGCCTTATACAAGGCAGCTGATTGATGCGATTACGCCAGATACTGGGGAAACACATCATAATTACAATCCATCAGAAATTATTTTGGATGTAAAGAATTTAAAGAAATATTTTCCGGTCAAAAATGAATTCTTCAGTAAAAAGGGACTTTCTGTGAAAGCGGTGGACAATGTATCGCTTTCGATTGCCAAGAAAGAGACGATAGGAATCGTTGGAGAGTCAGGCTGCGGCAAATCTACATTGGTAAATACCATTATGCTTCTGCATAAGCCCACTGCGGGAGAGGTCACCATGTTTGGAAAGGACATCAACCATATCAGTGGAAGAGAGCTCCGTGAGCTGCGCAAGCAGGTACAGATTGTATTTCAGGATCCCTTTTGGTCTATGGACCCGAGATGGTTAGTAAAAGATATTATCGGGGAACCAATTAAGGTGCATGAGAAGCTTTCTATGGATGAATACGTCAGCACAGTTCAGGAAATGGCAGAGCTGGTAGGACTGAAAAAGGATGATATTTTTAAATATCCACATGAGTTTTCCGGCGGACAAAGACAGAGAATTGCCATTGCAAGGGCACTCTCGGTAAGACCAAGACTCATTATACTGGATGAGCCTACCTCAGCAATTGACGTAATGTCACAGGCACAGATTTTAAAGCTGCTGGATGAATTAAAGGAAAGCATGGAGCTGTCTTATGTAATCATTTCGCATGATTTGAGTGTTGTGAATTACATGTCGGACAATATCATCGTTATGTATTTGGGAAAGATTGTAGAACAGGGCCCGGCGGAGAAAATTTTTGCAGAGCCAAAGCACCCTTATACCAAAGCGTTATTTAATGCAATACCGGATATTCATACAACAAGTATTGATGAACTGGCGATTGTGAAAGGGGAAGTTCCGAGTGCAATCAATCCGCCGAAGGGATGCAGGTTTCATCCAAGATGTGAATTCTGTACGGAACGCTGTAAGCAGGAAGAGCCACAGATGCACATGGTAGATGGAAGAATGGTAGGTTGTTTTTTATATGAAAGTTAAATAAGGAGTTAATGGTTTTATGAACAAAGGTGTGAAGCAAGGCTATATTTATGTCTTTCTCAGCGCCATTTTATGGGGAATGCTGCCTGTATTTACCAGATTGCTTTATGCAGCAGGCTCGACACCGTTAGAGGTATCATCTGTCAGGGCATATCTGGGGGCAGGCATGGCTCTCCTCGCAATGCTTTTCAGTGGAGATATTCGGAAATGCAGATTAAAGGATGTCCCTTTCTATATGCTCTATGGAACATTTGCCATTGCAGGCGCGTTTCTGTTCTATGCCTTATCAATGCGGCTGCTTTCAACGGCAATGGCGGCAGTCCTGCTGTATACCGGACCAGCATTTGTAAATATTTTTAACAGGATTTTGTATAAGATACCTATTACGCCGGTAAAATGGGCTGCACTTGTACTGACGGTGACAGGTTGTGCGCTGGTCGTTAGAATATATGACCTTGCAAGTCTGAAACTAAATGCAGTTGGAATTCTGATTGGACTGCTTTCAGGAATCTGTTATTCCATTACGACAGTTATGTCAAGAAAAGCAAAAGAAAAATATTGCGGGCGAATGAATGGCTGGCTGATTCTGATTTTGGGAACGCTTCCTTTTTGGATTATTTCACCTCCCTGGAGGATATCTGCACCTACGCCTCAGCAGTGGATACTATTTGTT
This sequence comes from uncultured Lachnospiraceae bacterium, assembly GCA_934432885.1. Lineage (GTDB taxonomy): Bacteria > Bacillota > Clostridia > Lachnospirales > Lachnospiraceae > VSOB01. The sequence goes on from CAKRYY010000001.1 coordinate 25,589, forward strand.
GGAATTGCAGGCTGCTGCAGCATGATTCCGTATACTGTGTATCTTACTGCTTTAGATGGCGGACTGGATGGCGGTGTTGCGAGCATTGTAGCGACAGCAGAGCCGATTGCAGCGACTTTATTTGGAGCTATTTTTTTTGGAGATCGGCTGGAGAAGCTGCAGGTTGCTGGAATTGCAGTTGTTATAATTGGCGTTATCATTCCGATTTTGTCAGAACTTTCGGAACAGGGAGGAATCAGCGGGCAGTTTCATAGAAAAAATTCTGGTGGGAGCACTCAGAAGCGAGGAGAAAGCAGATATGATAGAGGAAATAAAGAAATTTGTAGAGGAACAAAGCTTAAGAATTTTTGATTTATCAATAATGTCAGAGAATTTTGCTGAAAAATTGACTTTTCATCCTTGTAATGCCTGCAATGAGAATTATTCCATTACGAAATTTTTTATAACCACAGCGATAGGAATTCTGACAGACAAAAAACTGCTGAACCTGGATGAAAAATTGTTGGATATTTTATACGATCAGATAAGGAAGCCCTATGATTCTGCATGGAATAAAGTAACGCTGCGCCATGCGCTGCAACATAAAATGGGAATTGATGCGGGCGTATTGGACATAGACAGAGATGACATCACTGCTTACGGAACGAAAGACCTCCTGGAGTTTACATTGCAGTATGCACCTAAATATGAGCCGGGAACTTATTACTGCTATACAGATGTACCACATTATCTGTTATCAAGAGTAATTACTGCTGTAACCGGAAAGCCTGCGGATGATTTGATAAGAGAAGAAATTTTGGAACCATTAAAGTTCCGGCAGGCAGCTTTCAGCAGATGCTATTTGAATTATACGATTGGTGGAACAGGCTCCTATATGCGTACTGAGGATGTTGTGAAGTTGGGATGGATTTACATGAACGGAGGGCACTATCTGGGGCAGCGGATCATTTCAGAAGAATGGATTAAAACGGCAGAAGAGGAAGGCTTTATGGATCAAAAGGAATTTGCGGATACAAGCTTCAAGGGAAAGAGCGGTATGAACGGGCAGATGGTAATGTACAGCCATAAAAAGGGAATTGCAGTTGCATGGCATGGATATGACCCGGAGGAGAAGGACAGGATGTTGATTCCTTTTATAGAACAGTTATAAGGAGGCGTTATGGATATACGAGAACAGATTACCGGGCTTGGGCATGTAGGAATTCCGGTAAGGAATATAGACGATACGGCTGCGTTTTATCAGATGATCGGCTTTCAGGTTGCGCTGGATACCGTGAATCCACAAAATAGTCAAAAGGTGATTTTTCTAAAGCAAAAAGACGTAATGCTTGAACTTTATCAACAGGAGGAAACGGCTTTAGTGGCTGGAGCGATAAACCATATTGCGCTGGATGTAAATGATTTGGATGCCGTATACCGCTATGTTTGTGAAAAGGGCTTAAATAATACGAAGGATACAATACATCGGCTTCCCTTTTGGAAAAACGGAGTAAGATATTTTACGATTGAAGGACCGAATGGAGAAAAGATAGAATTTAGCCAATACTTATAATTCCGCTTTTTGTAAAATAGTTTTTTCAGGATTCTTGCAAAATACACCATGCTACGATATAAATAATGTAGTATGGTGTATTTTGTTTATCAGAATTTATTGGAGGCAGTAAAATGAACCAAAAGAAGGCGGAAATAACCTGGGAACTGAAAAGGATTTTGGTAATCTGCATGGCGGCGCTATTGATGGCGGCAAATATCCGTACCTTCGTGCGGACAGGCGGATTGTATCCGGGTGGCGCGACAGGACTTACCATTTTGATTCAGAGAATTGGAGAAATGTTTTTTCAGGTGACGATTCCCTATACGGTGGTCAATCTTTTGCTGAATGCAATACCTGTCTATATTGGATTCCGGTACATCGGCAAAAAGTTTACGCTGTATTCCTGTCTGATGATTCTGCTGACCAGTGTGCTTACGGACCTGCTTCCGGCAGTTGCCATTACCTATGATACGCTTTTAATCAGTATTTTCGGCGGTATGTTAAATGGACTGGCGATCAGCATGTGCCTTGCAGTGGAGGCGACCAGTGGCGGGACAGATTTTATTGCCATTTATCTTTCCGAAAAAAAGGGTGTGGATTCCTTCAATGCGATTCTGCTTTTAAATGTGGTGATTCTGGCGTTGGCAGGCGTTCTGTTCGGCTTTGATAAGGCACTGTATTCCATTATTTTTCAGTATGCGTCTACACAGGTGCTGCATGTATTATATAAAAAATTCCAGCAGCAGACGCTGTTTATCGTGACGGACAAGCCGCGCGAGGTCTGCGAAGCCATTTTCCGTGTAAGCCATCATGGAGCGACTATTTTAGAGGGCGAGGGCGCTTTTGAACACTGCGAGCGAAATGTGGTGTATTCGGTAGTATCGGGTGCAGAGAGCAAGCGGGTTATCCGAACCGTGCGGGAGGTAGACCCGAAAGCTTTTATCAATGAGGTAAAGACGCAGCAGCTTACAGGGCATTTTTACCAGAAGCCGGCAGACTGAGTAAAGATTTAGGGGAATCAAAGGCCGTGCTAATTTTAGTCGCCAATGGCAAATGTAAAGCAAAATCATTACAAATGCTTTACAAATAAAAAGCCACATAGTATAATGTTGATAGAGAATATTGCGCCGAGCAAAGCGAGTGCGCATCGCGAAGCGCGTACCATGAATCGAAGATTCATGGTCTAATGTCATTAGACATTAGACCGTCGCCCGCATGGGCATCAGAGCCGTAATTGCGGAGCAATTATGGTAAAGTCAAATTATAGAAAAGGAGTGGTGATTATGGCACAGGCAATGATTAACTTCCGCATGGACGAAGAACTGAAGAAAAGCATGGAAGAAACATGTAAAGATTTAGGATTAAGCATGACAACTGCCTTTACAATATTTGCAAAAAAAATGACAAGGGAAAAAAGAATTCCTTTTGATGTATCAGTAGATCCATTTTACTCTGAAAGTAACATGACGTATTTGAAAAAGGTAGTAGAAGATATTGAATCCGGGAAAGTGGTTCTTGCTGAGCATGAGTTGATTGAGGACTAGTGCATGAAGATACTTTGGGATGAACGCGCATGGGAAGAGTATCTTGAATGGCAGATTCAGGACAAAAAGACCTTAAAAAGAATCAATATGCTTATCAGGGATATACAACGGGATTGTTATGGTGGTATCGGGAAACCGGAGGCGCTGAAAAATAATTTGAGCGGTTGGTGGAGCAGACGGATTGATGATGTGAACCGAATCGTTTATAAAGAAAAAGAGGGGGCTATTATCATAGCGTCATGCAAAGGACACTATGATAATTAAATATGCTTTAAAGGGAGATATATGCTGCGGATGAAAAAGGGGCACAAGCTGCCTTTAAAGACAGTCTATTACAATTTGTTCTTTTATCTGATTGTGATTCCGATTCTGATTGTCTTAATCATTTCGCTCTGGCTGCTGAACCGGCAGTTCAAGGAGCAGGCGATTGAAAATATCAGACAGGCGCAGGAGGCGGTAATTGCGGAGCTGCAGTCAGATGTAAATGTCATGTCTATGCGCCTGTCGCATCTGATTTATACCAATAATAATGAAATACTGGCGTATGCAGCGGAAACGGATACATCAAACTGGAACAGGCGCTATGAATATGCGCAGAAGCTTCAGCAGGCGGGAAATCTGGCGCTGGAGCCGGTGAAGGATATTATTTCCACCAGCTTTTATATGAAGGATGGACGTATGACTTATATCAAGAATGAGATCAAACGCCCGACAGATGAGATTCGCAGGGAGGAATGGTACCGGGCGGCGCTGCAGAAGAAAAACACAGTCTGCCTCGGCTCCTATGATACAGCCGCTTCCAATGACCTCTATACCGGTGGAAAGAAAAATCTGCTGATTCTTGTTTTTGCGCTTGCACCGGATGTTACGACAGACCGCTCACAGAGAATAGAAATGGTTGTATTTTACCAGTCTACGAAGGCGGCTGAGAGAATCGGAGAATATAACCGCAGCTATGAAGCTGGGAGAAATAAATTTGGCATAACCAGGATTCTGGATTCGCAGGGACGGGTAATTTTCTCAACTGTGGATGATGATGTGTGCATAGAGCAGCCTGAAAATTATACGTTTGTCAGGACGCCGCTGGAATTGAATGATACCGTCTGGTATGTGGAAAGCAGCATTTTAACGCGTGAGTTGACGATGGAATACTGGAGAGGCGCGCTTGGAATTCTGGCGGCGGCGATTCTCGTGCTTGCGCTTGCGGGCTATTATTCCCGTTACTTTCTGCGCAGCATTGTCAATCCGATTGAAGAAATCAGCAAGGGCCTTCGGCAGGTTGAGGAAGGCAATCTTGAGGTACATATCGCGGCAAGCGGGCAGTCTGAAGTGCGCAGCATGATTCACCAGTTCAATGCGATGGTGCGCAGGCTCAAGGCTTTGATTGGCGAATATGAGGAAAAAATGCGTGCAGGAGAGCAAAGTCCGGCAGCTTATTTTGCTTCTATTGTAAAAGGAGAAATCATTCCCACGCAGACAGATTTGCGCTACCGCGAATTTTTTGCGGAGCACTATGCGTTGATTGCCCTATGGATGCCGCAGAAGGGGCAGGGAGATAAGGACGCGGACATGCTTGCAGGCATGCTGCATGGATTTGAGCGGAACCCAAGATATGCGTCCCGCTGTATTGCCTGTCAGGAGGATGCTTCCCATGCAGTTCTCTTTTACAGGATAGCGGAGGAGGCGTACCGCGACAGGCTGCTTTCGATGGTAAAGGAACTGCAGCGCCTTGCACAAAAGGAATACGGCGTAGAGCTGGCAGCCTGCGTCAGTGAGGAAGCGTCAGATGCAGGACAGATTCTTAACTGCCTTGCCGAAATACAGAAGAAATCCTGCTTTGCAAAGCTCTGCGGTGAAAATGCAGTGATAGAAACCGACAGGCAGAAGGAGGCGGCGGAAAAGATTCTGGAGCTGTCCACTTCCTATACGGGACTGGCAAATGCGCTTTATATTGCAGATGAAAAAAATGTAATGCAGGAAAAGGAGCGGCTTTTTGCAGGCTTTACAGACCAGACGATGGAAGACAATAAGCTCTGTGTGCTTGCGGCGGTTTTGGCAGTAGCGGAGCGCTTTGACAGCGATAATGGAAACTTTGCAGAGATTTTTGGACAGAAAATTGACTATGTAGAAAAGGTGGAGCGGATAACAGATAGCAGAAGCTTAAAGCTGTGGCTTACAAACTACTTTGCATGGATTATGGATTATTCCGAAAGCAGGCTCAAGGTTTCGGAAACAGATGTTATTATTAAAGCAAAGCGCTATATAGCTGACCATTACGAGGATGCTGACCTGTCGCTGGGAAAGGTCGCAGAATATGTGGAGCTGAATGAAAAATACTTTACAAATCGTTTTACCCGCGAGACGGGAGAGACCTTTTCAGCATATCTGACTGGTCTGCGGATGCAGAAAGCGAAGGAGCTTTTAAAGACGACGACCTTTAAGGTCTATGAAATAGCAGAAATGGTAGGCTACCATAATGCAGAGCATTTTAACCGAATGTTTAAAAAACACAATCAAATTACACCGGCACAGTATCGAAAAACCATGTGAAAACATGGTTTTTCTTACGATAAATCAACATATCTGAACAAACATCAAAAATCACTTCTTTTTTCATCTGAAAAAATATCAAGAAAAATGAAGATATGCAGTGGCGGATAACTGCGCAAAACTGCTATGCTGTTAAAGGAAAAAGAATTCTATTTTTCTGTAACAGGAAATTCGAAGGAAGCTTCTGTTATAGAACGAAACAGTCGGCCAACTGAATCGAAGAAAGCAACAAAAATAAAATCACGATTTAATTAGTAACAAATCAAAAAGCAAAACAACAAAATAATAATGAAAAGGCGGGAGGATTTCCATGATTAAGAAAAGATTGTTTGCAACAGCTCTTGCTTGCCTGATGAGCGCTTCTATCTTTACAGGCTGCGGCAGCACGGCAGAGACAGGCAGCGCAGCACAGGACGGTGCAGCGCAGGGCGGTGAAACGGCACAGGCCGCTTCTGATAATAAAGAATTAAGCGGTACACTTACCTTTGCCATCTGGGACAACAACCTCAATGATTTCATTGAACAGAACGATATGGTTGGAAAGTTCCAGGAGCAGTATCCAGATATAGAAATCGAAGTAGAAAAGATTAAGGATGATTCAGAATATTGGAATGCGATGAAGATGCGTGCATCTGCAAACCAGCTTCCAGATATTATGTTCAACAAGCCTTTTACCTTATCCAGATTTAAAGATTATCTGATTGACCTTTCCGGCACACAGGCATGCGCAAACAATGAGCTTGCTTCTGGATATGCACTGGATGGCAAGGTGCTTGGTATTCCGATGACCTCTGGTTATGAGTATGTATATTATTGGAAAGACCTCTTCAAGGAGGCAGGCGTAGAAGTGCCGGGCACATGGCCTGAATTTGAAGAGACAGCAAAGAAGCTTCAGGATTACTATGGAAAGGATAACCCGGATTTCATGGCGATTGCCTGCGGCTTAAAGGATGAATGGCCGGATTATCCGTATATGGAGTTCATGCCTGCACTGGAATCCGGAAATGGACAGAACTGGAATACGATGGCTACGCAGGATGCTCCTTTTGCAGAAGGAACAGACATCAACAAAGCATACAGCAAGGTATATGACCTGTTTACCTCAGGCGTACTTGGAAAAGACCCTCTGGGACTTGGAAACGATCAGGTAACGGCATTGTTTGCAACAAAGGATGCAGCAATCATCGCACTTGGTGACTGGGGCTTACAGAACATTGCAAACGGTACAGATGATATTTCACAGCTTGGCACCTTCTATCTGCCGACCAGAAATTCTGAATCTGACCCGTATAACGTTATCGTACAGGGCGACTCCTTCATGGGCGTTACGACACATTCCAAAAATCCGGATGCAGCAGTTGCATTTGTAGAGTGGTTCTATTCAGATGCATGGTATCCTGAATACTTAAACTATGTATCCTCTGCTTCCTCCATGACAAACTTTCCGAAGGATAAGGATCCGGTTCTTGCAGAAGCAGATACGCTTTGCCCGGATAAGGTTCTGGTAATGTATGACGGCGGTGGAGATGACTTTACGGCAATCCAGAATGAAACAACCTTCGATTACAAGAAGCTGGGTGCACAGATGATGACAGATGACTTTGACCTGAAAGCATCGATGGATGAACTGAATACGAAGTGGGCAGATGCAAGAGCAAAGCTTGGCATTCAGTAAATAGAATAGAATCCTGCTTGCGGGATTCTCCACGCAAAGGGCTGCCGGCGGCAGCCCTTTTATATAAAGCGTAAAAACATCAATAAATATGGAGGGCAAGCATGAGTAAGCTGAGCAAAAAACGTCGGCAGTTCATTTTTCTGTCGCTGATTATCCCAATGCTTTTGTTAATTGCATTTGTTGTATTTCCGGCAATTGACCTGTTCCGCATGAGTCTGACAGACTGGGACGGTTATTCGCCACAGAAGAACTTTATCGGAATTGAAAATTACATATCTATGTTAAAAAATAAAGACCTCTGGCTGTCTTTGAAAAATAACGCTGTGTACTTTGTTGTGCACCTTCTGATGATTGTCGTAGAGCTGGCTTTTGCAGTGCTCCTTACCGGAAAGCTGCGTGCGGCAAAATTTTATAAGACGATGGTGTTCATGCCTTATATTATCAATGGCGTAGCGATTTCCTATGCGTTTTCCTATTTCTTTTCCCCTGTAAACGGTGCGTTTGATGCAATCTTGACGACGCTCAATCTGGAAGCGCTGATACGCAACTGGTTATCCGATCCCAAGATTGTAAACTATGTGCTTGCTTTCGTATCATTATGGCGGTTCAGCGGCTATCATGTCATCCTGTTTATGGCGGCATTGCAGTCCATTCCGCAGGATACGATGGAGGCAGCGAGAGTGGACGGTGCAAACACGGCGCAGATTTTCCGTTATGTACAGGTTCCGGCAATTATGCTGATGGTTGATTTTGTACTGTTTGATAATATCAGAGGTGCGCTTCAGGTATTCGACATTCCGTTTGTTATGACGGCTGGTGGACCCGGCTACGCATCCTCGACCTTTACCCTCTATACGATTTCCACAGCATTTACCTATTCAAACTTTGGTCTGGCGTCTACGATGGCAGTGGCAATTATGTTTATGATTGTGGTGATTTATGTGGTACAGAATTCTGTTATTCATGGACTTGTTTTAAAGGATAGGAGGAAAGAGAAATGCTGAAAAAAAATGGAATCCAGATTTTAAAGCAGATTATCTGCCTTTGCATGGTTGCTGTCGTTATGGCGCCGATTCTGCTGACACTGTTTGCAGCATTAAAAACAAAGGCAGACATGGTAACGACCTCGCCGCTGCTTTTGCCGGCGTTTTCCAAAATTACCTTTGAAAATTTTGCAAAGGTATTGTCAGATAAATACCTGATTCTGGGCTTTCGAAATACTGCGCTTATTTTACTGATTTCTCTCTTTTTCAATGTTATGTTCGGAACGATTACGGCATATATTATCGAGCGTTTTGATTTTAAGGGAAAGAGAGTTGTAGTGGCTTTGTTTTTTATCGGTATGCTGATTCCGACCTTTGTAACAGAAATTGCAAGATTCCGTATCATTCAGGGACTGCACCTGTACAATACGCTTGGCGCGCCGATAGTCATCTATGTTGCGTCCGATTTGATGCAGCTTTATATTTACAGACAGTTTATTTCAGGGCTTTCCGTTGCGCTCGATGAGGCGGCGCTGTTAGATGGCTGCTCCTATTTCGGCGTATTTTCGAAAATAATTTTCCCACTGCTTGCACCGGCGACAGCGACTGTCTGCATTATAAAAGCAATCAATATTATCAATGACATGTACATTCCATACCTGTATATGCCGAAAAATAAACTGCGGACACTGACGACCTTTTTGATGAATTATGCCAATGCACAGCAAGGCTCATGGCAGTCACTTGCAGCCGGCATTATCATCATTATGATTCCGACCATTGCTATTTATGTTTTCTTCCAGAAATATATTCTGGCAGGTATTGCAGCGGGTGCGGTAAAAGAATAGGAAACGAAGAAATAAGGAGATAGAAAAAATGGATGCACAGTTAAGGTTTCTGGACGACCCTGAGATATTCCGTGTGGGAAAGCTTCCTGCCCACAGTGACCACGCCTTTTTCCCTGATGAAGAAGCGGATAGGGAAAATAATCCGCTGGCACAGTCTCTGAATGGAAACTGGGCGTTCTGCTACAGTGAAAATCCAAAGGTAAGACCGCAGGATTTTTATAAAGAGGAGTTTGACGCATCGGGCTTTGATTCGATTACCGTGCCGGGGCATATTGAGCTTGCAGGCTATGCGCAGCTTCATTATATCAATACCATGTATCCCTGGGAGGGGCATATTTTCAGAAGACCGGCATATACGCTTTCCGGAAAACTGCCCTTTGAGGGAATGTTTGGTGATGCGCTGGACAATCCCGTAGGCTCTTACCGCAGATATTTTGACTTAGAGGAAGGACTTTGCAGCAAGCGGGTAATCATCCGCTTTGAGGGTGTGGAGCAGGCAATGTATATCTGGCTGAATGGAAGCTTTATCGGATACAGCGAGGACAGCTTTTCTATGGCGGAATTTGACCTTACGCCCTATATCCGGGAAAAGGGAAATCTGCTTGCTGTGCAGGTATACAAGCGGAGCAGCGCGGCATTTCTGGAGGATCAGGATTTCTTCCGCTTTTTTGGAATCTTCCGGAATGTAACGCTTTTGGCAAAGCCTGCGCTTCATCTGGAGGATATGTGGATAAAGCCCATGCTGCATCAGGATGGCAGCGGCAGCGTCAGCGCACAGCTTACCGTTTCGGCAAAGGATGCTCTTGCAGGACGTATGGAGGTGTGCCTTACGGATGGTGAGGGCAGAGCGGTTTTACGGTATGAGGCGGATCTGCAGGAAAATGAGGGCGGCGTGTTTTTTATGCCGGAGAGCGGGCATTTTCCCGTAACAGCATGGGAGCATGAAAATCCTGCATTATATACCTTTTTGGTCAGGCTGTATGATGAGGCGGGTATGCTGCTTGAGAGGTCAGAGCAGAAAATCGGCTTCCGCCGCATTGAGTTGAAGGCTGGTGTCATATATCTCAACGGAAAGAGACTGCGTATTCTGGGCGTCAACCGGCATGAATGGAGCCCGGAGAGCGGCAGATGTATCGGAATGGAAGAAATGCGCCGCGATATGAAGCTGTTTCTTGACAACAATATCAATGCAGTGCGTACCTGTCATTACCCGGACCAGCTAATCTGGTATGATATGTGCGATGAAAACGGCATTTATATGATGGCGGAAACCAATCTGGAATCGCACGGCTCCTGGCAGAAGATGGGGGCGGTAGAGCCCTCCTATAATGTGCCGGGCAGCCTGCCGCAGTGGCAGGAGGCAGTTCTTGACCGCGGCAGAAGCAACTTTGAGACCTTTAAAAATCATGCTTCGATTCTGTTCTGGTCTCTTGGAAATGAGTCCTATGCAGGAAAAGACATAGAAGAGATGAACCGTTATCTGAAGGAAAAACAGGATGGACGGCTGATTCATTACGAAGGCGTTTTCCACAACAGAGCGTATGAGGATACGATTTCCGATGTGGAAAGCCGGATGTATGCACCGCCTGCCGAGGTACGGAAATATCTTGAAAATGCACCGAAAAAACCCTATCTTTTATGCGAGTACATGCACGATATGGGAAATTCACTTGGCGGCATGGCATCCTACATGAAATTCTTTGATGAATTTGAAGGCTATCATGGCGGCTTTATCTGGGATTTCATTGACCAGGCGCTATGGGTAACGGATGAAGTGACGGGGCAGCGGGTGCTGCGTTATGGAGGAGATTTTGATGACAGACCCTCCGATTATGAATTTTCTGGCAATGGCATCGTATTTGCAGACCGCACAGAGAAGCCGGCAATGCAGGAAGTGAGGTATTATTATGGATTATATAAATAAGAAGAAAACGCGCCTGCAGCTTGTTTATGGCGATGTTACGCTGGGCGTTCATGGAGAAGGAAAAGGGGACTTTCATTATATTTTTTCCTATACGGCAGGCGGACTGGAATCCCTTGTGGCAAATGGAAAGGAATGGCTTTACCGCGCGCCGAAGCCGACTTTCTGGCGGGCGATAACGGATAATGACAGAGGAAACGGCTTTCCTTTAAAAAGCGGTATGTGGAGTGCGGCAGACCGTTTCATAAAGTGCCTGAAAATTGACGTCTTAGTAGACGGAAAGGAAATTCCCTTTCCCTGTGCACCCGAAAATAACCGTTATAGCGACAAGGAGAGCGCAGAGAGCGTAACGCTTATCTACACCTATGAAACGATTACCGTTCCAAAGACACAGGTCACTGTAAGCTATACGGTAAATGCAGAAGGCACGATTCGGATAAGGGCAGATTATCAGGGAGAAAAAAATCTTCCGCAGCTTCCTGTGTTTGGCATGCGGTTTATTATGCCGACCTGCGCAGACCGGTTTGTCTATGAAGGATTTTCCGGTGAGACCTATCCTGACAGGAAGGCTGGCAGCGCAGCTGGCGTTTATGAGGTAAAGGGACTGCCGGTGACGCCTTATCTTGTTCCGCAGGACTGTGGCATGCACATGGATAGTAAATGGGCTGCGGTCTACAGAAGCAGTGTTCTTGATAACCGCAGAAGGGAAAAGAAAGAGACTGCCCTCTATTTTAAGCTGGACGGGCTGGCATTTTCCTGCCTGCCTTATACGGCGCAGGAGCTTGAAAATGCGACGCACATAGAGGAGCTGCCGCCGGCAAGGAGAACGGTGCTCTGTATTTACGGAGCAGTGCGCGGCGTAGGCGGAATCGACAGCTGGGGCTCGGACGTAGAGGCGGCTTATCAGATTGACGCCGGGAAGGATATTTCCATGGAATTTGAGGTCGCCCCCTGGGGATAAAAGATACATTTTTTCTGCAAATTTAGCATATCTTTTTTTGTAGTTTTTTGGTAAGATAGAAAGTATCAGAAACCAAAATCAGGAGGAGAGGGATATGGGACTTATTAAAGCGGCTTTAGGCTCCGCAGGCGGCGTTATGGCAGACCAGTGGAAAGAGTATTTTTACTGTGAAGCGCTTCCGGCAGAGGTTTTGGCGGTTAAGGGAAGAAAAAAGGTTACAGGCAGATCCAGCAATACAAAGGGCGATGAAAATATCATTACCAACGGTTCGATAATTGCGGTGGCAGACGGACAGTGTATGCTCATCGTAGACCAGGGAAAAGTTGCTGAGGTATGTGCTGAGCCCGGCGAATATAAATACGACGCTTCTACGGAGCCGACTATTTTTGCAGGAAATCTGGGAGAGAGCATCGGTCAGGTGTTTAAAAACATCGGCAAACGTTTTACGTTTGGAGGGGAAGCGCCGAAGGACCAGAGAATCTATTATTTTAATACCAAGGAAATTACAGGCAATAAATATGGAACGCCGAATCCGATTCCGTTCCGCGTGGTAGACCAGCGCGCCGGCATTGATTTGGACATCGGCATCCGCTGCTTCGGTGTATACAGCTACCGGATCAGCAATCCGCTTTTATTCTATACAAATGTGTGCGGCAACGTATCAGAGGACTATGACCGTGAGACGATTGCAGAGCAGTTAAAGGGAGAGCTTTTGACCGCACTCCAGCCTGCATTTGCCAAAATCGGTGAATCCGGTGTGCGTTATTCTACGCTGCCGGCGCATACAAAGGAAATTGCACAGGCATTAAACGAAGAGCTTTCCGGCGAGTGGAGAGATGTCAGGGGAATTGAAATCGTATCCTTCAGCGTTGCTTCTGTCAAAGCAAGTGAAGAAGACGAGAAGATGATTAAGGAAATGCAGAGAGATGCTTCCTACATGGATCCTTCCCGTGCGGCTTCAGCGCTGACACGCGCACAGGCAGATGCAATGAAGATGGCAGCCTCCAATCCGAATGCAGGTCCGGCTATGGCATTTATGGGAATGGGCATGGCAGGACAGGCGGGCGGTGCTGACATCCAGAGTCTGTATGCAATGGGGCAGCAGCAACAGGCGCAGATGCAGCAGGCACAGATGCAGCAGGCGCAGCAGCAACAGGCACCGGCACAGCAGGCACCCCAGCCGGCAGCAGATAGCTGGACGTGCAGCTGTGGTCATAGCGGCAATACCGGAAAATTCTGTATGGAGTGCGGCAGCCCGAAGCCGGCGGCAGATGGCTGGACGTGCAGCTGCGGCGCTGTAAATAAAGGAAAGTTCTGCCAGGAATGTGGAAAACCGAAGCCTGCCGGAGCGCCCTTATACAAATGCGATAAGTGCGGCTGGGAGCCGGAGGACCCGGCACATCCGCCGAAATTCTGTCCGGAGTGTGGAGACCCCTTTGATGATAATGACATCAAACGGTAAGGGAAGGAGAAGCGATACCTATGTCAGAACAAGTGACAAATTATAAATGTCCTGCCTGTACAGGACCGCTGCGCTACTCTGCAAGTCTGGGAAAATTAAAGTGCGATTACTGTGATTCCACCTATGAGGTGGCTGAAATAGAAGCCATGTATGCAGATAAGGACGCGCAGGCGGCACAGGCTGCAAAGGATGCAGAAAAGGCGGCAGAAAAAGAAAAGGCAGATAAGGAAAAGGAAGATAAGGCAGCCGCAGCTGACGATACGCAGCAGAGCTGGGATACGTCAGGCATGAAGGATGATTGGGGCTCGGAGACAGCAGGCATGAAAACCTATAGCTGTCCATCCTGCGGCGCAGAGCTGATTTGCGATGAAACGACGGCGGCAACCTCCTGCCCGTACTGTGGAAATACGACCGTAGTGCCGGGACAGTTTACAGGCGGTCTGAAGCCAGATTTTGTAATACCGTTCAAGCTCAATAAAAAGGATGCCATTAAGGCGCTGAAGGAGCATTATAAGGGACGTCCGTTCCTGCCGCCTTCGTTTGTAAATGGCAACCACATCAATGAAATCAAGGGTGTTTATGTTCCCTTCTGGATGTTTGACGGTGAGGCAGAGGGACATGTAAGCTATAAGGCAACGACCAGCACGACATATACAAGCGGGGATTATGAGGTTACGGAAACAAAGCATTATGATGTTTACCGTGCGGGAAATCTGGCATTTGAAAAGGTGCCGGTTGACGCTGCCACCAAGATGCCGGACGACTATATGGATTCGATAGAGCCTTATGATTACAGTGAGCTGAAGCAGTTTTCATCAGCATATCTGCCGGGGTATCTGGCGGATAAATATGACGTTTCGGTAGAGGAATGTGCCGGACGTGCAGATGAACGCTGTGAGAGTACCTTTGAAGCTGCCCTGGAGGACACTGTGACTGGATATGACACCTGCATTGCAGAACGCAAGAATATCTATCTGCATCGCGGCAAGGTTCATTATGCCTTGCTTCCGGTCTGGCTGCTGAATACAAAATGGAATGGAAAAGACTTCCTCTTTGCCATGAATGGACAGACCGGCAAAATGGTAGGAGATTTGCCGATGTGTTGGAAAAAATTCTGGACAACGTTTGCAGCTATTGCAGCGCCGCTGACAATTCTGCTGACTTTGTTCCTGATGTAGGGAGGGGAAGAGGATGAAGAAGAGATTAACAGGAGTAATCCTGATGCTTACAGCAGTGCTGACACTGCTTACGCCCCTTACGATACAGGCGGCAGGCGGACTGGACTATGTGACAGATGCGGCAGGAATTCTAAGCGATGACGAATGGTCTGAACTGGAGGGCTGGGCGCAGGATGTTACAGCGCGTCATGACTGCGGTGTTTATATTATTACTGTAGATGATTATACAGAGTACAATGACGAAGACGCTTTTTATGCAGCATCCGACATTTATCATGGCTATGAGATGGGAGAAGGGGATGACCGCAATGGCGTTATGCTCCTCCTCAGCATGGACAATCGGAAGTATGCAATCTATGTTTATGGTCCCTGGGCGCAGGAAGCCTTTGGCGACTATGCACAGGTTGAGCTGGAAAACGTATTTCTGGATAACTTTGGGGATGACGACTGGTATGGAGGATTTTCAGATTACATAGAAACATGTGATGAATACCTTCAGCTTGCAGAAGAGGGAACGCCTGTAACCGAGCCTGAACTGGGAGTGCTTGGCGCTTTTATGGTAGCTCTTGTTGTTTCCAGCGTAATAGCGCTTATCGTCTGCTTCTTACTGAAGCTGAAGATGCGTTCCGTTCACAAGGGAACCAGCGCTGATAAGTATACAACCGGCGGACTGAAGCTGACGGCACAGAGAGATAATTATACGCATACGACGCATATACGCCGCAAGATTGAAACAGAATCAGACAGCTCCTCCAGCAGCCATAGCGACAGCTCAGGCGGCACTGGCAGAAGCGGAAGCTTTTAAGTATTATAGCTATAAGAATATAAGAAAATGAAAGCAAGGGAGAATCCTGCAAAAGCAGGGTTCTCCTTTTTTGCGCAGCTCGCGGAGATGAAATTTGCCTTGCAGGCACCGCTCGCGCGCAGAGAGTTTGCAGGCAAACTCTTTTTTGACAGCTCGCGGAGATGAGTTTTGCCTTGCAGGCGTTTCTATTTATTGTGCGCCATCCTTTCGGTAGCGGGAGGGAGTGACATGGTACTGGCGCTGAAAGGTGCGTGTAAAGTAGGAGGCATTTGGAAAGCCGCAGGAAAGCGCAATTTCCAGAATGGACAGCCGGGAGGTTCGAAGCAGTCCCGCCGCCTTTTCCAGACGAAATCGAATCAGATATTGCGAAAAGCTCGTTCCGGTCAGCTCAGAAAACAGTCTCATAAAATGGCTGTCGCTGTAGCCGCAGTAGGCGGCTGCCTGTGCGATATGGATTGGCTGTGCGTAATACTCATCAATATAGCGGATAACGCTTCTGAGCAAAAGGCCTGCTTTATGCGCTGCATTTGATTTTGCGGGAGCAGGTGTGGCAGTCTGGTAAAAAATCTCCATAGCGGCATAGAGACGGGATTTTATTTGTAAAAGAGAAGGTGCCTCTTCTGTGTTTAATAAGGGAAGGATGGCAGCTTTAAGCTCTTTTCCTGCTAAGGTGTCCTTTTTTAGAATGGGAGGGATACAGAGCGTTCCGTCTGCAAAGGGCGCAAAGTATTTCTGATAGGCGGGATTCTCAGGGGAAGGCGTCTCCAGCAGTGAAAAACGAAACAGAAGATTGCAGTATGAAAACGGTTCTCTGGCAGAGTCGATGCTGTGAACCTGCTGTGGCAGGATACAGGCAAAATCGCCGGGGAGGAGCAGATGTGTTTCACCGTCAATTAAAATTTTCCCAATTCCATCCATGCAGTAAATCAGCTCCAGTTCATCGTGGTAGTGCAGTGGATAGGAGGGAATATATTCAGGAATATTTCCGCGATAGACGGCGAAGGGAATGGTGGCAGAGCCATGTGTTTTTACCTCCAGTCCGTCTGGGAGTATGATAGGGGTATTTTGGTTTTCTGTTTTCATGGAAAACTTCTCCAAATAATAGGATTGTATTAGTATAATCAGATTTTTATACAAGAATTATATTAGAAATCATCATATAATGCAAGAAAGAAGAAAAAACGGGAGGATGCCTATATGGAGAAAACAAGAGAATGGAATACTTCCTTTGCGAGGAGCATTGTCAAAATTGCACTTCCGGTAACGCTGCAGAGCATGCTGCGCTCTTCCTTCAGCATGGTAGACCAGGTGATGATAGGACAGCTTGGAAGCGAAAGCATCGCGGGAATAGGACTTGGCGGAAAATTTGCTTCCATGCAGAGCGTTATCTTAGGCGCGGTCACGGCGGCTGCGGCAGTGATGATTTCGCAGTATATGGGACAGCAGAATTTGAAAAATGTAAGGAGGAGCTTTTATGCAAACCTTCTGACAGCGCTTGGCGTATCGCTTCTGTTTTTGCTGCTGGGAACTGTTTTTGCAGAGCCGGTAATGTCCTGCTATACAGAGGATATGTATTCAAAGCAGCTTGCAGTGCAGTATTTGCAGGTATATTCCTTTATTTTTCTGCCGACAGCCATTTCGGGAATGGCGGAAACCATGCTGTGCTGTATGGAGGCTGCTGCATTTTCACTGTGTGCAAGCAGTGCATCTCTTGCAATTAACACAGGACTTAATTATCTTTTGATTTTTGGAAAATTCGGCTTTCCCGCGCTCGGTGTAAGAGGCGCGGCGATAGGAAGCGTGGCAGCACAGAGTGTTTCTACTCTGATGACGCTTGGCTTTCTTGCATGGCAGTTAAGGCGCAAGGGTATCCGCCTGTCCTTTGAAGCCGGCTTTAACCATGCGCAGCGGCGCGCCTATGGAAAAATCCTTCTGCCGCTTTTGCTGTGTGAATTTCTGTGGAGCCTCGGTGAAAATGTTTATTCGGGAATTTACGGGCATATTGGAACACAGGCATGTGCTGCCATGACAATGACCGCTCCGATACAGGGGCTGACAATCGGCGCATTGTGCGGCTTGTCACAGGCGGCAGGAATCCTTGCCGGTAAGTCACTGGGCAGCCAGGATTATGAAAAGGCGTATACTGATGCAAAGAAGCTGATGCGGGGCGGTCTGCTTGGCTCGCTCATTCTTTCAGGGCTGCTGCTTTTATTTGGAAAATATTATACGGAAATCTATCAGGTTGAGCTGGCAGTAAAACAGATGGCGTATGAACTGCTGGTGGTATTTGCCTTTATTTCGCCGATAAAGGTACAGAATATGATTTTGGGCGGAGGCATTATCAGAAGCGGCGGCAGGACGGACTATATCATGTGGATTGACATTATAGGCACCTGGGTGTTTGGCGTGCCCTGCGGACTGCTGGCAGCGTTCTGGCTGCAGCTCCCCGTTGCATGGGTATACCTGCTGCTTTCTCTGGAAGAAGGCATCCGGCTGGCAGTTTCACTGATTATCTTTAAAAAGAGAATCTGGATGCAGAAGCTGTAAGATAAAAGCAGGTGCAGGATACCGCTGCCGCTCTTGATTTATATGCTAAAAGATAATATACTGGCTCTGGTCCTGTAAGCGGCGGTTTGTGGGAAATTACATGGGAGAAAGCATTAAAAAATATGAAGAATTATTTGCGGATGATTCCGGTCGTACTGTATCCATATCTGTATATACCTGCTTTGATTATTTATAGCATGGTCTACGACTATCTGCCTGACGACCCGGATAAGATATTCTATGGGTTTATTGCTTTTATTGTCATATACAACCTGTACTGCATTGTTATCGGGATTCTGAATACGGTAGAGACGGTAAAGGGAGAGGTAACGCTTTCGCAGGCAGCGCGTATCAATCTGATTGTAAAATGCCTGCATATACCCTCCTATTGCTTTCATGTTGTCCTTTTTATTGTAGGAGCGCTTTTGAGCGTGTGGGGAATACCGTTCATGCTGTGGGCATGCCTGATAAGCTGTATTACAATCTGCCTTACGGGAATCACTTCGATTGGATGCAGCATAAGGATGTATAAGGAAGAGAGGCTGAATATGCTGACCTGTATTTTTGTGGGAATCGGCTGCTTCGTACTCTGTGCCGATCTGGTAATTGCGGTAATCTATCTGGTAAAGTCGATAAGCACTAAAAAGGTACAGAAGCGCATAGGAGATGGACAGGCAGGGGATAACCAGAACTTACAGGGATTTGTCGGTTGAAAAAAACAGCTCAGAGTGATATGATAAAAAAGAATATCTGCGGTTTTACTTTGCAGAATAGATGAAATGATGCGATACAGAGCTTAAAATGCGGAGGTTATAACAAAATGGAGTCTTATAAGCAGGAATTTATAGAATTTATGGTGGACTGCGGAGTATTGAAATTCGGCGATTTCACGTTAAAGAGCGGCAGAAAATCGCCATTTTTTATGAATGCCGGTTCTTATGTGACAGGAACACAGCTTCGCAGGCTGGGACAGTATTATGCAAAAGCAATCCATGACCATTATGGACTGGATTTTGACGTTTTGTTTGGACCTGCTTATAAGGGGATTCCGCTTGGCGTTGCAACAGTCATGGCAATCAGCGAGCTGTATGGAAAGGATGTCAGATACTGCTCAAACCGTAAAGAGGTCAAGGACCATGGCGATACAGGTATCCTGCTTGGCAGCCCGTTAAAGGATGGCGACAGAGTGGTAATCATTGAGGATGTGACGACCTCCGGCAAATCCATAGAGGAGACCTTCCCGATACTGAAGGCACAGGCAGACGTGGAAATCATTGGACTCATCGTTTCCTTAAACCGTATGGAAAAGGGACAGGTAAGCGATAAGAGCGCCCTGATGGAGATACAGGAGCGCTATGGCTTTCAGACTGCGGCGATTGTAACGATGGAGGATGTCGTAGATTGCCTGTATGGCAAGGAATATCAGGGAAAAGTATACATTGACGATGCACTTAAGGCAGCAATCGATACATATTATGCGCAGTACGGCGCAAAATAGAAAGGGGCATATTCGATATGGAAGAAAAGACATATAAGATTATGGGTCTGACCGGAGGCTTAAATATTACGCTTGGCGTAATCGCCATTGTTGCGGGCGTTGCAGGAGGCGTTTTGTTACTTGTCAGCGGCGCAAGGCTGCTTGCGGCAAAGTCTAAGCTTTTATTTTAGGAGTGTGCATGGACTGGCAGCAGGAGGCAGTTTGATTGAAGAAGAACGGTTATATTTTTACAAATAAAGAGCATCCCCAAAAAGGAATTCTGTCAGCCATTTTGGGGATGATTTCTGCGGTTTCCATGATTGCTGCGCTCTATTTTGTCTTTTTAAACAGGGGCGTCTGTGAGGTGAAATACGGAGTGGCCACGCTGCTGGCAGTGCTGTTTGCGCTGGCGGGGCTTGTGCTCGGCATTTTATCCAGAATGGAGCCGGATAAATATTATTTCTTTTCGTATCTGGGGCTTGTAATTAACATTCTGGTTTTGACGGGCGCCGGATTTATTTTATTTGCAGGAGTGTATGGCGTATGAAAGAAAAAGAAACGGATGCGATAGAAAGGCAGGCGGATAAGGAGGAAGAGGCGCTTTTAGAGCTGCGGTTTTCTCTTGCTTCGGAGCGCATCAGGGCACTGGCGGAGGATAGAGAGCTGGAAACGGCAGAAAAATTTAGATCATTTTTTCAGGCATCCGCAGAATTCCTGATAAAGCTGCTTGCGCAATGGGAATGGCAGGAGACGAATACTGCTATGGAAACGCCAATTAAGGAGCTTCGGGAGAAAAACAGGACTCTCTATGCGGACATTCTGCCGGAGCAGTATGAGAGCTGTTATGGAAATCCTGCGTATACGGCTTCTTTGTATGGAGAAGAGATGGGACAGCTTTTGTCCTTTCTGTATGCAGAGCTGCACAGCCAGATTGCAGCAGTCTATGAGAGAAAAAAGCTGGAGCTGACACTGCGGCTGGAGCTGTTTCTTTTGTTTTATCAGGAATTTGTACAGGCATGGCAGGAGCATCAGGGAACGCCGTCGCTCATGCAGCTTAAGGGCGTGCTTTGCAGCTTTGTAAACGATTATATGCCACAGGAGGTAATGACGCGCGTACGTGAGCAGCTTGATCCGTCAGCAGATTTTCTGGTGCGCATTATAATGGAAGCAGATTTGCAGGATGTCCGTTATCTGTATGCTTACGGCGAATATATTACAGAAAATGAAGAAACGCTGGCAGGCTATCTTGCAGCACTGCCGGGAGAGACGATTGCAAGAATGGCGGATACCTTTACAGAGGGGTACCGGATTGGCTTTGCTGCAAACGGCAAGGACTTATCCAGGAAAAAGACCGTAAATATCCGTTATCAGGCAGGCTTTGAAAGGGTGATCCGCGCAGCGGTCCTGAATTTTGAAAAAATGGGGCTTAAGCCCGTTATTTACAGAGCGTCTACAAGCATTTTCCACCGCAGAGGCGCTCAGATGATTGGATTTTACGGCGCGCTGGCAAACCAGCAGTTCCTGTATGACCACAAGGAGGATAATGCGCTGTATCTTGACCGGAAATTTGTAAGCAGAAGGCTGGAAGCGCTGCAGAATGCCTATGAAGCCTGCCGTGAGCTTGCTGCGGTACATGGTGGTCCGGCATGTATGGAGGCTTTTGGTGAGAAGCCCTTTGCACCGATGGCAAGACCGCAGGCGCTGCGGCTAAACACAGCGCAGCAGAAGCTTTCTGTAGAATATGCCTCAGGAGCGGGAGAGCTGGTAAACCGCTATATTCCGGGCGAGGAGAGAAGCTTTACCATCATTGCATTCCCGGTACCGGAAATCGGCTCCAGGTTTGGCGAAATCTTTGATGCCGTTATCGACATCAATACGCTTGATTACAAGCGTTATCAGAGGATGCAGCAGATACTGATTGACATTCTGGATAAGGCGCAGTATGTGCAGATAAAGGGAAGTGGGCTTAATCATACAGATATGAAGGTTATGCTTCACCCGCTTAAAAATCCCGAGAAGGAAACCATTTTTGAAAACTGTGTTGCAGACGTCAATATACCGGTGGGCGAGGTATTTACATCACCTCAGCTTGAGGGTACACATGGCGTTTTGCATGTTACGCGGGTATTTTTAAACGGGCTTTTGTACCGCGATCTGGAGCTTAAGTTTGAGGACGGCAGGGTGGCAGCGTACCGCTGTAAGAATTTTCCTACGGAAGAGGAGGGAAGGCATTATATTCGGGAGAATGTGCTGTTCCATCATGAGAGCCTGCCGATTGGAGAGTTTGCAATCGGGACCAATACGACCGCCTATGCGGCTGCAAAGAAATATGATATTGCGGATAAACTGCCGATTCTGATTGCGGAGAAAACAGGTCCCCATTTTGCTGTAGGAGATACCTGCTATTCGCACAGCGAGGAGCTTGCGGTATATAACCCTGACGGCAAGGAGATTATCGCGCGGGATAACAGTCAGTCCTTAAAGCGGCTTGACAAAGACAAGGATGCGTATTACAACTGCCACACGGATATTACAATACCCTATGACGAGCTTGGAGAAATTACGGCAGTTGCGGCAGATGGAACAGAATATCCGATATTTGCAGACGGAGGATTTGTTCCAAAGGGATGTGAGGAACTGAATCTTGCGCTGAAAATGTATTGACGCAGGTCGGCTCACATAATAAAATGATAATTGTTGAGAGAAAAGGAGAAAATTTGATATGGCACAGGTTTCAATCGTAATGGGCAGCGATTCTGACATGCCCGTCATGGCAAAGGCGGCAGATATCTTGGAAAAGCTTGGAATTTCCTATGAAATGCGGATTATTTCAGCACACAGAGAACCTGACGTATT
Source organism: uncultured Lachnospiraceae bacterium (assembly GCA_934432885.1). GTDB lineage: Bacteria > Bacillota > Clostridia > Lachnospirales > Lachnospiraceae > VSOB01. The sequence goes on from CAKRYY010000001.1 coordinate 47,930, forward strand.
TTTTGAATATGCAAAGACTGCCGAAGAGAGAGGCATCAAGGTCGTAATTGCAGGCGCTGGCATGGCAGCGCATCTGCCGGGTATGTGCGCGGCAATTTTCCCGATGCCGGTAATTGGAATCCCGATGCACACGACTTCTCTTGGCGGCAGGGATTCCCTGTATTCTATCGTACAGATGCCTTCAGGAATTCCGGTAGCGACGGTGGCAATCGGCGGAGGTGCAAATGCGGGACTGCTTGCAGCGAAGATACTGGCGGTATCAGATGCTGAGCTGCTGAAAAAGCTCAAGGCATATTCTGCAGAGCTGAAGGAAAGCGTGGAGAAAAAGGACGCGCATTTACAGGAAGCCGGATACCAGAATTATTGAGTGGTAAAATCACGATATAATGAGCGAAAGCGAGTCAGAGAAAGCTTGCTTGCTCTTGACGAGCGGCGAAATTATTGAGTGATGAAATCACGATATAATGAGTGCAAACGAGTCAACATGCTTGCATGATTGACGAGTGTTGATCATGTGCTGGTTTTGCACATGATATAAGAAAAAATCAGCATAAGGAGAAAAAAGATGGATTACAAAAGTGCAGGTGTAGACATCGAAGCTGGCTACGCTTCGGTAGAGCTGATGAAAAAGCATGTAAAAGAGACGATGCGTCCTGAGGTGCTTGGGGGAATCGGTGGATTTTCCGGCGCATTTTCCGCAGCGGCATTTAAAGACATGGAAAAACCGACACTTGTGTCAGGAACTGACGGCGTTGGAACGAAGCTCAAGCTGGCATTTTTGCTTGACCGGCATGATACGGTCGGCATCGACTGTGTTGCAATGTGTGTCAATGATATTGCCTGCGCGGGCGGCGAACCCCTCTTTTTTCTGGACTATATTGCCTGTGGAAAGAATTATCCCGAAAAGATTGCAGACATCGTAAAGGGTGTAGCAGAGGGCTGTAAACAGGCTGGCGCAGCTTTGATCGGCGGCGAAACGGCAGAAATGCCGGGCTTCTATCCGGTGGATGAATATGACCTTGCCGGTTTTGCAGTCGGTGTTGTCGATGAAAAGGATTTGATTACCGGAAAGGAATTAAAGCCGGGCGATACGCTGATTGGCATTGCATCCAGCGGTGTACACAGCAATGGATTTTCCCTTGTCAGAAAGGTATTTACCATGACGCGGGAAAGTCTGGATACCCATTATGAGGAGCTTGGCACAACGTTGGGAGAAGCGCTTCTTGCGCCCACGAAGATTTATGTAAAAGCGCTGCGCAGCATCAAAGAGGCGGGCGTTACCATAAAGGCATGCAGCCATATTACAGGCGGCGGCTTTTATGAAAATATTCCGCGTATGCTTCCGGAAGGCGTACGTGCAGTAATTAAGAAAGACAGCTATCCTGTGCTTCCGATTTTCGGCTTGCTGCAGAAAGAGGGCAAGATTGCAGAGGAAATGATGTACAATACATACAATATGGGACTTGGCATGGTGCTTGCCGTAGATTCTGCAGATGCAGACAAGACGCTTGCAGCGCTTAAAGCGGCAGGAGAGAGTGCTTATGTGGTTGGAGAAATCACAGAAGGTGAAAAGGGAGTAAGCTTATGCTGAGAGTGCTGGTGTGCGTCTCAGGCGGCGGAACCAATCTGCAGGCATTGATAGACGCCATACGGACAGGCAAAATCACAGATACGGAGATTGTGCGCGTTATCAGCAATAATCCGGGCGCCTATGCGCTGGAGCGTGCGGCTGCGGCAGGAATTGAGGGCGTATGCGTTTCTCCGAAGGAATTTTCAGACAGAGAGCAGTTTTACGATGCTTTTCTGGAAAAGGTGGAGGAAGCAAGGCCGGATTTGATTGTGCTTGCCGGTTTCCTTGTGGTAATTCCTGGGAAGCTTATTCAGAAATATCAGAATCGTATTTTAAATATTCATCCATCCCTGATTCCCTCTTTTTGCGGAACAGGCTATTATGGACTTAAGGTGCATGAAAAGGTGCTGGAGCGCGGTGTTAAGATAACGGGCGCGACAGTCCATTTTGTAGATGAGGGAACTGATACAGGTCCTATTGTACTGCAAAAGGCGGTTGCAGTTGTGCCGGGAGATACCCCGAAGATCTTACAGCAGCGCGTTATGGAAGAAGCGGAGTGGGAGCTGCTTCCTGCGGCAGTTAATCTGTTTGCACATGACAGGATACAGGTTAAGGATGGCAGGGCAGTTGTGATTGACAAATAGGAGGAGCGCATGAAAATTCTAATCGTAGGAGGCGGCGGCAGAGAGCATGCGATTGCCGCAAGCGTAGCAAAGAGCAAAAAAGCAGAGAAAATCTATTGTGCGCCGGGTAATGCCGGAATTGCGCAGCTCGCAGAATGTGTGCCGATTGGTGCGATGGAATTTGATAAACTTGCAGCCTTCGCAAAAGAAAAGGAAATAGACCTTGCCATTATTGGAATGGATGACCCATTGGTAGGCGGACTTACCGATGTACTGGAGGATGCAGGTATCCGGGTATTCGGTCCCAGAAAAAATGCGGCGATTCTGGAGGGCAGCAAGGCATTTTCCAAGGATTTGATGAAAAAATATAACATTCCGACGGCGGCGTATGAAAACTTTGATTCGCCGGCGGCAGCGCTTGCATATCTGGAAACTGCGAAGTTTCCTATTGTATTAAAGGCAGATGGACTTGCGCTCGGAAAAGGCGTTTTGATTTGCAATACATTAGAAGAAGCAAAAGATGGCGTACGGACGATTATGGAGGATAAGCAGTTCGGTGATGCCGGAAACAGACTGGTTATAGAAGAATTTATGACTGGACGGGAGGTTTCGGTGCTTTCCTTCGTAGATGGAAAGACGATTCGCACGATGACCTCTGCACAGGACCATAAGCGTGCAGGCGACGGCGATACAGGCTTAAATACCGGCGGAATGGGAACCTTTTCTCCCAGCCCGTTCTATACAAAGGAAGTAGACGAATTCTGTAAGAAATACATTTATCAGGCGACAGTAGATGCAATGGCAGCAGAGGGGCGCAGCTTTAAGGGCATCATTTTCTTTGGGCTGATGCTGACGGCGGATGGTCCCCGCGTGCTGGAGTATAATGCGCGCTTTGGTGACCCGGAGGCGCAGGTGGTGCTGCCCCGCATGAAAAATGATATTATTGATGTTATGGAAGCCTGCATCGACGGAAGACTCGATGAGATTACGCTCACCTTTGAGGATGATGCAGCAGTCTGCGTCGTATTGGCGAGCGGCGGCTATCCGGTTTCTTATGAGAAGGGCTATCCGATTACGGGACTGGAGGCCTTTGCAGATAAGAAGGATTATTTCTGTTTCCATGCAGGCACGAAGCTTGTAGATGGAAAGATAGTAACAAATGGAGGCAGGGTGCTTGGCATCACTGCGATTGGAAAAGACTTAAAGGAGGCCCGCGCAAAAGCGTATGAAGCTACGGAGTGGGTTTCTTTTGAGAAAAAATATATGCGTCATGACATTGGAAAGGCTATTGATGAAGCATAGCCCCTATGCTTGATGCAGAGGGAGTAGATAGATATGGAAGTAAAGATGCGGTTTGGCGAGGTTGATTATCATCGCCCCATCAAATGTGAAAAGTGCGGCGGAATCATGGTATTTAAGGGTGTTGGCGAATACCAGTGTGAGGACTGCAAATTTGTGGCATACGATGATTATGGAAAGACACGCCTTTACATAGAAAAGCATCCGGGGGCTACAGCCTCGGAGGTGGAGATGGCAACCGGAGTATCGCAGAAGGCGATCAGACAGATGTTAAAGGAAAACAGGCTGCAGATTGCACAGGATTCGGCATCCTTTCTGCGGTGTGAAATCTGTGGAACCAATATTCGGGGCGGCAGGCTCTGCGCAAAGTGTGAGATGGAATATCACCGCAGGCTGGAGGATGAACAGCGTGCGGAGAAAAAGAAAAATAAAAGCATGGAGGGGCATGGAAAAGCTGCTTCAGAGGCTAAGGGTGAAAAACGGTTTCACCGCGATTATTAAGGAAGGATACAAAAAGAAGATGAGAATCATAGCGGAAAGAACTGGAAAAAGAATTGCAGGCATGGTTGCGGCATTTGCTGTATCCCTGCTGCTTTTTGGCGGCAGCAGCCTCACTGCGCTTGCTGCGGATATTACGATGAACACCAATGCGAAGGTAAGAAGTGAAGCGAGCACAGACAGCAGTGTTGTAGGAAATGTTGCAAGCGGAACAACATTGTCTGTAGAAGGCGAAGTTACAGGAGCAGATGGTAAGGTCTGGTATCAGGTTTCTGTGGGCGGCGCTAAGGGTTATGTCCGTTCAGACCTTGCGAATAAGAGCTCAGGAAATATGACACAGGAAGAGGTAGAGCGTGAGAACTCTTACACAGAGACTTCGGCAACTGTTTCTGACACAAATGTCACATCAGCGACGGTTTCCACAAGCAGCGCGAATATCAGAAAAGGCCCTTCTTCCTCTGATGCACCTGTGACCAGCGCAAAATCAGGAACAGAGCTTACGGTAACCGGAGAAGCGGCAGGAGCAGACGGCAAGACATGGTATCAGGTTTCCGTAAATGGCAAGACGGGATTTATCCGTTCTGATCTGGTAGAGCCTGTTGTCACAGAAAGTACGGATACACCGTCAGAGGAGGATTCCTCTGAGGGCGATGCGGAGACAGAAGGCGAGGCTGGCAGCGAAGAGATTCCTGTAGATGAATCCGCAGGTACAACGGAGATTTCCAATGTTATTTCCAGCCGAGTACTGCCGGGCGATGCTGACATTGAAAATATGACGATTGATGCAGATACGCTGGCATCATGGGAGTCAGGAAATTATTATATTCTGTATACTAAGGATGCAGACGGCGGAGACAGCTGGTATCTGTATTCCTTATCGGATAATCAGTTTGAAAAGATTGATGATCTGCATGGCGGAAACCAGACGAAAGAATCATCGGGAGCAGCGGATTCTCTGCTTTCCGGCAGCAATAAGCTGATAGTGATTATTGTAATCGTACTTTTCGTTGTTTTGATTCTGGTCTGCATCCTTCTTGCAGTTAAGCTGCATGAGTATCGTTCTTATGGATATGAAGATGATGACGAAGAAGGCGATGATGATGACGAAGAAGACGATGATGATGAAGATGAAGACGACGAAGACGATGATGAAGACGAAGACGACGACGATGATGAAGATGAAGACGATGACGAAGAAGATGAAGACGAAGACGACGAAGATGACCGCCGCAGGGGCAGGCGTGCTGTAAAGAAGAAAAAACGTTGGAGTCCTAAGAATTTCCTTGCCCGTCATGATGATGAAGATGACGAAGACGATGAGGATGAGGATGACGACGATGATGATGACGATGATGAGGAAGAAGCTTATCTGGATGACGATGATTTTGAGTTTGAATTTCTGAATATGGATGGAAAAGATAAGTTAAAATAAGTGAAATAAGTAAAAACGAAAGAAAAACGGTCAGTGCTGGCAGGGTTCCGGTACTGACCGATTCTTTCCTTGGTACTTTCCTTGACTTTTGGAGCTGCCTGTTATAATATTTGTATAACAGGTGGTGGCAATATGATAATTGAACTGGATTTTAACAGTGACGAGGCGTTGTATATACAGCTGCGCAATCAGATTATTCTTGGAATCGCAACGACCAGATTTAAAGAGGGCGATGCGCTTCCGTCTGTGCGGCAGCTCGCTGATGAGGTGGGCATCAATATGCACACGGTAAATAAGGCGTATACAGTTTTAAAGCAGGAGGGATACGTCAAGGTAGACAGACGCAAGGGTGCGGTCATAGCGGTAGATATTGACCGGATGCGTGCACTTGCGGAAATGAGAAAAGAGCTCCGGGTTATCCTGGCAAAGGGAAGCTGTAAGAATATTTCCCGTCAGGAGGTACATGCTCTTATTGATGAAATCTATGAAGATTATGGAGGACTGGAATAATGCTGCAATATACGAAGAAAGCGGAACACGCTCTTTCTCTGGCAAAACAGACAGCAAAGCAGCTAAAACAGAATTATATCGGAACGGAGCATATTCTGCTGGGGCTTCTGAAGGAGGATTCGGGGGTCGCAGCCAGGGTATTACAGGATAACGGTGTAGAAGAAGATAAAATCATGTCGATGATTTATGACCTGATTGCACCCGGAAATTTCATTCCGGTAAAGGAACGGGACGGTTATACACCAAGGGCAGAGATTATCTTAAGCGAAGCGGTAAAACAGGCACAGCGTTTTCATGCGGGCGCGATTGGAACGGAGCACATTCTGCTTGCGCTTCTTAAAGAAGGAGAAAATGTTGCGGTAAAGCTTTTGAATACACTTGGACTGCAGATTCAGAAGCTGTATGTGGATACCCTGCTTGCAATCGGGCAGGACGGCAATCTTTATAAAGATGATTTGGGTTATAAAAGCAAAAGAAGGAGAGAACACGGCGGTATTACGGAAACGTTGAATCAGTACAGCCGTGATCTGACGATGCTTGCGAAGGAAGGCAAGCTGGACCCGATTATTGGCAGAGAAAAGGAAATTCAGCGGGTTATCCAGATATTAAGCCGTCGGACGAAAAATAATCCCTGCCTGATAGGTGAGCCTGGCGTTGGCAAAACAGCGATTGTGGAAGGCCTTGCAATCAATATTGCAGCGGGCGAGGTACCGGATACCATTAAGGAAAAGAGAGTTGTCACGCTGGATTTATCAGGAATGGTGGCAGGCAGTAAGTACAGGGGCGAGTTTGAGGAAAGAATTAAAAAGGTTGTCCGTGAAGTCACGGAAAATGGCAATATCATTCTGTTTTTGGATGAGCTGCATACCATTATCGGTGCAGGCGGCGCGGAGGGGGCAATCGATGCCTCCAATATTTTAAAGCCGTCGCTGGCAAGAGGAGAAATCCAGTTAATCGGGGCGACTACGATTACAGAATATCGGAAATATATTGAAAAGGACGCGGCGCTTGAGAGAAGATTCCAGCCGGTTATGGTGGAGGAGCCTTCTTTGGAGGAAAGCATCCGCATCTTAAATGGCATCCGCAAAAAGTATGAGGATCATCATGGCGTAGAGATTACGGATGCGGCGATTGAGGCGGCAGTCCGCCTGTCAGCGCGTTATATCAACGACAGAAATCTGCCGGATAAGGCGATTGACCTGATAGACGAGGCAGCAGCGGCAATCCGTTTAAAGGATATGCACATTCCTGAAAAATTCAAGGATATGCAGGCTGAGATCGTCAAGATGGATTTACAGATTGAACGTGCCATCAGAATCGAAGCTTACGAGCAGGCAAGAGAAATCCGCGATAAGCAGACAAAGCTGATTCACAAATATGAAAAATCCAGAGCTGGCTATGAGGAAAAGGCGGCGCAGAGAAAGCTGGCTGTCGGTGAAAATGAGATTGCTGAGGTCGTGTCCTCATGGACAAAGGTGCCGGTAACAAGACTGGCAGAGAAGGAAAGCGAAAAGCTGTTAAAGCTGGAACAGACGCTGCATAAGAGAGTTATTGGACAGGATGAGGCAGTTTCGGCGGTTGCAAAGGCAATCAGGAGAGGAAGAGTGGGAATTCAGGACCCCAACAGACCGATTGGTTCCTTCCTGTTTTTAGGACCGACAGGTGTCGGTAAAACAGAGCTGAGCAAGGCTTTGGCGGAGACGATGTTTGGCTCGGAGGATGCGCTGATAAGAGTCGATATGTCCGAATATATGGAATCTCATTCGGTTTCTAAGATGATTGGTTCACCGCCAGGCTATGTGGGCTTTGACGATGGCGGTCAGCTCAGCGAAAAGGTACGGAGAAATCCGTATTCCGTCGTTCTATTTGACGAGATAGAAAAGGCGCATCCGGATGTATTTAACGTTCTTTTGCAGGTACTGGATGATGGACATATTACAGATTCCAAGGGCAGAAGGGTCAGCTTCAAAAATACGATTCTGATTATGACCTCCAATGCAGGTGCACAGCGTATTATGGAGCCGAAAAATCTTGGCTTTACGACGGAAGCTTCTGAAAAGAAGGATTATGAGACGATGAAGGAAGGCGTTATGGAGGAGGTTAAGCGTATCTTCAAGCCGGAATTTATCAACCGAATTGATGAGATTATGGTATTCCACCCACTGAACAAGGCGGATATGAAGGAAATCGTATCTTTGCTTGCAAGGACGCTCTCTGCAAGATGTCAGGAGCAGATGGATGTAAAGCTGACCATAACGCCGGCATTGAAGGAGTACCTTGTTGAGAAGTACGCAGATAAAAAGATGGGCGCAAGACCGATGAAGCGGGCAATTCAGACGGTGGTTGAGGATGCTCTTGCAGAGGAGATTCTTCAGAAAAAGATTGTGCCGGGTGACGACGTATCGGCAGGCTGGAAGCGTCAGCAGGTCGTATTTACCGTAAAAAACAAATGATTTTATAGAAAAACACAAAAGTACAGGAGGAAACAGAGCATGGCAGCAGTAAAGGAATTGATTCGGACGGAGAGCGACGGAAGTTTGAGCTTCGGGAACCACATCCTGCGGGAGAAGGCAAAGAAGGAGGACTTCGAGCACGATGGAGATCTGTTCAAGGTAAAGACCTATGCTACGATGACAAAGCTGGAGAAAAACGGTATGTTCGTATACGAGTCCGTTCCGGGAACCAGCGTAACACATTTTGTAGAGGATGCAGACGGTGTATCCTTTCAGGTGGAGGGCGCAGAGGATGCGCAGCTCACAATCGGACTTGAGGATGAAACGGAATACGAGGTATTTATCAATGGCGAGAGCATTGGAAAGATGAGCACAAACCTCGGCGGAAAGCTGAATATCAGCGCAGAGCTTGCAGATGCAGGTGAAGTTACCGTTAAAATATGTAAATAAGAATCGGAGTAAGTATGAAGAGTAAGACGGCAACCGTTTTTTACTGTCAGAGCTGCGGATATGAGTCTTCCAAATGGATGGGACAGTGTCCGGCGTGCAGACAGTGGAATACCTTTGTGGAAGAAGTGATAAAAACTGCTTCAAAGGCAGCGGGCGGCAGTCAGAGGAAGGCTTCCAGAGAAAAAGGGGAGCCTTCTTCTTTGTCTGCGATTGACAGCGGCGAGGAGGAGCGGATCTGTACGCATATACGGGAGCTTGACAGGGTACTGGGTGGCGGTATCGTTCCGGGCTCTCTGGTTTTGGTAGGCGGAGACCCCGGAATAGGAAAATCAACGCTTCTTTTGCAGGTGTGCAGACATTTGTCAAATGATGGAAAAAAGGTGCTCTACATTTCCGGAGAAGAATCCCTGAAACAGATTAAGCTGCGTGCTCTGCGGATTGGCACGTTTACGGATAATCTGTTGCTTTTCTGTGAGACAAATCTTGAAGAAATTCAGGAGACGATAACGAGACAGAAGCCAGAAGCGGTTGTGATTGATTCCATTCAGACCATGTACCATGAGGCGGTGTCGGCGGCTCCCGGAAGCGTTTCGCAGGTCCGGGAGGCAACAGGCGTTTTGCTGCGGCTTGCAAAGGATTTGAATATTCCGATTTTCATTGTCGGACATGTGACAAAAGAGGGAACGGTAGCGGGACCGAGGGTGCTTGAACACATGGTAGATACTGTCCTTTATTTTGAGGGCGACAGGCATGCCTCCTATCGGATACTTCGTGGCGTAAAAAACCGGTTTGGCTCGACAAATGAAATCGGTGTATTTGAAATGCGCCAGAATGGTCTGGAGGAAGTGGAAAACGCTTCAGAGTTTATGCTCAGCGGACGGCCGAAGGATGCGAGCGGCTCGGTGGTGGTCTGTTCTATGGAGGGAACAAGACCTATCCTTCTGGAAATTCAGGCGCTGGTATGCAAAAGCAGCTTTGGAATACCAAAGCGGCAGGCGACAGGAACGGATTTTAACAGGGTCAATCTCCTGATGGCGGTACTGGAAAAAAGAGTTGGACTGCCTCTGTCAAATTGTGATGCGTATGTCAATATTGCGGGCGGTATCCGTATGATGGAGCCTGCAATTGATTTGGGAATCGCACTGGCGGTAGTCTCCAGCTTCCAGAATAAGCCGATTGAAGAGAAAACGCTTGTATTTGGGGAGATTGGACTGAGCGGGGAGCTGCGTGCAGTCAGCATGGCGGAGCAGCGGGTTTTGGAGGCTGCAAAGCTGGGCTTTACGACCTGTATTCTGCCGCAGGCATCAAAAGAAAGCCTCGCGGGGCTTCGCAGTATCCCAAAGGGAATTACCCTGAAGGGAGCAAACAGCGTACAGGAAGCAATTCGATTGTTGTAAAATTTTTCTTGCTAACTGCATTTGAATATGTTATAATCTTTTTTGGCGGCGGAAAGTCAGCCAAAAGAATAGGGGAATAGTACAGCGGTAGTGCGGCGGTCTCCAAAACCGTTAACGGGGGTTCGATTCCCTCTTCCCCTGCTGAAAAATCCTTGTGAAAACAGGGATTTTTTTATTTCATAGGAAATTACTCTGAATTTCCTATGAAACAAAAATAAGATGCGCAGCTCGCGGAAATGAATTTTGCCTTGCAGGCACCGCTCGCGCGCAGAGAGTTTGCAAGCAAACTCTTTTTTATGCAATAGGAAATTCCCGATTTATCTCTTGACTTTCACGCGACGGAAAGCTTTATAGTGGTGATGTCAAAGGACAGGAGGTAAGCTTTCATGATGACCATTAAGGAAATGTCAGAGGTATCAGGAGTCAGTGCACGGACGCTTAGATATTACGAAGAAATAGGATTATTCTCTCCAGCCGGAAGAAGTGAAGCTGGATACAGGCTTTATGATAAGAAAACACTGGAGGCACTCAGGCATATTCTTTATTTCCGGGAGATGGATATTCCGCTTAATACGATAAAAGAAATTATAAATAATCCTGCTCTTGACAAAAATTATATTTTGAAAATGCAGAAAAAGATGCTGGAGGCAGAAAGAAATCGTCTTAATCAGCTGATTGACAGCATTGAAGCTGCATTGAAAGGAGCAGAGATGGACTTTACAGTTTTCACAAGAGAAGAATCAGCAGAATTATTTGAGACAATGCTTGCGCATATACCCAGAGAAATGAGTGATGCCGCGATAAAAGAATTCGGCTCACTTAGGCAGTGGCGCGAGCATTATCTTGCCGCAGTCAGTAAAGAAAAGGTACAGAGGCAGTATGCGAAAATTGTAGAATGGTATGGTGAAAAAGAGCCGTCTGATGACTGCGTAGCAAAACCGTTCATCGAAAAAATCAGAGAAAGCTATCAGAACCGTATCGAAAAAATCTACGAAAGGCTGAATCAGAGACGTGGACTTGATGTGAATTCCTTTGAAATTCGTGAACTGATTGGAGAATACGGTTTTGTGATAAAACAGTTATATCAATTAAAGGAAGAAAAAGGAATGATGTTAGGTCAGGCAGAATCCCTGATGGAAAAAAGGATGCAGGAGGCAATGGATGAAAAATACGGAGCTGGCTTTGCTGCTTTTCTTGCAGATGCAATAAAAGTATTTTATGAAGGATAAGTTAAGTATCCAGCAGGGATTCTCCTGTACGCTGCCAGAGCAAGGGCTACAAGGTATTTTGTGAGCTGTCCAAGGAAAGGGCGCGCTCTTTGCGGAACTGAGAGGGCGACATGCCGTAATAATTTTTAAAGGCTTTGCTGAAATAGTTGTTGTCAGTATAGCCCAGCCTCTGTGAAATGCTCTGAATCTTGATTTCAGGATTTAAGAGCAGATCCTTTGCGCGCTGCATCCGCACTTCCTGTACATAGGTGTAGATGCCGCAGCCGTACCGGCTTTTAAAGAGCTTTGACAGATATTCTTTGGAAAAATAGTATTTGTCTGTAAACATGGAAATCTTGATATTGGTATTGTAATGCTGATCGATATATTCTTTGATGATTGCCGCCACTTCTTCCGGCGGCAGCATATCTGCCGCAACTTCTTCGGCAAAATCTTCTTCCGGGTTAATTTTCAGGACGGCTTTTTCAATCGCCGCATTTAATTCCTCTTTTACAATCGGTTTTAAAATATAATCGCAGGCGCCGTAACGGATAGCGGAGTGTGCATATTCAAAATCATCGTAGCCGCTGACGACGATAAACTGCGTTCCGGGAAATTCTGCGGATGCTTTTTTCAGGTATTCTTTGCCGTCCATAATCGGCATCTGCATATCCACGAAGCACAGGTCCGGGCGCAGCTCCCGCATGGCAAGGAGTGCGTCTCTGCCATTGTTTGCTGCCTCTGGCGGCAGAATATGATAGTGGCTCCAGTCGGCAAGCTTTTGAATTGCAATCTGGACGGGTCTTTCATCATCTATAATGAGTGCTTTATACATTAGGAACCTCCTTTGAAGCAGGCAGAATCATGGTAATGGCCGTATGGCTTCCATATTGGGTATGGATGCGAAGGTCTGCCTTATCGTGATAGAGCAGATGAAGTCTGCCGTACAGGTTTGCCAGACCGATATGATTTTTCTCGGTGGGCGTTTGCCCTGCAAAGGAAGCAAGAATGGCATCCAAATGCTCACTGCTGATGCCGCAGCCATTGTCCTTTACCGTAATCTGCAGGTAATCATCCACAATACAGCTTGTGATTTCGATGGCAATGGAATCGCGTTCCGGACCTATGCCATGCAGGATGGAATTTTCCACAAGCGACTGTATGCTGATTTTTGGAATGATAAGCTCACTTGTCGTTGGAGCAATCTGGAAAGAAACCTGCAGCCGTTCCTCCATGCGGATTTTTTGCAGATGGATATAGTTTTCAACATATTTCATTTCCTGATAAAGAGGGACGCAGTCGCCGCCCTTTATGGTGTAACGAAGTCCGGAGGCAAGCGCGGTAATCATATCATAAATCTGCATCTGGTCGTTGATTAGAGCCTCTGTAGAGATTGCCTGCAGGGTATTGTAGAGGAAATGCGGATTTAACTGCGCCTCCAGCGCCGTAATTCGCGCGGTCTTTTCGCCCAGCTCCGCTACATAAGTCTTTTTAATCAGATGGTCGATATGCTGCGTCATTTCATTAAAGCTCTGGGAAAGACGGGAAATCTCCAGACTGCCGTTAATGTCAACCGAGGAGGTGAAGTCACCGTTTCCAACGCTGATGAGCTTATTGGCGAGGATGGTAAGCGGCTTTGTCAAAAGCCGGATAAGCGCGGCAATCAATAAAAGCACTGCCAGCGAGATTAAAATGCCGTTCCACAGGATAGAGGAACGAATCTGTGCAATCTGACTGTCAATGGCGGATACCGGAAGGAAGGACATCAGCCGCATCTGATAAGCAGCGCCCTCTGCACAGGTAACGAGATAACGCTGGCCGCCCAAGGTGTAATAAAAGGACGTCTGGTCGGACAAAGCAAAAATTTCGCTGAGCGTATCATAAGAGGCATCTGCCAATGGCGTGCCGGGGTCTGCATGCAGCAAAAGTCCGTCGGCATTGAACAGACAGAGAAATTCGCCAAAATTTGTATGGTTTTTCAAAAGCCCTCTCCAATAGCTGTCATCCACTGCGACAGAGGCTAGCGCCTGCGGCTCCTTTGTACGGATACGCAGCAGAGAATGATAGTAGTGAAAAAGCTCATTTGGTTCATTTGCCGGAAGGATGGCATGAAAATAGGAATTGGACGTACATTCCTGATAATAGTCCGCATCGGTAACAGAACGCAAAAGAAAATTCTGTTTGCGGATGCCTTCTCTGGTGCGTGAATACATCCACTGATGGTTCATCAGATAAAAGTCAAAACGCTCCAAATCGCTGCGTGAATAAAAATACGCCTTAATCTGGTTCCTTAAGTAGGTTTCTTCCTCGGGTAAAATGGGGGATTCCTTTTCGACGATTCTGGTAAAGGTATGGTCGTAGCAGCTTTGGATACAAAAGAGCGCAAGCTCCTGTACATAGGTTTCCAGATTCTGCATTTCCATAGACAAAAGCCTGCAGGAGGTATCGCGCTGTGTATTGGTAATGACCTGAAGATTTCTGCGGTATTCTGTGTAAATCAAATAAAATAACACCAGAAATGTAATCAGCGTGGTAAACAGCGCAAGCTGCATCCAGAGCGGAATATGATTCAAAATGGTTTTCAGTTTTTTCCGCAAAGTCATCGTTTTCCCTTCCATCTTCTTTCTATTGAAAGTATACAATATTTACAGAAACGATTCAATTTCCAAAAGGGTGTTTGTACACTTTTTTACCATTAACAGTTTTCTTTTTTCTATTTTCTGTACAAAATGTATGATTTAGAATGAAAAAGAAGCAGGGGAGTGAAAATGCGAAGAGGAGGAATGGGCTGTGGCTAATGGCGCAGAAAACATAAAATGGCTTTCGGTGGAAGAAAACAAAATGCAGCTTTTGTTTCGAATCGGAGCGGACGGCAGTGTGAAGTTTGTACACTTTGGAAGAGAGCCGTTTGAAAAAGAAAGCCTGAGTGAAGAAGAGCTGCGGGGTTTTCGGCTGGTGGAGCTTGAACTGGCGGGATTTGACAGACCGCAGGAGCGTCATGGCATGAAATATGTGGTAACTGCACCAGGCTACAGGCTTGTATATGATTCCCATAAGGATTATAGAAATGCAGATGGAAGAAAGCTGGAGCTGATTACAAAGGATGTGGAGACGGGCGTTTTTGTTACGAGCCATTTTCAGTTTTATGATGGAATCAGCGCAGTCCGTACCTGGCAGGAGGTTGAAAATAGAGGAAGCGAAGAGAGGATACTTACCTACCTTTCCGTATTTAATCTAAATGGAATTGAAAAAGAGGGCGTCTTAAGGACGGATGAAAAGCTCCGGATTGGAATACCGCATCATTCATGGCAGCGGGAGCTGCAATGGAAATTTTATTCCCCGGCGCAGCTTGGCATGGAACAGATGCAGGAGGGCGATAGGATTCGTTCCTCCAAAACGATTGGAGCGACAAATACCGGAAACTGGTCGGCAAAGGAATACCTGCCGATGGGCAGCGTGGAAAATACGGAGACAGGCAAGACCTTTATCTGGCAGATTGAGCATAACGGCTCCTGGCATTGGGAAATCAGCGACCAGACGGGACACCTCTATTTGCAGTTGAGTGGACCTACAGAAAATGAATCACACTGGGTAAAGCGTTTAAAGCCAGGAGATAAATTTACCTCCGTTACGGCGGCTGTAAGCGTGTCGGACGACTTTACAAACGGTATTGGCGAGCTGACAAAATATCGGCGGCGGATACGAAGGCCAAATACGGATAACGAAAAGCTTTGTGTTATTTTTAATGATTATATGAACTGTCTCTGGGCTGACCCGACGACAGAAAAGGAACTGCCACTAATTGAAGCGGCGCAGCAGGCAGGCTGCGAATATTACTGCATCGATGCCGGCTGGTACGATGAGGGATACTGGTGGGACAGCGTCGGAGAATGGATGCCGAGCGGGAAACGGTTTCCCGGCGGCTTAAAGGAAGTGACGGATGCAATCCGTGCACATGGAATGATTCCCGGACTCTGGCTGGAAATTGAGGTTATGGGAATCAAGTGCAGGCTGGCAGAGGAAGTGCCAGAGGACTGGTTTTTTGTAAGGCATGGAAAAAAGGTGTATGACAGAAGCCGGTATCAGCTTGATTTCAGGAATCCTGAGGTAAGAAAATATGCAGACGGTGTGATTGACAGGCTTGTGACAGAATATGGCATAGGCTATATCAAGATGGATTATAACATTGAACCGGGAATCGGAACGGAGCTTTATGCAGACAGCTTCGGCGATGGGCTGCTTTCCCACGAAAGGGCGTACCTGGCATGGATTGACAGCCTGTTTGCAAGGTACCCGGAGCTGATTATTGAGAACTGCTCAAGCGGCGGGCTGCGTATGGATTATGCAATGCTGCAGAGACACAGTATCCAGTCTACGAGTGACCAGGAGGATTACCGTCATTATGCGTCCATTGCAGCAAATGCACCGACGGCGCTTACGCCGGAGCAGGCGGCGGTATGGAGCTATCCGCTCCGCGATGCAGATGCAGAGCAGACAGTGTTCAATATGGTGAACGCAATGTTGCTGAGGGTTCATCAAAGCGGCAATCTTGCAGAGCTGTCACCGCTTTGCTCTACTCTGGTAAAGGAAGGGATAGACTGCTATAAGAGGATACGGGAAGACATCAAATCCGGACTTCCCTTCTGGCCAATAGGGCTTTCTGCTTTTAGTGATGCGTGGAGCTGCCTGGGACTGCAGTATGAGGGCGGCGCCTATCTTGCACTCTGGAAGCGCAGGGCAGAGACGGATGAGTTTGCACTGCCGATTGAGCAGTTTGCCGGAAAGAAAATGAAGGCAAAGCTTTTATATCCGCTGACAGAGGCTGAGACATTGGAAAACTGCAGCTATTGCTGGAATGAAAAAACAGGATTGTTCAGTGTGAAGCTGCCCGGTGCATACCGTGCAAGACTTTTTAAGCTGACAGAGGAATCCAAAAAAGAGGGAGAAGCATGAAGAAACATATTAAATGGAAGGAATGGGCGGAAACCGTGCTGTTTACGGTACCGGCAATCCTGCTTGTAACGGTGATGATGTACATTCCATTTGTTATGAGTGGATATTATTCTTTAACAGAGTGGAATGGAATTGCAAAGGAGCCTGTTTTCGTCGGACTGGAAAATTTCAAACAGATTCTGACCGGCGGCAGCGACTATCTTGGTGCACTTCTGTTTACGGTAAAATACACACTCGGCTTTGTCATATTTGCCAATGTCATAGCGCTTGCACTTGCTGTTGCGCTGACACAGAAATTTAAGGGCGTCAATATATTCAGAGGTGTGTTCTTTATTCCTTATATTATGAGCATGACCATCGTTGGCTTTATCTGGAAATTCATTTTCACACAGGGCTTTGCAAAGCTGTATGAGCTGACGGACTGGGCTTTCTTGAATGAAAGCTGGCTTGGCGACCCGCGTCTCGCTTTTTATTCGGTTGTATTTGTTGGAATCTGGCAGGCGCTTGGCTTTTATATCGTTTTGTATATTGCGGGTCTGCAGGCTGTACCGGCGGATGTGCTGGAGGCTGCGACTGTAGACGGCGCTTCCAGGCTGCAGAGATTTTTTAAGGTAACGCTTCCGCTGCTTGGACCTTCGTTTACAACCTGTATTTTTATGTCGCTGACAAATTCCCTGAAGGTATTTGACATTATTTTAGCGCTGACAAAGGGAGGTCCGGGAACGGCGACCTACAGTGCGACGCTTTTGATTTACAGAGATGCGTTTACCAATAATAAATATGGCATGGGCAGTGCAGAGTCCATTATTTATTTCATATTTGTACTGGCGCTGACACAGCTTGTACTTAAGATATTCAGCAGCAGGGAGGTGGATTTATAATGACAATACAAAAAAAGCGTACCCTGCATAAAATACTGTTGATTCTTGTACTGATTGCAGCAACCTGCTTTTATATTTATCCGGTTTTTCTGATGTTTATGAATTCCTTTAAACCGTTTGGTGAAATCGTATCGGATGCGATTGCACTGCCGAGCAGGCCGGCATGGGAAAACTACAGCTATGTAATCAAGAAAATCAAATATTTCAAGCTTTTTATGAACAATGTTGTCATTACGACGACTGGAATCCTTGGAATTGTTGCATTCTCTTCGATTGCAGCATATATCCTTGACAGAAGAAAGAGCCGCTACAGCAGGATAGCGTATACGATTATCATTACGCCGATGCTGATTCCGTTTCAGACGATTATGATTACGCTGCTCAAATCCATGAATGTGCTGCATTTATCCGGCAGCAAGCTTGGACTCGGCGTACAGTATTGGGGCTTTGGAATCCCGATGGCGACCTTTATCTTTTATAACTTTATGAAGACGATTCCAAAGGAAATTGACGAGAGCGCAATCATCGACGGTGCAAGCACCTTCCGCACCTTCCGCTCGATTATCTTTCCACTGCTCAAATCCGTTACGGTTACGGTAATTGTGCTGGATGTGATGTGGATATGGAATGACTTCCTGCTTCCGCTGCTTATGGTTAACAGCAGCAATGAAACCAAAACTCTGGTTCTCGCGGCTTACACCTTTGTAGGCCAGATGAATACAAAATGGCATTATGCCATGACCGCTATGGTACTTGCGGTTGTGCCTTCCATCCTTATTTTTATCTTCCTGCAGAAATATATTGTGGACGGTGTTGTGGCAGGCGCAGTAAAAGGCTGACAAAATAAGAAACTACGCCAGGAGGCGAAAAAAGAAAGAGAGGTATTTTTATGAAAAAGAAACTTTTAAGTGCATTGCTCTGTGCAGCAATGGTGGGTACGATGCTGACAGGCTGCGGTTCCTCAAATCAGGCGCCGGCAGCGCAGGAGAGCGGCGCACAGGCAGAAACAGAGGGCGCAGCACAGACAGAGCCGCAGGAGGCGGCAGCGGCATCTGATGAGGAAGCTGAAATTTATATGTTTATCAGCTCTCCTGAATATGCGGATGCAATCAATGAGCTGATTGACGCTTACAAGGAAGTGGCTCCGAACGTAACAATCAACTATGAGACGACGCAGAACGATTATCCGACGATGTTAAAGGCAAAGCTGAATTCCGGCGAGGTACCGGACATTTTCTCCTCTACATCTGGCAAGGAAATTGATGTTTATAAGGAATGGTCCTTCAATCTGGCAGGACAGCCTCTGGAAGGAACGATTGACCCTGCGGTAGCAGAGATGATGAAGTCAACCGAAGAGGGAAGCGGTCTTTACGGAATCGCTATTAAGGGTAACTTCTTTGGTATGGTTTATAATAAGGAAATTCTGGAAGCAAGCGGCGTAACACAGTTCCCGGCAACCATATCCGAGCTGGAAGCAGCCTGTGAAAAGATTTCGGCGGCAGGCTACAAGCCTTTCAGCACAGGCTTTGCAGAATGGTGGGTATTCAAGCATGTATGGCAGCATTATCTGGATGCCGCTGCTGCAAATGCAGGCATAACACCGGCAGAACTGGTAAGCAAGTTTGAAAAGGGAGAAGCAAAGGTTGCAGATTATCCGGAGCTTTATGATAACTTCTTTAAGCTGATTGACCTTGCAGTAAAATATGGTGATGACAAGCCGCTTGAGACAGCACTTGCAAATGAGGAAGCAGCGATTGCAAACGGCGAGGCAGCAATGATTCTTGGACAGGGCGCATGGGTAGAGGCAGACATCCTTGCAATTAACCCGGATATTAAAATCGGCTTTAACGGCTATCCTGTATCAGATGATGCAAAGCAGTGTCAGGTAATTGCAGGCTCTGACCAGGCGCTTCGTATCGCAAAGGATTCCAAGCAGTTACAGGCAACACTTGACTTTGTAAACTGGTGGTACACTTCTGATTATGGAAAATCATGGTTCAACGATGTAGCAGGCGTTATTCCTCCGGTAATCAGCGATGGCGAGAGCGAATTTGAAGTAATCAATCAGGGAAATGCACATGTAGCAGAAAACGGTGCAGCAGCGCTTTCTATCGGTTATTCCACGGACAGCTGGCATCAGACCTTTGGCGAATTGATGCAGGCTTATATCGCAGGTACAGCAGATAAGGATGCAACCTGTGCAGCAATCGAGGAGCAGTGGCAGGCAATCGACGGCGCAAATTAGGAGGCAGATTATGAAATTTACAGAAGGATACTGGTTGCGCAGTGAAAACGTCCGTCCTTCTTATGCCATGCAGGCATTTACGGTGGAGGAAATCCCGGGCGGCATGCGCGTAGTCGCGCCGGAGCGGGTAATTGAAAACAGGGGCGATGCGTTAAATGTTTCTACTATTACAATAGAATTTGTAGCCTATAGTGAAGGAGACATTGCTGTCAGTGCTGTACATTATCAGGCTTACGACAGAAAAGAGCCACGTTTCCCTCTGCATAAAAGCTCCTGCGACGTCAGGGTCAGAATCACGGAAGCAGAGGCGGTCATGGAGACGGACCTGCTGACAGTGCGGGTTGACCGTCAAAATTGGGGATACCGTTTTGAAGCGGGAGGTAAAGTGCTTACCTCCTGCGGCTTCCGCAATCTGGGCTATATGCGCAGAGATTATAAACCGGCAACCATGTTTGCGCGCGACCACTACATGGCAGAGAATTTTACACCCTATATGCTGACAGAGCTGTCACTTTCTCCGGGAGAATGTGTCTACGGCTTTGGCGAACAGTTCACTGCATTTGCCAAAAACGGGCAGGTTGTAGAATGCTGGAATGAGGATGGCGGAACTGCTTCACAGGTGGCATATAAGACAGTTCCATTTTATTTGACAGACAGGGGCTATGGCGTTTTTGTGGACCATTCGGGCTGTGTTTCCTTTGAGGTGGCGAGCGAAAAGGTAGAGTATGTTGGCTTCAGCGTGGAGGGTGAGGAGCTTCGGTATCATTTTCTTTATGGCGGTACGCCAAAGGAAGTGCTGCGGCGTTATACGGATCTGACCGGAAAACCGGCGCTGCCGCCGGCATGGAGCTTTGGACTCTGGCTGACGACTTCCTTTACAACAGATTATGATGAAAAGACGACAAGCTCTTTTATTGATGGAATGGCAGAGCGTGACATTCCGCTTCGCGTATTTCACTTTGACTGCTATTGGATGAAGGGGCTGCATTGGTGTGATTTTGAGTGGAATCCCGATACCTTTTCCGATGTGCCGGCGATGCTGAAGCGCTATAAGGAAGAGAAGGGTCTCAAAATCTGCGCATGGATTAACCCCTATATTGCGCAGGGAACGGATACCTTCAGGGAAGCGGCAGAAAAGGGGTATCTGCTAAAGCGTGCTGATGGAAAAGGTGTAAGGCAGACAGACCACTGGCAGCCGGGTATGGGCTGGGTAGATTTTACCAATCCAGAGGCAGCAGCGTGGTATACAGGAAAATTAAAGAAGCTTTTGGATGCCGGCGTAGACTGCTTTAAGACAGATTTTGGAGAGAGGATTCCGATTGACGTTGTATACAGCGACCATTCCGATCCAAAGGATATGCACAACTATTATACGTTTCTTTATAACCGCTGCGTATTTGAGCTTTTGCAGCGGGAAAAGGGAGAAGGCGAGGCGGTGCTCTTTGCAAGAAGCGCGACTGCAGGAAGCCAGCAGTTCCCGGTACACTGGGGCGGAGACTGCTCGGCAAGCTATATCTCCATGGCGGAAACGCTGCGGGGAGGTCTTTCCTTTGCCATGTCCGGATTTTCCTTCTGGAGCCACGATATTTCAGGCTTTGAGCAGACGGCAGCGCCCGATTTGTATAAGCGCTGGGTACAGTTCGGACTGCTTTCCACACACAGCAGGCTGCACGGCTCTACCAGCTACCGGGTACCCTGGCTCTTTGATGAGGAAGCCTGCGACGTGCTGCGGTATTTTACCAACCTGAAATGCGGGCTGATGCCATACCTGTATGAGCAGGCGGTCATTGCGCATGAGAGCGGAATACCGGTTATGCGTCCGATGCTTTTAGAATTTCCGGCAGAAGCCGGCATGAAGTATCTGGATATGCAGTATATGCTGGGTGAGAGCTTGCTTGTTGCACCTGTTTTTTCAGAAGATGGAGAGGTTTCCTATTATCTGCCTGATGGCAGTTGGACACACCTTCTGGACGGCTCCGTGCGCGAGGGCGGAAAGTGGTACTGCGAGAAATACGATTATTTCAGCCTGCCGCTTTTTGTACGGGAAAATACGATTTTGCCAATGCGGGAGGATGTGCACCTGCCGGACTATGACTACCGTGAAGACACAAAGCTGCACTTGTATGAAATAAAGGATGGCAGCCATGCGGAATGCTTTGTGACGGATGTACATGGTAATAACAGGGCAGAGGCAGCTGTATCCAGAGCGGGAAAGAAAATCTGCATTAACTGGCAGGGCTTTTTGGGAACGCCGGCGCTGGTACTGCATGGCATAGAACAGATAGAAGCAGTAACGGGCGGGGAGAGCGAGCTGACAAAGGATGGCATCCTGATACGGATGCTGGAAAAAGAGATAACAATAGAGCTGTAAAAAGTAAAATGAAGGTCGGATATTTCCGGCCTTCTTGCATTTTAAAGGCGGATATGATACGATTCTCCGGTGTAAACAGGAGGAATGAAAATGCTGATAAATGGAAAAGAAATTACAACGATTATAAGCGATTTGGACGGCACTCTGCTCGGACAGGGACAGAGCCTTGACCCGACGGTTTTTTCATTGATTCACAGCTTTTTAGAAAGAGGCGTTTTGTTTGTTGCGGCAAGCGGCAGGCAGTATAAAAATATGAGGCTTTTGTTTGAGCCGGTGCTTGCGCAGGTGCCGATGATTTGTGAGAACGGCAGTCTGATTGTGGAGGCAGATAAGACGATTTATGAGCGGAATATTCCCCGCGAGCTTTGCTTTGAACTGCTTTCGGATATGTTTAAGATGCCTGGAACGGAGACCATCGTTTCCAGTGAAAGAAATCTGTATACCCTTATGGAGCGGGATGCGTTTATCCGCTACATGAATGGAATTTTAAAGCCAAATATCAGTATGGTAAAGGATTACCATGATATTACCAGCAGGATGAATAAAATCTCTATCTGGTGGAAGGATGGGATTCCGGCAAAGGAAGAAAAATGGTTCCATGAGCGCTATGATGACCGGCTGCAGGTCGTAGACGGCGGAAACGGCTGGCTTGATTTTACGATGGCAGGCGTGAACAAGGGTGCTGCCCTTCGGGAGCTTTCGCAGCTAAAGGGATTTTCCCTGGAGCAGGCGCTTTGCTTTGGAGACAGTGAAAACGATATTTCCATGTTCCGCGAGTGTGCTGTTTCCTATGTGATGGAAACGGCGAGAGAGCATGTGAAGCCCTATGCAGACTATTGCTGTGCAGATGTTGTAAAAACACTTCAGGGCTTTCTGGCAAATGCCTGAAAGCCCTGCTGAATAAAATACATATTATAATAAAACTAATAGCCGAGGTCTTCGTTGACGAGATAAATCTGAATCCGTCCCGGAGTGCCGCAGCGTCTGGTTATGACTGTATGGTTGCAGATACATTTCGGAGAGAGGCAATCAGCGCAGCGTCCGGTCGCATGACAGGGCGTTTCCAGATTCAGCCTTTGTGTATTTGCAGGTGCGGCGATGTTTCTGACGCGTTCCATTGCACTTGGTAAGGAGGGGGCAATTTTATTTCTGCCGACAATCAGGCATACATGCTCTGGACCATAGATAAGGCAGGCAACTCGGTTGCCGCTTCCGTCCACATTAACCAGCTCGCCATCCATAGTGATTGCATTGGTGCTCATGAAATAATAATCCGACAAAGCTGCACGGGAAAATATCTCCCGGCTTTCCTGCGGCGTTTTTGCAGTGCTGCGGTCAATCAGCGTATAGCCGCCTTTTTTTATCAGCTCCATGATGCCGCTTTCTTTAATGGTTTCACTTCCACCCCAGGAAATGACAGCATCCTGCGGAAGTGATTTTTTGAAATGCTCGCAGAGTGCGGCGCTGCTTTCAAAATAGTATCCGTCCATATTACGCTTTTTCAAATTTTTTATCAGTTCTTTTGCCAGTGCGGCAAAGGCTTCTTCTTTTGGTGTCATAGGCTCCTCCTTTGTTGAAATTTTTTCTCATAATAGCATACGCAGCGGAAAAAAACAAGCGGTGTACTATGCAGAAAAAGGCATATCAGCCCGGTTCTGCAATCTGCGTGACTCCCACATAAATTTCAGAAATTTTATACCAGGTGGCATAATCAATGACACCGGTCCGGGGCAGCCCGAAAATACCCTGAAAGGTGCGTACTGCTTCTGCGGTTCGTTCTCCGTAGATACCGTCCGCATCGATGATAGGAATTGCAGGATAGTTTCTGGCAATTCTGTTTAGCTGTTCCTGCGCCTGCCGTACCTTTGGACCAGAGGAGCCGATTGTCAGATTGTAGCCAGGCCAGGAGGAGGGAACGCCCTCGATAAAGTCGGCGGTATTGATGTACATATCATTTCCGTAATAATAACGGATGATTTCTATTGCAGAATAGCCTTCTTCGGCAAGATATTTGGAGCCCCACTGGCTGAGACCGGAGCAGCTTACCCGTTTTCCGTCACAGTAGGAGGTAAAGATAGGCTGACGGACGCCCGGACGGGAGAGATAGTTGGCAAAGATAGTGTCCACCAGAACATCTATATTTTCATAGATATTGCGTCCGTATATCCACTTCTGGTCGTAGGCGGTGGAGGAGGTAATCGTAAAATCGTAGCCCTGGTTGCGGTACCACTCCGTATATACCCGATTCAATGTAAATGACATAATGGCAAGGATATTGGCATAAATGGAAGCCTCCGGCCAGGTTGCATAGATTTCGCAGGAGGCTACATTTTTGATGTAATCCTTATAACGTACATAATAATTAGAAGCGGTGGAATCGGCGGGAACGCCGTCATGTACGATGACGTATTCGGGAATAACGACCCGGCTTAAGACAATTTCGCCGGATTCAGGCATTGGCTTTATTTCATCCTCCGGTATTTTGGGCGGATATTCATAAAATAACGTATGTGCCGGAATTATAATATCTTCCTCGGCTTCACTGGGTTCTTCAAGCGGAGTCAGTCGAATCGGCTGAATTGCGGTAACGTGCGGCAGAATTTCTGTACCGGAGACCAAGACCGGTTCATAGCCGTCTGCCGTTACTGTAATATTGTATTCCGAATATGGCTGCACAAGCTGTTCCGGTGTAAGACTGTACTCTAACGCCGGGGCAGGCAGGTCAATTAAGGGCGTCTGCCCATTCTCGTCTGTGGTAAGTGTCATGAGCGGAGAGGATGGCTCTCCCGTATAAGAAATGGTAACGGTGGCGTTTACAACCGGAATCAGGCCGATTTCGGAGACGACTACGATGCGCAGCTCGCCCTGCTCAGGAGGAGCCTGCAGCATCTGCTGTGCTTTGGAAAAAATGAAATTGGACATAAAACTGCCTCTGCATTTTTTGTTATCTTATGCAGAGGCAGCTTTTTGTTTAATGGGAAATCCAGAGGAATTTCCTATTAAACAAAAATTTAATCAAGATTTAATTTGTATTTCAACTGATGCAGAGAAATGATATAAAATACAGCGCCTATAATAAGAGAGGCAATCGTAACGGTTACCATGGTATTAAAATAATACCCGGCGAGGTTGATGGAAATAGAACCCTGAGAAGCCATATCTGCGGAGAAGAAGAGCTGCGGCATGGTCAGGACGGAAAAGATAATCTGGAGCAGGCAGGTAAAGCCTGCATAGCACAGGATTGCGCCGACAACCTTATGCTTGCGGAAGTGCTGTCCCAATGAAATTGCGCAGTAAATTATGCAGGTGCTGCTAAAGGAACTGATGACGATTGTCAACAAAAGAATAATACATAACACCTGTAATGAAAAGCCATTTTCCTCAAGACAGATATGATTCCATTCATTTAACATTGCTGCAATGGAGGAATAGGAGTCTACTGAGACTGCCATGATAGGCAGAAGTACTACGGCAACGCTGAACAGCACCAGAATTCCAACCAGCAAAATGCTTAAAGAATGGATAAGGAGCCTGGAATTAAAAAGCTGGGCTGCGCTGACGGGCAGTGTGTGCATCAGATACCCTTCATCAGTATACATGCTGCGGTAGTAACGGATTGCTATATATACAACGATGGCAAAGGATGCTCCTAGCATCATCAGATAGTACAGTAAAAAGATAAGAATACTTATGCCGTTAATGCTTTCACTGCTGAGGAAAAGTGAATTGTCATTCAGGATGCCATTCATGGCAAAGAAACCGAGCAGTGTGGCGAAAGTGACTAGAGCGCTGGTAATAAGTAAGATGGGCCAGATGGCCTTCCATTCATATTTGACTAATTTTCCGAACATGTAAATACCTCCCTGAAATAAGTGTCTAAGGATTTCCCCTTTTCCTCGCGGAGCTGCTCTGCAGGCGCATACAAAAGAATATTTCCGTTTTTGATAAAAATAACGTCATCCAGCAGATTTTCAACATCGGCGATGAGGTGCGTGGAAAGTAAAATGGTCGCGTCTTCATGATAATTTGCAATGATGGTGCGCAGGATATAATCGCGGGCGGCAGGGTCGACGCCGGCAATCGGCTCATCCAGAATATAGAGCTGGGCATGCCTGCTCATAACCAGTACAAGCTGTACCTTCTCCCGGCTTCCCTTTGAGAGGGAACGCAGCTTCGCATCCGGGTCGATGGAGAGCGAGGAGAGCATTTCAAATGCGGTTTCGCTGGAAAAATCCTGATAGAAATCTGCAAAGAATGTAATCAGGCTGCGGATGGAATAATAATCCGGCAGGCTGGGACGTTCCGGCAGATAGGAAATGATGGCTTTTGTTTCCGGTCCGGGCTTTTGCCCATTTATCGTGATGCTTCCCTGCGTTGGAACCAGAAGCCCGTTGATAAGCTTTATCAGAGTGCTCTTGCCGCTTCCATTTGGTCCTAAGAGTCCGACAATGCGTCCGCCTGGAATATTTAAGTTAATATCCTGCAATGCAGGCTGTTTCTTTTTGTCATATTGTTTTCGTAAGTGATTTGCTTCAATTAAATAGCTCATATTAGTTCTCCCATTTATTTTGTTCATTTTTTAGAAAACTGCTGATTTCCGGACTGCTGTAGCCAAGCTCCTTCATGCCTGCGAAGAAATCAGCGAGAAGCTTCTGCGCGAGATTGCTGCGGATAGCAGCGATACGGTCTGTATCTTCGGTAACAAACCGTCCTGTCGTACGCTGTGTGATGATAAGACCATCCCGTTCCAGCTCGGTAAATGCCCGCTGCATGGTATTGGGATTAACGCCTGCATCTGCGGCAAGCTCCCGGACGCTCGGCAGCTTGCTGCCGGGACCATATTTTCCGGATACAATATATTTCTGCAGCTGCTCCAGAAGCTGCGTATAGATTGGACGGTCAGAGTCAAGCTTCCATATCATAGAGTTCCTCCTTTCTTATATCTATTTGGTAGTTACAGTCAGTATTTACGAATTGTGATTTTGTATTACTGTACTAAGTGCTTAATACAGTAATACACCAAATAAAATAATATGTCAAGAGAAATTGACGTTCTCCAGCTGAGAGGTCTATAATAAAAAGGAAATGTAATAGGGCGAAAGTCCTAATCTGAATCCGGAAATCAAAAACAGAATGATTTACGGTGGAAATGAGTTGCTATGGCGTACATATATGCGGCGGTTATGCTGGCTGGCGCGGTGCTTGCAGGCTACTTTGCACTGCGGTATTTCAAGTCAGAGAAAAAACAATATATTGAAAATCAGCTTTTGATGCTTTTGTGCGTTGCCAGCAGTATCTGGAGCGGCGGCTTTGCGTTGCTGATTGTGCAGGAGGACATTCATGCTGCGTATACGTGCAGAGTGATTGGGATGATAGGCACCTTTTTGTATCTTATTCTGGTACAGATTCTGGTAGGCTGTATATCAGGACTTGAGCGGCGCTGGCTGATATTGAACAGATGGATAGCAGGCTGCGGTTTTTTTGTTTTTTTCTTTGCTGTGCGCAGGGGAGAGACCGTTTATTACAAGACGCCGTTTGGAATGTCCTACTACTTTAAACCGGGCTTCTGCAGTACGATTTATACGCTTTATACAGTGCTTGCAGCGCTTAACATCGCCGTAGTTATCTGGTATATGATTGCACGCTCAAAGGTCAGACGGATTCGGGCGTTTGGAAGATGGTTTCTGGCTGCGGAGTTTTTGCTTATGTCTGGTATGGTGTTGGATACGATTTTTCCACTGTTGGGAAGGGACGCAATGCCGGGCAGCACATTGACACAATTCTGGGGGCTGGTCGCACTGTGTATGGCGGTGGAACAGATTGACCGTGCCAAGGTAAATCTGAATAATATGTCACAGTTCATCTATTATTCTCTGGATATGCCAGTTCTTGTGTATGATGTGTCGCATAAGCTGCAGATTATAAATGATGCAGCAGTAATGTTTTTCGCAGTAAAGGGAGATATTCGAAAAGAGGGCGCTCCACTGGAATCTCTGTTTGAAATTACTGAGAAAGAGGCATTTTCCTTTGCTGGCATCAGAAAGGACATAGATGCGCGCTGCAGGAAAAATCAGGTGTACTGCAGCCTTGCAATTAACAGAATTTATGATGGCTTTGGCGATATTATCGGCTATATTATACTGGTGACTGATTTGACGGAAAGGCTTCGGGCGATTCATAAGCTGGAGGAAGCAATGGAGGAAGCAAAAGCGGCAAGCAATGCCAAGAGTACCTTCCTTGCCAACATGTCACATGAAATCCGTACGCCAATGAATGCGATTATTGGCTTTTCAGAGCTTGCACTTAAGCTGCCATTGGAGGAGCAGGCACGTTCCTATATAGAAGATATTCGGACCTCCTCCAGCAATCTGCTCAGCATTATCAATGATATTCTGGACATTTCCAAGATTGAATCGGGAAAGATGGAGCTGGTATGCGGCGCTTATTATGCCGGCAGCCTTTTGAATGACGTCTATCAGATTATCTATACGCAGACTGCCAGAAAGGGACTTGCGTTTTCAGTAAATATTGATCCGTCTCTGCCAAACCAGATGTTTGGAGATGCAGCCAGAATACGGGGCGTCCTCATAAATCTTCTGAATAATGCAGTGAAATATACCGAGCAGGGAAAGGTTACGTTGGATGTGCGGGTCGCCTCAAGGATACCGGATACAGTGCGGCTGGAATTCAGGATTTCGGATACGGGAATCGGAATCCGGAAGGAGGAGCAGGAAAAGCTGTTTGAGAGCTTCACGCAGGCGGATTACAAGCTGCATTATCAGGTGGAAGGCTCAGGGCTTGGGCTTGCGATTGTCAAAGGCTATATCAATATGATGGGCGGGGAAATCCATGTGGAAAGCACCTACGGGGAAGGCTCTGTCTTTACCGTGATGTTAGAACAGAAGGTAGTGGATGAAAGACCGCTGGAAGCACCGGAAAAAGGACAGAATGTGGCATTTGGCGCCTCAATGGGCAATCTGCGTTTTGCAGATGTGCAGGTTTTGGTTGTGGATGACAGCAGAATTAACCTGCGCGTAGCCAAGGAAAGCATGAAGCATTATGGGCTGCTTGTCGATACTGCTTCAAGCGGTGCACAGGCTGTTGATATGTGTGCAAAGAAAGAATATGCGATTGTATTTATGGATCAGATGATGCCGGTGATGGGCGGTATCGAAGCGATGCAGAAAATCAGGGCGATGGGCGGCGCTTATACGTCCGGGGGCAGCAGTAAGATCGTCGTTTTAACAGCAGATGCAATCAGCGGCGCGCGTGAAAAACTGATGCGGGAGGGCTTTGACGAGTATCTGGTAAAGCCCATGAATTATAAGCGTCTGGAGCAGCTCCTTTTGGATTTTTTACCAGATGCAGTATGTGAGCAGAGCTCTTGAAGAAATAGGAAAAATGAGCTATAATATATAAAATGCGGATTTGTAGATAGAAGGGATAAAAACAGACGCATAACCACGCAGATAGAGAGTATAGATAATAAAGAGTGAGAAAAAACAATGGAGAAATATTTGGAAAAAATCAAACGGGTATTTGTATATGCCGGGTTGGAAAAACAGGAGTATGCTGACATCAGGGAAGAAATCTGCCTTGAAAATGAGGCTATGCTTTCAAAAAGCACCTATATTGCTGTCTTTCTTTTCTTCGGACTTTTCCTCTTTTCGGGAGGTGACAAGAGCATAGGAGCAAATAAGATTCTGTATTCCTATATCTTTATGGGATTGGTCTTATTGCTTGCATCCCAGCATATGAATACGAAATTACATTCTGGTATCGTGTTGCTGCGGTGCTATTTTCTGCTTTTATTAGCTTATGGCTATGGAATTTTAGTTGGTGTGCTCCTGCACAAGGATATTCCGTCTCCAACCTTCTGTGTGCTTTTATTTGCAGCAGGCTTTATATTGACAGACAGGCCTTACCGTCTCTGCCTGTTTTTGATTCTTTTGTCAGGTGTTTTCTGTACGGCAGTATATTTTACCAAGATGGAAGAGATTGCGCACATTGATATACTCAATGCCATCTGCTTTACAGTGCTGTGTATACTGACAAATACTTATCTGATTCATGCAAAGGCCAGAAATCTGCTCCATGCAAAGAATTCGCAGCGGGAGATGGATACGGACGGCCTGACAAGGCTTCTGGTAAAGAAGGCTGCGGAGCGTGAGATTCGCAAATACATTAGTGCTACAAGGGAAACGGGTGCATTGATTATTATTGATTTGGATAACTTCAAACAGGTAAACGATACCAAGGGGCATGCGTATGGTGACGTCGTCCTTAAGGTAACAGGGGACAGCATCAGCGCAGTTTTCAGAAGCAGTGATATTTGCGGCAGATTTGGCGGCGACGAATTTGTTATTTTTCTGCCGGGACTGAGTGACCGCAAGATTGTTATGGAACGTCTGGACAAATTCCGTGAGCTGATGCGTAGGGGGCTGACCGGAGAGGAAAATCCAAACGGCGTTGGCCAGAGTATCGGAATCGCCATGTATCCAGAGGACGGAGAGGATTATCAATCCTTGTTTGAAAAAGCGGATGAAGCGCTGTATGAGGCAAAGAAGCGCGGTAAAAACCAGTACTGCTTTTATACCAGCGTAAAGATTACGAAGGGAAACCAGTCGAAGTTAGCAAAAGAGGTAGAAGAATTTGTAAACTAAAGATTTAAAATGGTTGACAAACAAAAAACTTAATTGTATACTCATATCTGGATTTGGTTGACAATACTGCCAAAGGATAAGAGGATACTGAAATGGAAAAGCTGGCAAGAGAGATTATAAAAGGAAGACGGTTAAATGAGGATGATGATTTAGCCGTCTTTTTGCATGCCGATTTGCAGGAGCTTCAGGCGGGCGCAGATATGATTCGCAGGGAGCTGTGCGGCAACAGGGTAGATTTGTGCTGCATCATCAATGGACGCGGTGGACGATGCAGTGAAGACTGTAAATTTTGCGCACAATCAGTCCATCATGCTACAAGCTGTGAGACCTATGGTTTTTTGGAGACAGCTGCTTTTGTAAGCGACTGCAAAAAAATGGAAGCGCAGGGCGTTGACCGTTATTCTATTGTAACGTCCGGAAGGACGCTGGAAGGGGCAGATTTGGAAAAGGCAGTCACCGCTTATAGCGCTTTGCATGAAAGCTGCCCGGGCATAAAGCTGTGTGCTTCGCACGGTTTGATGACGGAGGCCGATTTAAAGCGGCTGCATGAGGTGGGCGTTACGACCTATCATGCTAATCTGGAAACCTCCGCACGGTTTTTCCCTGAAATTTGCAGCACGCATACCTATGAGGACAAGCTGGAAGAAATCAGACGGGCACGTGCGGCAGGGATGGAGATTTGCTCGGGTGGTATCTTTGGCATGGGCGAAACCTGGCAGGATCGTTTTGATATGGCGCTTCTGCTGTCCCGGCTTTTTGTAGTGTCCATTCCGATGAATTTCCTGATTCCGATAAAGGGAACGCCGCTGGGTGGCAGACCGAGACTGAGCAGGGAGGAAATTCTGCGTATTGTAGCAGTCTTTCGCTATTTTAATCCAGAGGCTTATATCCGAATTGCGGCGGGCAGGAATTATTTCCTGGATGGTGGAAGAGAGCTTTTCTGCTCCGGAGCAAACGCAACGCTTACAGGCGATATGCTTACCACAGTAGGAAACTGTACTGCGCAGGATAGAGAAATGCTAAAGACTATGGGCTTTATAATAAAGGAGGAGAAAAAAGATGGACGCAGTTAAGAAAAAAGAAAATATGAATGTAAAAGAGATGGTGTTAACCGGTGCGTTTGCTGCGATATTCTGTATTTTAGCGCCGATTTCCCTGCCAATTCCTATCAGCCCCGTACCGATTTCCCTGACGAATCTGGTGCTGTATTTTGCACTTTATATTCTGGGGATGCGCAGAGGATGTATCAGCTATCTGGTGTATCTTTTGATTGGTTTTGTAGGACTCCCAGTATTTTCCGGTTTTACCGGAGGGGCAGGAAAACTGCTTGGACCTACAGGAGGTTATCTTTTTGGTTTTGTGTTTCTGGCGCTGATTAGCGGATTTTTTCTGGAGCGGTATTCAGAGCGTGCAGGAATCTGCTTTCTGGCAATGGCCGCAGGAACGGCAGTCTGCTATGTATTTGGAAGTCTCTGGCTTTCCTATCAGGCAAAGATGCCATTGGCAGGCGCATTTTCGGCAGGTGTGATTCCGTTTATCCCGGGTGATTTGTGTAAGATTGTGCTTGCACTGCTGCTCGGACCACAGCTAAAGAAAAGACTGGCAAGGG
Organism: uncultured Lachnospiraceae bacterium; assembly: GCA_934432885.1. Taxonomy (GTDB): domain Bacteria; phylum Bacillota; class Clostridia; order Lachnospirales; family Lachnospiraceae; genus VSOB01. Next base: position 80,092 of record CAKRYY010000001.1, read on the forward strand.
CACATCTTGCCTGAAAAAAGACAATTTATACATAGTGCAGATATACAGGACCCCCAGGTGCTTCTCCTGAGGGGTCCTTTTTAGGTTGTATTTTCAAGTTGTATCTAGGAAAAAAGTATGATATAATGAACAAAAACCTTTTAAGCCAAACCAGAAAATTGTATACATCTATGGGAGAAAACATTATGTCGAATATACTTGTACCGACTCCTCACAATGGGGCGAAAGCGGGAGAAATTGCAAAAACTGTATTGATGCCGGGTGATCCGCTCCGGGCAAAATATATTGCAGAAACCTATCTGGAAAATCCGGTATGTTTCAATACGGTAAGGAATATGCTGGGATATACGGGAACTTATAAGGGAAAAGAAATTTCTGTTATGGGCGGCGGTATGGGTATGCCGTCTATTGGCATTTATTCCTATGAGCTGTATCATTTTTATGATGTGGACAGTATTATCCGCATCGGCTCTGCAGGCGGATATGCAGACGATGTCAATGTAAGAGACATTGTAATCGGAATGGGAGCCTGCACAAATTCCAATTATGCACATCAGTTTGATTTGCCGGGAACGTTTGCGCCGATTGCAGATTATGAACTTTTGCAGAAGGCGGTTGACGTGGCAAAGTCACAGGGAAAGACGGTAAAGGTAGGAAATGTTCTTTCTTCGGATACTTTTTATTCAGATGATGCACAGGCAAAGGATAAATGGAAAAAGATGGGGGTTCTTGCGGTTGAAATGGAAGCAGCAGCCCTCTATATGAATGCGGCGCGGGCAGGAAAGAAAGCGCTGTGTATTCTTACCATATCCGACCACCTGTACAAGACGGAAGAGCTGACAGCAAAGGAGCGCGAGACTGGCTTTGGCAGCATGATGGAGATTGCGCTCGAATTATAAACAAAAAGGAAAAGCTAAGATAGAAATGTGGAAACGGGCGAAGGGACTTATCCTAAGAGATGTAAAAAATGAAAATGAGATGAAGCTGTATGCAGTCATTCTCAGAATGAACCTGCTGTTAATGCTTCCTTATTATCTGATTTTAGGCAGTGTTGCCCTTTGGAAGGACCATTTTATAGGGGTTACTTTGGGAATGGCAGGGCTGCTTTTATGCCTTTTACTGTTGCATGCAACTTATCACAATAAAACAAAACTTGCAGCCTACACGTTCATTTTTTCGCTGGCAATTTATACACTGCTGTTTGCGGTTTCCTATGGAAATGACACATCCGTTTACAGCTTCATTTACGTACAGATTGTTCTGGTGTATGTACTGGATTATATTTCCTTCTTTAAAAAGAATTTGTATACCATTTTCCTGCTGGCTGTCAGGCTGGCTGTCTTTATATATGTAAGGAATCAGGGTGCTCTGTATCCGCAGCAGGAGCAGGAAGAATTGTTTTTACAGATGGCGCATACCATAATTACCAGCCTGCTGCTTATGGCAACGTCGATTCTTTCCACACAGGACTTTAGGGAAATGCAGAAAAAGCTGGTTTCCTACAATAAAAAGCTGCGTGACATAGCGGGAATTGACCCGCTTACCGGACTCCGCAACAGGCGCAGTGAAATAGAGCAGATTCTGGAAAAGATAAGGAAATACCAAAATGGCGAGGTACAGGCGCTGACGATAGCTATCGGCGATATTGACTTTTTCAAACGTATTAACGATACCTATGGCCATAACTGCGGCGACATTGTTCTGCGTGAGCTGGCAGATTTGTTTAAAACCTTTATGAGAACAAAAGGCGATGTCTGCCGATGGGGCGGAGAGGAATTCCTGTTTATATTCAATGACATTAACGGTGATGATGCAAGCTATATGCTGCAGGGGCTGAGGGCGGAGATTCAGAAGCGGGGAATCGATTTTGGACAGGAGGTTATCCATGTTACGATGACCTTTGGTGTAGCGGAGTACGATTTGCGCAGAAGCCTGGAGCACAATATTGAGGATGCAGACCAGAAGCTGTACATTGGAAAAGAAAAGGGCAGAAATATCATTATATATTAAAATATGGTAAAAACGAAAGCATAAAAAAGAACCTGTATGACGGAACAGGTTCTTTTTTTACATAAAATAAAAGCGCTTTCTGTTTTCCAGAAAAATTATGCCATTTTGTTAACGGCAAGATTTAAACGGGAAATCTTTCTTGCAGAAGTATTCTTATGGAATACGCCCTTGCGGGTTGCTTTATCGATTGTGGAAGTAGCAGAAAGCAGAGCTGCCTTTGCAGCCTCTTTATCGTTTGCGTCGATAGCAGCGTATACTTTCTTAACTGCTGTCTTAACGCCGGATTTGATCGCTTTGTTTCTTTCCATTTTTGTGCGGTTCACAAGAATTCTTTTCTTTGCAGATTTGATATTTGCCAAGGTCTACACCTCCCATGCTGAGTTTTCATTATTTTTCAGAGATGTTTTCATTAAAGCCGGACACGGACGTTCTAATGCAAACATACGACTGTATTATAGGGGAAATGACCTTTTCTGTCAATACATATTTTTGATGTTTTGGTAGAAAATAAGGGCAGAAATGAATAATATAGAGAAAGTGCAGCGAGGGCTGGGAAAGAAACAGGGATGGTCAGATGAGTTGTTTTCAGGTTAGAACAGATTTGGCATTGGAAGCAAGGGAGAGCATAGGCAGGGCAGAGGAAGAACTGCCTGGAATACGGGTAGAGGAATATGACAAAGAAGAGATACAGGTTCATGTTACAAAGGTCGTGATTTCCTCCAAAAACGGAGCGAAGGCAATGCAAAAGCCAATGGGGAATTATATCACACTGGAAGCCCCCGCTATGCAGGAGGCGGATGAATCCTATCATAGGGAGATTTCGAAGGAGCTTGCCAAGCAGCTTAAGGACATTATACCGGATGCGGATACAGAGCAGTCTGTGCTGGTGGTGGGGCTTGGGAACCGGGATGTCACGGCGGATGCGCTTGGCCCCGGTGTAGTGGATAACCTTTTTGTGACAAGGCATATCGTAAAGGAATACGGAAAGGCAGCCTATTGTAAAGAGAGGATGAATCTTGTTAGTGGGATTGTGCCGGGCGTCATGGCGGCAACCGGAATGGAAGCAGCGGAAATTGTACGTGGCGTGGTGGAGCAGACATTGCCGGACATTGTTATCGTGGTGGATGCACTGGCGGCAAGAAGCACCAGACGTTTAAACCGGACCATACAGATAACCGATACCGGCATCCAGCCGGGTTCTGGCGTCGGCAATCACAGAAGCAGCCTGACGAAGGAAAGCCTCGGCGTTCCGGTAATCGCGATTGGGATACCGACGGTGGTAGACGCGGCGACAATCGTAGGGGATGCGATTGAACGGCTTTCGCAGGAGGGCAGTGCAGGGGAAGGTGCATTGGACGCTGACCGTTTCCGTACCATGTCAGAGCTTAACAATATGTATGTGACGGGCAAAAATATTGATGAGGTTATAAAACGGCTGAGCTTTACCGTTTCGGAGGCGCTGAATATTGCACTTGAGTTATAATCGGACATCTGCCCTGCATATACTTGTCTATGCGGAAAATCAGAATCCAAAATCGGATAGGGAGAATGAATGGCTGCGGCAGACGGCGGTATTTCGCTGCCGCAGGTGTTTTTTTGTGCTGTATTCTGCTTATTGGGCAGCAGGGCAGACAGGCATTTCGGCAGAATTTAAGGACTGCCATTTTTTCAAAAACAAAGGAGCAGGCGCTTACGACATACCTTCCGCTGGTTTCCTATATGGAAAAAGGCAAGGGCAGGGGAGGGACTTCCGCCCTTGCCGGATTTTTTGGAGAAAGGATTCCTCTGTATGCGTGGATGCAGGATAAGGCAGGAGATAAAAATGGCTGGGAGCCGACCTATAATAGCCTGGCAGCGTCATTGCCATCGCAGGAGGATGCGCTTCCTGCGGAGGATATGATTGAAGCCGTGAAGCGTGAAAACGAGGGCATGGATTTTCAGGATATTGAAAGACTGGAAGAATTAGAGGAAATCGGAAAAGAGAGTCTGCCGGATTTTTCTGAGGCAGAAAAGAGCCAGAGCCTTGACAGAGAGGCTTTGGCTGATTTTTCTACGCTGGTTTCCAGATTTTATGCAGTGGACAGCACCACTTATATAGGAAGGGATCAGTTAAATATTGATAAGCTGCTGGATAAGGATATGCGCCTGCAGCAGACGGATGCAGACAGTCCTCAGATTTTGATTTACCATACCCATTCGCAGGAAGGCTTTATGGATTCCGTGCCGGGAGACGACAATACTACGATTATGGGTGTGGGTGAATATCTTGCGGAAATCCTGCGCAGACAGTATGGCTACAATGTGCTTCATCATCTGGGAAAGTATGATGTTGAAAGCCGGGATTACGCTTATTCCAATGCAGCACCTGCGCTTGAACAGGTACTGCAGGAAAATCCCAGCATAGAGGTAATTATTGATCTGCACCGGGATGAAATGCCGGGAGATAAAAAGCTGGTGACGGAGCTTTCTGGCAGACAGACGGCAAAGGTCATGTTTTTTAATGGTTTGTCCAGAACGAATAAGACAGGTGAGATTGCGTCCCTGCAAAATCCAAATCAGGAGGAAAATCTGGCGTTTTCCTTCCAGATGCAGGCGACGGCATCTGAATATTATCCGGGCTTTACCAGAAAGATTTATCTGAAGGGCTACCGTTACAATATGCAGTATCGAGGAAAAACCCTGCTGATTGAGCTGGGGGCGCAGACCAATACGCTCGAGGAGGCTATGAATGCCTGTCCGCCGCTGGCGCATATTCTTTCTCTGGTATTATCGGGTGAAGAACCGGATAAAGCCTCTTAGGAAAGAGCGGACAATAAAATCTGCCGCCGCTTATTACGGCAGTTGCACAGAGCGCATTTTACATGTTATACTCTTATGCGATAGGATTTTCTATTGCATAAAAGTATTAGAAAAACGCGGCTTGCAAAAATGGCTTCTGTCTTGCAGAAACCGCTCGCGCACAGATAAAGGATGGAAAAGAAATGGCACATATAGAGCAGGATAAAATCAGGAATTTTTGCATTATTGCACATATCGATCACGGCAAATCCACATTGGCGGACCGTATTATTGAAAAGACGGGACTTCTGACGCAGCGGGAGATGCAGGCGCAGGTGCTGGACAATATGGACCTTGAAAGAGAGAGGGGAATTACCATTAAGTCTCAGGCGGTGCGTACAGTATACAAGGCAAAGGATGGACAGGAGTATATTCTGAACCTGATTGACACGCCTGGTCATGTGGATTTCAACTATGAGGTCAGCCGCAGCCTTGCGGCATGTGACGGCGCGGTGCTGGTGGTGGATGCGGCGCAGGGTATTGAGGCCCAGACGCTGGCAAACGTATATCTGGCGCTGGATCACGATCTGGATGTTTTTCCGGTTATCAATAAGATTGACCTGCCCAGTGCAGAACCGCAGAGGGTAAAGGACGAGATTGAGGATGTTATCGGACTTGAGGCGCAGGATGCGCCGCTGATTTCCGCGAAAAATGGAATTGGAATTGAGGATGTGCTGGAACAGATTGTACATAAAATTCCTGCACCGGATGGAGATGCGGATAAGCCCCTGTCGGCGCTGATTTTTGACTCTATCTATGATTCCTACAAAGGCGTTATTATTTTCTGCAGGCTTATGGATGGAACAGTTAAACGCGGGACAAATATCCGTATGATGGCAACCGGTGCGCAGGCGGAGGTCGTTGAGGTCGGTTATTTTGGCGCAGGACAGTTTATTGCCTGTGACGAACTGAGTGCGGGCATGGTAGGCTATATTACAGCGTCCATTAAAAACGTAAAGGACACGATGGTGGGCGATACCGTAACAGATGCGGACAACCCCTGCAAGGAGCCGCTTCCTGGCTATAAGCAGGTAACGCCTATGGTATACTGTGGCATGTATCCGGCGGATGGCGCAAAATATCCGGATTTGCGGGATGCACTCGAAAAGCTTCAGTTAAATGATGCCTCGCTGCACTATGAGCCGGAGACCTCGATTGCACTTGGCTTTGGCTTCCGCTGCGGCTTTCTTGGGCTTCTGCATCTGGAAATCATTCAGGAGCGTCTGGAGAGAGAATATAATCTGGATCTGGTAACGACGGCGCCCAGCGTTATCTATAAGGTGCATAAGACAAACGGAGAGGTAATAGAGCTGACAAACCCTTCCAACCTGCCCGACCCTACGGAAATTGATTATCTGGAGGAGCCGGTCGTGACAGCTGAAATCATGGTGACAAAGGACTTTGTCGGTCCGATTATGGAGCTTTGCCAGGAACGCAGGGGACGCTATGTCAGCATGGAATATATGGAAGAAACAAGAGCGCTTCTGCATTATGAGCTTCCTTTGAATGAGATTATTTATGATTTCTTTGACGCACTGAAATCACGCTCCAGAGGCTATGCTTCCTTTGATTATGAGTTAAAGGGCTATGAGCGTTCCGATATGGTGAAGCTGGATATTCTGATTAACAAAGAAGAGGTCGATGCGCTTTCCTTTATTGTACATGCAAGCAGCGCTTATGAGCGCGGACGGAAGATGTGCGAGAAATTAAAGGAAGAGATTCCAAGACACCTCTTTGAAATCCCTATTCAGGCGGCAGTCGGCGGTAAGATTATTGCGCGTGAGACCATCAAGGCGCTGCGCAAGGATGTGCTTGCAAAGTGCTATGGCGGTGATATTACCAGAAAGAAAAAGCTGCTTGAAAAGCAGAAGGAAGGAAAGAAGCGGATGCGTCAGGTCGGCAACGTAGAAGTGCCGCAGAAGGCGTTTATGAGCGTTTTAAAGCTGGATGATGATTGATAAGACGCCGCTTGCAGTTTATATTCATATTCCGTTCTGTGTGCGCAAATGTCTGTACTGTGATTTCCTTTCGGCTCCCTTTGGAGAAATGGAAAAAGAGCTGTATGTGGATGCGCTGTGCAGTGAAATAAGTGCGGAGGCAGAGCATTATACCAAACATATTGTAGAAACGGTATTTCTGGGAGGCGGAACGCCCTCCCTTTTGACCGGGCAGCAGGCAGAGAAGATTTTTCAGGCGCTGCGCAGTCATTTTACGATTGCACCGGATGCGGAAATCACCATGGAGATGAATCCGGGTACGGTAAATAAACAAAAGCTGCTTACGTATCATGCACTTGGCGTAAACCGGGTCAGTCTTGGGCTTCAGTCGGCAAATGAAGAGGAATTAAGGCTGCTTGGACGGATTCATACCTGGGAAGATTTTAAAGAAAGCTTCCTGCTTTGCAGACAGGCGGGAATTGAAAATATCAACGTAGATTTGATGTCAGCCCTGCCGGGACAGACGCTTGCCTCTTACCGCAATACACTTGAAAAGACGCTCGCGCTTGCACCGGAGCATATTTCCTCGTACAGCCTTATTCTGGAGGAGGGGACTCCGTTTTATGAACGTTTTCAGACTGGTGATTCTCTACCGGATGAGGAAACGGACCGGGAGATGTATGCGCTGACCGGACAGCTTTTAAAGGAAAATGGTTATTTTCGCTATGAGATTTCCAATTATGCAAAGAGCGGCTATGCCTGTAAGCATAACTGCGTTTATTGGCAGAGAGGAGAGTATGTCGGCTTTGGGCTTGGTGCGGCTTCTATGGTGGAAAATAAACGTTGGTCAAACCTTCGGGATTTTCGGGCGTATCTGGACGCTCCTGCTGCTGGTAAAAAGGAGCAGATAAGCCGGCTTTCCGTACAGGAACAGATGGAAGAGACGATGTATCTGGGACTCAGGATGATAGAAGGCGTTAAATGCAGAAAATTTTTAGAAGCATTTGGAAAAGACGTTTTTAAGGTTTATGGACCGGTATTGGAAAAATATGAAAAAATGGGATTTTTAACTGCCGGAGAATCCATTTGCCTGACGGAAAAGGGGATTGATGTCAGCAATCATATTCTGGCAGATTTTTTGCTTTAAGGTGGAAAGGCACTTTGGGAAAGGGCGCTTCATAGAATGTAATAAACTGTTTTTGGGGGCTCCTTTTGAAAACCTTTCAGCAACCTTTGTCCGCAGAGGAGGAAGCCTGCTGTATCCAGTGCATGCAGGAAGAAGGCAGTGAAAGGGCGAAAGAAGCCAGACAGCTTCTGATTGAAAGAAACCTGCGTCTGGTTGCCCACATTGCGAAAAAGTACCAGAATCTGGATGAGGATATGGAGGATTTGATTTCGATAGGGACTATCGGGCTGATAAAAGCAATCAATACCTTTGATGCCGAAAAGAAGATAAAGCTTTCCAGCTATGCCAGCAAATGTATTGAAAATGAATTGCTGATGATGATACGAGCAAGGAAGAAAAAGTCAAAAGAAGTCTCTTTGTATGAACCAATCGGAACGGATAAAGAGGGAAATGAAATCAGCCTTCTCGACATCATAGAAAATGAACAGACGGATATTCTGGAGCAGATGGAGCAAAGGCAGCAGATGCAGAGGCTGGGTGCGCTCCTGCGGACCAGACTGGATGCGCGGGAACTGGAAATTCTGTGTATGCGTTATGGTATTTTATTTCCTGATGGAAATGCGGAGAAGAACTGTGGCAGACAGGTTCTTGTCGGCGGCAGGCGGGAAATGACACAGCGCGAGATTGGCGCCGAGCTTGGTATTTCCAGAAGCTATGTCTCCAGAATTGAGAAACGTGCTTTGCAAAAGCTGAAAGCAGGCTTTGAAGCCTGAGAACGGAGAAAAGATGGCGGTTACAATAGAAGAAATTTTGACGCAGGCACTGGAAGCGGGTGCAGGAGATATACATGTGATGCCGGATGCAGTGCCGGTAATGCGGATTGGCAGGACGCTGATGCCTATGGCGTTTCCAGCACTTTCAAGAGAAGATACCCTGACGCTTCTTGTCTCGGTTATGACACAGCCTCAGCGGGAGAAGTTTGAGGTAAATGGACAGCTCGTTATGGCATGCTCCATCAGAAATCTGGGACGGATTCGTATGAGCGCATATAAGCAGCGTGGAGGAATTGCGCTTGCGCTGCGCCTTTTGGGAAAGAGCGTGCCTTTGGCAGAGGAGCTTTTGCTTCCAGAGGCGGTAATGCAGCTATGTGAGGAAAGACAGGGGCTGATTTTTGTATCAGGTGCCTTGGGAAGCGGTAAGACAACTACGCTTGCAGCAATGCTCGACCGCATCAATACTACAAGAAAAGAACATATTATTACACTGGAGCGTCCTGTAGAATTTTTGCATCCCCATAAGCAGTCGATTATCAGCCAGCGGGAGATTGGTACGGACTGTCAAAGCTGCGCGGAGGGGCTTTACAGTGCGATGCGGGAGGACGCGGACGTGATTCTGGCTGGTGAACTGACGGACGTAGAAACACTCTATGCGGCAGTTGCGGCAGCAAAAGCGGGGCAGCTTGTGCTGGCAGATGTGCTTGGCGCGGATGCGCTCTATCTGTGGGAATGGCTGAAGGAGCTGTGCAGCGGCAATGCCATGCTTTTGGCAAGGCTGAAAAGTGCACTCACCGCAGTTGTTTTGCAGAGACTTATTTTGGAGGACGGAGAGAAAAAGCGCCGGGCAGAATTTGAGGTTCTGTCAGGAAAAGCATTTTTTCAGGAGTAAAATTGGGAAAAAAGAACAGCTTGCAGTTTTTGAAAAATCCTGTATGATAATGATACAGGATTTTTTATGTAAGAGGAAAATTCTCTTAGTATATCTATTTATCTATAATTCAGAGAGCGGCAGTTCGCCGCAGTATTCCAAATTCTTATCAGGAAATAAATGAAAAAGGGAAAAAGCTGAAAGGAGAAACTATGTTCAGCAGAGTATTATCGGGAGCGTTTTATGGAATTGACAGCTACCTCGTACAGGTGGAGACGGACGTCTCTCAGGGACTGCCCTGTATGGAGATGATTGGCTGCCTGAGCAGGGAAGCGGGAGAGGCGAAACAGCGCATAAGGGTTGCGCTGAAAAATAATGGAGTCAGACTGCCTGCATCGCGCATTACGATCAACCTCTCACCAGCAGACAGGCATAAGGATGGCACTGCCTTTGACCTGCCTGCAGCGGTAGGGCTTCTGGTTTCTATGGGAGAGGTTATGCCGGAGCAGACGGCAGGAATTTTGTTTTTAGGCGAGCTTGGGTTAAATGGTGAGATTAAACCGGTAAGAGGCGTGCTGCCAATCCTTAGGCGTGCATCGGCGGCGGGTATAAAACGCTGCATAGTACCGCTTGAAAACGGGACAGAAGCGGCAGCGGCAGGCATTGCCTGTGTATATGGTGCATCAAAGCTTTCACAGGTCATCTGCGCGCTGAAGGAGGGAATGGAAAAGGCAGGGCTTTCTTTGCTGCAAAGAAAAGAGGAAGAGAGCTTTTACATAGAGGAAACGGATGATTTTGCAGATATAGCAGGACAGGAGAGCGCAAAGCGTGCGGCGGAGCTTGCGGCTGCGGGCTTTCATCATATTCTGCTCATTGGACCGCCCGGCAGTGGTAAAACCATGCTTGCCAAAAGGCTTTCCTCGATTCTGCCGCCGCTTACTGAGGAAGAGCGGTATGAGGTCTCTGAAATTTACAGTGTATGCGGACGGCTGGAAAAGGGACGGCTGCTTTCGCACAGACCCTTTCTTGCGCCGCATCATACCGCTACAGGGGCAGCCTTAAGTGGAGGCGGCAGGATTCCGATGCCGGGAGCAGTCAGCCTTGCACATAGAGGCGTGCTTTTTCTGGACGAGCTGACGGAGTTTCGGCGGGAGGTGTTGGATGTCCTGCGTCAGCCTCTGGAAGAAAAACGGGTGCGGATTGCAAGGGCGAGCGGCGTAGTCACTTATCCGGCTGATTTTATTTTAGTAGGCGCGATGAATCCCTGTCCCTGCGGATACTATCCGGATGAAAACAAGTGCAGCTGCCGGGAAACACAGGTGCGCAGGTATCTTGGAAGAGTCTCAGGCCCTTTTCTTGACAGAATGGATTTGTGCTGTGAGGTGCTGCGCCCGGATGCGGGGCTGCTTGGAAGGGAGCAGATGGGGGAGACGAGCGCGGCAATACGGGAGCGCGTGCTTCTGGCACGCGAGATACAGGAAAAAAGATTTCGTGGCAGCAGGATTCGCTTTAATGGGGAAATGGGGATTGCGGAGATAAAAAAATTCTGCAGGCTGGATGCGGAGGGAATGAGGCAGCTCGAAGCTGCAGCGACGGCATTTTCCATGAGCGCGCGGTCGTATCATAAGACACTTCGGATTGCACGGACAATCGCGGATTTGGAGGGGAGCGGGGAAATTAAAAGCGCCCATATCAATGAAGCCATTTATTACCGGATACAAAGCGGAAAGTATTGGGAGGGAAGGGCATAATATGACAGGGAAAGAATATTGTATCGAAAAGTCGGATGCTTTATATCCCGAAAAGCTGCGCCAGATTAGAAATGCGCCAAAAAGGCTCTATGTCAGAGGGATGCTTCCACAGAAGGAGGAACCCTGCGTAGCGATTATCGGAGCGAGAAGGTGCAGCGATTATGGAAAGAAAATGGCACAGATTTTTGCAGCCGAGCTTGCAGAGGCAGGCATCCAGATTATAAGCGGGATGGCACTTGGCGTAGACGGAATTGCGCAGATGGCGGCGCTTGCAGCAGGCGGAAGAAGCTATGCTGTGCTGGGCTGCGGAACGGATGTCTGTTACCCAAATGAAAACAGAAAGCTGTACGAAAGGCTTCTTTTAATGGGTGGTATACTCTCGGAGTATGCACAGGGAACGCCGCCGCTTGCGGTCCATTTTCCTGCAAGAAACAGGATTATCAGTGCTTTGGCAGACCTTATCATCGTTGTGGAGGCAAAGGAAAAGAGCGGAACACTGATTACGGTTGATTTTGCATTGGAACAGGGAAAAGAGGTTTATGCCCTGCCCGGCAGGACGACGGATGAACTGAGCAGAGGCTGTAACCGGCTGCTTTCACAGGGAGCGGGAATCGCACTTTCGCCGCAGGATATTCTTACGGCGCTTGGCAGGGAGGTGTGCTGCAGCAGGGAAAAGGATGCTTTAGAGCTTCCGCTGGAAGCTTTGGATAAAAAACAGAGGCTTGTGTTTGGCTATCTGGACGACAGGCCGATAGGACTGACAGCATTGTATGAAAATATATTGACAAAAGAGGGAGGAAATGCGCTGAAATTGGCGGAATTAACAGATATTTTGATTGGTTTGGTAATCAAAGGAATGGTTTTGTGCGGCAGAGGAAATCAATATCAGAGAAACGGAAGGTTTTCAAAGCTGTAAAGTTTCTTCTATATAAAAGGCTTGCCTTTCCGAAAAATATGGTGTATAGTTTTTGACGATTTAAAAAACGAGGAGAGTAAGAAATGGCAAAATATTTAGTCATCGTGGAATCACCTGCCAAGGTTAAGACGATTAAGAAGTTTTTGGGACCTAATTATGAGGTTGATGCGAGTAATGGACATGTGCGGGATTTGCCTAAAAGTCAGCTTGGGATAGATGTAGAACACGATTACGAACCCAAATATATTACCATCAGAGGAAAGGGAGATATTCTTGCAAAGCTTCGTAAGGAAGCCAAAAAAGCAGAAAAAATTTTTCTGGCAACTGACCCTGACCGTGAAGGAGAGGCGATTTCATGGCACCTCCTCTATACGCTGAAACTGGAGAATAAAAAGGTATATCGGATTACCTTTAATGAAATTACCAAAAATGCAGTCAAGGAATCCTTGAAAAATGCCCGTGAGATCAATATGAATCTGGTAGATGCGCAGCAGGCACGCCGTGTGCTGGACCGTATGGTGGGCTATCGTATTTCTCCGCTTTTGTGGGCGAAGATTAAGCGCGGATTGAGCGCCGGAAGAGTCCAGTCGGTTGCACTGCGGATTATCTGTGACCGTGAGGAGGAAATCAGCGCTTTTATACCGGAAGAATATTGGAGCCTGGATGTAGAACTTTCGGTAGAAGGAGAAAAAAAGCCGTTAGTTGCCAGATATTATGGAACGGCAGATGGAAAGAAAACGATTGCATCCAAAAAAGAACTGGATGAGATTTTAAAAGAGCTGCAGGACGTCAAGTACCATGTGGAAGAGGTTAAAAGAGGAGAGCGGATAAAAAAAGCGCCGCTGCCGTTTACGACCTCTACGCTGCAGCAGGAAGCCAGCAAGATGCTGAACTTTTCCACGCAGAAGACGATGCGCCTTGCACAGCAGCTTTATGAAGGAATTGACATCAAGGGAAGCGGCACAGTCGGCATTATTTCCTATCTGCGTACGGACTCTACCAGAGTATCCGAGGAAGCTGCTCAGATGGCAAAAGCCTATATTACGGAAAATTACGGAAGCGAATATGCAGCGGGACATGGGGCTGAGAAAAAGGGTGGTCAGAAGATACAGGATGCACATGAGGCAATCCGCCCGACGGACCTTGCGAGAACGCCATTTTCGCTTAAGGAATCCCTGAGCAGGGACCAGTTCAGACTATATCAGTTGATTTGGAAACGCTTTGCTGCGAGCCAGATGACGCCGGCAAAATATGAAACCACGTCTGTACGCATCGGAGCAGGCAGACATTATTTTACAGTGGCGGCATCCAAGATATTATTTGACGGTTTCCTGAGCGTTTATACAGATGAAGAGGAGAAGCCGACAGGAAATCTGCTGGTTAAGGGAATTGACGAAAGCACTGTCCTGAAATTCCGTGAATTTGATTCCAAGCAGCACTTTACACAGCCGCCTGCGCATTATACGGAAGCGAGCCTGGTGCGTGCGCTTGAGGAGCTTGGAATCGGCAGACCCAGTACCTATGCGCCTACAATTACTACCATACTGGCAAGACGCTATATCACAAAGGAAAATAAAAACCTCTATGTAACAGAGCTTGGAGAAGTCGTCAACAATATGATGAAAGAGGCATTCCCGAGTATTGTGGATGTGACCTTTACAGCGAATATGGAAGCGCTGCTCGATAAAGTAGAAGAGGGCGTTGTTAACTGGAAAACAGTCGTTGCGAATTTTTATCCTGATTTGGATGCGGCTGTCTGCAAGGCACAGGAGGAGCTTGCACAGGTTGAAATTGCAGACGAGGTATCCGATGAGGTCTGTGAGCTTTGTGGCAGGCAGATGGTCATAAAGTATGGCCCGCATGGACGTTTTCTTGCATGTCCGGGCTTTCCGGAGTGTAGAAATACCAAGCCGTATTTTGAAAAAATCGGAATTGCATGTCCGAAATGCGGTAAGGATATTGTCCTGAAAAAAACCAAAAAGGGCAGAAAATACTATGGCTGTATTGGAAATCCGGACTGTGATTTCATGGTATGGCAGCGTCCCTCTGAAGTAAAGTGCAGCAAATGCGGCGGACTTACAGTGGAAAAAGGAAATAAGCTTGTCTGCATAGATGAAAACTGTGGAAATGTAATGGAGAAACCCAAAAAGTCAGAAAGTAAATAAAATTTATGTGAAATTCACAAAATTTACGCTATTTCCCGGGGAAAATGTTGCTTATCAACCAATGTCATGTTATAATGAGCGAAAGTGAGAACCGCACAAGGGGGTTGGTTTATGAGCAGTATTCAGTTACTGGATAAAACCAGAAAGATTGGTATGCTTCTGCATAATAATAATTCAAGCAAGGTAGTCTTTAATGACATCTGTAGTGTCATGAAAGAAATTCTGGGCTCCAATGTGCTTGTAATCAGCAGAAAAGGCAAGGTGCTTGGCGTTGGACTTTCGGATGGCGTCGAGGAGATTGATGAGCTGATAAACGACAGAGTGGGCGGTTATATTGATTCCATGCTGAATGAAAGGATGCTCGGTGTTCTTTCTACAAAGGAAAATGTAAACCTGCAGACGCTCGGCTTTGAAAAGACGGATACCAGAAAGTATCAGGCGATTATCAGTCCGATAGATATTGCAGGAGAACGTCTGGGAACGCTGTTCATTTACAAGTGCAACGACCCATACGAGATAGATGATATTATTCTCTGCGAGTATGGAACTACGGTTGTCAGCCTTGAAATGCTGCGTGCTGTCAATGAGGAAAATGCAGAGGAAGCAAGAAAGCTGGCGGTAGTAAAATCTGCAATCAGCACACTTTCCTTTTCCGAGATGGAAGCCATTACGCATATTTTTGACGAATTAAATGGACAGGAGGGTATCCTTGTAGCGAGCAAGATTGCAGACAGAGTGGGCATTACCCGTTCTGTGATTGTAAATGCGCTTCGCAAATTCGAGAGCGCCGGCGTAATTGAGTCGAGGTCCTCAGGTATGAAGGGAACCTATATTAAAGTGCTTAATGACGTAGTATTTGAAGAGGTGGAAAAGCTGAAGGAGCATAAGCCTGAAAAGGGAGTTTCAGCACGCGAAAAATAAGCTTTTCAAACTGGTATAAAGCAAAAGAAGGATCTGTGCCTTAGACATAGGTCCTTTTATTATGTAACAGGGAAAATCATGCTGTGCTGAGGGGCAAAAGCGGATAAGATTCCTGTATTTTTTTGAATAGGAAAATTGTACCAAAAATTTACACGATTCTCATGTTTTTGAGTAAAAAAGAGCAAAAAGAGGGCTGCAAAATGAAGGGATTAGTACATATTTCCTATGATTTATGCGGGTTTGAGGCGGGTCTGAACGTCAAAAAGACCTTGTGTTTTTTGACGAATCATATATAATAAAATAGAACAGATTTTAGATGGGTTATTATGCCTTTAAGCAAAGGAGAAGAAGATGATACATTCAAATGCCTTTGATTATATCAATGTATTGGACAAGACTGCGGATGCAGCATGGACACGCCATGAAATCATTTCCAACAACATTGCCAATGCGGATACGCCGGGATACAAGCGGCAGGACATAAATTTTGAGGGAGAGCTGAGACGTGCGCTGGGCAATTCCAGATATACGTCTGTGGATGCGAAGGTAAGCGGATTAAAGACAAACCGGTTGAAAGCGCGTACATATAAGGATTATACCAATTACTCCTATCGTACAGACGGCAATAATGTCGATCCGGATACAGAAAATGTTATGCTGGCATCCAACCAGCTTAAATACAATGCCATTATGACGGGAATCAATCAGGAATTTGCAAATCTGAAGATGGTAACAAAGTAATGCCGCAGCCGGAAGGGTGACCGGACTGCAAGCCTGATTCTGAGGGAGGAGAAAATATGAGCCTTTTTACGACATTTGATATTAACGCTTCCGGTTTGACCGCAGAGCGCTACCGTATGGATATTATTTCACAGAACGTTGCCAATGCCAATACGACGAGAACTGAGGATGGTACACCCTACAGACGTAAGGTGGTTACATTTGCAGAAAAAGAGACGCAGACTCCGTTCAGCCGTGTGCTGAATGAAGCAAGGGATAATTATTCCGGCAAGGGTGTCAAGGTAAGCTCGGTGTCGGAGGATACATGGAATGATATGAAGATGGTATACGATCCTTCTCATCCTGATGCGGACGAAAACGGTTATGTATTGTATCCCAATGTCAATATTGTTACTGAAATGACAAATATGATTGATGCAAGCCGTGCCTATGAAGCTAATGCAACGGCCTTCAATGCTAGTAAATCAATGGCAATGAAGGGCTTGGAGATGGCACAGTAAAAGACAGTTAAGGAAACGGCATAAGGAGAAGAAACATGGATATTGCATCACTGTATAATGTGAGCTCGGGCGCGGTCAGAGAAGCCGCGAAGCAGACCGGAGCGGCAAAGAGAGCAGAGGCTGAAAACAATGGAAAAGACCTTTTCAGCACAATGCTGCATGATGCCATAGATAATTTACATACGACCAACAGCTATATTTCTGATATGGAAAATGAAGAACTGAAGGTTGCTCTCGGAGAGACGGAAAACACGCACGATCTTTCAATCGCGCTGCAGAAGGCATCGGAGGCGCTGCAATATACGGTCGCTGTAAGAGACCGCTTCCTAGAGGCCTACAAAGAAATCATGCAGATGCAGATTTAAGGCGGGAGAACAAAGATGGCTGAGCGGTTAAAAGCAATTCCGGCAAAACTGCTGGAATGGTGGAATCGATTTACTTCAAAACAAAAGACAATTATCATCTGCATAGCTGCAGGTGTCATTATCGCACTTGCGATTCTGATAACACTTCTGACGAGACCGCAGTATGAACTTTTAGTAAACTGCGAGAGTACAAAAGAAGCTTCCCAGATCACAGAACTCCTGGATGGAGCGGATATTACCTATCGGGTTTCAGATGACGGCTACCGGATTACGGTATTAAAGGAGCAGATTTCGGATGCGAATCTGCTGCTCGGGGCAAATGATATACCGGCGGCGGCTTATGGGATTGACAATGTAACAAATGGCGGCTTCTCAACAACGGAATCGGACAAACAGAAGCGCTATAAGCTCTATCTGGAAGGGCAGATGGAGGAAGATCTGACACGCTTTGAGGCTGTAAAAAAAGCGGATGTGCAGCTTTCTCTTCCGGAAAATGATGGAACCCTGCTGTCCAAAAATGAAGAAGCGTTTGCAAGCGTAATTCTGGAGCTGGATGGTGAATTTACGCCGGAAAATGCCGCTGCGATGGCACAGTTTGTAAAAACTGCGCTGGGCAATGAGAATGCAAACAATATTACAATTCTGGACAGTCAGGGAAATCTTCTGTACTCAGGAGAGGATTCCTATTCGATTACAGGCAACGCAAGCAACCAGCTTTCTGTAAAACAGCAGGCAGAGCGTCTGGTGCGCAATGAAGTCAAGAAGGTATTGCTTGGAACAAACCAGTATGACAATATTGAAGTGGCAAGCAACCTTTCACTTGATTTTTCCTCAACGGAAGTGACGGAGCATAATTATACTCCGGCAGACGGTCAGACACAGGGCGTTTTAAGCCACGAGGATATTTACAACGCTGAGAATTCCAACAGCTCAGGCGGTGTTCCGGGGACGGATTCCAATAGTGAGACGACGTATCAGATACAGGATAATGGGCAGTCGTCCTCTACGGTATCGGAGGAGTCGAGGGATTATCTGCCAAATGAAAAGATTACGACACAGTCAATTCCGCCTGGACTGATTAAATATGACGAGTCTTCCATTTCTGTAACGGCGATTACTTATGATGTGCAGCGGGAAGAGGATGTAAAAAGACAGGGACTTTTAGCAGGAATTACCTGGGACGAATATAAGCTCGCAAATGCTGGACGTGTAGCACAGCCGGTTGACCAGAATATGGTTGATGTTATTTCCAAAGCAACGGGCATTGATGCGGCAAATATTGCAATGGTTGCCTATGTAGAGCCTCTCTTTATCGACAAAGAGGGTCTTGCCATGAGCGCAACCGACATTGTTCAGATTGTATTGATTCTGGTAATTCTGGGATTGCTTGCCTTTGTAATCTGGAGGAGCATGAGAAGCGAGAAGCAGACAGAAGAGGAAGAAGAGCTTTCTGTAGAGAACCTGCTGCAGTCTACGCCAGAGCCGGATATAGGAAGCATTGGCACGGAAGAGATTTCTGACACCAGACGTCTCATTGAAAAGTTTGTTGACGAAAATCCTGAGGCTGCGGCAAATCTGCTGCGTAACTGGTTAAACGAGGATTGGGGGTAAAAGGTATGGCAATGGATTCCGGATTGACCGGTCTGCAAAAGGCAGCTGTGCTGCTGATTACGCTTGGGCCGGAAAAATCTTCCCATATCTTTAAACATTTAAAAGAAGAAGAAATAGAAGAACTGACGCTTGAAATTGCCAATACGCGGAGCATTACGCCTCAGCTCAAGGAAGAGGTAATCGAGGAGTTCTACCAGATATGTCTTGCACAGCAGTATATCGCTGAGGGCGGCATCGGCTATGCAAAGGAGCTTTTGGAGAAGGCACTTGGCGAGGACAAGGCAAGGGATGTCATTGGAAAACTGACAGCATCCCTGCAGGTTCGTCCATTTGAATTTGTACGCAAAACAGATGCGTCCCAGCTTTTAAACTTTATTCAGGACGAGCATCCGCAGACGATTGCCCTGATTATGTCTTATCTTTCTACGGCACAGTCCTCTCTGATTTTATCGGCGCTGCCGCCGGAGAGACAGGCAGACGTAGCAAAACGTATTGCACTTATGGACCGTACAAGTCCGGATGTTATAAAGGAAGTGGAAAAGGTATTGGAATCCAAGCTTTCTTCGCTTGTTAATCAGGATTACACCATCATCGGCGGCGTAGACGCTGTTGTAGATATTTTGAACTCTGTAGACAGAGGTACTGAAAAACACATTATGGAAACGCTCGAAATCGAAGAGCCGGAGCTGGCAGACGAAATCAGAAAGAAGATGTTCGTATTCGAGGATATTCTTCTGCTGGACGACCGTGCGATTCAGCGTGTGCTGCGTGACGTAGATAACAGCGACCTTGCAGTTGCATTAAAGGGCTCTAATGAGCAGGTACAGGAAGCAATCTTCAAGAACCTTTCCAAACGTCTTGCCCTCATGATAAAAGAGGACATGGAATTTATGGGACCTGTCCGTATGAAGGACGTAGAAGAAGCGCAGCAAAAGATTGTCAATATTATCAGAAAGTTGGAAGACTCTGCAGAAATCGTTATTTCCAGAGGTGGAGGGGATGAAATTGTTGTCTAGTTCCGGTAATTTACTGAAGGGAAACTGGGTGCAGCTCCAGCAGGAAGAAAAGCGGATGATTGACAGCAATGTGCTTTTGGAAAAACGCCTGAGGGGGTATGGACAGCAGGAAGTTGTACCAGTACAGCAAAGCGGGGAAATACCAGCTCCTTCTGGATTTCAGAGTGGTCTGAATGCAGAAGAACTGAGTGGTATTCTGACGGACCCTGACGGAGAGGAAAATCCGTCTGCGTTGATAAAAGCAGAAGCACCCATTCCACCGCAGCCAGTATACGAGGGACCCAGTCCTGAAGAGCTTATCGCACAGGCGGAAGAAGAAATCCGTCAGATGAAGGCGGCGGCACAGGCTGAAATTGATGCTGCCAGAACGCAGGCGGTGCAGAGCGGCAGAGAAGAAGGAAGAAAACAGGGCTATCAGGAAGGAACTTCGTCTGCAAAGGCAGAGCTTGATATTGCAGAAAGAAAACTTGAGGATGCCTATCAGGAAAAGCTCCGTGAATTGGAGCCGGAGATTGTAAAACAGCTTACAGGCATTTATGAATACATATTCCATGTAGAACTGGGGAATTATCAAAACCTTGTTATGCAGCTTCTGGATGGTTGCATGCAGAAAATTGAGAACAGCGGCAGCTATATCGTACATGTCGGACCGGAGGATTACCCCTTTGTGAGCATGCAGAAGAAGGCACTGGCAGAAGAAATGGGAAATAAAAATGCCTCCCTTGAAATCGTAGAGGATGCCACCATGAAAAAGAATTCCTGCATGATTGAAACAGAAGGCGGTATTTATGACTGCGGACTGGACATTCAGCTTGCGGCGCTTGGAAGACAGCTTCGTCTGCTTTCTTATACGCCGGAGGGATAGCGGATGGTGGAGCAAATGGCAAAATGACAGATTTCTTTAAATACGATAAAGCAAAAGACAGGACATATTTTAAGAAGCTTGGTAAGGTATTAAATGTTGTAGGATTGACAATTGAAGCAGCAGGACCGGATGCAAAGCTTGCGGACATCTGCTATATTCATCCTGAAGGGGATGAAGGACAGGGAATCATGGCGGAGGTCGTAGGCTTTAAGGATGGCAGAACGCTGCTTATGCCTTACGAAAATACAGAGGGCATCGGTATTGGAAATCTTGTGGAAAACACAGGTGATTCTCTGCGGGTTTCGGTAGGTGATTTCCTGCTTGGCAAGACCTTGGACGGTCTTGGAAGACCGACAGATATTGAAAACGGCGTGCTTTCAGCAGCAGCGAGCTATTCAGTTGAGGCGATGCCGCCTGATCCGATGAGCAGAGCGATTATTGATACGCCGCTTCCGCTTGGTGTAAAAGCGGTAGATGGTCTGATTACCATAGGAAAAGGACAGAGAATTGGTATCTTTGCCGGCTCTGGCGTAGGAAAATCTACTTTGATGGGTATGTTCGCCCGCAATACAAAGGCAGAAATCAATGTAATTGCATTGATTGGAGAGCGGGGCAGAGAAGTAAGAGAGTTTATCGAGCGGGATTTGGGAGAGGAAGGCATGCGGCGGTCCGTTGTAGTTGTTGCAACCTCTGACAGACCGGCTCTTGAGAGAAATAAAGCGGCAAAGACGGCAACAGCGATTGCCGAATATTTCAGGGATCAGGGCAGGGATGTTCTGTTAATGATGGATTCCCTGACCCGTTTTTGTATGGCACAGAGAGAGATTGGACTGGCAACAGGCGAGCCCCCGGTAACAAGAGGATACCCGCCGAGCGTGTATTCTGAACTTCCCAAGCTTCTGGAACGTGCGGGAAGAACAGAGAACGGTTCTATCACGGGGCTGTATACCGTACTTGTTGACGGTGATGATTTCAACGAACCGATTACCGATACGGCGCGAAGCATTCTGGACGGACACATTATGTTAAACAGAAAGCTTGCGCATCAGAATCATTATCCGGCAGTAGATGTACTGCAGAGTATCTCAAGGTGCATGAGCCAGATTGCAGATAAGGACCATAAAAAGGCGGCAGGAAAATTAAAGAATGTACTGGCAACCTACCATGAAGCTGAGGATTTGATTAACATCGGCGCATATAAGAAGGGCAGCAATCCCGGAATTGATTATGCGATTGAAAAGATAGATGCAACCAATGAATTCCTGATGCAGGATGTGGACAGCAAGTTTACATTTGAAGAAACGGTACAGCTTTTGGAAGGGCTGTATGAGGAATAATGCTATATGTCAAAGTTTTTATATCGGATGCAGAACATTCTGAATCTGAAAAGAAAACTGGAAGAACAGGCAAAAATGGAATATGGCGTCGCAAGAGCGAGGCTGAATGAAGAAGAAGAAAAGCTGGCGCGGCTGCAGGGACGAAAGGCGGACTACGAGGAAGAGGCGAGAAGCTTTTTGAAGAAAAAGCTGGACTTGCAGAAAATGCGGGAAAATAAGGAAGCAATTCTTCGGATGGATGAATTTATAGAGCTGCAGAAAGAAGAAATTCAAAAGGCAGAAGATATTGTAGAAGCCGCAAGAGAAAAGCTGCAGGCGGCGATTCAGGAAAGAAAGATTCATGAAAAACTTCGGGAAAATGCATTTGAAGCTTTTTTGTTGGAGGAAAAGGCAGGAGAAAGCCGGGAAATTGATGAATTGACCAGTTATACCTACGGTCAGAGACAGCAGGAAGCAGCAGAAGTTCGAAGTGAAAAGTAGCGGGAAAATATATGGCAGAAAAAAACATAGCAGCAAAATCACAGGAAACAGAAAAAGTGCTTTCAGCACAGGATGAACAGAAGCGTCTGCGTGAAGAACGCAAAAAGATGCGCGAGGAGCAGAAGGCGCAGAGAAAAGAAGCAAAGCGCAGGGCAAGAGAACTGGATCTCCAGCAGGAGGAACTGGAGGATGAAACAGAGGGCGGCTCTGCACCAATTGTCTTTGTAACCTTTATCATTGTGGTAATCTGGCTTGCCATACTGGCTCTGCTCATCAAGCTGGATGTGGGCGGCTTTGGCTCCACCGTATTAAGACCGGTTCTTAAGGACATTCCGGTCATCAATAAAATACTTCCGGCTGAGAAGATGACAGGAGCGGGAGATTCGACGCAGGATGAATATTATGGCTATACCAGCTTAAAGGATGCGGTAGAGCAGATCAGAAGGCTGGAGCTGGAGCTGGAAAATGCGCAGTCCGGCAATGCACAGACAGACCAGAGGATTGCAGACCTGCAGGCAGAAATTGAACGTTTAAAAACCTTTGAAAACAATCAGGTTGCATTTGAAGATATAAAAAATGAGTTTTACGATGAAGTCATTTATTCTGATAAGGGACCGGGGGCGGACGCATTTTTGAAATATTATGAGTCAATGGATCCGGCGACAGCGGAAAAGCTGTACAAGCAGGTGCTTGCACAGCAACAGGTGGACAGTCAGGTAAAGGATTATGCCAATGCCTACGCTGAAATGAAACCAAAAGAGGCAGCCGCAATATTTGAAGCCATGCAGGACAATCTTGATCTTGCAGCAAAGATACTGGAGACAATGGATGCTTCAGACAGAGGAAAAATACTGGGTGTTATGGACCCCGATGTGGCAGCCAGACTGACGAAGATTATGGACCCCGAATCTTAATCTTCGCAGTGAAAAAACCGATATATATTTTGCAATAAAATATATATGTACCATGAAAATAAAAGAAAGGAGGGAACAGATGACCAGTACAAATGTAACACAGACTGTAAATGCTCTTTTTGCTGCGGCAGGCGTTAAGACTGCAGAAGTACCGGGCGGTGCGTCGGATAATGGCTTTTCACAAATCATGAACCGGACGACGATGGCTGTGGACGGCAAAGGCGGTCAGGATGCTGGCAAGTCAAATGCAGCCGTAGTACAGACGCCGGTTAAGGTTGAAAAAAACATTTGCCGTGCGGATGCAAAGACCGGAACAGATAAGGCTTCTGCTAAGAAAAATGCAGATGATTTGTCAACGGAAACGGGAGATGCACAGGATACAGCATGTGAGGATGCGCAGGAGATTCTTGCCGAGGCAGTACTGAAAGCCAGAGTCATCGTAGAGGATGCGCTTAATATGACACCGGAAGAGCTGGATCAGCTTCTTGAGGAGCTGGGACTGACACAGGTGGATTTGTTAAATACCGATAATCTTCAGATGCTTGTGATGGCGGCGGCAGGTGAGACGGATCAGATGAATATCCTGACAAACGAAGCGCTCTATGGGCAGCTGCAGAATCTGACGGATGCAGTAGGAGAGATCCTGACAGATGCACAAAACCAGCTTTCAGAACTCGATATGACACTTGAGGATGTGGTATCACAGATGCAGGCACTTCCGGAACCGGAACAGCTTTTGTCGGATGAAGTGCAGATGCAGACACAGGTTATTGTGGAAAATGCGGCGGAAGCAGAAGAAGCAGTACCTGTAAAGGAGATGGAGCCTGAGGAAACGAAGGCGGAGACAGATCCTGTGCAGAAAACACAGGCGGAGGCTGCGGATACTGAAAATCAGGAGATTTCAGAGGACAGAACGCAGACAGAAAGCGCCGGTGCAGAAAGAAAAGGCGGAGAGGAAAAGCACAATTCCAACAGCCAGTTCTTACAGCAGGGCTTTGACAGAAATACCCTTACAGCATGGCAGAATGAAGTAACAGCGCCAAGAGGAAGCGAGACGCCTTACAGTGCGGCACAGACGCAGGATATTATGAACCAGATTACCGAGTACATAAAGGTGGAAGCAAAGGCAGATATGACCAATCTGGAATTGCAGCTTCAGCCGGAAACGCTTGGTACGCTGCGGATTCATCTTACTGCAAAAGAAGGCGTGGTAACAGCACAGTTTACAGCAGAAACAGAAGCGGTAAAGGCAGTGCTGGAAGCACAGACAGTGCAGCTTAAGGAAAACTTAAATGAGCAGGGCGTAAAAGTCGAGGCAGTAGAAGTGACAGTAGCAAGTCATGAGTTTGACAGGAGCTTTGCAGAAAATGACAACTCCGGCGCAGAGCAGCAGGAGCCAAAGAAAAAAGCAGCGCGCAGGATTCAGTTAACAGAGGATGACATGCTCGATGAGATGGAGCTTTCTGAGGAAGACCGCATTGCTGCGGAAATCATGCGGCAGAACGGAAATACCGTAGACTATACCGCATAGAAGGGAGAAATGACATGAGTTTAGTAGCACCTGTAAAGAATGGTGAGCTTCAGCAGACAACAGAAACCACTACATCGACAGAAACCAAAAGTGGCAGCACACTTGGAAAAGATGCGTTTTTGCAGCTTTTAGTAGCGCAGATGAAGTATCAGGATCCATTGGAGCCGACCTCAAATACGGAGTATATTTCACAGCTTGCAACCTTCTCCAGTCTGGAAGAGATGCAGAATATGACAAGTGCACTCAATCTGCAGAGAGCATCTTCACTGGTTGGTCAGGAGGTATATGTAAAGACAGTGGATTCCATAACAGGAAGCTCAGGTTATGTACATGGCAAGGTTGATTTTGTAACCTATGAAAACGGCAAAGCTTATGTTTCCATAAATGGTAACAATTATCCACTGGATGATGTTGACAGCATCTATGATCCGGAATATTCCAAGGCTTATGAGCTGGCATATAACTGGACCGTCGGACTTAACAAGCTTCCGAGACTTACAAAGCTTTCACTGAGCAATCAGGAAGCAGTTGAAGAACTGCAAAAGACCTATGAGGGCATGACTGCATACCAGAAGACTTTCCTGACGAAGGAAAATATTGAAAAGCTGGAAAAATATGTAGAGCAGATGGAAAAGTTAAAGAAGGCTGCTAAAAAGGCAGATAGCAAGGACGATAAGACAGAAGAAACCGGAAAAACAGAAGAATCCGGCAAGACAGAGGAGACTGGAAAGACAGAAGAATCTGACAAGACAGAGGAGACTGGAAAGACAGAAGAATCTGACAAGACAGAGGAGACCAGCAAGACGGAAGAATCTGATAAGACGGCTGAATCTGAGGAAGCAAAGGAAAGCGCAGCTTCTGGCGAAGCGGCAAAGACACAGGAAACAGAGGATACTGTAACAACGCAGGAGGATGACAGTGAAGGTACAAAATAGCCAATACCTTTCTGCACTACAGTTTCAGGAGCGGTTTTCAAAACCAAAGAGCGGCACAGGGCAGGCTGTTGAAGGCGGGCTTTCATTTCAGGAAATTCTGACGCAGAAAGAGGCGCAGACGACTTCCACAGACAGAGCCTTAAAATTTTCCAAGCATGCTGCGAACAGGTTGGCAGACCGCAACATCAGGCTGACAGACGAGCAGATGGAGCGTCTGAGCGATGGAACGCAGAGAGCCGGTGCGAAAGGAATCAAAGAATCACTGGTTGTAGTAGACCAGCTTGCATTTATCGTCAATGTCCCTAATCATACAGTGGTAACGGCGATGGATCAGAAAGAAACACAGGAGAATATATTTACCAATATTGACGGTGCTGTATTTATGTAGCCGGACCTTATGGAGGCAGGCGTTCCCGACTGACAGAAGGAACGAAAGTACAGGCTGTTCAAGGCAGTATAGGAGGTCATATTAGTTATGATGAGAGCAATGTACTCTGGTGTGGCAGGCTTAAAGACACATCAGACCAAGATGGACGTAATCGGTAATAATATTGCCAACGTAAATACGACGGCATATAAAGCGAGCTCCGTGAATTTCAGTGAGCTCATGTACCAGACGACCGCACATGCGTCAGGACCCAATGCGACAACAGGACGCGCCGGCGTCAATGCAAAGCAGATAGGTCTGGGCGTACAGTCTGCGGCAATCAGCACTAAGATTACATCCGCAGGCGCAACACAGACGACAGGCAATCCATTTGATATTAAAATCAACGGAGACTCCTTTTTTATCGTAAATGATGGAAAGAGCAACTATTTTACCCGTGACGGTTCCTTTTATGTAGATGCAGCAGGAAATCTTGCCATGTCAGCAAATGGGTATAATGTTATGGGCTGGGGCGTAGATGAGACAACTCAGACCATCAAAAAGGATACGGTATCTGCACTGCGTATTATGAGCAGCGCAAACATGACCTATCCGCCGGAAGCAACGACAGAATCCTATGTAGAAGGTATTCTTGACAGAAATGAGCCGGATGCGTCCACAGCTTCAGGAAAGACTCTGACTCTTGGCTTCTTTGATGCACTTGGCTATAGCTATACGGCAAAGTTTGCAATCCATGAGACAGAAACCAAGGGAGAGTATACGGTTGAACTGACGGACATTCTGGATTCTGAGGGTGATTCCCTTGTAGATAAGTATGGCGTAAACAATATCAACGATATTGCAAACTTTGGAGGCAGTACAGTGCAGAGCACTACGGAGCTGCGTCAGCTTATCACAGGTGCAACTTATGATTCGGCTACAAAGAAATTTTATAAACAGGTTGGGCTGGATGAAGCATTTACAGATTATGATACCAAGAAGCTCAGCGGCGTTACCTATACGGTAGATGGTGTTGCTGCAGGTGCTACAGTTGCAGCAGGCGCTACAGTTTCCATGAAGGGAACTGGAACCGTAACGAAAGCAGATTTGGAGGATATTTACGGTCTTGTCTATGTAAAGCCGACGGATGGTTCTACACCATATTATTATCAGAAGGATCATGTGACTGGAACAGGAATTACACTGGATACAGTTGACAAATGGAAAACTGCGTTAAATATAACTACGCTGGATGCACTTCCGGTACTGGATGCGGATGGAAATGTAACCTTCAGCTTGAAACAGGATTTTACGGCAGGCGCTACGGCGATGGTTTACAATGCAGATGGCACTTTCAAGAAGGAAATTTCCAAGGAAGAGGCCTATGGAATGGATACCACAGACCCGAATAAGGGGTACACCTTTGATGTAGCTCCTGACGGACAGGCACAGGTAACGACGACTACGACCTACAATGGTTATGTGCTTAAATTTGACGTGGACACCGGTAAGTTCCAGTCGATTGACAATAAAGACAATGTAACACTGGACTTCAATACCTCCGCAGCGACAAAGGCAGGCGGTACGGTTTCTCTGGCAAGCTTTTCCGACATCAATATGGACTGGTCCCACGTAACTTGGTACAACAACGGCGGAAGCTCGACCATAACGGCAACTGCCGGTACGGAGGCAAAAGGACTTGGCTCAGGAAGAAAGCTTGGCGCAATGTCAGGCGTTACCATCCAGAACAATGGTGAAATTTATGCAACCTATGACAATGGTATGACAAAGCTGCTTGGACAGATTGCGGTTGCTAAATTTGCAAATGCAGCAGGTCTTGAGAAGGCGGGTGACAACCTGTATCAGGCAACCTTAAACTCTGGTGAATTTAACGGTGTCGGCGTAGACATTACAGCGGACGGTAAGGGCAGCATGGCAGCCGGCGCATTGGAAATGAGTAACGTGGATTTGTCATCCGAGTTCACAGAAATGATTACGACACAGAGAGGTTTCCAGGCAAACAGCAGAATTATCACAGTATCAGATACACTTCTGGAAGAGCTGGTAAATCTGAAACGATAATCCGGTAAAATAGGTTTTTATAAAACCGGATAAATACATAGGAGGCGGGCAGGGAGCCGCAGAAAGCGGCTTCCTGCCTCTATGTATGGAGGGTGGAGTATGATAGAACTGACAAAGCTGAATGGACAGAAAATACTGGTAAATTGCGACCTGATTGAGCTTGTGGAAGAGACGCCGGATACGGTTGTCAGCTTCACGACAGGCAGAAAAATAATTGTAAAAGAAAGTAGACAAGAAGTGAAAAATTTAGTAAAATCATATAGAAAGGATATTTTTGCAGGTTAATGCGAAAATAGACAGGTGACAGCAGTGGATATAGCTTCCGTACTTGGCCTTACACTATGCTTCGGCGCATTCTTGTATGGTATCATTCAAAGTGCAGGCATTGGCGGACTTCAGTCTTTCTGGGATATACCGTCCATCATTATTACATTTGGCGGTTCCTTTTCATCGGTACTTGCTTCTGTTTCTCTGAGTGATTACATAAATGGATTAAAAAGCTTTCGTCTTGCCGTAAAGGCACCTAAATTTGATACGATGACCATTATTCAGAAAATTATTGAATTATCTAATGTGGCAAGAAAAGAAGGACTTCTTTCTCTGGAAGAAGCTGCAGAGGATTTGGATGATGCTTTTTTGAAAAAAGGTATTTTGCTGATTGTCGATGGTACTGATCCTGAGCTTGTACGGGCGATTATGGAGACAGAACTGGTCAGCATGGATGATCGACATAAAACAAATATCAATTTTTGGGAAAGCATTGCAACGATGGGACCTGCTTGGGGTATGATTGGTACTCTGATCGGGTTAATTCTTATGTTAAACGATATGGATGATCCATCTGCTATTGGTCCTTCAATGGCGGTTGCACTGGTTACCACATTGTATGGTTCTATGATTGCAAACTGGTTATCTACACCGGTTGCAAATAAATTAAAGGTAAATAACAGTCTTGAAATGCAGGCGAAGGAAATTATGATAGAGGGACTTCTTTCAATTCAGGCAGGAGAAAATCCCCGTGTCATAGAGGAAAAGCTGAAGTCATTCCTGGCACCGAAGGATAGAGTGACGCCGGCTGAAGAAGGCGGCGGAGGTGAAGAGGATGGCTAAAAAGCGGCAGGAAGAGCCACCCAAAGGTTCACCGGCATGGATGAATACTTTCAGCGATTTGATGAACCTTTTGCTTTGCTTTTTTGTGCTTTTGTTTTCCATGTCTACGGTGGATGCGCAGAAATTTGAAGCGGTGTCCTCATCTTTTGCAAAGACCTTCAGCATATTTAAGGCAGGCGCGACAGCGATTGGCGATGGTCTGCTTCTCAGTAATGGCGTGAGTCAGCTTAATGAGCTTGATGATTATACAAGCAGCATGGGGAAAGCCGAAGATGGAGAGGACAATCTCGGAAATGCAGATTCATCAGTCGAAGAGATGACAAAGGCGCTGGATGCTGAAAAACTGAAAAAATCCGAAGAACTGGCAGAAAAGATAGAAGAAGCAATGGAAGAGCAGAATATTTCCAAGGATGTGGAAATGGAAGTGACTTCTCAGTATGTACAGCTTTCCTTAAAGGGGGCACTTTTGTTTGATTCAGGAAGTGACCAGCTTAAGGAAGATGTATTGCCAATTATGGATAAGATTGGTCTTATTCTGGAACGGTACGCTGAAAGCGTAATTGAAATTGAAGGACATACGGACAACGTGCCAATCAGCAGCGCGAGGTTCGCAGACAATAACGAACTGAGCAGTGCGCGCGCGCTTTCTGTATTTAATTATTTTGTAAAGAATACAACTTTGAATCCGGCGATGATTAAACATTCTGGACGTGGCGAGTACGTTCCGATAGCGGACAACTCCACACCGGAGGGCAGGGCAAAAAACCGAAGGGTGGAAATTAAAATTTATCATTCATTGAGCGCATATTAAGATGTGCTGACAGTGAGGAAACAGGAGGAAGGGTTTCATGAAAAGAAATCTGTTATCCATTATTATATTGGCACTTCTGGTTATCAATCTGGTGCTGACGTCGATTATGATGGCGACAGTTGGAAGTGCTTCCAGAAAAACAGCGGCACTGGTAACAGATGTTGCGGATGTATTAAAACTGGAGCTTTCAGAGGGTGTAGATGCCGAGGATGTTAAGGCAGTCGTACCGATGGAAAATATTGAGGTATATAAGATACCGGAGCAGATGACAATTCCCTTAAAACCGGGAGAAGACGGCAAGGCGCATTACTGTCTTGTTTCAGTTGCCCTTTCAATGGATAAGAAAAATCCCGGGTATAAGACTTATGGGGCGGATGTCAGCACAAAGGAAAGCCTGATTACCGGTGAAATCTACGATATTATCGGCAGCTATACGCTGGAAGATGCACAGGCAAACAAAGAGCTGATGCGGGAAGATATTTTAAAACGAATACAGGAAATGTTTGACTCAGATTTTATTTTTCAAGTTTCTTTCAGCGATATTATATTCCAATAAGCGTCCCGCTGTGACAGGAATAGAAACAGAACGGGAGGTGAGTTGGTGTGGGCGAGGTTTTATCTCAAAGTGAGATAGACAATCTGCTGTCTGCCCTGAGCAGCGGCGAACTTGATGTAGATGATATGCAGGGGCAGGACGAGCGTCAGGTCAAGAATTATGATTTTAAACGCCCTGCCAAGTTTTCCAAAGAGCATTTACGAACTCTGGAAATTATATATGAACATTATGGCAGACTTTTATCAACGAATCTGCCGGTTTACCTTAGAAAGAATATCCAGGTATCAGTTGTCAGCTCGGAGACGGTTACCTTCTCTGAATTTACGAATGCACTTGCCAATCCGGTTGTGCTTGGCATCGTGACATTTCAACCGCTTCAGGGAAATGTCATTGTGGAGTTGACTGCCAATCTGGCTTTTGCAATTATAGACAGAATGCTTGGCGGACAGGGACTTCCGTTAGATAAGAGCAGAGACTTTTCGGAAATTGAAATGACGATAGTCGAAAAGATTATGGTTATTTCGATTCAGCTTATGCGGGAACCCTGGAAAAATGTAGTTGAGATAACGCCACTTTTGGAGAGGATTGAAACCAATCCGCAGTTTGCACAGGTTATTTCACCCAGCGATATGATTGCCATCGTCACATTGAATATCAAAGTAGGCGATGTAGAAGGGTTTATGAATATCTGTCTTCCTTACTTTACGCTTGAGAACGTAATGGATAAGTTGAATACTAAATACTGGTTTTCGACGATTAAGGACGACAGGGATGAAGATTACGAAGAACATATCGAAACATTGCTGCGGCATGTTGATGTGCCGGTTAAAGCAGTTCTTGGAAGAAGCAGTATTTCGGTGGATGATTTTGTCCACTTACAGGTGGGCGATATCATACGTTTGGATTCCAAAGTAGACACGGATCTTGATGTTTACGTTGGCAATATAAGAAAATTTACGGCGTTGCCGGGAGCAAATGATGACTCTTATGCAGTACAGGTAACGTCGATTATCAGAGAGGAGGAATAGAGCATGGATGGGATGTTATCTCAGGATGAGATAAATGCCCTTTTGAGTGGTGTAGATACCAGCAGCTCAAATGATACGCCCGCTGCACCAGAACCGGAAAGCACACCACAGGAAAGCGCATCGTCAGACAGCACCTCAGCAGCCACATCGGTGGGAGCAGATGAGATTGACGATTCCTTGCTTACTCCGGAGGAAAGGGATGCAATCGGGGAAATTGCAAACATCAGCATGGGTTCATCAGCAACAACCCTGTATTCCCTGGTAAACCGAAAAGTAAACATAACAACACCCGTTGTATCATTGGCAAATTGGAATACAATGATAGCGGAATATGAAAGACCTTGTGTTTTCATTCAGATTAAATATACGCAGGGACTTGAAGGAAGCAACATCCTGATTATGAAGGAAAGGGATGTGCAGATTATTACCGACCTTATGATGGGCGGTGATGGTACGAATGTAGGAGGGGAACTTGGAGAACTGCATCTGAGCGCCATTTCAGAAGCAATGAATCAGATGATGGGCTCCTCAGCGACATCACTTTCTACGATGCTGGGAAAATTGATTGACATCAGTCCACCAGAGGCGAGTCTCGTCGATTTAACAGAGCTGAAAAAACCCGGAGAAATTGCAGATTATCTGGAAGGAACCTTCTGTAAGATTGCATTTTCAATGCAGATTGAGGATTTGGTAGACAGTACAATCCTGCAATTATATCCGATTGACTTTGCAAAGTCTTTATATGCGACATTTATGAATCAGCAGCTTGGAGGCATGGCACAGGAATCCGAACCGGCTCCTGCACCAGCACCAGCGCCGGAACCGCAGCCCTACGTGGCACCGCAGGTAGAAGCGCAGCCACAGATGCAGATGGGCATGCAGCCACAGATGCAAATGGGAATGCCGCAGATGCAAATGGGTATGCAGCCACAGATGCAGATGGGAATGCCGCAGATGCAGATGGGCATGCCACAGATGCAGATGATGCCACAGATGGCACCACAGCAGATGCCGAATGTACAGCCTGCTCAGTTCCAGAACTTTGCTGGAAATTATGCAGCGCCGGGTACGCCGGAAAACATTGGCCTGATTATGGATGTGCCGCTTGAGGTTACAGTAGAGCTTGGCAGGACGACCAAGTCGATTTCAGAAATTCTGGACTTTGCACCTGGTACAATCATAGAACTTGATAAGATTGCAGGCGAACCGATAGACGTTTTGGTAAATGGAAAGTTTGTTGCCAAAGGTGAAGTCGTTGTCATTGAAGAAAGCTTTGGAATTCGTGTAACGGAAATTATAAAGTAGAACACAGGAGTGAATAAAATGGCGAAAAATATTTTAATTTGCGATGATGCAGCATTTATGCGTATGATGATTAAGGACATCCTGACAAAAAACGGATACAATGTTGTAGGAGAAGCAGAAAACGGATTAAAGGCTGTTGAAAAGTACAATGAAGTAAAACCGGATCTGGTATTGATGGATATTACCATGCCGGAGATGGATGGAATTCAGGCACTGAAAAAAATCAAAGCAGGCGATCCGAGCGCTGTCGTAATCATGTGTTCTGCAATGGGTCAGCAGGCTATGGTTATTGAGTCCATTCAGGCGGGAGCTAAGGACTTTATTGTAAAACCGTTCCAGGCAGATCGTGTTCTGGAAGCGGTGAAAAAGGTTGTAGGATAATATGCTGCTTACGTATGGGAGCGGATTGGATGCTTTTATCCAGTTCGTAACGGTGCTGGCACTTTTTTGCATTGTTCTGGTGCTTACTTATGTTACGACGCGTTATATTGCAAACCTTCAGAAGTTAAAGCAGGAGGGAACCAATATTGCAGTAACGGAAACCTGTAGAATTGCACCGAATAAATATGTTCAGATTGTGAAGCTGGGTGACCGCTATGTCGCAGTTGCAGTATGCAGGGACAGCGTTACAAAGCTTTGTGAACTGACTGAGGAGGAACTTACGATTCCTTCCCAGCCCAAAGACAGCACATTCTCTTTTGCCCAGATATTGGAAAGAGCAAAACAGAAGAGACAGAAAAAGTAGGCACATTATGATGAAGAAATATTTTCAGGGAAAGCAAACATTGCTTCTGGTATGCCTGCTGTTGGTAGCAGGCATATTGTTTTTAAACTGTTCTGTTTCTGTAAAGGCAGCGGAACAGACGCCCTTTTTTGACAGAGGGGAAAGTAATTTAACAGGGACAGACGATACCCGTACCAATATTGAAGAGCCGGGCGCTTCCAGAGATGCTGATGAATTAAAGGAGCTCAATGTTGCCAACAATCTGACCATTACCTATGACAATGGAAACGGCAATGTCGCAGGGCCGGTCAGAATTCTGATTACGCTGACGATGATTGCGCTTGCGCCGATTCTGATTATCATGCTGACCTCGTTTACGCGGATTATTATTGTACTGCATTTTACGCGGACGGCATTGAACACGCAGACAGCGCCTCCCAATCAGGTATTGATTGGACTTGCCCTGTTTTTGACCTTCTTTATTATGCACCCTGTTATAACACAGATTAACGAAGAAGCGATAAAACCCTTTGACAGAGGCGAGATTACGCAGGAAGAAGCACTGGAAACCGGCATGGAACCGCTTCGTGAATTTATGTATGGACAGACGCAGGTCAAGGATGTGCGCCTGTTTATGGAGATTGCAGATCAGGAGTGGGATGGCAGCCTTTCGGGGATTCCGTCTTCTGTACTGATTCCAAGCTTTATCATCAGTGAACTTCGGACGGCGTTTATCATTGGATTTTTGATTTATATACCATTTATTGTAATTGATATGGTGGTGGCTTCTGCCCTTATGAGTATGGGTATGATGATGCTTCCGCCGACAACGATTTCCATGCCGTTTAAAATACTGCTGTTTATTCTTGCAGATGGATGGAATCTGGTGATTGGCAGTCTTGTCAAGACCTTTTACTGACAAGTCTGAACAGGAGGAAAAAGATGACTGTCGATACCGTGACAGCGATTGCACGGGAAGCGCTGTATCTGATTATTAAGACTTCAGCGCCGATACTGATGATTTCCCTTGTAATCGGTCTTATTATCAGTGTGTTTCAGACAGCGACATCCATTCAGGAGCAGACACTTACCTTTGTACCAAAGATTATCTGTGTGTTTTTGGGATTGATGTTGTTTGGACATTGGATTTTGAATTCCATTGTGGATTACATGGTGGAGCTTTGGACAAATTTCAGTTTGTACATCAGGTAAACGTATGATAGAGTATAGGTTTTCTCTGGAGGAGCTGGAGTTCTTTCTCCTGATTCTGACGAGAACGACAAGCTTTATTTTCATAGCCCCCTTTTTTGGAATGAATAACACACCCGCGAGAGTAAAGATCGGTTTGGGATTTTTTATATCCCTGCTTCTTTATCACACCTCGGTTCCGCATGCGGCGCTGTCTTACCAGACGGTGTGGGGATATGGAATCATTGTGATGAAGGAAGTCATGACCGGTCTTTTCATTGGCTTTGGCGCGCAGCTTTGTACGACGGTCGTTATCTTTGCCGGTATGATTATCGATATGAACATTGGTCTGTCGATGGTTACGATGATGGACCCGACAACAAAGGAAAATACCAGTATTACCGGTATGTTTTTACAGTACACGACGCTGCTTATGCTGCTGGTCAGTGGTATGTATGAATATCTGCTGCGGGCATTTGTAGACACCTACCGTCTGATTCCGATTAACGGTGCGGTGTTTGATACAGATCATCTGATAGCCAGTATGATACAATTCTTATCAGAATATATCATAATCGGCTTTCGAATCTGCCTTCCGGTGTTTGCCGTCGTCATGATTCTGAATGCAGTGCTTGGAATTCTTGCGAAGGTTGCGCCGCAGATGAATATGTTTTCTGTCGGAATTCAGTTAAAGATTCTGCTTGGTCTTATGACCCTGTTTCTTACAGTGGCAATGCTGCCGGGCGCAGCGGATTTCATTTTCCAGGAAGTTAAAGTCATGGTGACAAGAATCACGGAGGGATTGATGTGATACTAGCCTATGAACTCCAGTTTTTTGCAAAGGATGGGCCCGGTGGGGAAAAAACCGAGGACGCAACGCCTAAAAAACTGGAAGATGCCAGAAAGGAAGGGCAGGTTGCCAAATCCAGAGAGGTTGGACTGGGACTCAGCCTGCTTGCCATGTTTTTGATGCTGAAGGCTGTTTGTGGCTGGATTGGGAAACGTTTTATTGAATGTTTTTCCATGATTTATTATAAAATTCCGGATGCAGTAACGCTGCCGGGGAGTACAATTCCGGTAACTACGCTGGAAGCAATTTTGCGAAACACCATGTTGCGAACCCTGCTTTTACTTGCCCCCTTTTTATTGGTGGGCTTTGTGGTTGCTTTCATTGGTGATGTTATTCAGGTTGGATGGAAGGTAACCTATAAGCCGCTTCAACCGAAATTCAATAAAATGAATCCGGTCAGCGGAATGAAAAAGATTATTTCAGGGCGTTCTATTTTGGAGCTGGCAAAGGCAATCATTAAAATCGGACTGATTGGGATGCTGGTTTATCAGACCCTGAAAAACCAGATTGGCAGCATTTTATTGATGTACGATATGCCATTGATGCAGGCGGTGACGCTGACAGGCAATATCGTAATTGATTTGGGAATAAAGATTTCCGTATTTTATATGGTCATAGCAGGACTTGACTTCCTCTATCAGAAGTGGAAGTTTAAGGAAGATATGAAGATGACCAAACAGGAAGTAAAGGAAGAAATGAAAAATGCGGAAGGAGATCCGCAGATTAAGGGAAAAATCCGGCAGCGTATGCGTGAGGCGTCCAGACGGCGTATGATGCAGGCAGTGCCGGAGGCGGATGTGGTAATTACGAACCCGACGCATTTTGCTGTGGCAATCAAATATGACGCTGATAATTATGCGGCGCCGATGGTTACAGCAAAGGGAGAGGACTTTCTTGCACAGAAAATCAAGGAAGCCGCGCGGGAAGCGGGTGTTGAGATTGTGGAGAACAAGCCGCTTGCCCGGATGCTGTATGCAAATGTAGAAATTGGCGAACTCGTACCGCCGGAGCTGTATCAGGCGGTAGCTGAGGTGCTTGCGATGGTATATCATGCGCAGGGACGTGCCTGAAGGATAGCAATATAAAAGAAAGCAGAAAGAGATGGAAAGGAGGATGCGACAGTGAAAAAAGCGGATATTGGCGTTGCGTTATATGTACTGGCAGCTTTTGTTATGCTGATTGTTCCTGTTTCCTCATGGCTTCTTGACATTCTGCTTGCATTTAATATTTCAGTTGCATTTGTCATCATGTTTGGCTGTATGTTTGCCAAGGAAGTGCTGGAGATGTCGTTTTTCCCGACGATTTTGCTGTTTACGACGATTTTCAGGATTGCGCTGAATGTATCTTCTACAAGATTGATTCTTTCTACCGGAAATCCCGGAAACGTAGTACAGGTTTTCGGAAACTTCGTAGGCGGCGGCGATCTGGTAATCGGCATCATCGTATTTATCATCCTGATTATCGTACAGTTTATGGTAATCAACAAAGGTTCGGAGCGTGTTGCTGAGGTAACGGCAAGATTTACACTGGATGCTATGCCCGGTAAGCAGATGGCAATTGATGCCGATTTGAATACGGGTGCGATTACCGATGAAGAGGCGAAGCGCCGCAGAGAGAAGATTCAGGAGGAATCCAGCTTCTTCGGTTCTATGGATGGTGCTGTGAAGTATGTTAAGGGAGATGCGACGGCAGGACTTTTAATTTCAGCCGTTAATATTTTCGGCGGCATTGCGATGGGCGTTCTGCGGCAGGGGATGGATATTTCCGCTGCACTTGATAAATACACGATTCTGACAATCGGTGATGGTCTGGTCAGCCAGATACCTTCGCTTCTGATTTCACTTTCTACCGGTATTCTGGTAACGAAGGGCTCTAAGGATGCTGATTTTGGTACAGTTTTGGTCAGCCAGCTTTTTGGTGTTCCCAAGGTACTCTATTTTGTGGGAAGCACGATTGCTGCGCTCGGTATTCTGACGCCTTTAAATACAGTGCTTTTCCTTGTACTTGGCTTTTCCTTTATCATAGCGGCAAGAATCATGTCCGGTACGATAGAGACTGCAAAGATAGATCATCAGATGGAAGCAGAGGAGGCGGCTGCGGAGGAAATCCGTCAGCCGGAAAATGTGACCTCGCTTTTACAGGTAGACCCAATCGAGCTGGAATTTGGTTATGGAATCATTCCGCTTGCGGATGTAAATCAGGGCGGAGATTTGCTGGATCGTGTCGTTATGATTCGTCGGCAGATTGCGCTTGAGCTTGGTATGGTAGTACCGATTATCCGTCTGCGTGATAATATCCAGTTAAATCCAAACCAGTATATTATTAAAATCAAGGGAATTCAGGTCAGTGAGGGCGAAATCCTGTTTGACCATTATATGGCTATGAATCCAGGCTATGTGGAGGAGGAAATTACAGGAATTCCTACCTTTGAGCCGTCCTTCCACCTGCCGGCAATCTGGATTACTGAAAATCAGAGAGAGCGTGCGGAGAGTGCGGGCTATACAGTAGTAGACCCACCGTCTATCATAGCAACGCATCTGACAGAGGTAATCAGGCAGCATATTGCAGAGCTGCTTTCCAGACAGGATGTGCAGAGTCTTGTCAACAATGTCAAGGAAACCAATCCTGTGCTTGTGGACGAGCTGGTACCCAAGCTGCTTGGGCTTGGTGAGATTCAGAAGGTACTGCAGAATCTCTTAAAAGAAGGTATTTCTATCAGAGACCTTCAGACTATTTTCGAAACGCTGGCAGATTATGCGCCGACGACACGGGATACGGATATTTTGACGGAGTATGCAAGACAGTCGCTAAAGAGAGCGATTTCGAGCAAGTTTTTCCCTGCCAATGAGACGACAAGCGTCGTTACGCTGGATCCTAAGATTGAACAGGAAATTATGGCGAGCGTAAAACAGACGGAGCAGGGCGCATATCTGACGCTGGATCCGGACAGAACCAAGAAGATTATAGCCTCTGTTGAGAAGGAGGTTAAAAAGCTGGAAGAGCTTGGAAAGAGTCCGATTGTGATTACTTCGCCGATTGTGCGTATGTATTTTAAGCGGCTGACAGAGGACTACATCAAGGATCTGATCGTCGTTTCCTATAATGAAATTGAGTCAAACATTGAATTACAATCTGTTGGGATGGTGACCGCATAATGATTATCAAAAAATACCAGGCGAAAACAGAATCAGAAGCAGTAGAACAGGCAAAAAAAGAGCTTGGGCAGGGCGTTGTGATTCTGAATGTACGTGATGTGAAAAAGAAGGGGCTGTTTCGTTTCCTGAAACCGAAAACAGTGGAGGTTACAGTGGCACTGGAGGAGGAGACGGACAGGGCGCCAATTCGGAGAGAGGCTCCCAAGCAGGAAAAGCCGCCCGTAATGCCCAGAGAGACGCAGCCATTAGAAGCCTTCCAGAAAGCAGAGACACAGCAGGCTGCACGCGGCAATGACCGTGCGATTGAAGAAAAGCTGGAAAATCTGCAGAGTCTTCTGGAAAAACAGCTTCGTCCTGCGGAAGAAGAAAAAAAGGAAAAAGAGCCGGAGGAGATAGAAGAGGAAAAGGACGAAACAGTTGCATTTATGCAGCTTTTGTATAATACGATGTTAGAAAATGAAGTCGATGAGAAGTATGCAAACCAGATTATCGACGAGATTGAAAAAAGCAGTAAGGCAAATATCCCTATGGATGCCATCTTATCCAATGTTTACCAGAAGATGATTCTGAAATTTGGAAAGCCGATGGAAATTGAGCCTGCAAAGCAGGGACCCAAGGTAATCTTTTTTATTGGACCGACTGGCGTAGGCAAGACGACCACCATTGCAAAGATTGCATCTAAATTCAGGGTGGATGAAAAGAAAAAGATCGTACTGCTTACGGCGGACACCTATCGAATTGCGGCAGCAGAGCAGCTTCGGACCTATGCGAATATTCTGGAGGTACCGTTCCGTATTATCTATTCGGTGGATGAGGTTTCAGAGGCACTTCGTACATTTGCAGAGTATGACTATATCCTGATAGATACGGCGGGACATTCCTATCATAATGAAGCACAGCGTGACAGTACGGCGCAGTTCTTACATTCGGTAGACGAGAGCGTGGAAAAAGAGGTTTTTTTGGTACTGAGCGCGACGACAAAATATAAGGATCTTGTAAACATTGCGGACACTTATCACGATATGACAGACTACAAGCTGATTTTTACCAAACTGGATGAAACAACGTCGTTTGGAAACCTGCTGAACCTGAAGTTGCACACAGGCGAACCGCTTTCCTATGTAACCTGTGGACAGAACGTACCGGACGATATTGAGCGCTTTAACCCGCAGAAAACGGTAAAGAAGCTGCTCGGTGGCAAATGATGAGGAGATGACTGAATGGATCAGGCAGAACAGTTACGGAATATCATAAAATCAAATTCACAAAATGCAAAGCCGCTTGCGAGAATTATAACGGTAACCAGTGGAAAGGGCGGCGTAGGAAAATCCAATACCTCTATCAATCTTGCAGTTCAGCTTAAACGTCTCGGCAAGAGAGTGATTATTCTGGATGCGGATTTTGGGCTTGCCAATATTGAGATTATGTTTGGCACGATGCCGAAATTTAATTTGAGCGACCTGATTTATCAGGGAAAGAATATCCGCGACATCATTACCTGGGGACCGGGCGGCATTGGCTTTATTTCCGGAGGAAGCGGAATCGCAGGGCTGTCCAATTTAAGCAGGGACTACCTTGCCTATATCATACAGAATCTGTCGGAGCTGGATGCGATTGCCGATGTTATCATCATTGACACAGCGGCAGGCATTTCTGATGCTGTATTGGAATTTCTGGTGGCGAGCGGCGAGATACTGCTGGTAACGACGCCGGAGCCGACCTCTATTACAGATTCCTATTCGCTGCTTAAAGCATTGAACAATCATCCCAAGTTCATGCGTGAAAGCACGCAGATACGGATGGTTGCAAACCGTGTGGAAACGGCTGAGGAGGGTGAAAACCTTTTCCATAAGCTGGATACGGTAGTGGCAAGATACCTGCGCATGAAGATTCAGTATCTGGGAAGTGTGCCTTATGATACGCAGCTTTCCAGTGCAGTTATGCAGCAGATGCCGGTGTCTTTACAAAGCCCGAAGTCGAAGTCAGCGCATGCTTATGCAGAGATTGCGGCAAGGCTTTTGAACCGGGAACAGAATACGAACCAGGAAAGACATGGCATGGCTGCTTTTCTGGCACA
The DNA here is from genome assembly GCA_934432885.1 of uncultured Lachnospiraceae bacterium. Lineage (GTDB taxonomy): Bacteria > Bacillota > Clostridia > Lachnospirales > Lachnospiraceae > VSOB01. Next base: position 120,948 of record CAKRYY010000001.1, read on the forward strand.
TATCGTAAGCGGTAAAAAAGGGGTAATATATGGGAACGGGTTTAGAAGAAAAGATCATTAAGCCGGGAAACCGTATAGAAATACAATTAGAACGTTCTGGGCAGAAACAGGAAAAGGCTGCAGTTTATGCCAGTCAGATAACGGATGTTTATCCGGATGGAAAAATAGAAGCGTATATGCCCATCGATCACGGAAGACTGGTGCTTTTTTCACCAGGAGATAAATTAAAAGCATATTTTTATTCAGCGGCAAATTTGTACGGTGGAAGCGCTGTTGTGACAGAACGCTATAAAACAGACGGACTGTATTATATGCGGCTGCAGATGACCAGTGAGCTTAAGAAAAATCAGCGCAGAGAGTATTACAGATACTGCTGCATGCTCCAGATGGAGGACCGGATTGTAGACGCAACAGAGCTTCAATGGATGGAAGAGAATGGAAAAAAGAAGCCGCTTGCAGGTCTTTTGATGGACGACAGCACCATGCTTGACATAAGCGGCGGCGGGCTGCAGTTCCTTGCAGACCATCAGTATGAAGAAGGAAGCATTGTTTACTGCCGGTTTTTCTTTGGAAAAGAATATCGCCAGTGTATTAAGATTCTGGGCGTGGCTGTTGTGGAAGACAGACAGAAACAATACCGTTACAGAGCAAGATTTATTGGAATGGAAAAAAGAGAACGAGAGGAAATCATCCAGCATATCTTTGAACTGGAACGGATGAAACGGAAGTCGAATTAGAATTTGAAAAAACGATAAGGAGGCTTTTTTATGAAAAAAATTCTGGTAGTTGATGACTCTGCACTTATGAGAAGAGTCATCTGTGATATAATCAATCAAGACGAAAGATTTCAGGTCGTTGACACTGCATCAGACGGAATGGAAGCTCTGCAGCTTTTATCCCAAGGGTCCTATGATGCCGTTGTACTTGACGTTAATATGCCGAGGATGAATGGAATTGAGCTTCTGCGGGAATTGCAGAGACGCAGGATTCCAGCAAAGGTTATGATGGCAAGTACGGACACCAGAGAGGGCACCCGGACAACGATGGATGCACTTGCATTAGGCGCTCTTGATTTCGTACATAAGCCAAGCAAGGCGCTGGACTGCAAGGAAGAGGATTTCCGTAAGAATCTGCTCCGGACGCTGTACGCAGTTGCAGAGAGCCGGATGCCGGTCTTTGAAAAGCTGTTTACCAGAGAAACCATTGCAGTGACAAAGCACGTTGTGGAGATTGCAAAGAAACACTCTGCATCAATTCCGGGAAACCGCATTGTAGCGATTGCAAGCTCTACAGGAGGGCCCAAGGCGCTGCACAATGTAATTACGAGGCTGCCGAAGAATTTAAAGGCTCCGGTTGTTGTGGTACAGCACATGCCGGTCGGCTTTACCCAGTCTCTGGCAGAACGCTTGAATTCCCTCAGTGAGATTACGGTATCAGAGGGTATTGAAGGCGAGACGCTTGAGCGGGGACATGTGTACATAGCAAGAGGCGGCAATCATCTGAATGTGGTGATGAAGCCCGGCGGAAAATATGTCCTGCATTATTCAGACGAGCCGACGAGGGAGGGCGTAAAGCCCTGTGCAAATTATATGTACGAATCTCTGCAAAAGAGCGACTTTGAAGAGGTTGTCTGCGTTGTCATGACCGGTATGGGAGCAGATGGAACGGCTGGAATCACGAATCTGAAAAAAGAAAAAAAAGTGCATGTGATTGCTCAGGAACAGAGCACCTGCGCGGTGTATGGAATGCCGAGAAGCGTCGTAAAGGCAGGACTTGCAGACCAGGTCGTTCCGCTGGATCAGATTGCACAGGAAATTATTTTAAACGTGGGGGTAATGTAAAATGGATGTAAGTCAATATCTTGAGATTTTTATTGATGAAACAAAGGAGCATCTGCAAAGCCTGAACACACAGATTCTGAATCTGGAGCAGGATCCGGAAAACGCTGATACAATCAATGAGATTTTCCGTGCGGCGCATTCCCTGAAAGGCATGGCAGGTACAATGGGCTACAAGAGGATGCAGCTCTTGACCCATGACATGGAAAATGTCTTTTCTGAAGTTCGAAATGGAAATGTAAAAGTAAAAGCGAATATGATTGATATTCTGTTTCAGTGTCTGGATGCACTGGAAGAATATCTTGACAATATCCAGTCAACGGCTGACGAGGGAACCAATGATAACGAGCCGTTAATCAAGGCATTAAATGCGCTGCTGACAGAGGATGGCGGCGAGGCTGCGGCGCAGGAGGCGGGAACTCCCGCACCTGCACCAGAGGCGGCGCCTGCACCTGCGGTACAGGAAGCTGCGGCAGCAGATGGCGATAATAAATGGAAAGAAATCGTGCTTGGCGACAGCGAGAAGACAGTAATCGGCAAGGCTTATGAACAGGGAAAGAAGGTTTATGGGCTCACTATATATATCCAGCAGAGCTGTATCTTAAAAGCTGCAAGAGCCTTCCTTGTATTCAAGGCGGTTGAGGAACTTGGCGAGATTCTTGTTTCCAGCCCTTCAGCACAGGATATTGAGGATGAAAAGTTTGAAAATGATTTCAGCATTATTGTTATTTCCGACAGTACGCTGGAGGAGGTAACGGCGGCTGCTCAGAGCGTGTCCGAAATTGAAAAGGTATCTGGCGGTGTTGTAACGGCAGAGGCTGCACAGGAAGAAAAGAAGGACGTACAGGAAGAGAAGGCGGCGCAGGGAACTATGGATAGGCCGGCGGAGACTGTTAAGGTAAAACCTGCAACAGCTTCTGCACCGGTAAGCAAGCAGGAGAAAAAGCCTGCTGCAGGCAAGCCTGTAGTAAACAGGACTGTACGTGTTGATATTGAAAAGCTGGATTCTTTGATGAATCTGGTCAGCGAGCTGATTATCGCAAAGAACTCTCTCGTTTCGATTACAGCAAATGGAAACGGAGGAGATACCTCAGCAAATTCTGCATTTAATGAGCAGATTGAATATCTGGAGAGCGTAACCACAAATCTGCATGAATCTGTTATGAAGGTAAGGATGGTGCCGATTGAGAGCGTTGTACAGAAATTCCCGCGTATGATTCGTGACCTTCAGAAGAAGCTGGACAAGAAGATGGAACTCTATATGTCCGGTGAGGAAACAGAGCTTGACCGTACTGTAGTAGATGAAATCGGAGATCCTCTGATGCACCTGCTCCGTAATGCGGCTGACCACGGACTTGAGAGCGCCGAGGTTCGTAAGGAGCGCGGTAAGCCAGAGGTTGGTTCTATTCATCTGGACGCTTATCAGGATGGTAATAACGTTATTATCGAAGTCAGTGATGACGGCGGCGGAATTGACGTAAAGACAGTTAAGGAAAAGGCAATCAGCCGGGGAACCATTACACCGGAACA
>CAKRYY010000002.1 GCA_934432885.1 uncultured Lachnospiraceae bacterium
AATCATATTATAAATAAAATAAAAAAATAATGCTATAATATTACAAGTTTATATTATTCAAAAAAATAAAACAAAAAAAAGAAGAGTAAAAATTAAACTCAAAAAAAAGAATTTTATAATTTTCATAATATCTTTTGTATCTCCATTTTTTTTCAAATAATCTGCCGTCTGGCGTACAAGCTTTATTCCCTCGGATTCTGAACGGATGCCTCCGAACACCTCCGGATGGTCTGCCTGCGAAACGCCCAAATCAAAATTTCTGTGAAAATTCTGCATCCAGGTATAATTATGGGAATGCAAAACCCTTGCCTGCGCCGCATAAGCAATCTTTCCGCCATTTCGTATTACCTTCGACGCATAAATCATATCTTCATTAAAAATTGTCCTGCGTGTAAATCCACCCAGCTTATCAAAGGTCGCCCGCTCATAGGCTGCACAGGCATTAGAACAAAAAAAGGTCTTGATGCCAAGCTCTGCAAGGTCCTCTTTCCCCTTGATTCTGGACTGTTCCGGATAATTAAATTCTTTGGTAAAGCGTTCTGCCGGTCTGCAGTCCCCTTTAGGGAGCTGCCTTGCGTAGCTGACCTGTGCCTTACCCGCAAGGAGCGGTTCCAAAAGCTTCTCCAGCAAAAATTCATCTGCCGGAACTGCATCCTGCGTCATACAGACAAAATATGGCGCATGTGATTTTTTAATGCCTTTGTTTCGTGTATTTCCGTGATCAAATTCTCTTGTGGAAAGATGATGTACCTCTACATTCTGATAAGCGTCAAAGTTTGCCCTGCCATACTTCAGGCGTTCAAAATATTTCTCCTCCGTATTCATAATGATAATCCTGCCGGGAGCAAGCGTCTGCCCTGCAAGCGCCTCCAAAAGCCCAAGAAATTCCTCTCCCGGTTTACAGGTCGGTATGACCACGTCTATCTCTGTTTCCATTTTCTATCTCCTGATTCAGAAAAAGGGACCGTTATTCGGCCCCTTCCGATTCTTTTCTGTAAAGCTTACTCCGCTGCCGCCACAGCATCTTCTGCTGCGCCGTCCTTTTTGCTGAATTCCTCAGCGGAGGTATTTGCATATTTTCCAGTATCACTTGCAACCTTCTTGCTGTATTCCTCTACCTCACTGGAAACCTGGTAGTCATTTTCATTGAATAAGAAAGCATGCAGCTCTTCTACATTTTTCTTTAAATCCTGCGGAATAACACAGCTTCCCTTGCTTCCGACCGTTCCTGTGGCTCTGTACTTTTCAAACGGGAAACCATCATTTGCCACAACACTGTAATTTCCGATGTCCTTTAATACACCAAGGATTTCGGATACATCCAGGGATGTCGATACATTATCCATTACACCGTTTACAACATCGTTCAGCTTGGATATATTGGCCTTCTTTGCCTTTTCGGAGATTGCTGTAATCACGTCACGCTGTCTTTGTGCACGCTGAAAGTCATTTCCAATATAACGGATACGACAGTATGCGGTTGCCTGCAGACCGTTCAGTGTCTGTAAGCCTGCGCTCGTTACCGGCGTATAGTCTTTTCCTGCTTCTGCCGTAAAGTTCTTACCGTCAGTCGTCTTTCCGACCATACTGATCTGATAATTGTTCAGATGGGAAATCTCTGCCTCTGTTACATTGATTTCCACACCGCCGAGTGCATCAATTACTTCAATCAGACCATCAAAGCCTACGGTAATATAGTCTGTGATATTCATATCCAGATTCCGGTTCAGCATCGTAATTGCCTGTTCCGGTCCGCCCTTTGCATAAGCGGCATTACATTTATTATAGCTGTCATTTCCAAGGTTCAGATAGGTGTCACGGAAAACGGAAAGAAGCTTTACATCTCCATTATCCTGATTGATGGAGGCAATGATGATGGTATCGCTTCGGGTACCCTTTCCAAGAGCACCTTCCCTGGAATCCACACCAAAGAGTGCAATGTTGCGGTATCCCTTCATGTTCTCGTTTGTCTCAACATTTTCATTCATATCCATGACAATGCTTTCTTCATCGATTTTGATTTTATCGACTTTTTCTGTTTTCAGTACGGTATAGAGAAAACCAAGCATAACTGCAAGTACGATGATTTCAGCAACAAACAGCATTGTCCGTCTGCGGCGTCTGGCTGCCTTTTTCTTCGCTGACATCTTCTTGTTCCCCGGTCTCTTTCCATTCTTTGTTGACATCTTATTCATTTCTCCCTTGTCATTCGCATATCACGTTAATACGCATTTTTATTGATAAAGCCCTTAAAAATTGTCAGGAACAGAATCTTAATATCCAGTCCCATCGTCCAGTTTTCAATATAGAATATGTCGTAATCAATCCGTTTGCGGATGGAGGTATCTCCCCGATACCCGTTAATCTGCGCCCAGCCTGTAAGTCCCGGACGCACCTGATGCTTAATCATGTAACGCGGAATTTCTTCTTTAAATTTTTCCACAAAAAGCGGGCGCTCCGGTCTCGGCCCTACCAGACTCATATCTCCGCGCAGAATATTATAAAGCTGCGGGAATTCGTCCAGACTTGTCCGTCTTAAAAATTTTCCGACCTTTGTCACCCTGGGGTCATCCTTGACCGTCCATGCCTTTTTCTCTGCCGCTTCCTTCTGAATCTCCATCGTTCTGAATTTATACATCTGGAATGGCTTATTGTGCAGACCAATCCGCTCCTGTTTGAAAATCACAGGCCCGGGACTGGATACCTTTACTGCAATCGCAGTCAGGAGCATAATCGGTGAAACCAGTACAAGCCCCACCGCAGAGCCCACAACATCCACAATTCTCTTTGCCACCCAGTTCAGCGTATTTGTCAGCGGCACATAGCGGATATTGATAACGGGCAGTCCCATCAGATCCTCAGTATAGGGTCTGCTCGGAATCAGGCTGTTATAATCCGGTATAAACTTCGTATGCACGCCGGATTTTTCACACAGATCAACAATTTCTTCCAGTCTGCCGTAGTCCTGCAGGGAAAGCGTAATCGCAATTTCATCCAGCTTGTTTTCAGGCAGAATGATCATCAGATTTGCAATACTGCCCAAAACCTTGACGCCTTTGTATATCGTGCCTCTTGGTACACGGTCATCCAGAATCCCTCTTACAACATATCCCCACTGTGGATTGGAATTGATTCTGGTAATATACTCCTCTGCAGCCCGCGAATATCCTACCAGCAGAATGTGCTTTAGGTTATAACCCTTCCTGCGGAAATACTGGAGCAGATTTCTCAGGATCTGTCGGCTGAGTATCGAAAGCGTCGTATTCAGTCCATAAAAAATAACAATCATGGAACGGGAAAAGTTCGGCTCATTGATTACATACAAAACAACGGTAAACAGCAGAGCGCCCACCGTATTTGCCTTTACAATTCCATATACCTCATATTTGCGCCGCGCCGTCCGCTTGGACGTATACATATTGAAAAAATAGTATAAGATTACATAACCCGGCACAATAAAATAAAGGGCGTAAAAGTAAGTCTCCATCTCAAGAACACCTACGCCCTGCTTTTTTGACGCAAAAATACTCTCAAATTTCAAGTACCACGCCAGCATATAGGAGCATGCTACGATTAGTGCATCGATCAGCAAATGCAGCCTGTTGAAGTATTTTTGATTATCCTTTATCATGACAACACACAGCTTCTCCTATCCATAAATAACATATTACAATAATATTACAAAAAGTACAACTTAAATTTTTCTTAATGCAGCAGTCTCGGTACAATCAGATTATACAGAAGCTCTCCTTCTATCTGTACATATATCCAGAAGCGTTTTATCTGGAATGGCACTCTTCTTGCTCTTCCCTCTTTAGAAAAGGAAAGGTCAAGACCCTTTTTAAGTCCCTGCAGATAGAGTCCCCCAAAGCCTTTCTTTACAAAAAACAGTGCTTTTATGAAGAAGCCTGTCAGTAAAAACGGCAGATTAACCAATATCTGCAGCGGCGGCATATTTTTGAAAACCAGATAAACACTGTTTCTGGAAGCAAGCGAAACCTTAAACGCATTGTAGCGTGAGCCCGAAGAAGCGCTCCCTGCATGATGCACCACTGCCTCCGGCACAAAGCGGTTTTTATATCCCAAAAGCCGCGCCCGGTAGCCTACATCAATATCCTCCAGATAAGCAAAATGCGCCTCATCAAATAAGCCAAGACGGATAAGCACTTCTCTTTGATAAATAACCGCACCGCCACATGCTGCAAAAATATTGCGGGCACGCATATAATGCGCCGACGGTTTTCCTTTTCCCCTTGCATACGCCCATCCAAGCACACAGTAATAATCTCCTGCATCATCCATCAGCTCCGGATTCTGCATCGAAACCATTTTTGCCGCACATGAAAAATATCCTTCATTTTCCGAAAGCGCCCTTGTCAGATAAGAGACAAAATGTGCCTCTACTGTCGTATCGTTGTTGAGCAGCAGTACATACGGGGTCTTTGCTGCAAGGATTCCTGCATTAACCGCCCCGCAGAAGCCCTTGTTTTCCGAAAAGCAGATCAACTCTGCCTGCGGAAAATGTTCCTTGATAAAATCAACGCTTCCATCCGTCGAACCATTGTCCACAATGATAACCGGAAATGTGTCTTCTTCACAGGCATACAGCGAGGACAGGCAGTCATTCAAATATTTTTTTCCGTTCAGGTTAGGTATGATTACCGTTGTCTTAAGCATAGTTACTCCATATAAGGATCAAAGAGAATACGAAGCCCCATCTTCTGAACTTCTCCTCCAAAGCGCAGGCTCGCCGCCCGTTCATCGGCTTCCTCTGTCTGTATCCGTGCAAAAAGCTCCTGCAGATCCTCTCTTACCCGCAGCTTTCGGACATCTGCCGCATATACGTCCTGCTGCATCAGCGCGCGGTGCATATAGCCGGAAAAATATTTGTGCAGTCCCGCATAAAGGATACTGCCATCCTCTGCATAAGCGCCGCCTGCGACCCTTCCTTTTATAAGAAGCCTGCCGCCCACTGCCGCAAGATCCGCTCTCTGTTTTAACACATCACCCTGATAGTTCACCCTGAAAAAGCCCAGATGCTGCGTATGCTCTACCAAGACCTGCCAGCCCTGCCTTTTGCAGAAATCCTCAACCGCACGTCTTCCTGCTTCATAGGCATACCGTTTACTCTCCGGATTATCCGCCGTCGAGTTCTGATGACAGCGCCAGTGATATAAAACATACGGAATGTGGCAGATAAGCTCCTCCTTGCCGGACAGCCGCTCCGCTGCCCGCAGCACCAGATCATGATCCTGCGCACCGTCATATTCCCTGCGAAAGCCAAGTTCCTTCATCAGCGATGCTTTCATGGCAAGAAAATGGCAGATATAATTATTGCTTAAAAGTAAATCCAGATTAAATTTTCCTTTGAAATGTGGCTCATAAAATACCTGCATATCGCCGTCAGCCTTATCCTCATCCGAGTACAGCATCTGCGGCAGTCTTCCCGTCTCCGCCTCCTGCTCTGCTATCCGCTCCATCATCCGGTAAAGCGCATCCGGCGCAAGCGTATCGTCATGGTCTAAAAGAGCAATATAATCTCCCTTTGCTCTCTCAAGCGCAGCATTGGTATTTTCAGAAATGCCCCTGTTTTCTCCCACCTTAAAATAATGAAGCCTGTCATCCTTATAGTATTGCATCTGAACTGCCAGTTTATCCGAGCTGCCCGCATCCGCAATCAGAAGTTCAAAATACGGATAGGTCTGTGCAAGCACAGAATCAATCATTTCCCTGAAGTGCGCAGGCTGCGTTTCATAAGCCGGCACTAAAATACTGAACAGATATTTCCTTCGAAAAACTGTATTTCGCTGCGCCAGCAGCTCATTTTCTGTCAAATTTTTCTTTATATAACAGGTGTTTTTTTCATTGGCATATCTTTCCAGGGAGGCATAAAAGGCAGCTTTTGCGCCATTTTTCTTCCAGTACCGATATGCTTTTTTCAGGTTGGAAAGTTTTAAAGCCATGCCGCCTCCATGTAACAGGGAATTCCTATTGTAAAACCGGAAATCGGCGTAGTATACAAAGCCGGATAGCTGCGGCATCCGCCAGCCCCGTCCTGTGCACTGCGCCGATTCATTATTTTTGATTCTTCTGATAAATTTAGAAGTTTACTTCTCCATCATGCTCCAGGAGTGAAACACCTCTCACTCCTTCAAGTGCCTGCAGCTTCTGCAGCATTCCCGAGGGGTCCTTCGGCCGACACTCAATTACAAAATCAACGCCTGCAATAGAAGCATTTCTTGATTTGATGGAAGGATGCTTGCAGTCTGCTTTTACAATCTCCATCACGCCAGCTTCCGTCTCAAGCTTATCACAGTTCACAACCAGAATTCCGCTCGCATTGCCAACCGGTGTCAGTTCAAGCGCAAACAGCCCGATTGTTACAATCAGGGAAGAAATCACCGCGATTTCATAGATTCCTGCGCCGCAGATAATACCGGTGCTGATTGACCAGAAAAGGAATACCAGATCCTTCGGGTCCTTCACTGCCGTACGGAAACGCACGATAGAAAGCGCGCCCACCATACCAAGTGAAATTGCAAGGTTTGACTGCATCGACAGAATAATGCTTGCCGTGATTACTGCAATCGCTGCCAGCGATACATTGAAGGACTTATTATAAAAGGTCTTTCTTGTGGACAGATAATAAACCAGAAAGATGTACAGGGCAATCACGATGGTAATGCCAAGCGTAATGCACACCGTCGTCGTTGTGATATTGCTTCCTGTAAAGCTTTCCAGTACGGATTTTTTGATAATATCCTTAAAACTCATTTTAGCCTACCTCCTGCGCAGGGAATTGTGTATTTCCGTCCCAAGTAATATTTGGAAAAGCTTGTCTGCTGCAATTTTCCAGTCTCCAGATGCTCCTTGATAAAGCTCGGAAGGTATTCATCAAATTTTACCTCCAAAAGCTGCTGTCCCTTTGCAAGCACAGGATACCGCAGCGTATCCTTTTCAAAGAAGCGGTCAGTCTCCAGAGAAGCCGTTATATTGCGGTCAATGGTAATCCTCACATTGCCAAGCGGATATACAAACGGAATCCTCTCATACTCAACAATAGTTTTCGCACGCATGCCTCTTGTCAGCATCAGCACCAGAAACTGCCTAAGCACCTCTGGATAGTCTTCTGCCTCTCTGGTATGCAGGGGGAGCGCTTCTCCACGCAGCAGCGCCTCGCACTGCTCTCTGGTAAGACGCGCCGACTCCTTGCAGGTCATACCGTTTTTCTTGCTCTTACGCTCCAATGAAATCCTTCCATCGGAAACATTATAAATCCGAATCCTGTATTTCGCGCGCTCATTGATACCGTCCTCATTTTCATAAAAACAGCTATTGCGGTAATCATCAAAATAAACGCTTCGAATCCAATAATGACCAGTCTCTCCTACATGCGGATCAAGCGGAATGAATCCCCTGAGCCTCCAGTACAGCTCCTCCTTCGTTTTCTCATCCATCAGGAACTTGTACTCATGGCGGTAAGTCCTTTGCTTTTCCATACCGTTCTCTTACTCTTTCTTTTCAAGGAAAATTTTTCTCGTCACAAAATTATATACCATAACGATGCCGGTCGCAACCACTTTTCCGAAAGTTTCGGCCCACTGGCGGCTCATATATTCCATAAGAAGCGGCAGATGATTATAAATCCCCTCGATGCAGATAAAAATTATCAATTCGTTCAGCAGAAGCCCGATAACGCTTAAAATGGTAAAGATCACGAACTCCTTACGGCGGTCCGCATTTTCTTTCCTTTCAAATACAAAGGTCATGCTTGCCACGTAATTAAAAATCAGGGAAATCGTAAACCCGAAGAAATTCGCTATCAGGTAATATACCCCAAATACGCTGGAAAGCAGCTTAAAAATTCCAAAATCTATAAAAAATGCAATAAAGCCTACCACGCCGAACTTTAAAATCTGATCTATCAGTTTCTTCATTGTACTCTGACTTATTTTCCTTCCTCAAGCTTCTGCTTCAGCGCTGCTGTCAGAGCCTCTACCTTCTGCTGGGCATCCTCTAAATTCGTTCCCTTAACGCCCATGTAGAATTTAATCTTAGGCTCTGTTCCCGAAGGTCTTGCGCAGCACCATGAATCTTCTGTCAGATCAAAATACAGAACATTGGATTTCGGCAGTCCTGTCGGCGCTGTCTTTCCACTCTCCATATCGGTAATTACGCCGCTCTCATAATCGCGCAGCGCCGTTACCTTTAACTCGCCAAACGCCTTGGGCGGATTGCTTCTGAGGCGGTCCATAATTTCACGGATCTGTCTGGAGCCGTCAATACCCTTTAAGGTAATTGCATACTGACTCTCCTTATAATAACCGAACTGCTCATACAGACGCAGCATCTGATCCCAGAGTGTAATGCCGTTCTTCTTGCACCATGCAGCTGCTTCACACAGACACATAACCGCTACAACGGCATCCTTATCCCTTGCATGCGTTCCCGCAAGGCAGCCATAGCTTTCCTCAAGACCGAATACATAATGATGTCCGCCGTTCTGTTCAAACAGCTTAATCTGCTCGCCAATATATTTAAAGCCTGTCAATACTTCGATGCAGGTTACATGATACGCATCAGAAATTGCCTTTGCCATATTCGTCGTTACGATTGTGGTTACAAGCGCAGGATCAGCAGGCATAATTCCAAGCTTTGTACGCTCCCGCAGAATGTATTCCGCAATCAGCATACCGGACATATTTCCAGTGAACGGAATATACTCGCCGCTTTCTTTATCCTTTGCATAAATACCAAGACGGTCAGCATCCGGGTCCGTTGCCAGCACGATGTCGGCGTCTTTCTCCTTAGCCAGCTTCAAAGCGAGCGTAAATGCCTTCGGGTCCTCCGGATTCGGATATTCCAACGTTGTAAATTTGGGATCAGGAAGCTCCTGCTCCGGTACAACATAAACATGCTTGAAGCCAAGCTCGGAAAGAATCCTTCTGACCGGTACATTTCCAGTTCCGTGGAATGGCGTATATACGATTTTGATTTCATCCGCCATCTCATGAATCACTTCCGGATGAATAATCTGCTTTTTTAACTCCTCCATGTAAGCGTCATCAATTTCTTTTCCGATTACGATGTAAAGTCCAGCCGCCTTTGCAGCCTCCTTATCCATCGTCTTTACTGTATGATAATCTGTTACAGCCTTTACCTGCTCGATAATTTCCTTATCCTTAGGCGCCGTTACCTGTGCACCGTCTTCCCAGTATACCTTATAACCATTGTACTCAGGCGGATTGTGGCTCGCTGTTACAACAATACCGGAAATGCATCCCAACTTACGCAGTGCAAAGGAAAGCTCCGGAGTAGGACGAAGCGCGTCAAATACATACGCCTTGATTCCATTTGCCGCCATGCAGAGAGCTGCCTCATCTGCAAATTCAGGGGACATGAATCTGGAATCGTAAGCGATTGCGATACCCTTTTCCTTTCCGCCCTTTTCCAGAATGTAATTTGCCAGACCCTGTGTTGCCTTTCTGACTGTGTAAATATTCATCCGGTTAGTTCCTGCGCCGATTACGCCGCGCAGTCCGCCGGTTCCAAATTCAAGCTCCTTATAAAAGCGGTCCTCTACCTCCGCCTCGTTGTTGCGGATTGCTAAAAGCTCGTCCTTCGTTGCCTGGTCAAAATAAGAATCCTCCAACCAGAATTGAAATTCCTCTTTGTAGCCCATCTTTCTACCTCCTGTATTAAAATCTGTTCTTTCTCATCTATCCTGTTTTATCCCTGTATGCCCTCTGTCCTATTTAGCTGAAAGGTGCAGGGAAAAATCGCTCCGGTCCAATGAAAAATTGGGGTTGTAATACGGATCCCCTTTTTCTAAAACTTCTTTCCATTTCTGCCTGAAATGAGCCGATTCCTCATCATAGCGTTTTGCTTTTTCATCGTGGTCATCCAAACCGCGTGATTTGGACTCATAATGATAAAGCTCCGCAAACGGCGTAAAGACATTTAAAAGCCCTTTTTCTCTAAGCCGCAGGCAGAAATCAACATCATTTAATGCAACGGCAAAGCTCTCATCCAGTCCACCAAGCTCTGTAAACCACCTCCGGCGCACCATCAGGCAGGCTCCTGTCACTGCCGACACATCCTGCGCATAGCAAAGCCGTCCCATGTAGCCTACATTCTCATAATTTACCTTATAGTGGGAATGTCCCGCTGTCCTGTGTGCACCAAGTCCCAGTACAATGCCTGCATGCTGTATGGTCCTGTCAGGATAATACAGCTTTGCGCCAACCGCACCGACATCCTTTCGCTGCGCATACATCAGCATTTCCTCTATCCAGTCCGGTGTAATAACCTGCGTATCGTTATTTAAAAGAAGCAGAAATTCTCCAGCCGCAAAGGTCGCACCAAAATTATTGATTTTTGCGTAGTTAAAACCGCCTTCGTAAGTTACAACCTGAATCTTTGGATGCTTTCTGATTTCTTCATAATACTCACGTATCTTTTCCGTTTCGCTGTTATTTTCAATGACTATAATTTCATAGTTATCATAGGTTGAAATATCCAGTATGGATGTTATGCAGCGGCTTAAATCCTCATAGTGGTCCTTATTGGGAATCAGAATCGACACCTTGGGGTAGCCTGTCAGCTCATAGCGGATACGGAAAATCGTCTCAAATGCCCGTGTGCTCGTAATTTCAAAATTCTTCATCCCGCATTTCCGTAAGTGGTCCGCAACTGCACCCTTTGCCGCATCTATGCAATAGGTCTTTGCACTGATGCCGGATGCCACGCTCGCTTTATGGGAACGCCAGTAATATAAAAGCTTTGGTACGTGCACCACCTTTTTTGCACTGGTCGTCAGCCGCAGTATCATATCGTGATCCTGACTGCCGTCAAACTGGGAACGGAACAGCTCTGTTCCTTCCAGCAGATGTCTTGAAAATGCGCTGAAATGGCAGATATAATTGTTGGCACGCAGATTGTCTATCGCATAATCCGGCTTGAAATGCAGGGTAATCATATTGTTGATGCTGCCATTTTTAAAGGTCGCCTCATCACAGTAAATATAATCTGCATCCTGCTCACAGATTACCTTCATATATTCATACAAAACATTTGGATGCAGAATATCGTCATGGTCAAACAGTGCAATGTACTGCCCTCTCGCCATCCGGTAGCACTCATTGGTATTTCCTGAAATGCCCTCGTTCTTTTCCAGCTTTTTGTATACAATACGCGTATCCTGTGCCTGATATGCCCGTGCAATGTCTCCCACATACGCATGTTCCGCATCCGAACCATCCGCAAGGCAAAGCTCCCACTTTTCATAGGTCTGTGCCCTGACAGAGTCAATCATCTCCGTCAAAAACTTTTTGGGCGTATTGTAAAGCGGCACCAGAATGCTGAAGGTAATATCTTTGGGAAATTTCACGCTGCGCATCTGTTTTATTTCTTCCTTTGTCGGAAAGCTCTCCGTTCCATGCTGACGCATCGCCTTTTTCTCAATCATCTTACTGCGCAGCTTACGCGCAATCCCCTTCGGACTTCCAAGCCGCACAAGTCTGTCCTTCATGCGGATTATCCAGTGCATCACAGCCCGAAGCGGAGCCGAAAGCTTCCAGATTGGGTTGTTTTTAATCCGTTTCAGCTTAAAATCAAGATCCTTCGCCTGTGCCTGCGCATCCGACAGCTTTCCCGCCAATTCTGTATTCTTCTGTTTTTCTTTCTCATAAGCCAGCCGGTAGTACTCCAAAAGCTCCGCCTGGTTTTCCTGCTTTATGCCTGTCATAATCTCTCCTGAATCTATCCGCAGTCCTACCGTATCGTAAAACTTTTTTCTGTTTTTTGCAACAGCTTTTGTCCTGAGCAGCGGTCTGAAGCAAGCATTGCAATATGATAAGTGTCCGCTGGAAGCGCATCCTTTGGAATCCGGCAGACAAAGCCTGCAAGCGCCACATTTTGCTGCTGAGGAAGAATTTCTGCCACATCCTTCCGGTAACGGTCAAGCACCTGTGCTTCATACACACTCCCCGCTTCTCCATAAAGCAGAAGCTTTCTTGCATAACGGCTGTTATCCATTCCAAGAACATAAGACCAGCCTTCAATCCAGTATACATCATCCCGCTCAGTAAATTCCAGTTTCTTTTCTTCCCGCGCGTGCTCCACATTAACCACCAGACAGTTATTCTCCCATTTTTCTACCCGGTTTTTCTTAAGCTTCCGCACGCTGGTATAATAATCACGCTTTTCAAACGCATAAAGATACGCGGGCAGGTACAGGTTTGAATGTGGCGCAAGGTTTCTGCTGTAAAAGGGATCAAAGGCTTTCAGGGAAGGATGCCTTGTATACAGGATGTCCTTTTCCTTTAAAAGCCGCAGCCACTTTTCATCAGAAAGGTTATCGTCCCCTCTGCTTAGGGATTCGTGGTGATACAGTGCCACATCGCCCCTGAAAATATTGTAATATCCCAGCTCATACAGGGAAAAATTCAAATCTACATCATTATAAGCGACTGCCATGCCTTCAAAAAAGCGTCCCGCCTCTTCAAATTTTTCTTTCGCAATCAGCAGACATGCCGCTGTCACGCCTATCATATCATATACATGCCTGTTCTGACCATGATAATGCGAAATTTCATCATGCTGCTTCAGAAGCTTATGCACAGGGCCGACTTTGATGTTGGTAATGCCAATATGCTGAATCAAATCACTATCCGGATAGAGAAGCTTTGCGCCAACCGCTCCTGCATGCGGCATTGCCGCCATCTCCAAAAGCTCAAGGAGCCAGTCCTCCTGAATGATTTCCATATCATCATTTAAGAAAAGCAGGTAGTCTCCCTTTGCCCGTTCTGCTCCCAGATTGCACATTTTGGAAAAGTTAAAGGGCATCGGCTCGTAATGATAAGAAAACGCATACTGCTTTGCCATTTCAGAAAGGATTTTCCGGTTTTCCGGCAGACTGCCGTTATCGATTACCAAAATCTCCATCCAGAGCGCATTTCCCTGCGCATCTGCAAGCAGCGTCTTTCTGCGGATGCTCGCTATACAGGTTGCAAGCACCTTTGGATTATCCTTTGATGGAATAATAATAGAAACGCGTGCATCCTTTGGAAGCTTACCAGATTTTCTCTGAAGAGAAAACGGCTCGCTCATCCTTTTCTGGTGAATCAGCACCTTATCAATAGAGGCAACCTCTTTCCTTTTGTCATTTGCTAAAATCCATCTTTGCTTTGTAATATAATCTGTCAGGCGAAGCAAAAGAGTATGGCATTTTTCCGAATCACAGTCCGTCAGGCAGTCCTGCCAAAGCTCTGGTGCCGCAGCATCAAGCAGCTCCCTTCTTGCTGCAAAAAAATGTCCAAAGTAGGGAAATCCTGCCAGCGTATCCGGAGACCACTGCGGTTTGAACCAGGGCGCATAGCGCTTCCCGTTTTCATCTATGCAGTCCTCATCAGCATACGCCAACTGCACATAGGGATGCTCTCTGAAAAATGCTGTTGTCACGGCCTTTGCCTTCTCTTCCAGAATCCCATTTTTATCTGCAAAGAACACCAGCTCTGACTCATCCGCTGCCGGAGGAAAATGTTTCATTTTCCAGTCCTCATTGCGTAAATACCACTGTCTGTAGCAATCTGACTGGCGCTCTTTTTCTGCCAGATACTTTTTATAACATCTGTCATTTAATTTATTCTGAATTGCACGCTTTATCTTTTTAACCATGCCAGTCCTTTTCGTCCCTTTTCCTGCCCAGCCGCAAGACTTTCTGCCATTGCCTCTGAAATGCGGGTCACTTCAAATACAGCTTTTATCGAAGTATCTCCGCTGCCCGCTGACAGCCCTTCGAGATGCAGCAGCGTGATATTGGGGTCCTGTGTTGCGAATACAATCGTATTGTCAGAAATTAAATTTCCATTTAACTTTACATTCTGATTGCGAAGCGAAACTGGTTTTCCTCCAACAAGAAGCTTATGAACTGTGACAATACAATAATCCAGGGATGGGTCGATACGCAGCGCCCTCCGCCCTGCCTTTGCCAAAAGCTCTACTGTCAGTCTGGTTTTCTCTGTATAACCCTTTTGTATAAAATAAGAGTTTTCTTCTGAAAATCCCTCTCCGCAATCCTCATATATCTGAATCCGGTTACGGTGTTCTTCTTCCAGAAAACGATGTGCAAAAGAAGCGGCAGGCAGAATCGGATAACCGATAGCATTGCGGATTTCGACCATTGCCATCCGCTCTCCTGTAACAGATTTCTGGAAAGTGCTTTCCTCTCTCGCCAGCTCCTGCAGCATATCCTTGGTATATCCAAATTTTTCCTCTAACAGAGCATTGCACACTGCTTTTCGCTTTTCTGAGCCAAGGCTATAGCAGTAAAGCGCTCTGGCAATCAGCTTTTCAGGAGCAATCCGCTCCGGGGCTGCCCATTCATAATCAATCAGATTCCACTGCCCATCCTGAATAATCAGATTTGGAAAAATCAGGTCATAATCGTAAATTTCCGGCTGTTTCGGATATTTTACAAAGTCACAGTAGGTTTCAAACAGTCTAAGGAAGCCTTCCTTATCCTCCTGCTCCAGACAGGTATCTAAAAGCATTTCCAAAGTCTTTCCTTCCAGATATGGAAAGACTGCTTCCCCGTCCGAAAGCTCACAATGATTGATGACAAGCCCACTTCCTGCATAGGCGTGTTCCAGCTTATCACAGGTATCCTTCAGCCGTCTGATATGCTCTCCGGCTGCCTCTCCTGCCGGAAGCTTATGCACCGAAAGCGTCCCTTCCTTCTTTCTTATCTGTGTCTGCACCGCATACTTGGGCTTTCTGTCGTTGGAAAATCTGGCGTAGGTGACTGGAAGCGGCTTTCCAATTACAAGCACATAGGAATTGGAAAACTGCTCAAACATTTTCTCCCCAAGCAGACTGTCAAATACATTTTTTTCATCAAACAAAAGCAGCCTGTCCCGGTCAAAATTCCGCATATTATCTGACAGCTCGCCAATCTGCGGGAGCCGTTCGTCCGAATAGACACAGGTCATAAACTTATAATCGGGATAAGGATAATAGAACGCATACTCTGTAATGCCATCCGCCCTGCAGATTTCCTCCAGCGCTCTTCTTGTAAAGGTGCGCACGCCGCCACCTCTCGGATAGCCCTCAATTCCATCAAAATAAGTACCGAGATGATCCTCCCTGCAGCCCGCCCAGTATTTTAAGCCAAACCTGTTTTCAATCGCAATTACAAGTCTGCCGTTTTCAGCAAGATGCTTCTGCATGATTGCCAAAAAGGTTTCAAACGGCGTCTTTCCACCAATATAGCTCTGTGCGTACTCAAATACGCCAATCAAAAAAATGTAATCATAATCACAGGCAAGCTCTGGTTCAATATCCTGAAAATTGCCCAGTTTTATGGTTACATTGTCACAATCGGGATGTCTGTAGGCATTGATTAAGCTCCTTTTTCTGGAAAGCTCAACGCAGGTAACGCTGCCCGCCATAGCGGCAAGCGCGCCTGTAATCGCGCCGCATCCGCTCCCGACCTCCAACACCTTGTCCGTCTTTTTTACAGGAATCCAGTTCACAATATTTTCCCGAAGCGGTGAAAGGTGATACAATACCGGCCAGCTCTTTTTTTCCTCAATAACCCTGCCATATTCTTCAGGGGGCACCGACTTAACAATATCCAGAATTTCGTCCTCAACAATTCCATCGCAGTAAAGGTCCCTGCCCGGATAATGCGTATCGTCTAATGTTATCTTTCCTATCATTTCTGCCATATCAGATGTCCTTTACTGTTACTGTAGACCCCATATCATAATATCCTACCGTATTTTTATCAGAAATAACGGTAATATTCATGACGTCATACAATCTGTGATATACCGCAAAGCGGTCACCCTCGTAGCCTGTCAATCCAAGGGAAATCAGATATTCCCCTCCCTGAAGGCTCATTTTCTGTGTAAATACCGCTTCCTTTTTTTCTCCTGCCTTTACCGGCTCCAAAAATGCCTTTTCTATCATGGAATTGGTTCCCGTAATTTCAACGCCAAGTGCATTTTTGATGGAGCAGGCAAAAATCGGTGCAGGAAGCTCTTCGTAAAACTCTGCCCGCATGTGCACAGAAAAGCTGCTGCCTTTTAATACGGCATTTGTCTTAAGTCCTTTTTCATCCGTGATGTAGCACTCTGTAATCATTGCCTGCTTTGTGCCGTACTCAAGCGTATCTTCTTTCTTCTTTCCAGCCGCAGCCGCCGTAAGTGCCTCGTCCTCAAGCAGATTGGTCTCCTTATCATCCTCAGCAGGCGCCGCATACTGTCCGACCAGTACCTGCTTATAGATATCAATCATTTCCTTCGGTTTGCCTTCCGCCAGCTTTTCGCCTTTATTCAGAAGGATAACACGGTCACAGTATTTGCTGACGCTGCTAAGGTCATGGCTGACAAAGAGAATGGTCTTTCCCATTTTCTTGAACTCTTCAAATTTGTGATAGCATTTTGCCTGAAAGAATACGTCTCCGACAGAAAGTGCCTCGTCTACAATCAAAATCTCCGGATCGATGTTAATCGCAACCGCAAAGGCAAGGCGTACAAACATACCGCTGGAATAGGTCTTAACCGGCTGCTTGACATAATCGCCGATGTCTGCAAATTCCAGAATACTGTCCAGCTTTTCATCAATTTCTTCTTTGGAAAAACCAATCATGGTACCATTTAAATAGATATTCTCGATTCCATTGTATTCCATATTAAATCCGGCGCCCAGCTCTAAGAGTGCAGAAATTCTGCCGTCTACTTCAACATTTCCGCTCGTCGCGTTGAGTACACCGGTGATAATCTTAAGAATCGTAGACTTGCCTGAACCGTTCGTGCCGATGATGCCAACCGTTTCACCCTTATGAATCTCCATATTGACATCACGCAGCGCATAATGCTCCTTATAGCGTTTCTTTCGTGAAAGCCCAAGTGCCTCCTTGAAGCGGTCCATCGGTTTATCATACAATTTATAGATTTTATTCAGATTAGTGACCTGAATTGCAATATTTTCGTCCATGAAATCTCCTAAAATTTATTTCGCTCTGCCGCGCCTGTCCGCAGCTCGGCTTCGCCTCGCTCGCTGACTCACTCTGCGCCGTACTCTGTGCTCTGCCGCGCCTGTCCGCAGCTCGGCTTCGCCTCGCTCGCTGACATTCGCTCAATCAATTTGTATTCGAAGCGCAGCTTGCGTGCAAGCACGCCCTGCGCTTCGAACACAAATTGGCAGAGCTCAGAGTACGTCCGCAAAGTGTACCTTTAAGCGTTTGAAGATGAGTGCGCCGATTCCAAAAATAACAGCCGTTACTATCCAGAAGAACATCGTAGAATAGAAGTCTTCCCAGAACCAGCTTTTTTCCAGCAGGGCGCTCCGATAACCATTGACAATATAAAATACCGGATTCAGCTTAAACAGAATCTGATATTTGGGCGGAATCTTATTCAGCTCCCATAAAATAGGGGTCGCCCACATACCTACCTGCAAAAAGATTGCAATAATCTGTGTCAAATCCCGGAAAAAAATCACAATAGAGCAGGTCGCATACGAAATTCCCAAGACAAATACAAACAAACAGAAGCTGTAGTAAAAAAGCTGCAGGGTGTAAAGGTCTGGAAAATATCCATGCACCATGAAAAGCCCAAGCATAAACAACACAAAAAAGCCATGTATAAACGTGGCTGCAATAATCTTAATAATGGGCAGAATACTGATTTTGAAAACGACCTTTTTTACCAGATAATTATACTCTAAAAGTGCCGTCGTTCCATTGCTAAGTGCCTCGGAGAAATAAAACCAGGGCACGATGCCCGCAGTCAGCCAGAGTACATAAGGCGCGGTAAGACCATTTGCAAGCATCTCCGCCTTTGCATTAAAGCCCTTTTCAAATACAAACCAGTACACCAGAATCGTTACAATCGGCTGTACGAACGCCCATACCATACCCAGATAGGAGCCGGCATATCTTGTCTTAAAGTCATTTTTCGCCAGCTTCCAAATCAGCTTTCTGTTCTGATAAAGCTCTGCCGGAAGCACCGTAATCTTATCATACAGGACAATATACAGCAGTATACTGACTACAATGATCGTCCCCGCAATACATTTTTTAATAAGTTCATCCTGCGGATTGGCAAATTGATTTTCGTGCAATACAATTACAAGCAAAAAAGCCAGCGCAATCACACTCACGACTGCAATATTTGCCTTTTTTGACATTCTGAATCTGCTCATGCCTTTTTCTTTCCTTCAGTATACGCCGCAATTCCCTGCCATTTTGTATCCTTATCGGAAATCGTCAGTGAAACGCCCTCCTGCAGGGGCCACTTTACACCGATGTCAGGGTCGCTCCAGAGCAGCCCGCCCTCATCATTCGGGTGATAAAAATCTGTACATTTGTAAGCAAATTCCGCATAATCCGATAACACAAGAAAACCATGCGCAAAATTTTTGGGAATGAAAAACTGCTTTTTATTTTCTGCGGAAAGATGTACCCCATACCATTTTCCATAGGTTTTTGAGCCCTCTCTGAGGTCCACTGCAACGTCAAAAACTTCTCCATTTACCACGCGAACCAGCTTATCCTGCGGATAATTGATCTGGAAATGCAGTCCGCGCAGAACGCCGCGCTTGGAAGCGGACTGATTATCCTGTACGAATACCTGATCAATTCCCGCTTCTTTGAAATCATTATAATTATAGGTTTCCATAAAATAGCCGCGTTCATCTCCAAATACTGCCGGGGTAATAATCTTAAGCCCTTCTATTTCGCATGTTTCTACTGTTATCTTTCCCATCTTTCTACTCCTTTTTATCCTTCCAGAAAGCTCAGGTTAAAGTCTACCCTGCCTTCGATTCCATCTATTTTGCCGTCCGAGGTATACTGCCACATCTGGTATTTTCCTTTATACTCCGGATACTGTCTGTATTCTGCAAGCCATATTACATTGGAATCCAGTCTACTTACATCCAGACGATTATAATACCAGTTTCTTGACGCATAAACGCCCGCCCGATAACCTGCATTTTCTATTGTCTCACAAAATGCCTGACAGACCTCTGTCCGCATATTCACGTCCAGTCCATCCGCCCTGCCGCTGCCGCCAGCGCCCTCTGTGTCAATAAAAATCGGATAGTCAAGCGCTCTGCCGTCATTTAAGCACAGCACCATACTGGCTTCCTCAACAGCCTCTACCGCATTGGTCGCCTGTGTAAAGAAATACAGTCCAAGCTTTATGCCTGCCTTTTCTGCTGCTTCCACATTCTGATAAAAATAAGGATCCTCAACCAGAGTTCCGGTCGCTGAACCTCTGTAGCCGCAACGGATAATTGCAAATTCCACGCCTGCCGCCCTGACCTTTTCCCAGTCAATCTCCTTATTCCACTTCGATACGTCGATGCCAAAATGCCGGTTTCCTTCGCCGGGCTGAATCTGTGTCTGCTCGGTGCCATCCGCATCCTCTCTGGCATCTCCCTTTTCCGTATCCTCTCTGGAAGCGTCGATTTCATCCTCTGTCTTAATTAGCAGTGAAATATCATCGATTGGAACATATTCCACATTTTCTTTTACATGGATAGTCAGCGGTGTGGAAGGCACCTTGTAGCCTTCCAGCTCCTCTAACGCAACCTCATACTCTCCCGGCTTTAAGTCGCCGACATATACAATGCCGTCCTGGTCCAGGTCCTTATAAGGCTGTCCATTCAGTGTAATATATAATTCCTTTCCGGCAGCAAGATTTCCCTGCTCGTCCAGAATCTGTACACGAAGATCCTTTTCCACGGAGGTTGCTGCAAGGCTCAATTTTTTTCCATGCGCCTCCAGCAGCTTTTCATAAGCGGATGGGTCAGGGTCAAAAAATGTCTCGTCTCCAAGAAATGCGGAATAATCCACCTCATCCTGCAAAGGAGCGGTTTCCTCCCCGCCCGTCTGCGCCGTATTTTCCGTATCTGCCAAGGCTGTACGGTTCTGCCGCAAAAGCTGCAGCACGCCGGCACAGCCAAAAACCAGGACCGCTGTCAGAACTGCACACACAATGGTTATGCGTTTCAGCTTAGAGTCCATTGGCAACCTCTACGAGATATTTTCCATAATCCGTTTTCATAAGTGGCTCTGCCAGCTTCAAAAGCTGTTCTTTTGTAATAAAATGTCTCCTGTATGCAATTTCTTCAATACAGGAAATATAAAGTCCCTGCCGCTTCTGCACCGCTGCCACATAATCCGCTGCATCCAGAAGGGCATCATGGTTTCCGGTATCCAGCCATGCAAAGCCGCGCCCAAGCGTCTCTACATAAAGGGTTCCGCGCTGTAAGTATTCATTGTTAATGCTGGTAATTTCGATTTCTCCACGTGCGGAGGGTTTTACATTTTTAGCAATTTCCACAACGTCATTATCGTAAAAATACAGACCCGGCACCGCATAATTGCTCTTTGGATGCTCCGGTTTTTCTTCTATGGAAAGCGCCCTGCCATTTTCGTCAAATTCCACTACGCCATACTCTCTCGGGTCGCGCACATAGTAGCCGAAAATTGTCGCGCCCTTTTCCCGTTTTGCAACCGTCTGCAGCACTCTGGAAAAGCTCTGTCCATAAAAAATATTATCGCCGAGCACCAAAGCCACGCTGTCATTTCCGATAAAATCTGCGCCGATGATAAACGCATCTGCCAGTCCCCTCGGCACTTCCTGAACCGCATACTCCACGCACAGTCCGAGCTGCTCGCCGTTTCCAAAAAGCTCCTCAAAAACCTTAACGTCACGGGGCGTGGAAATAATCAGAATTTCCCGGATGCCTGCCAGCATCAGCGTAGAAAGCGGATAATAAATCATCGGCTTGTCATATACCGGCATAATCTGCTTGGAAATTGCCTTCGTAAGCGGATACAGCCGTGTACCGGAACCGCCTGCAAGAATGATACCCTTCATTTTCTTCCTCCTAACGTGCAGAAAGAAGGCTTATTCTTTTCATAAATAACCCTTCTTTTTGCTTCTTTATTTTACATGATACATGTCGCTGTAATATTTCTGATAATCGCCGCTGGTCACATTCTTCATCCAGTCCTCATGTTCAAAAAACCACTTGATTGTCAGACGGATGCCTTCTTTGAACATCGTTTCCGGCTCCCAGCCAATCTCTGCCTTAATCTTGTCCGGAGCAATCGCATACCGTCTGTCATGTCCCTTACGGTCTTCCACATAGGTAATCAAATCCTTGGAAACCAGCTTCTTTCTGGGATCGCTATCCGGCAGCATTTCCTGCAGCGTCTCTATAATAATATTGATGATTTCAATGTTCTGCTTCTCATTGTGTCCGCCCACATTGTAGGTTTCAAACAGGCGGCCCTTTTCCTGTACCATGTCGATTGCTTTCGCATGATCCTCAACATACAGCCAGTCACGGACATTTTTGCCATCGCCGTAAACCGGCAGCTTTTTGCCCTGCAGAGCGTTGTTGATAATCAGTGGAATCAGCTTTTCCGGGAACTGGTACGGTCCGTAATTGTTGGAGCAGTTGGTAATATTCGCCGGAAATTTGTAGGTATCCATATATGCCTTTACCAGCATATCCGAGGACGCCTTGCTTGCAGAATAAGGACTGTGCGGCGCATAAGGAGTCGTTTCATAAAAGTAACCGCCATCCTCCTTTAATGAACCATATACCTCATCCGTTGATACATGCAGGAATTTCTTTCCCTCCTGAAAGCTTCCATCCGGCAGCTCCCATGCTGCTTTTGCACAGTTTAACATAACTGCGGTTCCAAGCACGTTTGTCTGCACAAATACTTCGGGATTTTTAATGCTTCGGTCTACATGGCTCTCTGCCGCAAAGTGTACGACACGGTCAATTTCATTCTCTGCAAAGATTTTCGCAATCGCTTCCTTGTCGCAGATATTTGCTTTTATAAACGTATAATTGCTTCTTTTCTCAACATCCTTTAAATTTTCCAGATTGCCCGCATAGGTCAGCGCATCTACATTGATAATGCGGATTTCATCTCCATACTTGCGAAACATATAATGGATATAATTGGAGCCGATAAAGCCCGCGCCGCCTGTTACAAGATATGTCCTCATTCTTTTTCCTCACTTTTACCGTTCTTTTTTTCTTTAGTATCCCAGATAACTGATATTCATGTCAACGTTTCCGCTGATTCCGTTTATTTTTCCCTTTGAGGTATACTGCCACATATCGTACCGCGTCGCCTTGTAGGTCGGCGCAGCCGCATACTGCGCAAGCCAGATTTTATATCCGCTAAGCGATGCTGTGTTCATTTTACCCTCAAACCATGTCTTATTGGCATAAATTCCTGCCTTGTAGCCGCCATTCTGAATGGTTTTGCAGAAAGCGTTCACTGCCGCCGTCCTTGTATTTTTATCAAGTCCGTCAGCCCTGCCGCCACTGGATTCCACGTCAATAAATATCGGATAGGAAAGCTTATGCCCTTTCACAAGATCCAGTACCATAGAGGCTTCCTCTACCGCCTCCACTTCGTTTACCGCCTGTGTGAAGAAGTAAACGCCAACCTTGATGCCTGCCGCAGCCGCGCCCTGAATATTCGCCTTGAATTTCGGGTCCTGAATCAGCGCTCCTGTTGAAGAACCACGGTAGCCGCATCTTATAATTGCATAATTAACGCCGGAATTTTTAACGGCTGTCCAGTTAATTGTACCATTCCATTTGGATACGTCAATACCCATTACGCCGGAGCCTGAATTTGTCGCAAGTGCGCCGTCGCTTCCAAAAACATACTTAGCGCCCTGAATGACCTGTTCTCCTGTAACAGGCTTCCCGTTTTTGTCGTAGAAATAGGTCTTGCCATCAATGGTCTGCCAGCCTGTATACTTATACTGCACATTTTCCAGTTTTTTATAAAACTTTTTTGCTGTATAGTAGTCTGCCAGTGTTGCCTTGACATATTTTCCGTCTTTATCCTTGATGTAGAGCTGGTTGCCGTCTTTATCCTTGAGCAGCGTCGTAGTATCTGACTTCGGATTCAGGCTGACCTTTACCTTGCAGACTGCGGTCGCAGTTGCGCCTGCGGCGTCCTTTGCCGTTACCGTAATCACTGCCTCTCCCGCCTTTATACCGGTTACTGTTCCTTTTTCTCCGCTCGTTTCCACCTTGGCAATCTCTGTCTTGTCAGAAGCAAAGGTATAGGTTACATTGCCGCTCGCATTTTTTACAGATGCTGTAAGCTCCTTTTTATTCTCTGTATACAGCTTGGTTTCCGTCACATCTAAAGAAACCGTAAGCGTATCGGCTTTCGTTACCGTTACCTTACATACAGCTGTTGTTTTCTCATCTTCTGTTGCCGCAGCCGTGATATTTGCTGTTCCTTCTGCAACAGCCGTCACCTTGCCGTTCTCAACCTTGGCAATCTTCTCATTATCGCTGGACCATTTTACACTGCCGCTTGATACTGTTGCTGTCAGCGTCGCACTCTCTCCCGCTTTAAGAGAAAGCTCTGTCGGTTTCAGTGCAAGTGTTACAGCAGGCTTTGTTATCTTAATGGTGCAGGAAGCCGTTTTGCTTGCATCCTTAGCGGAGGCTGCCGTAATTGTCGCCGTTCCTGGTGCTATCGCCGTTACCTTACCAGAGCCGTCCACTGATACAACTGCCTTATCGCTGCTGCTCCAGTTAATGCCTTTATCACTGTCTGTAAGATTTTCTCCTTCTACCTTTGCAGAAAGGGAAAGGCTCGCTCCCACTGTAAGATCAGCCGCACCTGATATGCTTACACCTGTTACCTTCGGCTGCTTTGGCTGCTCAGGTTTTGTCTCGCTTCCGCTATCTCCCTTATTTCCGTCCTCAGTGCTGCCGCTGCTTCCACTGTCGCCCTTATTTCCGTCCTCAGTGCTGCCGCTGCTTCCACTGTCGCCCTTATTTCCATCCCCGGTGCTGCTTCCACTATCGCTCTTGCCGCCATTATCACCGCTATCACTTTTGTTTCCGTCCTCGGTGCTGCCTGACGCGCTGTCCTCCGGCTGCTGCTCAGACATCCGCAAAAACCGTCCTCTTGCGCTTGCCGACTCCGACGGATCGGGAATATTCTTTTTGTCGACTTCTTCATATTCACCGCCATCCGACGTATTGCCGTCCCCGTCAATCGCTGTTTTGGTAGATTCTACCCATTCCACAGTATCCTTAAGCGCTGGGGCTGTTTCCGCCTCCTGCACAGCGGTATCCTCTTTTGCAACATTGACCTGTGCCTCTGTCTTGATTTCATCAGCAACATCGATCTTTGTGTATTCAATCTTATCCTTTACCTTCACCGTTATCGGCTTGGTAGAATAACGGTAGCCATCCAGTCCATCCGTTTCCACTAAAGAAACCTCATACGTTCCGGGTGTCATTTCTGTCTTATAGATAATACCGTCCTTGTCATCGTCCTCATAAGCAGTCGTCTTTCCGTTTGGTCCCTTAACGCTTACCTGAAAACGGATTCCCGAAATCAGCTTACCGCCTGCACGGTTCATGAACTTGATTTTCAAGTCCTTCTGCACAGAAGTCAGATTTAAAAGCACCTCATTTTCCTGCTGCTGTTCCTCCTGTATCTCTTCGGTTTCCTGTGTTTCTTCTGTAGCCTCAACAATATCGGCGTTCATGGCAGCTACCTGGGCATCCGTTACTGCAATCAGTCCGCTTTCGCCGGAAAGGCTTACAGCCCCAAGCTCTTCTCCAAGCTCTGCAAATGCGGCAATCTCATGATCCACACCCTTTGCAGATACATAAACGCTGCCAGTCACAATAGCAAGCACCAGTACGATGACTCCCGTTGACACCACAACTCTGTCCCCTGTGCTCATATCCAATGCGCTCTCATACAAATCCCTAAAAAAAGAAGCAATGGGATTTTCTTTTCTGCGTCGCTTCTTTGCAGGATGCTCCGTCGCTTTTTTTATCCTTCTGGACGGTTTCTTTTCCTCTGTATTCCGTTTTCCTCCTGCTGCCTCTCTTTTTGCTGCGGCAGTTTTCGTCTTTTTTTTCTTTTTTTCTTTTGTATGATAATCTGGTTCAAGCTCATCCAGAAATTCAAATTCGTTATCAAAATCCTTCTTCATCTGCTTTTTCCCTTTTCCTCCCTTAACAAATTTTCGTTTTCTATGCAAACGCTTTCAGCGGTCTTCTCTTTTGTCCCTTTTTGGTTGTGTAACAATTCTGTAACATTATAACATCCACCCCCGTATACTTCAAGAAAAACCGATGCTTTCCAGCCATTCCCAAGAACAAAAGCGGTCTGCGGCATCCATTTTTTGTACAACAGGAGTTCCTGTTGTGCAAAAACCGACTTTTTTCAGCTTTTTTGTCGACAGGATTTTCTTGCAAACCTTCTCCCCAGATGTCACAATATAAAAAAGAGTTTGCTTGCAAACTCTCTGCGCGCGAGCGGTGCCTGCAAGGCAAAATTCATTTCCGCGAGCTGCGCATCTTATTTTTGTATAATAGGAAATTCAGAGGAATTTTCTATTATAGAACAAAGAATCTCGCTTGCGAGATTCTCGCGCTAACGCGCAGTCACGCAGTGACATATTCTACTTGCGTGTTATGCGCATTTATGTTTTTATACAATAGGAATTCCTATTGCATAAAAAACTTACAAGCTTAAAATTAGGAGAAATGTCTATGATGTACCTGCATTACTGCGCCACCTGCGCAAGAATCCACATCCTGAGCGGTCACAAATCACTCTGTCCACGCTGTGGCACCCATCTTGCAGAATTAAATATCAGCTTTACAGAATACAGTCAGATGAACATGGCTGCACGCAGTCTTTTTCTGAAACGCTGTCAGGATGCGCGCCACCTTTCACACCTTTTGGTCATTCACAGATAAAATACAAAAATTCCAAGCAGAATACAGCCTGTTCCAACGAGCTTTTTAAACGTCAGTCTCTCTCCAAAAAAGAGCCGGCTTAAGAATAATACAAGCACATATCCAAAAGATTCTATGACCGGTCCGTTTTTAAAATCAATTCCCCTAAACGCAAGCACCGTCAAAAACATCGACAGGAACAAAAGACCATAGCCGCCAATCACCCACGGATTCAGATATTCCTGCCAGATGGAAGCATGCTCCCTTTCTGCGCTCTTTTTTAACAGAAGCTGTGAGATGGACGCGATTGTAACAGAAACTATATAAAGGAAAAAATACAGATTCAAGCCTGTGCACCTCCCGTATCCCGGTTTACAATAAAGGTTCCTGTCACGACAAGCAAAATGCCGGCAATATTGGACACCGTAAGCTGTTCCTTAAAAATAAGCGCAGCCCAAAGCATGGACCATACGATTACCATCGCCCGGTTTGCATAGGCTACGGAAAGTTCAAAGCGTTTAATTACCTGCTGCCAGAGCAGCGCGTACACACCAAGAATTACAATTTCTATTCCATAAAACAAACAAAATTTCAAAGAAAACAATTCACAGCCTGCCGCAAGCTTTGCCGCAATGCTCGAGCAGGTGTAAACAATAATTACAGCCTGTAAAAACAGAATATCCTTTCCGGTTATCTTCTTTTTCATATTCTTCCTTTCTCCAAAGGCTTCTTTTGCCTTTGGCATGGTATCATTATAGCAGTTTTTTTCAATGCCGCAAGGCTTCCTGCTTTTCCTCTTTTCCCGAATTGATAATAAATGGATTTTGTAATATAATAAATTGATATACGCTTAGCTACAGGAGGTTTTATTATGATTTCTATTAAAAGCCCCTCTGAATGTGTCTCAGCCTTTATGCGGCGGATAACAAAAGAACAGCGGCTTGCTTTTGTTTCCACATTCCTCATCGGGTTTTTCTGTCATTTATTTATTTTTACCAATTCCATGTACAATAATGACGACATCCGTTATCTCTATGTTACTTTTGATAAACCGGAGCTCGGACGTTTTCTTCAGACCTACGCAGCCGGAATTTCTTCCTATTTCAGTCTGCCTGTTGTAAATGGTATTCTGACACTCATCTACTCCGGCATTACAAGCATGATTCTGGTAGCCTTATTCCGTCTGCAGAATAAGCTTGGCATTGTTCTGGTATCCGGACTTTTGATTACCTTTCCAACCGTTGCCTGCATTTATTCTTTTATGTTTGCTGCGGATCCGTTTGCGCTCAGCTGTACGCTCAGTGCACTCGCTGCTTATTTTGTAACGCGCACGGATAAGAAATGGTTCTGGATTGCAGGCGCTGCCTGTCTCTGCTGTAGTGTCGGAATCTATCAGGCATACCTTCCCTTTACCCTGCTGTTGATGCTGCTCTTCTTTATTTTAATGCTCTTACAGCCGGAAATTTATCCAGACCGGACGATCATAACAGTCGGTATCCGTTATCTTCTGATGCTCTTTTGTGGAATGAGCGCCTACTACATTGGAATGACACTTACTTTAAAGCTCAAGCATACCGCCCTGAGCGACTATCAGGGCATCGGAGAAAGCGACCTTCCGGGCATTGCAGAAATAAAAGCAAGACTGCTTAAGGTAATCACTGATTTTCTGGAGTTCTTTTCTCCTTCGCAGGTACTTGCCTTCAATGTATGGATGCGGATTGCCCTTGTGCTCTCCCTGCTTTTGCTTGCTTTATTCTTTTTTGTTTTGTATATCCGCCTGCGGGCTTATAAGAGTCCGCTTCGAAATGGGCTGCTGCTCTTTTGCCTGATTTGTATTCCTCCGGCGGTCAATGTGATTTATCTGATTTCAGACGGCGTTAATTTTCACATGCTCATGCGGCATGCATGGTGTCTGCTTTTTATCGCAGTCATTGTTCTTTTTGAAAAAACCGCACCATTATTGCAAAAAAATGGACGGGCATGCACTGAATGGATTGCTTTTGCTTCCCTTTTCCTTATTGTATGGAATTATGCCCTGCTCTCCAACATTGGCTATTTCAATATGAACTTCCGCTACGAAAAAACCTACGCATTATGTCTTGAGCTGCGGGACAGACTAAAGGCATCTGAGGATTTTGATAAGGACAGACCGATTGCCTTTATCGGCAATTACAGCAAAACATATCAGATGGACGCTACGGCAGAGCTCCTTACGCCTATGGCAGGCATGAATGGAAAGCGGGTTTTCGGTGCAACCAGCCGGGCATACCTGCCCTTCTTCCAGAACTGCCTTGGAGAAGACATCACTGTCGTTACGCCCGAGGAAGAAAAGGCACTGAAGGAAACCAGCGAGTTTCAGGAAATGCCCCGTTATCCAAAAGAGGGCTCCATACAGGTTATCCATGACGTTACCGTTATCAAATTAAATGATGATTAAGGATTTGTTTCACACGCTGCAATAGGAGTATTGTTATGAAAAAAGAATTTGAAGATATGCCAGAGCTTTATGACATTACCTTGGACGAGATGGACTTTGACGATACCGCTTCCTCCAAAAAAAATAGTGGACAGGATACCTCCTCTGAGGCTGCTGCGCATACGCCTTCCCACAAAAAAACGCATAAAAAATCCGCTTCTCATAAAACAGCAGCACACAGGACAGCTTCCCATGAGAGCGGTACGCATCACCATAAAAAATCAAAGCACATGTCAGCCGCCCGCAGAAGGAAGGAGCTGATTTCTCTCTGCACGCATCTTGGCGTTCTGATTTTGATTCTGCTAATCGCAGTCACTGCAATCGTAAAGCTGATTCGCTGGAACAAAGGCAGGGATTCAGGCTATGACCCAACAGAAATCAATACAGAATTTGATACGGAATCTGAAGATTACTTCGTCCCCTTAAGTCCTGAAGCCGAAGCGCTGCAAAAGGATGACGGCGTTACTTCCATTTTGCTGCTGGGAAACGGAGCACTTGCAAAGGATAAGGCTTCACCGGACGGCATCGGAAATCTGCTGGAGCAGATGACGGGTGGCAAGGTCTACGATGCAAGTCTGGACCGCACCTTTCTTTCTGTAAAGAATACCGTTTACCAGGAAGATTATCAGACGGATGTTTTCAGCCTGTACTGGATAGCAAACTGCATCGCCTCCGGAGATTATACCCTGCTTCGGGACACTGCCAGAAGCTGGAATGAGGATGCGGGCGTACAGGATACTGTCGCCATGCTGGAAGGGCTGGATATGCAGTCGATTGATGTGATTACGATTCTGTATGACTATCATGATTATGAAAAAGGACGGCTTCTTGCCGGTCCCTATGACGATACGCTTGCAGCGACCTGCTGTGGCTGTCTGCTTCAGTCCATCCGGCTTTTGCAGCAGGCATGTCCGCAGGCACGCATCATTGTCGCCTCTCCGTATTTCGCCTATATCGAAGATGAATACGGGGTACTGCAGCCGGGCGATTCCTATGACCTCGGACAGGGCTCTCTTGCAGATTATATGATTGCCTATAAAAATATTGCAGTAGCCGCAGATGTATCTTTTATTGATAACTACTTCGGCACCATTACGGTTGATAATTATGAAACGTATCTTAAGGATGACAAGGAGCATTTAAACAGCGAAGGCAGACGCGTCATTGCCGAACGCATCGCTTCCTTTATCGGTTCTTAAGATGTGCAAGCAGCTTTGCCGGAAGCCCCAGCAGCGCAGCTCCAAAGCCTGCCAGAAGCAGATACCACAGTCCGCAGAAAAGCACTAGCATAAAAAAGCTTCCGACAGTCATTTTTAAAAAGAATATCAGCATAAACGCATACGCTGCCAGATTTCCAAAAAGAAGCAGCGTATGTTTTTTTTGCCAGAAGCTTCCAAATATGCTGATAACTCTGCTGCCGGAAAGCAGCATCCCGATACCAGCCGCCAGAAAAGTTGCTGCCGCCGTTCCTGTCAGGGACCACAGCTTTGTAAATATTACGCACAGCACCGCCTGCAGGATAAGCATTCCCACAGAAAGTATAATCATTGTCCGCTTCTGGTCCGCAGCAGAAAGGATCATGGAAAAGACAAGCGCCATTCCAAGGAATGCAATCGCAAAGATAAGAATGGAAAGCGCTGCCGCACCAATTCTGTAGGTCGGACGGTAAAAAATAGAAAGCAGATGTCCGCTGCAGGCAGACACCACGGTAATCACAGGCAGAATAAATGCCAGTACCAGCCCCATTACATCTCCTATTTTTTCCTGCGCGCGCTTAAGCTCCCCCTGTATATAATATCCTGTTACAACGGGCAGAATAACCGTATAAATCGCTGTCAGAAGATAATATGGAATTTTGGCAAAGTTGGCAACGCCGGTATAATAGCCAACCGTTTCATTGTCTCCCGACACCCTTTTTAAAATCAGCGTATCCAGATTCATCATAAAGGTGGATGCGCCAAACAAAAGCAGATAGCTTGTTGCCGTCCGGAAGTATTCCATACGGGAAATATGCTCCTTCGCCTGATGCGCCAGCTTTCTGATTCTGAAAACCTCAAATGCAGAAAATGCGGAAATCAATACTGCCGCAAATAAAAAGCCCATCTGTGTTGCAAAAATCGCATCCCGGAATCCAAACAGCACCATCGGAATGACCGACAGCTTTAAAATCGGATATAAAATTCCTGCTCCCGCTTCCGCGCGGAAGCATTTATGCCCATTCAAAATGCCAAGCATCAGTGAATACAGTCCTGTAAACGGCAAGAGGAACGCCAGATTCCTGATATACGGCGTAAGCCCCATATCTCCCAAAGCTCGTGCAATTAACGGCGCACCCAGATAGGTTCCCGCAAAGAAAACAAGCACTATCCCCATCTGAAACAAAAGCCCGGTGCGGATCAGCGCCTTCTCCTCATACTTCTGCATGGAAATCGCCTTTGCCATGCCCTGTCGGACGCCATCTGTAAAAAAGATATATTCAAAATTCATAATTGTAAGAATCGTTCCTACAATCCCATATTCAGCTTCCGGTAAATATCTTCCAAGAAAAAAGTGCATGGCATAGCTGCCCGCTACAAAAGATATTTTGCTTAACAAATGAAAAATAATTCCGACGTACATATTGTCCTTTCTCATCGCTTCCCGGCTTTTTTTGCCTGAAATAGTATGTTATACTAAACAGAAGCGCTGCTGCGGGCATACCGCACTATAGCTTATGATATAAGGAGGTTTCCTCATTCATGGAAAAGAAAAAAATTTTAGTGACCGCATCCACCTTTCCCCGCTGGGAAAACGATACGGAGCCGCGATTTATTTTAGATTATTGTATCGGTCTTAGCAAATATTACGACGTAACTGTTCTGGTTCCTGCTGCCATCGGTGCAAAAGAGCGGGAGGTGCTTGAAGGTATTTCTGTTATCCGCTACCATTATTTCCCCATTCATAAGTGGGAAACGCTCTGCTATCCCGGTGCGATTGTTCCCCGCATCAAGGAAAAAAAGCTGCGCATTTTTCTTGTGCCATTTCTTCTTTTATCGCAGTACCTTACGCTGAGACGCATGGAAGGGGCATTTGACTTCATCCATGCACACTGGCTGATTCCGCAGGGAATCCTTACCGCTTTCTGCAAAAAGCCCTATCTCGTCACCGGACATGGCGGCGATGTCGGCGAGCTCAATGGCTCTATCTTTCACCTGTTGAAAAAGCGCTGCCTTGAACGCGCATCCGCCGTTACCGTCGTATCCGCGCATTTGCAATCCATTCTGCAGAAACGCTACGGCTATATGGATTCCCAAATTATTCCTATGGGCTGCAATACCAGTTATTTTTCTCCCGAAAATAAAGTACCGGACTACTTTTCTGCCGGCGGGAGACGGGTTATCCTGTTCGTTGGACGCCTTGCAGAAAAAAAAGGCGTTCCTTATCTGATCCGTGCCATGCGCTCTGTCGATGCGCTGCTCGCCATTGCAGGAAGCGGCCCGCTTGAAAAAGAATGTAAAGAGCTTGTGCAGACGCTTGGATTGTCGGATAAGGTCCGCTTTTTAGGCCCCATTCCCCATACCCGCCTGCGCGCAGTTTATGCTTCTGCCGATGTATTCGCCGCCCCCTCCATCACTACCAAAAGCGGTGATGTGGAAGGCTTTGGGCTCGTTATCCTAGAAGCAATGTCCTCTGGGCTGCCCGTTGTTGCCAGCCGTTCCGGAGGAATTACCGACATCATAACAGAGGGCGAAAATGGTCTGCTTGCTGCGGAGCGTGATGAAAAGCAGCTTGCGGATAAGATTAACCTCCTGCTTTCCGACGACGCGCTGTATAAAAAGCTTTCGGCAGCCTCTCGAAAGACTGCCGAAGGCTTCGATTATTCCGTTATTGCCAGCCGCTATGCCGAAATCATAGAGGGCTGCCGTTAATCCCCGCATTTCTTTGACTTTCCATTTCCGTCGTATTCCATGCGGCGGAGATGGTACTGCACATCCTCCAGAATCTTGCGGTTAGAAGCAATCACATCCGCCTGCAGACCGATTACGAAGGTCATAAATCCCATCAACATCAAGGTACATGCAAGAATCAGAGACTGCACATGTCCTGAGCCGCCTACGGTAAAATAAAAGAACAGGAAACGGATTCCAATGCCAAGTCCTATTAGAAACGGTACCGCGCCCACCAGCGTAAAGCAGAGCAGCGGCTTGTACATCATAAAAGCCCTAAGAATCGTCAGCATGGAGCGCTTTACATAGGAAAACATGCTGTGAAACAGCCTTGAGGAGCGCAGCTCCGGATTGGTACGGATAGGCACAGAGGTAATTGCCATCCTGTTCCTGCCCGCCTGTACAATGGTTTCCAGCGTGTAGGTATATTCATTCACAACATTCATGTGCATCGCCGCATCCCTGCTGAATGCCCGGAAGCCGCTCGGCGCATCCGGAATATCGGTCTTGGACGCCTTGCGTACAGCAAAGCTGCCAAGATGCTGCAGCTTCTTTTTTAAGGGCGAAAAATGCTCTGTCTCATCAATCGGTCTTTCTCCGATAACAACCTCTGCTTCCCCCTTTAAAATCGGCTGGATCAGCTTTTCAATATCAGCCCCGCAGTACTGATTGTCAGCATCCGTGTTTACGATAATATCCGCTCCCTGCAAGAGCGCCGCATCCAGACCCGCCATGAAGCCTCTTGCCAGTCCTTTGTTTTTCGGGAATGAAACAATATGATGGACACCCCACTTTCTGGCAACCTCCACCGTATTATCCCTGCTGCCGTCATTGATGATCAGATACTCAATCGTATCGATTCCATCAATATGCTTTGGCAGGTCATTTAATGCAATTTCTAATGTCTCTGCCTCGTTCAGGCAGGGAATCTGAATAATCAGCTTCATACTTTTCCTCCGTTAGCTGTTTCGGCTAATCTCGTGCATCGATAGTTTCAATCTGTATTCCACATAATTAAGCGGAAGCGGTGTCAGTGGATTTGTGATATTGAAATAATCCAGATAGCTTAAATGGTTCCAGTTCGTATACACCTTCTTTACCGAAAGCGCCCCATCCTGCCATGCGTCATCCTGCAGCATCTTTTCCTCCAGCGCCCCATCGTAGTCCAGATAATAGATATTCTGATAGCGCTGCGACAACTTTCCTATCTGTCCGCGCAGATTCTCATCAGCATAATATACATCACAGCCCGTCAGCAGCTTTACCGGGAAAATAAATACAATCTGCTGTTCCTCCGGTCCAACAATGAAAGCGTCCTGATTGGTAATATCCTCGCAGACATCCCCCAGCACCTCCCATTCGCAGCGCGTATGGTCCTTCTGTGTCAGGAGACCTTTATCATAGGGCAGAAAGGATAAAAGCGCAAGTGCAAGAAGCGCTGTTTTAAGGCTCTCCTTTATCGCTATCTGCTCCAGCAGCATTCCCACAAGCAAAAATACAACCGGCAGGAAAATCGTAACATATCTTGCATAATAATAATAAAACAGAATATCAAGACGCATAAAGGATGAATATGCCACTACACAATAGATAAACAGCAGGAAAAATGCCGCCCCGTATTTGCAGGCAAGCGTCTTTTTCGGTACAAGAAGCAGACACAGGTACAGAAACGGAATCAGCAAAAGCCCCGTCATATACGTATAGGTTCCAATTTGAAGATACTCAAAGTAGCGGCTGTACGGCGCCGTCAGGATTCCCTTGTATACAAAAAACAGGACAGACACCAGCATCAGCGCGCGGACTCCCCACGCCCAGATTCCCTGTGCCCTGCTGCTTTCCTTCATGGCTGTTGTCAGCTTTTTTGTAAATTCTGTTCCTTTCTTTGTCATCAGGAAAATGGCTGCCGCCGAAAGCAGCGTACATAAGATGAAAATAACAGGTATAATATTCCCTTCATTGATAATCTGCCTGCTGATTTTCCATAATACATTATAATTTCCATAGGAATAATAGGGCGCTATCGCAAAGGACCACAGCGCACTAAACGTATAGCCAATCAGCGTTCCTATTACAGAAATAAGCCAGCCCTTTTCCTGCTCCTGAAAATACATCCAGAATAAAACAATCACCAGAATTGGCATAAACACATAAATACTGATGTGCAGAAAAGCAAATACTGTTAAAGGAATCCATGCCAGCTTCGCCATTCCCTTTGCGGTCATACAGTACAAAAATACCGTAAAGACAAGCGTCAGAGAGATTTCTGTCAACGAGGACTTCGCTCCCCAGACTACAATCGGGCTGAATGCCAGAAGCGCAGTTAAGAAAAATGAAGTTTTCCGGCGCAGGCCGATATTCTCCATCGTAAAATATGCCAGAAAAACAAGGCACAGATAAAGCAGCGTCTGTACCCCAATCATATTGGCATAGCCAAAGATTGTGCCCCACAGCGCAAGCAGCGCAGAATAGGTGGGCAGACCATGAATCGTCCCTACAATCCTGTCAAAATGCGTCGCATCCGTATCGGTTTCTTCGATTACACGCGGCAGATACAGATTGTTCTGGCTGTAAACAAAATCCAGATATTTCTGCTTTTCCTCCGGCGTATCAAGCTTGTTGAATTCTTCCATTTCCATATAGTTGTGTGTATCATAAGCAAGGAGCGCCAGTGCCTTAACCTGATAGGTTCCCTGGTCCTGTCCCATGCTGTACAGCTCAAACTTATGAAAAACAAACGGAAGCGCCAAAAGCGCAATTATCATTGGAATTGCATAGCGTCTGTAATTAAAGGAAATTTTGCAGGATGCCGCCTCTAAAAGCGTCTTTCCAGACTTCAGCTCCCGGTATAAAAGAAAGCTGACCGCGCCAAGCTCCAGAACCAGGCAGCAAAGCAGCACCGGAAGAAAAGAAAATACATCTATCCAGAAAAAAACGGCGCTTACAAGAGTATACAGGAAAAAGAAGCTGCAAAAGGAAAATACCAGCAGCTTTACCGCTGAAATTTCCTTTACCGCCTTTCCTATTCCATATCCAGATACGCACAGACAAAGAATTGTCAGCAACGCTATCATGTCTGATTCCTCCATTTCCGCCTGTTAAGGCATCATTCTCCCGCAGTCAGGATACTCCCGTCTGCATCGCTTTGATACTGCGCCACAAAATAAAGGTCACTGCCATCGTAAGGCTGTGAAAAATCATACGGCTCCTTCGTGTAACCATTGAGCCACCGAAGGAAGGTATAGCCCTCTTTTTCCGGCGCGAGCGGCTCCTCCAGCACATCGCCTATAAGTCCCTCAACGTAGGAGATGTACATATCTGCATCGCCGCCGTCCAGATAAACCTTTTTGGACTCTCTGCCATCTATCCACAGACCGGTAAGGTAATGCTCCCTTGCCGCAATAAAATCCTTCAGCTGTGTGATACATTCCGCATAATACTGCTTTCTGGATGCCTCATCAGTCCCCTTGTTTCTTCCCCAGCGCGTACCGTCCATCAGGGCGCTTTTCTCAATCTGCGCTGCAAGCGCATCAATTCCATTAAACTCCAGTTCCTTTAAGAGCGGCAGAAATGCTTCCCCATACTGCTTTTGCACCATCCCTCTGAAATCCTCTTTTTCATAGAGATGATACCAGATGGAAAACTCATCCATCTGCAGGGCTGCAAACAGACCATACGGGCTGACACTGCTGATATAATGCTGATTCGTCTGCGGATTCATAATGGGATTGCCCAGGCTCATATCATAATCCCAGACCGGGCCCGCATAAATTTTCTCCTCCTGCGCGTCCTTATAAAAATACTGGCTGGTGGAAGAAGCGTCATAATTACGCACAATCTCTTCTATAAGATACTTATTTGCAAAGCTTGCCATATCTATATATGCGCTGTATGGAAGCCCGCTTTCCGGATTACAGCCATCCTCTGCAAACAGGGCATCTTCAAAATCCTGCCATTTTGATGCAATATAAGCCACCTCCT
Organism: uncultured Lachnospiraceae bacterium; assembly: GCA_934432885.1. Taxonomy (GTDB): domain Bacteria; phylum Bacillota; class Clostridia; order Lachnospirales; family Lachnospiraceae; genus VSOB01. Next base: position 36,166 of record CAKRYY010000002.1, read on the forward strand.
GCCAGTCGGCATATTTGGGGCGTTTTACCGTGACAGGCTGCCCATGTGAGGTGACAAAAAAGCTTGCGCTTGCATAGATTCTGGAGGGACGCTCAATCTCAAGCAGATAACCTCCGCGAAGGTCCTGCGTTCCAAGCTGCGTGTCATAGCCCCGAAATGCCCTGCCATCCTCTATGCGGATGCCTGCTGCCAGCGGGTCTTCTCTTGCAATTTCTGCCCTCGTTTCCAAATCCATTTCCTCTTTGGAGGGCTCATACAACGTATAATCCTCCAGATTGCGGATATTGATACGCTCCGGTCCAATCTCCGTTTTTTCACAGAGCTGATAACAGCCCTGATATTCTCCGTTTAAGTATAAATCAACAAACCTGCTTTGCGGCGAATAAGGCATCCCTGCATCTGCCGCCATATCATAGGTGATTTTATTGCGCAGCAGCGTCTTATCTGACCAGTTGCTCAGCAGCACCCATTTTACCGCAGCGCCCATGCCAAGAAAGTCCTGCGCCTGTGACAGCCTGAGCTGATAGGGCTTTTTTACCCAGTCTGCTGAAGTATTCCCACGCACGCGAAAACCGTCTACCTGTGCCTCGTTATATACCCTCGCATCCTCGTCTATCAGGGAAAGCCATGTGGCATCCTGCTCTGTATAGGGCTGTTCATAAAGCGCTTCCTGCCGCTTTTCATCCATTTCCAGAAATAATGCCGGAAGTGCCTCAGAACGCATCACCTCTAACGGATAACTTTCCTTACCTACCTGCAGTGTATGTGCTCCGGTCTTAAGTCCGCTCACTTTGCCGCCGGATAAAGCGCTTCCGTCAAGAAAAAGCTCACTTCCATCCCCTGCATGGAGAAAAATCGTCTCCTCCCCCTTACAGAAGGACGGAAGAAACAGCATATATTTATGATTTTCTTCATCCCACCAGACGCTGATTTTTTTCTTTTCCAGCCAGGAAAGCGGAATCTGTGCATAAATGCCATCCTCCTTTTCCTGCCAGTGCGCTGTTCTTGCCACGCCGCCTATCAGTCTGTCGCCGGGCAGGAAAATAAACGCCAGTCCCAGCAGAGACAGCGCCAAAACTGCAATGCGGCTTTGGAATCTTCCCATTCCCTTTTCTCCATCTAATACCGATAATACTGCAGAAACCATTTTACAAAGGCAGAAAGCCCCGCCTCAATAGAGGTATCCGGCTTGAAGCCAAAATCCTGCATCAGCTCTGAAACATCCGCATAGGTCTGATAAACGTCACCCGGCTGCATGGGATAATACTCCTTGACGGCTTCTTTTCCAAGACATTTTTCCAGCGTCGTAATAAAATCCATCAGCTTTATGGGACTATGGTTTCCAATATTATAAATCTTATAAGAAACGCCCTTTTCGTTCTTTTTAGGCGGATTGCAGAGGATATTGTACACACCGGTAATAATATCGTCGATGTAGGTGAAATCCCTTTTCATATCCCCATTGTTATAAATCTGAATCGGCTCTCCCGCCATAATTTTTTTTGCAAACTTAAAATACGCCATATCCGGGCGTCCCATCGGTCCATATACGGTAAAAAACCGCAGTCCTGTTACCGGATACCCATACAGCTTGCTGTAAGCATGCGCCATCAGTTCATTGGATTTCTTGGTCGCTGCATAAAGGCTTACAGGACTGTCCACCTTATCCTCTGTAGAAAACGGCACCTTGTCGTTTCCACCGTAAACAGAGCTGGAAGAAGCAAATACAAGATGCTCTGTTCCAAAATGACGGCACGCCTCCAGAATATTTGCAAAGCCTACCAGATTCGACTGGATATAAGCGTCGGGATTATCAATACTGTAGCGTACGCCCGCCTGTGCGCCCAGGTTTACCGTAATCTGCGGTCTGTAGGTCTCAAACAGGGAAAATACCGCTTCCTTATCCGCCAGATCACCGCGCACAAATGTATACCCTGGAAATTCCTTTAAAATGGCAAGCCTCGCTTCCTTCAAAGAAACCTCATAATAATCATTCATATTATCAAAGCCAATTACACGTGCGCCCTCTGCTAACAGTCTTTTCGATAAATGGAATCCGATAAATCCTGCGCCGCCTGTAACCAGATATACCTTTGTAGGATCAAATGCTTTCATAATTTTCCTCCCTTAATTGGTGTGTGTATAGTTTTCTTCCCAATCGGCATTTAGGCCTGAGGGATATTCCTGTTTTTTCTCCTCTGCAAACTCAGCTCTGTCAAATATATAAATGTCATAATTTTCTGTTGTTGTCAAATAGCTGAATTCATACTTTTCAATGGGCTTCCCGCCTACAATCGGCGTTCCTGAGCGAAGGACAATATATTCCACCCCCTGCGCCCGCGCATAATCTGTAATTGCATAGGACCTGACCGGATTTGTCTCCATCGCTTCGTATAAAGGATTGCTGCCCCAGCCTTCCACGAGCGCGTCCCTTCCATAGGCAAGCAGAATGCTGGCATCATACTGTCTTATAAACTGAAGCATCTCAGCCGGTACCACAGCCTTGACATCTCTGCCCTCAACGTGCATCACATCGGCAACCGCAATCACCTCTTTGGGCAGATGGTAATCATTCTCCGCCTTTGTTACCAATGGATTCTGGTAAATAAGGCTGCCGCTCTGAATCAGCAGCAGAGAGAATACGACTCCAATCACAAGCCGCTTCTGTTTCATCTCAATGCGGCTTAACGCCCTTACTGCTGCATAGGAGACCACCACCCCACCCGGAATCAGCCAGAGCAGGCGGTAATAGATTCCTTCATCCAGGAAAAAATGAATGGCAGCATAGGAAAACAGCGGGAAAAAGAACAATGCAAAAATTCCCGCAGTCGCATAAACAAAGAGCTGCCTGATTTCTCTTTTTTCTTCCGTTATCCACAGATACAAAACTGCCGCCATTACAAGCAGTGTCATCATGCTGCTGCCGCCATAGGCTTTATAAATCGTAAGTGTCGTGCGAAATACTTCTCCCACCTTACACTCTCCTTCTTCTTTTACTTATTAGCTGCGCTCATTTTAAGAACAGGTACAAAAGTCCGAAAAAAGCACTCGGTACCATGCATGCGCCAATTCGCAAAAGCAGCGTCGGCTTTTTCTTCTGCACCGCAAGAATCACTCCCGTAAAGATAAGCAGAATCGGCACAGTAAAAATACCCGTACTTGTAGTAAATGCCGTGCATAAAATCAAAACAAACAGCATCGCCCACTCGCCGACATCCATTTCCTCCCGTGCCAGAAAAAGCAGCCAGAGGAATAAAAGCGGCACCATCAGATTCGGAAACATTGACTTTCCCTGCCACGTCCGCGTATAAGCAAAGCTTTCCGCTGCATAGATAGATACGTTTCCATAAAGATACCAGATATTTAAAAACAGGAGAAAGAGCCATTTATTCTTTTTCTGCATCGGGAAAAGGCGCTCTCCAAGCTGGGCATATACCGCATACATCAGAAGCAGGAATAAGACACTGATATAGCTGTGGCAGATAATCGTTACATGAATACCGCTGACCGTTGAAAGCCATGCCATAAAAATCGGCACGCAGGAAAGCGCATGCCGAATATCCAGTTCTCCATCCGCTCCATAATAAGGATTTATCAGGTACATCGTATCCGTGTGCTGGCTCGTAAGCGACGTCGCAACAAAAAAGGAATCGTCCCCATCAAGATACTGCATATGAAAGGCAAAGAAAAGCTGTGCAGCCATCAGAAGCAGCACAAATAAAATCAAAACAGCCTGTCCCTTCTCCGGCTTTCTCTCCCGTATTCTTACAATACATTCCGGTATGCTCTCCCTGCCAAGCAGCAAAGATACCACAGCGAGTATTCCTATTACAATCGTATAGCACTGTATCGCCAGCGTATAAGATGCCTCAAACACGACAAACGGCACTGTCATAATCTGAAATACAGCAAATTCCAGCAGCCAGCCGCATAAAAAAATCATGCCAAAGGACTTATGCTCATCTTTCATAAAATGGACCGGCAGCATCCCCATACAAAAGGGCAGTACCCATGTACAGACAAGCAGCAGTCCGATATGCAGCCATATCATAATGCTTCCTCTTCTGCAAAAAGCGCATTGTAATCATAAGTATCCGTCAGATGCTTCAGCTTTTGCAGTTCTTCCTTATAATTGTTAACAGTCAGTCTGTGGCTGCCATCCACAAAGCAGGTTTCCATATAATGGTTAATGCTCTGCCTGTAGTGTCCCGTATCCGCATATAAATCCAGATTGCAGACGATATCCTCCTGCGCCGGGAAAAAGAACAGCTCCACATTTCCGTATGGTAACAGTTTCTCCACGAAGTAGTTATATTCATACATTACCGCATCCATCTGTCCATTACAAATATACTCATACCAGTATAAAACACTGTAGGGCGGGAAAAAAACTGTAAATTTTGTATCCGGATGCGTCTCAATCACCGGCAGAATATTTTCCTCCAGATTTTTTTCAAGTCCATCTATGAACATATCCTCTGGAAAATATGCGTCGTTTTTTTCTGGAATCTCATAATGGGCGAGTACATATTCCCTGCTGTAGCAGCCCTCAAGCTGCGCCTCAGAGGAATATACGCTGCTTAAATCCGTAGGCTCGCGCTCTGCAAGCGGTTTTAAAATGTAGTCCAGCAGCACGCCCTTATTATACAGATACTTTACATCATCAAATGGATTTTTATTATAAAGATACTCCGGAATCGGATACTTGGTTTCCAGAACGTCGCCACTGTACGAAGCAAGGTCAACGCCAAGAAATACCCGCCGCAGCTCCTGCCCGCCCTCATCCACCTTTTCCATGATATTATGAATATCTCTGGGATAAGCTCCATTATAGGAAAGCTTCAGCGTATGCAGCTTCATATCCTCCAAAAACCAGTCTGTTTCAAAATTAACCGTCATGGAGGAACCCAGTATCAGACTGTCATAGCATAAATGCTCTGCCATTCCCGGATTCTGACTGAGCTGATTATCTATCTGATAAGGAAAGCCCTTAAGAGGCTTATGATAATGAAAAAACGGATCTATGATTACCACAAGCGCACCGATGGCAAGCAGCCCTGCCAGAAAACAGGCACAGGTCGCTTTCAGCCATTTCATCTCTGTCATCCTTAGTATCTCCTATTATTTTCTGCCTGCCATTAAAAATTGAAATATAAAAACGAGCTGACCTCTGAAAGTGATACCAGCGACCAGAGCAGCAAAAATGCCGTCCACAGACCGTTTTTCTTTGTCGGGCAGAAGCTTTCTGTCTTCTCGCTGACGTTTTTACAGCAAAGCAGCATTATCCACGCAATTCCCATATAAAGCGCCGACAGCAGCAAATCGCAGCCAGCCAATCCGACCAGCGACCTATCCAGACGCAGCAGCTTAAGCACATAAAAAAATTCAGGCGTCCTAAACTGCTGCCAAAAAGCAGCAGGAACATTGGAAAGTACATAATCGCCGCAGGCAATCCGCTTCATCACGACAGCCGCCTGCCCCATATTTTCTGCCCTGAAAAAAATCAGTGATCCGCCCCAAAATGTCAAACTGAAAAACCGGGTAATTATCTTTGGTATCTTTTCTACTCCTTCTAAAAAGCGCCTTGTCAGGACATATCCAATCCCATGCAAAGCTCCCCAGCAAAAAAAGGTCCAACCAGACCCATGCCAGATTCCACTGACCAAATATACCATAAACATATTGAAGCTGGTTCGAAGCGCTCCCTTTCTATTTCCACCAAGTGGTATGTAAAGATACCTGGTAAAAAAGCGGGTGAGTGTAATATGCCAGCGTTTCCAGAAATCAACCAGATTGACCGCCTTGTATGGCGAAAGGAAATTGACGGGAATCTCAATGTTAAACATAAACCCGATTCCCCGTGCCATATCGCAGTAGCCGCTGAAGTCAAAATAGAGCTGCACCATATAGCAGACCACCATCCAAAGCGCAGCAAGCCCGTTTAACGTTTCCAGACTGCCAAAGCCAAAGGAAACCGCTTTTCCAAAAATATCCGCGATCAGTATCTTTTTTGCAAGACCCTGTGCAAATGCGTAAAGCCCTTTTGCCGCATTTGCCGGACAAAACGCCTTTTTCTGCAGGTCCGCAAACTGCCCTATCATTTCATCGTGTGTAACGATCGGCCCCGCAACGAGCTGTGGGAAGAAGGTTACAAAGAGCGCATAGTCCAAAAAGGAGTAGCCCTTTGTCTCTCCCCGATAGCTGTCCACCAAAAAGCCAACCTGCTGGAAGGTAAAAAAGCTGATGCCAAGCGGTAGCAGCACCTTCTTAAGCGGCAGATCCAGATGAAAAGCCGCATTCATATTCTCCAGAAAAAAGTCATAATACTTATAATAAAACAAAACGCCCAAATTGGCAAAAACACCAACTGCCGTCAGATACTTCCTGCGCCGGCTGTCATCTTCCCACCTGCCCGTCAAAAGCCGGTATAAAAAATAATTGAATAGAATACTGCCCAGTATAATCGGCAGATAATGAATATTGAAATAGGCATAAAACCAGAGCGACATCCCTGTCAGCCAGATTTTTCCCCACTCATATTTTTCCCGTGCGTTGCAGAAAAAATATCCTGCAAGGCTTAAGGGAAGAAACAATAAAAGAAACAGATACGAATTAAAAAGCATAATTATCCTTCTTCGGGAATCCCACAGCACACCCGAAACAGTTTTGTCTTTGGCAAAAGATAGCAGGATAATGCAAGCACGATTCCTGTATCCAAGATAAAGTTTCCGCAGATAATGACTACCGGACTACGAATTTCCAAAACGGAAACCATCAGCGTTCTCGTCAGAACAAGCGCATAAGCATCCAGCAGGTACATCTGCAGGGACCATCTTCCGCATAAATTCAAAAAGCGCTCAAGCCTTTTCCCAATACAGCCTGCCAGCGCAAAGAAAAAGAAAAAGCTGGCAGCCACACAGAGCAGCTCAACATAGCGGTTCTGACCCGATGCAGGAATTCCTGCAAATGCCGCCAGCATACAAAACAGTGCCGGCAGCAGATTTCGACGCTGTCCAAGCAGCTTTGACAAAATCATTTCTTTTTTTCGCAGAATATATCCCAGAATATAATAAAGCAGGTACTGACTGACCATATTCAAAAGCAGGAAATCCGTCATAAACGGCTTTATGGCATACAGTAAAAGACCAAGCAGCGCTGTCAAAGCAGCTCCCACCCTGCCTGTACAGTACAGTCTGTCAAACAGCGGAAATACCATTGCAAGCACAAACAGTGTCCACAAAAACCAGTCGCTTCCGCCATAACACAGGAAATCCAAAATGGCTTCCTTTCCATCCATCTGCTCGTGCACAAGCGGATTGGGAATCATCCTCGGAAGTATGTCAAGCAGCGAAAATACCAGATGTGGAATCAAAATCCGCCTGCATTTTCTAAGCGCATAAGCCCCGTAGCCTCCCCGGAAGGAATAGCAGAAGCCGGATACCAGAAAAAAGAGCGGCATCTGCACCGTCCATAAAAAGGTATGCAGGCTGCTGCACCATGAAATCTCATGGAGATCTATAGGGAATACGATAATCGAATGATAGAGCAGCACCATCAAAATCGCCATTCCACGCAGACTATCAAATTCTTTCCATCTTTTCTTTTCTGCCATCATCCTCTGCCTGCAAAATTGAAATCACTTGTCTCAATACTGTCTCTTACAAGGAAAAGACCTGTCTTTTCCTGATAGAAATAAACCTTCGGCATACGTCTGCTCAGGAACAGATAAATCCCTTCTGTGATAGAGTAGGCACCGATATTATGAAAAATCAATATATCATCCAGTTCAAGATTATGCAGGCCTGCTTTTCGTATCAGAACATCTGCAAAGGTACAAAGAGAGCCACAGATACACCAGTCTCTGTAAGCGTCCGCTTCCTCCTGCGGCATGTTATCAGCATCTGCCGGCTTTTTAACTTCCTCACAGAAGTCCTCCTTCTTATGGTAATGAGTCAGCATCGGAAGCCGCATTGCCATATTCTGTCCATAGTAATTTACGTGGTTGATACCGCCGTCAATCAGTGCAAAGCCTCTGCCCTCATTTTCTTTTATGTCCACAATAGAAGCCGCATAATGCCCGCAGCCGGAAGCAAGGTATCTCCCCAGCTCAAAAACAAAATGGTATTTATCTCCCCGCTCCTCCAAAAAAGAAACCAGCATTTCCAGCTCCCCATAGGGAGCGTCAAAATCCTCACCCACAAAATAGGGTACCTTTAACCCCGGGCCATACTCTATTGTCTGCGCCAGAAAACCATACTTTGTCTCCAGCATTTTGACATATTCCAGAATAAATTCCAGCTCTTCCAGTGTTTTTTTCAGCTTTTTCTGTGTTCCGGTAAAATACTGCACACCCACTATCTGCAGATACGGATAAGCTTCCCTCTCGGCAATGATTTTCTGAAGCTGTATGCTATCTATGCCAAACTGTGCGCCACTTGAAAGACGGGGTAGCACCTTCAAAACCTCTTTTCTTTCCTCAGCACACTCCCGCACCAGTTCAAACTGTCTGACAGATTCCAGCGTAATAACGCCAACGCCTGCCTCCACTGCGCGGTAAATATCCTCTTTTTGTTTATTGACACCGGAAAATACAATTTTTTCAGTATTTATGCCTGCGCGAAGACAGATTGCAAGCTCTCCCGGCGAGCAGACCTCATATTTTTCCAAATAGGCATCCATCGGCTCTATCAAAAAAGGATTCGCTTTTATTGCATAGCAAAGCGTCATATTTTCCAAAAGCCGGCATTTTACATTGCGGATATGCTCACACAGCGCATCTGTATCAAATACATAAAAAGGCGTCTTCTCCTTCTGGCTGCTTTTTAAGCGGCAGATTTCCTTTTGCAGGGCTTCCTTTTGCTTCATACCTTCTCCTTCTGTGGCTTTTCCAAAAGCGTCTTTTTCAGCCGCACTCTGTCTATCTTACCATGTTCGCTCATCGGCAGCTTTTCATAATATTCATATCGGTTAGGGAACATGTACTTCGGAATATAATCTGCAAGCCCCAATGCAATCTCTTTTTTACATTCCTCTGCCGCCTGATAAAACAGTACAATCTTTCCTTCTGCTTCATCATAAAGACAGCAGGCATTCTCAATAAACGGAAGCGCATTTACTGCAATTTCCACTTCTCCAAGCTCAATGCGGTGTCCCATGTGCTTGATCTGATAATCTCTTCTGGACGCAAACATCAGCTCACCCCGCGCATTGTAGCTGCCTAAATCTCCGGTATGATAAACCTTTTCCTCGTAAGCATTCTGGAAAGGGCTCTGGGTAAACGCTTCCTTTGTTTTTTCCGGATTTCCATAATATCCAAGCGCCAGAGAAGTACCCCTGACGCAGATTTCTCCTACCTCACCCGGCTCTGTTACAAGCCTTCCATCCTCTGAATTCCAGAGATATACCTGTGTATTACGAAATGCCCTTCCGATTGGCAGTGCCTCTGTCAGGGAGAATTCCCTGTCAACAATATAATACGTACAATTACAGGTAATTTCAGTAGGTCCGTACAGGTTTACAAACTGCGCCTCTTTTACGTGCTCCTGCCAATACTTAAGCACCTTTACCGGCATTACCTCCCCGGAAAACATAATCAGGCGCAGATACTTCGGCACACTTTTTTCAAAGGTTTTGAAATTCTCCACAATATGAAGCGCCGAAACCGCCCATATAATGGTATTCACACTCCTGTCATTCAGATAATCAATCAGCTGACCCGGAAATGAAAAATATTTTTTAGGAATCACTTCTACGGTAGCGCCCATCCGCAGCGCATTATAAATATCCTTAACGGACACATCAAAATCAAATGGCGCCTGATTACCGAATACTGCTTCCTTCGGGAAGGCAAACGCTGTCTGAAACTGCTCTACCAGATCGACTACCGAGCGATGGTTTACCAACACCCCTTTGGGAATTCCTGTAGAGCCGGAGGTAAAGATTGCATACAACGGATCTGTATCCAATGCCGCTTCCCTGATGTCTGCAAGCGCTTCCTCCGCTATCTGCTTCTGCTCCATAAGCTGCTCATACGAATACAGGGCAGTGCCGTTAAGCTCCAGATACGGTTTTTCTCTCTTCGGCATACTCTGCAATACCATGACGGGCTGAAGCGTCTGAAAAATCAATTCAATTCGATGTCTGGGCAGTGTAAAATCCACCGGCACGTAAAAGTTACCGCTTGCCACAACGCCAAGAAACAGTTCTATCGAGCGTATATTCCTGTCAATCAGCACTGCAATCGGACGGTTTTTAAAGCTGCCGCAATTTATAATATAAGAAGCAATACGTTTTACATTCTGTAAAAGCTCGCTGTAAGATACACGCTCCTTCTCATCTGCAAGAGCGGTTTTCTGCGGCATATCCTTTGCCGCGGCATCCAGCCATTCCAATACGTTGATTGTCATTCTTTCCTCCATTTTTATCTCTATTGCTCTGCTGCATCATGAAACAGAGTAATCCTTCTACATAAAATCTACATAATTGTAGCATTTCTGCCATGCACTTGCAAGGCTGGGCTGATAAGGCGCAAAATTTCCTCCTCTCATACCGCCCAGAATTGACACTCACTGTAAAATATATCATAATAGCCTAAAAGAATATTTTATCGGAAAGGACGTTTTCATGGACAGCAAGCTTCTAAAAAAACTGTTTTCCTTTTATCCATATCTGATTGTTTTGCTCGTTTTTCTTCTTTGTCTCTGCGTATGGCCCCTGCGGCTGTTCGGGCATACTATATACGAAAATACCTCCTCAGAGGAGGGCATCTTTCCCAATCTGGAGCTTTCCGGCGGTGAAGCTGCATCCGGGCAGTTTTACCCGGCGCATGCAAGGCTTGAGAGCATTTCCTTTCAGTTTTTAAGCAGCGGCTCGGCTAAGGACGGCAAGGTCACACTTTCCCTGACCGACATCGCTGGCACGCCCATCTGTGAAACGACGCTTACGTCCGGTGACATCATGAACTACAGATGGGTCAGCTTTCCCATAGAGCAGACGCTTTCAACCGATAACTGCTATGTCTGGAGCCTTCAGGCGCAGGACTACGAGGATGCTTCCCTTGCGCTTTATACAGGTTCTCCCCTTATCGGTCCTGAGGCAGAGCTGACGGATACGACAGGCTTTTACTATAACTGGATTCCCCATGACAATCTTACCTGTGCTATCCGCTTCTCTTATACTGACAAGATTGATTCTGCCCACAAGCTTGCATATTGGGCAGCCTTTGTTCTGTTTGGCATGCTGCTGTATGCTGCCTGCCGCCGAATTGAGACTATGCAGGAGGATGTGAAATGATACAGAATATATGCAAAAAAATAATTCCCTATCTCCTGTTTCTCGCAGCTGGTATCTTTTTTCTGCTGATGTCAGATGAAAGCAGGATTCCTGTTACCGTAGATGCCATCAATATGGAAAAGAGCGCAGGCTACGAGGATGGAACCGCTATCGGCCTTACTCCGGACAGCCAGTTCTCAGGAAAAATGCTGAGCGGTCCTGATTACCTGTTGGATGCAGGATCCTACCGTCTTGGCGTGGCTTACCGCACAGACCATGAAGGGGATACCTTTACCGTCTATGATAATGGACGTGAAATCGAAACCTTTGACTTACATGCAGACGCTACCTATCAGGAATTTCCGGTCACGCTTGAGAAATCCTCCCTTGCCTTTACCTACGAAATAAACTATGGCGGAAGCAGCTCGCTCCTTATCCAGAGTGTAACGCTGATTCCGGAGGGAAGATTTTACCGTGATACCGATTTTCTGATTGTGCTTTTAATCATCCTGACTGCACTCTTTGCGCTGTGGAGATTTCTTTCCACAAACAGTGCCCGTATACGTGAGGATTATACACTTCTTACCCTGCTTGGAATCGGATTGTTTGCATGTCTTCCCTATCTGAATACAGGACTTAACTGGGCAATCGATTTGTGCTATCACCTGATTCGGATTGAGGGCATTAAAGACGCTCTGCTTGCAGGACAGTTTCCTGTTATCCTCTATCCTGAGGCAATGCAGGGAAACGGCTATTTAAATACAATGTATCCAAATCTGTTTTTGTATATCCCTGCACTTTTAAGACTACAGGGGGTTTCTCTTGCAGACAGCTTTAAGTTCCTTATTTTTGTCTGCAATTTTGCAACTGCATTTTTGACCTACCACTGCACAAAAACCATTGGCGGCTCACAGAAAGCGGCGCTCCTTGCTTCCCTGCTTTATACCTGCTGCCCTTATCGCTTTACCAATATCTATGCAAGAGGCGCAGTCGGTGAATTTCTTGCAATGACCTTTTTTCCCCTCGTCTTTGCCGGTCTCTATCATATTTTGATTGGCAACCGGAAAAAATGGGGATATCTGACGCTTGGAATGGTGGGACTTTTGCACTGCCACATTCTAAGTGTAACGCTTGGAGGTATTTTCTGTGCGCTCTTTTGTGTTCTTTATATAAAAGAGCTGCTGATGCAGAAACGCATCCTTCAGCTCGGCGCTGCTGCCGGTATGAGCCTTTTGCTTGGCATTGGCTTCCTCGTTCCTTTTCTGGATTTTTATAAAAACGAGGATTTATGGATGGATGCGCTTGCATTTGGCAGCTTTGAAGAGTACTCCCTTAATTTATCAGGCTTGTTTGGACTGCAGACCACCGGCGATTACTATGTGCTCACGCTGGGCATCCCGCTCGCCGTATGCTTTATCGTTTCGCTTGCCTATCTCCTGTTTGAGCATAAGGAAGAAAAGAATCCCTGCCGCAGGCTGCAGGAGGGTTATCTGTATGCACTCTTTCTTCTGGGCGCTTTCCTGACCTTTATGATGCTTTCCTTCTTCCCTGGCTGGGAAATGATGACGCTGCCTTCCCTGAAGCTGGTTCTTGAAAAGATACAGTTTGCATGGAGACTGCTTGGCCCCGTCAGCCTGCTGTTTGCACTTACAGGCAGTATTCTGCTGTTCCGCTCCCGCATGCTGCGGAAATACAGCCGTATCCTGTTTGTGGCTTTGGCAGGAATCTGTCTTTTATCCGCTACCCGTTTTAAGGACGGAGATTTTGCTTATGCTTCAGACGCTGTCTATACGCTTGGTCATGAAAGCAAGCTCATCGGAATTCCAAAAGGAAAAAATACCGTTGTATATCCATTTGAATGGCGTCTGCGCCACACCATAGATGCCGACATTGTTACGAAGCCGCAGCTTTCGGAAGATGCAAAAATAAGTGACGCTGCTTATGCGCGGGAAGGCTTTACCAGCACACTTTCCTATACCTGCAATTCCTCCGGACAGTATATTGAGCTTCCTGTTACCTACTACAAAGGCTATCAGGCTCTGGACGAGGCAAATAAACCAGTTTTACTGGAAAATGGATACAATAACAGAATCCGGATTCCACTCGCAGATGATGGCATAACGCATACCGTGACAGTGCGTTATGTGCTTCCAGCCTCCTATATCATCGCTACATGGATCTCACTTCTGACTGCTGTGCTTTGGCTGCTTGCCCCTGGCATCAGAAAATTACTTCTTATCAGAAAGGAAAACGCACATGTTAGATAAAATCGCCGTCCTGATTCCCTGCTATAACGAAGCACAAACCATTGAAAAGGTCGTTACCGATGCAAAGCAGGCGCTGCCTGAGGCTGTCATCTATGTCTATGACAATAATTCCACCGACGATACCGCAGCGATTGCCAAAAATGCCGGAGCGATTGTCCGCAAAGAATATCAGCAGGGAAAAGGCAACGTGATACGGCGTATGTTCCGTGAAATTGATGCACAGTGTTACCTGCTCATAGACGGGGATGACACCTATCCTTTAGAGCATGCAAGAGAAATGACAGACCGCGTCCTTTCGCGTCATGCCGATATGGTTGTCGGCGACAGATTGTCCTCCACCTATTTTTCAGAGAATAAGCGTCCCTTCCATAATTTCGGGAACTCTCTGGTTCGTGCCAGCATCAACCGGCTTTTTCATTCCGACATCAAAGACATTATGACCGGCTATCGGGCATTTGGATATTCCTTTGTCAAGACCTTCCCTGTTCTTTCACAGGGCTTTGAAATTGAAACAGAAATGACGATTCATGCGGTCTACAACCACATGCAGATTGAAAATGTAATCGTTGATTACAGAGACAGACCCAGCGGAAGTGTTTCCAAGCTGAATACCTATTCCGATGGATTCCGGGTGCTGCGTATGATTCTGCGCCTCTTTAAGACTTACAAGCCGCTTGCCTTTTTTTCCATGATTGCGCTTTTTTTAATGCTGCTGGCTGCCGGCTTCTTTGTTCCGGTCTTTCTCAAGTTTCTGGAAACACATCTGGTGCTTCAGATTCCTACGCTTGTTGTCTGCGGGTTTGTTACACTTGCCGCAATCCAGGCATTTTTCGCCGGTCTGATTCTAAGCAATATGAGCGAAACCAACAGAAGGGATTTTGAATACCAGTTTCAGAGAACTTCAGACGTCTACAAAAGATTAAAGCAGGAACAGAATCTGGAAGAATAAAAAAAGAGTTTGCTCGCAGACTCTCTGTGCGCGAGCGGTGCCTGCAACTCAAAATGGAACCAATAGACAGCTGTCTAAGGGTTCCATTTTTTCATATAAGCAGCAAAATGTATCAAAAACCAGAGCAGCGTTACCAGGCTGGAGAAAAACAGCGCCACATTTACACCGTCCACGCCAAGCCACATAATACAGGGGTAGGACAATATGGCAGCAGCCAAAACACCAGCTCCTGCACCAAGCAAAAGTCCCCTTCCATCCCGCAGCACGGTCAAAAGCATTCCCATAAACCAAATCATTGCGATGATTCCGCAGCAGGCTACCGTCGGTAAAAGCAGATACGCATAAGGCTCAATGCTCTCCGTAAAGAGAAGCACAAGCGCCCATCTGCCAAGCAGCGCGCTTCCACCAAGCGCTGCTGCAACCAAAGCACAGATTGCCGCAGTCAGCTTTCCAAATAGCGTCAGGAATTTCTTTTTTTCATTTTCTGCCAGATATTCAGAAAACAGTGCTGTAAAGGTCGTAAAAATATAAGAGGCAAAAAGCTGGATTACGGAAGCCGGAATTGCCGCTGAGCTATAATAGCCGAGCATCTCTCCGCCCTCCAGCCTCTCCAGAAAGTATCTGGTAATCGGGACCGTTGCATTTAAGCAGACCGCATACAGGAAAAGTGGAAAACACTCCCTTGTCAGCGCTAAAAGAGGCGCAGATGAAAAATTCAGACGAAAGTGCGTATAGCCATACGCCTTTGGTATATCAAATGCAAAAAGCACCATATATGCGGCCAAAGCCATCGCAGCAGTCGTTATCCCCAGATTTCCTGTCAGCTTCACCCCTGCCAGAAACAAAAGCAGTGTCAGAATTCCCCGCATCAGGAATGATTTTCCGGCAGTGTCCAGTCTCCACACGCGCTGGTCAATCCCATGAAATACATCGGCAATGGGTTCACTTAACCGATAAAGCATAAACAGCAGGAGAAACCCTGTTACATACATCGTATAACCATTGCTGAAAACAAATACCGCATACAGGATAAAGGCAGCGATGGCTGCAAGCAGCCTGTGCGTTACATAGACATCCGCCGTATATTTTTCATTCTGATCGGAAACCTGAAAATTCCGGATGCTGAAATAAGCTATATTGGTAAATACGTTTGTCAGGGAAAGCCCCAGTGACAAGTATCCTGCCTGTGTATAATCTGCAAGCCGGACAATCAAAATCGTCATCGCCCACTGTGCGGCGATAAAGCCTGTCGATCCAATCACGTTCCATAGCATATTTCTGCGAATGACATCCGTTTTCATCTTACTCTTCCTCACTGTAAACTGCCCGCAGCGTAAAAGGGATTCCATCGTACGGCTGCGTAAAATCGTAAGGCTCTCCGGTATCCTCCAAAATCCAGCCAGCAAAGCGATAGCCCTCAAGCTTAGGGTCCCGCGGCTCTGCAAGCGTCCTTCCCTCTACCGCATCTATATTCTTCACATAAATCGTACCTTCGCCTGCATCCAGAGGAATTTTATCATAAGCCCTTCCCTCCAGCCAGATGTCTGTAAGAAACGCCTTACGCTTCGTTAAAAATTCCTTGATGCCATCAATTTCTGCCTGATACTCCTGCTCAAATGCCAGCTCATTCCCATATTTAAAATCTTCAAAGGGGTCCCAGCGCATGTAGTCCATCGCGGCGCTCTCCCAGACCTCATCACGATAAGCATCTATCTTCGTCTCTAACATTCCATCAATAGCAGGAACGGCCGTTTGGGCAAACTCTTCTATCACTCTTTCCCGGAAAGCCGGAATCTGCCACAAATCATACCACCAGGAAGCATCCTCCTGCTTCGCTGCCGCATAAATCCCCTGCGGAGTCTGAAAATCAACCGGTCTGGTATGCTCAATCAGGGGATTGCCCAGCGTCTTATCATAGTCCCATACGGGACCGGCATATAAAAGCTGCCCCTCACCTGCATCCTGATAGAAATACTGGCTTGTATACATTGCATCCAGATTTTTTCCGATTTCTTCAATCAGATATTTCCGCGCAAAGCTCGTCATATCCAGCCGGTCTTTCGGAAACGTACCCAACCGGATGCTATCCTCTGCGTTCTGGAAGCATTGCTCTATATAGGCAAGCTGCGCAGCCGTAGGCTGCTTCGGGCGTTTTACTACCACATTTTGTCCATTGGTTGTCTGAAAACGGTACTCTGCCTCTGCCAAACGATCCTCCGTATTATATTCCAGTGTAACCAGAAATCCCGTCTTTGTATCCCGGGTATCCGTATTGATTGCAATGCCGCCTGCGCCTGTTTCCACCTTCTCTGAGAGCTGATAGCTGCCCCGATACTCCTCATTGACATACAAATCCACAAACCGGCTGACAGGCGAATAGGGAAGCCCCATATCCGCTGCCATATCATACATAATTCTGTCCCGCAAAAGAGACTGGTCCTGTCTGTTTGCCAAAAGGATGTACTTCTTTTTATTACCGCTGCCAAGCAGATCAGCGCTATCCTCTAACGTCATCTGGTAAGGCTTTTTATCCTCTAAAAAGGTCGCATTTCCTCGCGACTTTAATTTTTCCAGCTTTCCTTCCGAAAGCAAGCTGCCGTCTGCATTGACCATCCGATACCAGCCCGGTTCGCCGTTTCCCTTTTTCTCCTCAATATAGGTCAGGCTGCCAGACTGTGTTGTCAGAAAAAGCGCCGGTACTGTGCCAGAATGTAAAACTACCACCTGAAAACTGTTATCTCCGACCTGCAGACTGTGTTCCCCCTTAAGAAGTGTTGTCAGTTCACCGCTTCGCGGCAGCAGATCGCCATCCCAGCTTACTTTTTTTCCATACACTCCAGTGATTCTGCCACCGTCATCCTCCTCCCAGAAGGAGGGCAGAAACAAATATTCTTTATTATCATAGTAATTATGCCAGAGCTTTATTGTAGCCTCTCCAGCTCCGGTTTCTATACTGACCGCTATTTTATCCCATGTAACAGGCTGCTTCCTTCGCATCCACCCTATAAGAAGCAGGCAAATGCAAAGGCCTCCACAGGCTGCCGCCAGGATAAAAATTTTCCCTTTTTTCATGTGTTATGCCTTTTCTATTTTCTCAAAAGAAGGTTCTCATAAAAGGCGGCAAGCCATTTCGCATTGTCACTTACCGCATAGCCTGCCTGTGCAACCTGCTCCGCATAGCTTTCCCGCATGCGGACCGCAGATAGCATTTGAAGCGCCATATCCGCCCATTTTTCTTCTGAAGCCGAAAGCGGCAGCGTCTGTACCAAATCCGTTATCACAACCTCATCTGTCACCACATCTGACATCAGAATCGGAAGCCCTGCCGCCTGCGCTTCTACAAGTGTTACCGGAAGTCCTTCAAATAAAGAAGGAAAGACAACTGCGTCCGCAGCAGCCATCAATGCGGGAATATCCTCACGGATTCCCAGAAAATGTACCCTGTCTGCAATGCCCGCCGCCTGTGCCTGCTCCTGAAGCCTTTGCGCAAGCGGTCCCTCGCCGCACAGCCAAAGCTGCGCAGCAGCATTTTTCCGCAGTATTGCAGCAAAAATTCGCAGCAAAAAGGTATGATTCTTTTGTTCCTCCATGCGTCCTATATGCAAAAATACCAAGGCATTCTGCTTATCTGGTTCCTTTGCCATCGCTATCCGCATCTGGTTTCTGACATTTTCTGAAAATCGAAAAGCCTCCGGCTCAATCCCATTTTTCAGAACATAAAAATGACTGCTCTGGCAGGCGCGTTTTCCATAAAGCCAAATACCCGCCCGCTTTGAGCAGGCAAGAAGTTCATCTGCCAGAAAGCGCAG
This sequence comes from uncultured Lachnospiraceae bacterium, assembly GCA_934432885.1. Classification (GTDB taxonomy): domain Bacteria; phylum Bacillota; class Clostridia; order Lachnospirales; family Lachnospiraceae; genus VSOB01. The sequence goes on from CAKRYY010000002.1 coordinate 54,462, forward strand.
CGGATACTGTAGAATATTTTTAACAAGCGCCGAAAAACCTCTCCCGGAGGACGTGTTGTGACTGTGAACAATCGTAACCAGCCCCGCCTTCTTTGCCTCTGAAAGGTAAAGCGCGGCGGTACTTCTTACATGCCCATGAATGATTCGATATTCAGGATGCTCTCTGAAAAAGCGCCGCCATTGCCTGCGATACGAAAAGAGCGTTCTCATACGAAAGGGCTCCATACTGTAAATCCGTCCTCCAAGCCTGGAAACCTCTTCCGTATAGTCGCAGACATCCCGCGTATGAATTACAAAGTCAAACTGAAACCGGCTTCTGTCTATATGCCGGTAAAGGTTCATAATCATGGTTTCCGCACCGCCTCTATCCAGCCGTCCCAGTACCTGTAATATCCGTATCTGTTCTTCCATTGCCGCACCTACCTTTGCCAAACCTGCCGCTCTCTGCAGCCGCCGGCTTTTAAAGCCATCCGTATATTACTGTGTCTGCCGCACTGCATGCGCAGGATCATAGGCATCAAATCCGGCTATATCTGCCAGCTGTTCCCATTCATTGTCATATACGAGAATTGTCAGTCCGTCATCCACAAGCTGAAATACCTCCCGGTTCCAGGTAATGCTGTAGCCAGTAAGTCTGATATGGTCATTTGCCTCCGTCCAGCTCCACGCACCATCCTGCTGCCCGATAAGACCGCTGATGCACTCACCGTTCCTTACTGCAAAGCTGCCACCCTCTGCCAGAGCCTCGCCGTCAAGTCCAAATGCCTGTGCCAGAGCATCCAGAAACTCCCGCATCGGCTGCGTATCTCCCGTTACGGAAAATACAATCGTATGTCCGTCATAAGGAAGCAGATTCATATATTCCGGCAAAGCATCCGTTCTGGAAAGGATTTCATTCTGTCTGTCATGCGCACGCTCCCGCAGGGCAATATCCCAGCCGTTTTCGCCATCAGTTCCTCTCCAGTCCTGCAAATCATAATGCTCCTTTAAATATGCACCCATATAGTCAGAAGCTTTTTTTGAGCCATAACGGTTAAAATGCGTATTATCCCTGAAATCTGTTGCCGTATCAACCTTAAGCTCATCCATCAGCGAATAATAATCTATAAACGGAACCTCATAGTTCTTTGCAAGTTCACTGACCGCCTTTGTCTGACCAATATTCCACCCGACATTCGGTGATTTAAACAGAAGCAGGGAAATATCATTTTCCTTACAGAGTGCAACCATCTTTTCAAATACCCGAATATTTTCTTCCGGAATTTCAAAGGCTTCTTCATCATAATAAGAGGAAAAGTCAAGCGGATTCTCTGACACAAGATCCGGTGTATAAGCTCCCTTGGCATAATTATCATAGCTCTCATAATTTTCAAGGAAGTCATCTCTGCCAAGCTCCTGCCAACGGTCCTTATACTGCATAAGCGGTATCAGATAGGACAATGCTTCTCCCCTGTCATTTGGGAACATTTCCAAAAGTCCCTTAGCCTTGGTCGCAGAAAACGGCAGATCCGTAATGCCATAATTTAAGTTATCCGGAACAAGCTCCTTGCTGATACACAGCGCCTCCAGCGCAATTACTTTGGGCTTTTGCGTTTTCAGTGCTTCCTGCATAAAAAGATAGCTTAACGCAAAGGGCTGCGCCGAGCTGCCAAAATCGTAAGCTGCAATTCCATAATCCTCATACAGCACCAGCGGATCTATAGTGCAAAACATTGTACTTGCACCCACAAAAAGCACATCAATGCTATTTCTCTCTTCCTGATAGAAGCCCCGTACACTGTCGCTTCCCCTGTGCCCCATATTCAATTTCAAAATCTTCTGTGTGCCAAAAAGCAGCCCCGCTAAAAGCAGCAGAAAAAGTACCGCCTCTAAGATCACTCTTCCGATTTTCAAACATTTCGTCTGTTTCATCTCATTATTCCTTATCTATCAGAACTGAAAATAAATGAAATTTTCTGCGCTGTACGAAGGTCCGTACGCACCAAATAAAACCACTGCCAGAATACAGCCAAGCAATGTAAGGTACCGGAACCAGATACACTGCGCAGAAAGCCAGCAGTCAAAGGTAAGCTCCCGTTTATACTTCAGCCAGTCTACCAGCAGCAGAATAATAACTGCCACAATTACAACGTGCATATATTTTTCAGTGATGCCAAGCGTATACAGACTGCCGTCAAAAAGCGCCCAGGGATTCCATCTGGTAAACATGTGCCATAAATACTGGAAGCCGTCCCTGACTGTCGGCATTTTGAAAACAACAATAGTAAAGCACACCACCAGCCAGCATTTAACTGTCCGCACCAATCGATAGCCAAACGATTCCGTTTTGGTATGGAGCTTATTGTTTACCTTCGTGATAATCGGCCTTGCAATATCATCTCCAATTTCACATATTCCCTGCAGCAATCCCCACATGATAAAATGCCATGCAGCGCCATGCCAGATTCCACTGACAAAGAAGGTTATCATCAGATTTCTGTACCGCTTCAGGGTGCCCTTTCGATTTCCCCCAAGCGGAATATAGACATAATCCCTTAACCATGTACCCAAGGAGAGGTGCCATCTTGCCCAGTATTCCCGCACTGTCTTTGCAAAAAATGGTGCACGGAAATTTTCTGTCAGCTTAAAGCCCATAATCTTTGCCATACCTGCCGCCATATCAATACAGCCTGCAAAATCCGCATAAAGCTGAATGTAGAATGCAGCCGCAGCAACAAAAAGCTCTGTAGAACCAAAAGACTGGTAATCACTAAATACTGTGCCGGTTAAAAGCGAAAGCCTGTCCGCAATCACCAGCTTTTCAAAGTATCCCCACGCCATCCTGCTGATGCCCTCTGTAATCCGTCCAAAGTCCCATAGGGAAAAAGAGGAGCATGCTCTGATCTGGTTCAGAAAATCCGCCCTTTCAATCGGTCCGACTATAATCTTGGGGAAAAATGAAATATACAGTGCATAATACAGGAAATTATGCTCAGCCTGTATTTTTCCCATATAAATATCTGCAAGATAGCTAATCATCTGAAAGGTAAAATACGAAATTCCCGCCGGTAAAATCAAAGAAAATGGCAGAGAAAGCGGCGCTGCTCCAAACCGCCCTGTTACCATATTCAGGCTCTCAAGGAAAAAGCCTGTATATTTGAAAAGAAAAAGCACCGCCAGAACCGTTCCTGCGCCTGCCCAGAAAACAAATCTTTTTTTCTTTTTTTCCGCTTCCTTCCCCTGAAGCTGCTCTAACCTGATTCCTGTAAAGTAGGAAGCTGCAGTTACCGCCAGCAAAATCAGAAGCGCTTTTACAGAAAAGCAGGCATAGAAGACATAGCTTGCTATCAGCAGCCACACTGCCCTGCATTTACGCGGAATTACAAAATACAAAAGCAATACAGCAGGTAGAAATATAAAAAACTGGTAAGAATAAAATAGCATGATTACTCTCCTTTGGTAATGACAAGCGGCGTGCAGCCAAGCTCCTCATACCAGTATTTATCTTCATTGCAAAGCTGAAGGGAAACTTTAGAATCTCCATTCCAGTCAAACTGCAGCGGCATATCATAATAAGCGCCCGGCGCCAGATTTTTCCAGAGATTGGTGCCGACCTCTTCCCTGTCTTTGCATGCAAGCCTTACGTTATCAAAATCCGTGTTGATAAAGCTTTCGCCTGTGTTGGTTACACGCACCGTTGCATAACAGGTATCCCCTTCCTCCTCCTGGGAAATCAGCTCATAGCTTACATCCGCTTTCATGTCCCGGGGATACCTGGCATAATAATATAGCGGCGTTTCATATTCATCCAATACGATTTCCAGACTTCCCTGCTCACTTGCCGCATCCAGCAGCGGACCAATCCGCTCCGTCGGTGCATGGGATGCCAGTATATAACACCGATCTTCCTTAAGCACCTTGGATATATCTCCTTTGGCATCCTCCTTATCCAGCGTATCCGTCGCCCAGATAATATTATCCTGCGTTCCCTTTCCAATGTGCTGTGTATCATAGCCTATTTTATACTTTGTCACCGGAATACTCTGATAATATACATAAACCTTCTCGCCTTCCTCTACATGCTCCTGCAAATAAGCAATCGGCTGGTTTGCCTCTTCGCCCTTCCAGAATACATTTTCCGCATGGCGGTAGACCAGAATTCCATTATTGGTCAACATCAGCGTAAACATCAAAAAGACGGCTACCAGCTCTGCCTTGCGGCTGCTGACCGCCATTTTATCAACTGCATAAAACGCAAGAATGGTAAACAGTGGGAAGGAAAAGCACCACAGCCTGTCGGCAATCGGAAACATGTGGATTGAAGATGCAAAGAGCGCTACCAGAAAGCCCAGCGCTATTACCCTGCAATATCTGTTTCTTTCCCAGAAAATCCCCAAAAGCAGCGCTGCCACTACCAGCGCTGTTATAAAAATCCGCGCCTCCCGAAAGGTAATGAAAATCTCGTATATCATCGACTGTGCCATTTTCAAATCCGCAATACTCTTTGGTATTAACGGAAAGTCGGCATTCTCCCAATAGCTCTGCATCGTAGCGCTCTGCGCGGTTCCCCGCAGCCAGTAGAAATAATAGCATAAGAAGCTTCCGCCAACACCAACGCCCGTCAGAATACTGTTCCTGACTGCCATTTTTTCCTTTGTAAAGACACCCGCAAGAAATTCGTACAGCAAAATTCCGCCAATAAAAAAGCAGGCTGGATTGGCACCCCACAAAAAAATCATATCTGCAAGTGCCATCTTCCACCATGCAAGTCCCTTCTCTTTGTACAGGTAATAGACAACCAATACCAAAAGCACCCAGATACATTCTGAGAGATACTGCTTGAACATATTTGAATACTGCAAAAGGAAGTTCATGTTTGCAAGAAATGCGGATACAAGAATCGGATATTTTATGCGAAACAGTCTCTTCGCTGCAAACCATGACAGAAAAAGCACAAGCACATACGAAAAAATAGAAAAGCTCCGCAGCACAAATTCCGTATTGCCGAAAACAAGCGTCAGCAGCTTTACAAGATAAAGATATAATACCGGAGCACTCTGATCCCATTCAAAAATACCGCTTGTCAGAGTAAAAAGCGAGCGTTTGCTGAAAGAATAGGCAAGCATCGCCTCATCCAGCCAAAGGGATCTTCCGACACAGTTCATGAAAATGCTGACGCCGATTCCGGCAAAAATAATCAGCAATCCAAGAATATCCGCCGCCTTTTTTAACTTGTTTTCCTGTTTCCACGCATACCAGACCCGCATAAAACTCATAATCCTTCTCTTCACTTCAATTTTTATCTTTATAGTATAACAAATCCCCAAAATCATGTAAACTCTATCGTTGTTTTATTTTCCAAAGTATGTTAGCATTTACTTGGTTATACTATTATCCGAAAAGGCGGTTTTATTCTATGAAAATTTGTTTTGTCCTTCCCCATTTTTACCCTTATGTGGGTGGTGGGGAACGCATTTTTTATGATATGGTGCAGGGACTTTTAAAACGCGGTCATGAAATCCGCGTCCTTGCCCGCAATGTTGGAACGGATTATCTTGGTCATAAGACGGTACTGGGGATGGATGTCTATTACTTTCCCTGGAAGTCCATGTTTGGGCACCCGTTAATTCCGATGAAAGATATTGAGGAGCATATCAGGTGGTGTGACGTCGTGCATGCCTCTATTTTTACGCCGGCCTTCCCAGCAAGCCACCTGGCGCGCAAATACCATAAGCCCTCTGTTTTGACCGTTCATGAGGTCAGAGGTCCGAAGTGGTTCTGGGTGGAGGATCCGCTGCACGCCTGTGCATTCTGGCTCTATGAACAGTTTGTATGCCGTCAGCCCTTTGACGTTTACCACGCCGTTTCCTTAGCAACAAAGCGGGATATTTTAGCCTACTGCGGCTCTAATAAGAATGTTGTCTGCGTCTACAATGCTGTAAACGAAATGGATCCCAGCATTGCAGAGAAATCCACTTTGAATCTGCGGGATTATTTTCATCTTGGACAGACAGAACGGATTTTTCTTTATTATGGAAGACCCGGACAGACAAAGGGTATCTATATCTATCAAGAAGCAATCCGTACTCTGCAAACGCGTGGTGTTGATTTATCAAGTATCCGCTTCTGTTTCATTCTGGGGGCAGAGCCAGCCGGACTTCGGAAAAAATTCATTGATTCCATCCAGAAATATGGTCTTTCCAAACAGGTTCTGGTACAGGATTCGCTGCAGCGTGAGGACTTGTGCCGTTGTATCCTGCAGGCAGACTATGTCGTAGTTCCCTCTGTCACCGAGGGCTTCGGGCTGAGTGCGCTGGAAGCCTGCCAGATGGGCAAAAAAATTATTTCCAGCACAGGCGGCGCTTTAACAGAGGTCGTATATGGCGACTGCCTGTTCTTTGAAAATAGAAACAGCGAGGCGCTTGCCGACAGACTGCAGGCAGTCATTGAAAAAGGGGATGCTGCATTTGAGTATGTTGCTCCGAAAAGTTTTCCCTATGAAGAAATGGTAGATGGGATTGAAAACATCTATCGGAATCTGATGGAAAGGTAAACCCTGTATGAAAAGCGTTCTGCTGACTATGCCAACATATAATGGTGAAAGGTATCTGCCTGAGCTTCTTGAAAGCCTTGCCTCCCAGACCTATCCGTTTAAGCTCTATGTCCGGGATGACGGCTCCACAGATGCTACGGTAGCTCTGCTGCATAAATATCAGGAAATGTTTCCGGAAGGAAAAGAACTCATTTTAATCAATGACCTGGATGGAAATTTTCAAAATAAAGGCCCACATGAAAACTTCCACTATATCTACGAAAAGCTTCCTGCCGCAGACTACTATTTCTTTTGCGATCAGGATGACGTATGGGATTCCCATAAAATAGAGCGTGCCGTTTCTATCATGGAACAGTATCCGCAGGATATCCCTCTCCTGTATACGCACAATTATTATGTATGCGACGGTGAACTACAGGTACAGCACACGCTTTCGCACAGGGATTCTATCTCTCCTGATGAAATGGAAAAAATCAGTCTGCCCAAGGTCATTATGACCGGGACCTGGGCAGGAATGGGAATGGCGCAGGGATTTAACCATGCCTTAAGGAAATATGCTTTTGATGCAGGTCCCCTTACCCCTTCTGTCGCTGTGGACTGCTGGGTTTCATGGGTTGTCGCCGGTATGAATGGCAGACTGCTTTTCGATGATATGCCGCTTGCCCATTACAGACGCCATCAGGGCACCTACAGCGTTGGAAATGCAGGTGGAATCAAGCGTTATCTGGATTGGCAGAAAAACACCAACAGACACTGCCAGAATATCGTAAATGGCATCCATGATTACCATACGCTGTATGGTTCTTTGGTTTCTCCAAAACGCGCATACTTTCTGGAGCTGTTTGATGGGAAAAACCGTCTTAAAAAAATGTTTTATCCGCATAGGCTGCGCAAAAGCCTGTTAGACGAAATTGCTTTCCGTATTCTCATGGCGATTGGAAAAATTTGATTATCTGCTGAAATAGTACAGCTTTGTTCCATAGGCATCCACTACAGTTTCCAGACTTCCGTTTTCAGCCAGGTGGGTAAGCAGATCGCCAATCGTCTCGTCATCTGCCTGTGAAGTAATCAGATAGCACTTCCCGGCAGCCAGAATTGTGTTAAGGTCTGTATCTGCAATTACGCTTGTGCCCCATATAATATTGTCTGCCGCCACATTGCCTATCTTATTTACATCATATCCATTTTTATAGGTAACAACCGGTATACTGTTGTAAAACACGTATACCTTTTCATCCTCTGTCACATGCTCCTGCACATAGGAAAGCAGGGGATTCACTTCATTTCCTTCCCAATATACATTATCTGCATGGCGGTAGGTCTGGATTCCGCTGTTGGTAACAATCATAAGCCCCATCAGAAATACCGCAAATATCTCTGCACGCCGCTCTCCCTCCTTTAGAAGCATTGCATCTATAAAATAGAAGGAAAGAATCGCATAAATCGGATAGGAAAAGCACCACAGACGGTCCGCAACCGGAAACATATACAGTGAGGAAGCAAATAATGCCAGAATAAAACCAATCAAAATTACCTGGCAGTATTTGTTTTTCTCTTTCATCCCAATCACAAAGGCACCCACAATAAGTGCAATTACCAGAAAGCGCAGCTCCTCGTTGCTGGTCGCAACCATACGCCGAATCAGCTTCCAGCCAAGCGCTATATCCTCTCTGCTTGCAGGGAAAAAGGGAAATCTATCGTTAACCCAATATTTCTGCATAAAATCATCCGTCGCTGCACTCCTCAGCCAGTACAGATAATAGATGATAAAGCTGCACCCGATTCCAATGCCGCTCACTATGCTCTTCAGCATTTTTTTATAATTCTTCTGAAAAATTCCATAAAGAAATTCACAGGTCAAAACGCCTCCGATAAAAAAGCACACCGGATTTGCAGCCCAGATAAACACCATGTAAAGCAGCATCATGCCCCACCACGAAAGCTTTTCCTCCTGATAGGCGGCATATACCGCAAGCACTAATAATACCCACACGCATTCTGATACATAGGGCTTTAACACATTGGAATACCGCAGCAGGAAATCTATATTTGCAACAAATGCCGCGCAGAGGACGGCATATCTGCAGCGGAACAGATACTTCGCTACATACCAGGTCAGAAAAATCGTCAGCACAAAGGAAATAATGGAGAACAGTCGAAGCACTCCTTCCGTATCTCCAAAAAGCAGCATACACACCTTTACAATATAAAGATAAATGACAGGTGCACTTTGAATATAATCAAGCGGCGTAGCTGTCAGTGTCCATAAAGAGCGGTTTTTCAGAGAGGATACCAGATATGCCTCATCAAGCCACAGCGAGCGGCCTACACAATTCATAAAAATGCTGACTGCAATACCCGCTAAAATAATAAATATTCCTATTATATCCGCAGTCTTTTTTATATTGCTTTCTTTCCGCCATTGTTCTAACATACAAAGTCTCCTTAGAAATATCCTTTTTATTCGTATAAAAATTTGATATAATGTCGAAAGACGTTATATCGCGCCTAAATGGCATCCATTACCATAATTACCGCGTAATTATGGTATACTATAATGATAGTTCCTGTCAATTATTTTGCTCATGGGAGAGTTCTATGTTTAAAGAAGCACTTGCAGGGGTTCTCGTCCTTTCCCTGTTTTATGGTATTTATTGTTTTTTACGCAGAAAAAGGATGAAAGCTGCCGCTGTTTTAGCGGGCGCTCTGCTCCTTTTCTCCATTTTTGCCAATATCATCTATAACAGTATTGTCATGTTCCCCGATTTTTATATGGACACTGTAACCGGACCCTATCGTTACGGCACCTTTTCTGAAAATCTTTTCGCTTACTCGGATGAATTCATGTTTCAGGATAATATTTTATTTCCTGTGCTGAAAAACCGCACGGTTTTGCTGGATGCACGCGCTGGCTTCTACCAGAAGTTCTTTTCGCTTTACAGCGCCTCCTGCCAGCAGGAAGAGGTTCCAGCTGCAAATATGGAGGCTGTGCTTGCCCATAAAGAGGATTTTTCCTTTTCACATGAATTTTCCTGTATCGGCATTATGGATTACGTTACAGACGGTATTCCTGCGCAGCTTACGGCTGACTTTGAGGAAGAACGTTACCCCTTCATCTTTATTAACATAGCTTCCCTGAAGGACGAGCCCGCCCTGCGTATTCTTATGGATGAAGATTATACACTCTATATTATGTCAGAAGCTTATTACCAGACAATTACAGGAGGAATATCCCATGTCTAAACGAGCAAATTTTGCGGCGCTTTCTTTTGCCGGAATCAGTTTTTGCCTTTTCATCTTCAGCATGTTTTTTAACAAAACCTATTTTGATACAATCGCCTATGACAATATTTTTCTCTATGAGGGAAAACAACTTGCAGCAATCCTGCTTTTATTTGCGATTGGCTTTTTATTTCTGTACCTGATTCGCCATACGCTTTCCATGCAGTGGTGTATCCTGTTTTCTTTTCCCTGCGGAATCTGTCTCTGGTGCTTTGTCAGCTTTTTGGAGCTGCTCATTGGCATCCCCTATGGAATGGTTTCAACGCTCCTTTTCCTTGCAGGCATCCTTGCCATTCTTTTCTTTTTTCACAAAAGAAGCTCTGGTTTTACACAAAGGATTCCCTTTGACAAAAGCTCTGCGCTTTTTATTTTCTCACTTTTTACAGGCGCTGCCCTGCTGATTTCAGGGGGGCTTGTATACAGCTTTGTCAGCTATGATTCCTTTTTCTATTTTACAAACTATGGACATACGCTTGCCATTTTAGGCAATTTTAAGGATATTGCAGGAAACAACAGCTTTACCTTGACCAATATCAGCCAATTTCTGCCGATTTTAAATGCGTATACCTCATTTTGGGGACTGGACCAGTGCTACCAGATGCAGGCAATGCTTACCTTTACAGTAGCCGCCAGCTTTTTCTACGGGCTTTACTGCTTTGTCCTGAAAGCACAGCAGGCAGCCTCCCCGCTTCTTTTTTCAAGGCTTATACAGCAGCAGAGGGCGGCTCTTTATGCAGGCATTTTCACGTTGCTGCTCATCAGTTCCACCTCGTTCCTTACGGTATCCGCATGGGTGCTTGCAAACATGTACTGTATGGCATATATTTTCTTTCTCTGCCTTGCAGCTTTTCTCATGTCACACCTGAATATTGCGCAAAAAGAAATGCCGATTCTCATCGGCATCTGTTTCTCCGCCCTGACGCTCCTTAGAAAGGACGGCATTATATTTGCAGCATTCTTCTTCGTTGCTTTCTGTACGATTGAGCTACTTCCAAAACGAAAGCTTGCTTTCTTATTCCTTCCGGCTGCGATAACGGAGCTGCTCTGGCTGTTTTATGTAAGGGTAGTCCTTGACGCAAAAGTGGCTCAGGCGACATTTTCCTCCATCGCCAACAACAAAAATATCTTTTTTGTTCTCTGCGTGATTGCCGGAGCATATCTCTATCTTTTTGTCGGACATCCGCTGCTTTACAAAATCTCTGCACACTTTCGGTATCTCACAGAATATGCAGTGCTTTTTGTGGGCATGTTCCTGCTCTTTCTGCTCTCCTTTTTCCTAAAGGATGCAAACACTATCATCGACAATGTTGACTTTGTCATCAGGAATATGTTTCGCTATCCGTCCTCCTGGGGAATCAGCGCCCTGTTTTTCGGCATATTGCTTGCACTCTCGCTTGTGGTCAGACCAGGGCTTGACTATCTGCACTTTCTCTGGAGCGGTTATGCTTTCCTGAATCTGATTTCTTATTGCATTGTTGACAGCAAATGGTTCTGGCTCAACTGGGACGATTCTTACAACCGTGTGCTCTTACAGATTGTACCCGTTTTTGTCTTTCTTATGGCTGTAAAGATACTTCCCCTTTTTCAATCCGGTAAACCAGATCGCAATTCTTAATGGTGGAAAGCCTGTGGGCAATAATAATCAGCGTTTTACTTCCTGCCAGATGGTCTATCGCCTCCATAACCGCCGCCTCTGTGTCGTTATCAAGCGCAGAGGTCGCCTCATCCAGCACCAGCACCTCCGGGTTATGATACAATGCCCTTGCAATGCCGATTCGCTGTCTCTGACCGCCGGAAAGACGCACGCCGCCCTCTCCTATCACAGTATCAAGGCCTTCTTCCAGAGAATCGATAAAGGTTTTAAGCTGCGCTTCCTGCAGGGCCTCTTCCAGTCTTTTTTCATTGACCTGCTCTTTTTCAATTCCAAACAAAATATTATCCCGAATAGACGCATCTAACAGCGATATTGTCTGCGGTATATAGCCCAGTTTTTTCTGCCATGCCTGCATCCGTTCCCGGATATCAACGCCATCTACCAAAACAGCGCCCTCCTGCGGCTGCAGGAGACCGAGAATAATATCCGCCATTGTAGTTTTGCCCTGTCCTGACGGTCCGATAAAAGCGATTGACTTATTTTTGGGAATGACAAGGCTGCAGTTTTGAAATATCCATTTTTCAGATTCCGGATAATGGAAGGAAAGGTTCTCTACCCGAATCTCCTTTTCAAGCATAAGCGGTTCTGTAGCCGCCAGCTGCCTTTTTTGCACCATCAGATTCTCGATTTCCTTCAGGTCATGATAAATTGCATCAATCGCCGGTTTGCTGAACATAATACGACTTAAGTATTCCGCAATCCTGTTCGCCGACGGCAGCATGCGGAACGCCGCAACTGCAAATAATGATAGCGTCGGAATAAAGGATTCCGGCTCCACACCACTTACAAGCTTTGCGCAGACCACCAGCATAAGACCACTGATGCAGACAGTCTCCATCGCTGGCTTTGGAATCATGCTGTAAAGCTTAAACAGACGGTTGCTCTCTGCAAAATCCCGATACTGACTGTCATACCGTCCGACAAATGCCTGCTCTCTGTTTAATACCTTGATTTCTTTTATGCTTCCAAGCGCCTCCAGCGCAATCCGTCTGGTGCTTCCCTGCCTGTTTCGGCTTTTTCTTCCGGCAGTACGCAGCTTTTTACGAAACACCTTCATAAAAATAATGCCAAAGGCGCCCACCAGTACGAGGACACCTATGGTAATAGATTTATCCTGATAAAGGAGCAGAAGAAGAAGTGCCAGACAAACGCTCCCCTCCGAAGCAAGCTGAAGCGCTGCCAGCACTGCCTCAAAAAAGGATACCACATCTTCATTTATATTGCGGCTCAGCTCCGCACTGTTATGATTTAAATGGAATACATAAGGCTGATTCATATAACAGCGCATCATCTTATAGGACAGGTGTCTTTGATTTTCATAGGTAAAGCGATACTGCATGCTGTGCATCCAGTAGACATAAATATTCTTTAAAATATAGACCACAATTACGCCAAGTGCCAGAAAAACAATGAAATCATTGATGCTGTGAAAGCCGCCCCTCTCGTATGTCCAGGCTGCCAGTCTGTTTTCCAGTATTTTCTGTGGATTCATCAGCGTATTGATAAACGGCAGAATCACCGTTACACCCAGGAGCTCTACAAATGCACCAATCACAATAGAAACAAAAAGCAGGGCTGCCATAGCCTTCTGCTTTTTGTCAAAAATATAACCAACCTTTTTCAGGATGCTCATAATTCTTTACTCCAGTCCCAGTCAAATCTTTCAATATCTTCCTCAATCAGCTCTGTGCCAATCTGTGTCTCAATCAGACTGATGCCAACCTTAGTAGCTACACTGTGCTTTTGTTCTCTTTTGATATAAAGCACATCCCCTCGGGATACATCCCGCCGTTTTCCATCCAGCAGAAAGGTTCCCTCACCGTCAATTACCGTCCAGATTTCATCCCTGTTATGATGAAGCTGATAACTGAGAGCCTTACCTGCCTCGATGTACAGACGCTTTGTCAGCGAATTTTCATTGCTGCTATGCTTATCATAATCAAGAACCTTGTATTCGCCCCATTGTCTTCTTTCATACATTGGTCTTGCATCAATCTTCTCCACATAGGGCTTTAAGTAAGAGCTTGCACCCTTATCGCTGACCAGAATACCATCTGCACTGGCAACGACAACAGTGTCCTTTAAGCCAAGCGCCACTACAGGAATACCCAGTTCATTTACTACATGTGTATTTTCACAATTCTCACCGCGAATTACATAGCCTCCGTCCGGCTCTTTCATTTTCTCCGTCAGAGTATTCCAGGTTCCCAAATCATTCCATTCACCGCTGTAGGTAACGCAGACGATAGAATCCAGTTTTTCGACAACCTCATAATCAAAGCTGTCTTTTTTTATCGTCTCATATTTCTGATAAAGCAGGTCGAAAGAAACTACTCCTATTTCCTTTTCAATCAGCTTTCTGATAAAGCCAGCCTTAAAAACGAATACGCCCCCATTCCACAAAGCACCCTGTGCAAGGAGCTCCTTTGCCCGTGCAAGTGTTGGCTTTTCCTGCATACGGATAACGGGGCTATAGCCCTGTGCAGTTTCCGGCTTTCGCAGAATATATCCATACTTCTCAGAGGGATATGTCGGTTTTATTCCCATAAGGCAGAGGTCAGCTCCTGAAGCATCCAGAGCCTGTCCCATCTTTGCCATCTGGTCAAAATATGCCTGATCCACATAAGGGTCAACCGGTATTACTGCAATCGCCTCATCATCCGGCGTATTTTTTTTATCAATCAGGTAAGCCCCTGAGAGCAGAATTGCGGGATAGGTATTGCGCCTTGACGGCTCAAGTACAGTCTCTACCTTACTGCCAAGCTGACGCCAGATTGCATCCTTCTGTGACTTACTGGACGCAACCACTACCTCAGTATCCGGGCAGCTCTTTTTAATCTGTCCATAAATCCGCTGAATCATAGATTCAGGATTTCCATTTTCATCCTGTAATACCTTTAAAAACTGCTTGGAGCGGTTGTCACTGGATAGCGGCCAAAGCCGTTTTCCTGAACCGCCTGATAACAGTACGATTTTCATGCTTTTTGATTCCTTTCGTTTAATCATCTGCCTCTGTAAAAAGATAGTGAAAGTATAACATATAATCGTGGCAAAATCCACGAAAAGGGCAAAACACCTTTGTTTTTCATCAAGCTATTAAGAACTTTTTCTTTAATCTCTTTTACCAGACCTTACTTTTTCGAATAAACTGGCAAGGCACTGACATCATATATCTCAATCTTTGGACCTGTAGCACCTCCATGCCATACATATTTTAGCATCCCTATATACTGTTTTATTACCCCGACTTCAGTCCAGCTCATTGTTACGTTATATGCGGGATTCGTAAATGTATCTCCAATTCTTCCCTCAAACTTTGCAACAAGTGGACATAATTCGTGCATTTTCTGAGTCTGTAAAGAATCCTTATATCCAATATTATCTACTGCATACTTTATATCCTCCATATACAGGCATAGTTCCCCATTCATCTCCCCTAATTCATAAAACAGCAAATTTCTTCCACCATACTCTCTTCCAGCTCTAATTCCCCCCGGATCAAAGCCTGTATAAAAATCAAATATGCTTTCCTCCCTCAATATTTCATTTTCTGCGCAAAATTTTTCTTGTTGTAGCCGTGTGTCCTGATTGCTTCTTATCGCTACAGAATATACCAGTATACTTCCAATCAAAAAGCATCCTCCGATAATTCCTGTTGCTGTCCATCCCATCCATGTCAATACTTTATTCCTATTTTTAATAAGAGCTAGTAATCCTATTGATATTACCATTATTATTGTAAAATAAAACTCCAATCCCCATCTTGGGAATCCGCGATTTAAGAATCCTAGCGCACCAAGCTTTATTACACCTAAAAGCAGTACAAAATACTTACTAGAATAATTTTTGATTATTGTAATACATCCTAATACAAAGATAACGACCGCAATTCCTCCCATATAGCAGTGCAGATTATCAATATAACGAATTATCAGCAATTTATAAGGCGTAACCCCATCTGCATCATACTGATACATATAGAGGACTCCACTAATAGCTTCTTTCATTTTCCAAAACATATTCGGTGCAATCAGAAACATTCCAATAATATAACTTAGAAAAGCAAAACTTCCCTCCCGTATAATCCCCTTTGTATTCCTCTCCGTACAAATTATTATAAATGCAATATAGAAACAGCCAACCGCAGCATGCCACTTTTCCATTGTCGCACATGCAGTAAAAAATGTCATAAATGCTATCCAGAATCTCTTTCTTCTTTCCATATACAAAAGGCTTCCTAAAAGCAAAAGTGTCAAAAAGAAAAAAGAGGTACTGTCTCCAGTTACCTGCTTGCTCAAATTTACATATTCCGGGAAAAATGCAATCAAAGCGGCTACAAATAATCCCAACTTTTTTTCCAGATAATTTCCAATCAAGAAGCCAGTTATTATAGTTAAAGTACTAAATATTGCCACAATATATCTATAAATGAAATAACATTCAATCGTATTGGTATCCAGAGCCACATTTCTAATTACACTATATGCAATCATTACAAAGGCCGCCAGTTTTGAAACACATTGATTAGGATACTTAAATACTTTTTGATAAGGGCACTTATTTACTGCCATCTCAATTGTATCATTAAGCAAATTATTTTCATCTGGTTGAAAAATACTTGTAATTCCCCAATTTATACCGCCAAAGCGCAGTCCCCCACCAATCAGAAGAATCATAAGCAATATTAGAACATCTCTTGGTTCAACATGAAATTTTTTCAAAATTTCTCTAAATCTATCCTGCATTAAGTATTTTTCTAAAATTTCAAAAAAATTTGTATACTTTTTCAGCAAAAAACAAGTTCCAACTGTCAAGGCTAAGATTGTGATTCCAAAAGCGAATTTTCCTACATTCCCACCTGTTGTCCAAAATTCTTTTATAGGCGAACTTCCAAAAAAATATAATATTACACATAGAATCCCAATAGCAGCAAAAAGCTTTTTAATTTTCATATCACTTCTCCTGTTTTGTATCTTATAGCTTAAAGTTCTATTCATTTGCTTTTATCACGCTTTTTCCTTTATTTCCAGATTTCTTCTTTTTCCCTTTTTACTGCCTTTCCATCTATAATCTCATAAATTTCGTCACAGCATTTAATTGTTTCCAAGCGGTGTGCTACTATAATAAGCGTAATTTTTCCATGTAAAGCTTCAATTGATTCCATTACTGCACTTTCTGTATCATTATCTAACGCTGCAGTTGCCTCATCTAAGACTAATATTTCTGGTTCATTATACAACGCTCTTGCTATCGCAATTCGCTGCCTCTGTCCGCCAGAAAACTTTATGCCTCTTTCTCCAACCATTGTATCTAATTGTTGAGGTAATTTTTCAACAAATTCTTTTAGCTGCGCGCGTTCCAACGATTTCCATATTTTCGCATCATCAGCTTTCGAATCCGATAAGCCAAATATAATGTTTTCACGTACAGTCCCATCCAAGAGAAAAATTGTTTGGGGAACATATCCCACAATGTTAGCCCACTCCATAGGCATCGAGTACACATCTGTACCGTCAGCAGTAACACTACCGCCCTGTGGCATTAACAAACCTAAAATAATATCTGATAAAGTTGTCTTACCAGACCCCGATGCTCCAATAAGCGCAATTGATTTGCCCTTTTTAATCTCAAGAGAAACATTTGTTAATACCGGTAATTTTTGAGTTTCATATTTCCAAAATATATTGGACACAAGAAGTGTATCGCGAAAATGTATCTTTTTATCACTGGCATCGCTTCCCCTTTTAGCAAAAACCAGCTTTTCTGAATCATGCTTTGTTCCCTTCATGATTTCATATTCATTCGTCAGACTTTGCCTGCAAAAAACCAGTCCATTAACCCTACTTGTAATTTTTCCAACTGATGGCAAAATTTTAAATGCAGACATGGCTAGCATAGCCAGTTTCGGAATATATTCTGTCATATCATCACTAAGAAATAAACGTACACATACAATTCCAATCAATCCACCTATACAGATTCCTTCAACAATTCGGTCCGGACTATTACTAATTAAACTATTAGTTCTCTGAGCTTTTCTAGACACTTCTGCAATTTCGTTATACGCATCCAAGAACGGCTGTTTTCTCTGCATAACATATATCTCTTTAATTCCATTTATAGTTTGATATACAGCCTTATTCTTTTCCGCTTCAGCACTTCTAAATATTCTGCCAGCCCGCTTTGCAATTGGTTTAAAGAAGAAAACCATTCCTGCCATAACAGCACCCAACCATATCAGAATTTCTATTGCCATGATTGGATCTGTATAAACGATAACACCACTTATTAAAAGCATTGTTAATAATTCTGCAGCAATACCAAATAAATATTCTATAATATTATAAACTTTTCCCGGGTCAACGGAACAATCTCTTAAAATATCCGAACTATTTATATTTAAAAAGTATTGATATGGTCTTTGCAGGTATGAGTATAGGGTCTTAACAGCTAGTTCCTTTTGTACCTTCGTGGCAAAATCATATTGAATATAATAGGAAAATAACATATAGGCATTTTTTACGAGATATAGCAAAATAATTCCAATTCCAAAAAATATCATCAGTTCTTTTGCTGATACTATTCCTAAAAAATTGACAATTACTGCAATATGAGGATTCCCTAATAATTTCTCAGGAGTAAGAACTACTTGAATAAAAGGTAAAATTGCTGTAACCCCTAATAGTTCAAAAAATGAACTAATAGTTAACACAAAAAAGACACCTATTAGCTGTCTTTTTTGTGTTTTATTCAAAATATAATTCAATTCACTTAGAATATCAAAAACTGTCTTTATATTATTTTTCATTCAGTTTTTCCTTTTGTTGCATATACAATCAAATATTCTCCGCCCATTTTCCCCATTTCTTTTTTATATGCAGCATCCAAAGTATCACTTATAAAATCAAACTTAATATCTCCTCTTGGTTTTTCTTCATGTAACCATGCCAATAAATTGCCTAAGCCATATTTTTGTTTTATCTCTATTTTGATATTATGAAATCCTGCTGCATAAAAAATTTTTTCTAAGCTCTCCTTTGAAAGCACCCATGGATGTTGCACTTGAAATATAAATTTATCAAACAAATTTCCAAGCATCTCTCGCAAAATAGGATAATCTGTGGGCGTTCCTATAATCGCCTTTCCTCCATCCTTTAATAGTTCAAAAACCTCTTTTGCAAAAGAAGCTGGATCTTCCACGTGTTCAATCACATCAAAGCTAGTAACAACATCACATTTACCTCTCCACTCCTTTAATGCCTCAGAAGCATATTGATAGGCATGGTATCCTTTCTCCTTTAACGCTTTCTGATATGTTCTGGAAGGTTCTATTGCTACAATTTCTTTTGCAGCCCCACTAACAAAATCTAAGAAACTTCCTCCTGCGCAGCCTATGTCCGCGACAGTACGTTCTCTGAATAAATCTGTTCCTGTCATCTCTAATTTATCTAAAACTTCTTTATCATGCTTCTCATAATACGTGGATATATATGAATTCCCCTCTATCCGTTTTCTATACTCTTCGCTTTCATAAAATTCTGAAGTTTCTTCTGTCTGAGCAAGATTCCAAATAACCTTACACTCTTGACACTGATAAACATCCCATGCCTTTTTTGTATAGCCATCAAGCAATCCTGTCTTAATTGGGCCATGATAAATGACCTTAACATCTTCGCATCCACAAATTTTACATTTCATTTTTTATTCCTCTCTTATACTATAATAATAGTTAAAATTAAAGCTCATCTAAAATTGGAACTTTTATTACCATTTTTTTTACATATTCTGGTTCATCAAAAGCCTGTATACATGGCATGTGTATATCTTCGGGATACAAAATGCAATAGTCTCCCTTACTTAAATAAATTTTCTTCCCTCGTGGTTCTCCATTATAAAATATAATATCTCTTGCTTCATCATATTTTTGATTGACTTCCAGTTCTGTATCCTGCAATACTTCTATTACCTCTGAACCTGCAAGCACTATTTGTATATCAATATACCTATGATGCTGCTCATACTTTCTATCCTTACGGCAATGTGTAATATACTCTTCTATATTAGCATACATTTCATTTTTAATTGAAAAGCGCCCAATGTCTACCCCATATATTATGGCATTTCTAGCAAAGCTATATGCTTCTGATGAAAGCGCGCTAATGCTTTCATATTTAACAGTAATTAGATATTCTATTATATCACGTACAGCTCCGTCTCCGCCTTTGCGCTGGCTAATATATGTAACAATATCTTTTATATCATCGCAAGCATCAAGAGGACAGGCTAAAATTCCACCATTCTTCTTTATATGCTTCATTGTTAAAAAATCGTTTATATCATCACCAATGTATCCACATTCTTCTTCACCTATCTCATTTTCAAAAAGATAATTTTTAATGAATGAATACTTATCCTTAATACCCTGATACAATTCTGAAACATTAAGTTCCCGCGCCCGCTGTTCCACAATACTAGAATTACGGCCCGTAACAATAACGGGTGTTATTCCTATTTTCGGAAGTATATTAGCGATTGCATATCCATCTTTTACATCAAAAGACTTATATAGCTCTCCCTCTTTCGCTATATTTATTTTTCCATCTGTCAAAGTTCCATCTACATCCATAAACAAATATTTTATCATAACGCAATCCCTGCCCTGATAATCAGTTGCCATGTAATCACACCTACGACAGTTCCATCTTTTTCTATTACTGGCAAACTGTTAATCTGATTATCCTTCATGTATCGTAAGGCATCCAAAGCAAGCTTATCTGCACTTATATACCGAGGTTTTTTGGTCATAACCCTATCAATCAAAACATTATAAATGTCTAAATGCGCTTTTACAACCCGCCGTAAGTCTCCATCCGTAAAGACCCCCGACAACTCTCCATTTTCATTGGTAACGGCAACACATCCCAACCCTTTACTGGATATCACCTCTATCGCAGCTATTAGTGAAGTTCCTTGCATTACACAGGGGACTTGTTCGCCTTTTGCCATCAAATCACTGACTCGAAGCAACAATTTCTTTCCTAAAGCACCTGCTGGATGTCTTTTTCCAAAATCATCTCTATCAAAGCCCTTCATAATACTAGCAGTAACTGCAAGTGCATCTCCATAGCATAGTGCTGCAGTTGTACTTGACGTCGGAGCAAGCCCTAAATGACATGCCTCATCAAAAGCTGGAAATACTTGTACTATATCACAATTTCTCGCCAGCGTAGACTCTTTGTTTCCTGTAATACCTATCAAAAAAGTCCCCAACAGCTTAAGTCCTGGAAGTATTTTAATAATCTCATCACTTTCGCCACTATGACTAATCAGTATAACAATATCTTTTTCATCTACCATTCCTAAATCGCCGTGCATCGCTTCCGCAGGATGCAGATAGAAAGAAGGAATTCCAAGACTGGAAAAGGTTGCTGCTAACTTCTGAGCAATATGTCCTGGTTTTCCCATCCCTGAAAAAACCACCTTGCCTGTACAGTTTAGAATCTTTTTGACAATACTTACAAATATATCATCTAACGACTCTTGAATCTTTTGGAGCGCACTAATTTCTGTTAAGAATACTTTTTTTCCTTCTGACAATATATCCATAATCCCTATCCTTAATGAACGGCATTGTAAACTTTCATAATATGTTTCAACAAATCCTCTATCTCATCCAGACGTACCATATTCGGTCCATCCGATAGAGCTTTATCTGGTTCTGGATGGACTTCAAAAAATAAAGCATCTGCCCCCGCTGCCACAGACGCTTTCGCCAATGTTTCAATATACTCTCTATTTCCCCCTGTTGCATTACCTCTTCCACCAGGTTTCTGAACACTGTGTGTTGCATCCATTACAACTGGGTATCCCATTTTTTTCATTTCATAAAACGAGGTCATATCCACAACTAAAGTATTATATCCAAAGCAGGTTCCTCGTTCACATAGTAGAATTTTTCTATTTCCCGCTGCTTCAACCTTTTCAACAACATTTTTCATATCCCAGGGAGCAAGAAATTGTGCTTTTTTAATGTTTATTATTTTATTCGTTTCCGCTGCGGCTACAAGAAGGTCTGTTTGGCTGCATAAAAAAGCTGGTATTTGTATTATATCTGCAACTTTGGCTACTATTTCTGCCTGCCACGGTTCATGAATATCAGTTGCTATTTTTAAACCATACTTTTCTTTTATTTCTTCTAAAATATGCAATCCTTCTTTAATTCCTGGACCCCTATAGGAATAAATACTTGTTCGATTTGCTTTATCAAAAGAAGCCTTGAAGTAGTATTCCACATGTAATCTTTCTGTTATAGCCTTCATTTCCTCTGCGATCAGCATTGCGTTTTCTCTTGATTCGATAACACAGGGACCTGCAATCACAAACATTGCCATCTTAATCCATCCTTTTTCTCATTTGCTCCTCTACCAGCGCAATCTGCTCCGGTGTGTCTACACCAACCGTTTCATAACAAGTCTCTTTTACTTTTATTTTATATCCATTCTCTATAGCTCTAAGCTGTTCTAAAGATTCTGCCCGTTCTAACGGAGTTTTTTCCATTTTGCTAAACTTCATCAAGAAATCTTTTTTGTAACCATATATTCCAATATGTTTATATACTTTTACTGCATTACCATTTCTAACAAAAGGTATTGCATATCTCGAAAAATAAATTGCATTATCTTCCATATCTGTGATAACCTTAACCACATTAGGATTCTCCAATTCTTCTGGCAGCTCTATTTGCTTTTTTAAAGTTCCCATCAGGACATTCTCTTCATCAAAAATAGTTCTTAACTCTCGTACCATATTGGGATGAATCAATGGTTCATCTCCTTGAATGTTAAGCACTAAATCTGTTGGCTTCAATTCTAAAATTTCTGTGCATTCAGCCAATCGTTCTGTCCCACAATTATGTTTAGGCGATGTCATCAATGCTTTTCCATTAAATTCTGTTACAGTATCAAAAATACGTTCATCATCAGTTGCCACGAAAACGTCATCTATTTCTTCTACCTTTAGTACATTTTCATATACATGCTGAATCATTGGTTTTCCGCAGATTTTTGCCAACGGTTTCCCCGGGAATCGGGAAGACGCGTAACGTGCCGGTATAATTGCTATTGTTCTCATTTTACTTTTCCTTTTCACTTAATGTTTCTTTTACTTTTTCCAGTAGCCCTTCTAAACTACTTATATTATAAAATGTATCTATATTCTTTTCCATTACACATAACAATTTGCCATAGTTCTCCATAAGTGAACTCTGCAGTTTTTTTTGTACCAAATTGAAAATCGCATAAGTTCTGATTTTATTGCTAAATAAAATATTGGGCAGTAAAAAACTTGAGCTGTAATATCCTATAATAACTTTATTATCTGCCATTCCATTCAAACAGTATAGTTCCCATAAAACATCGCTTTCCAATATATTCGCAGCATCTTCTACTTCTTTATATATCTCGCGCTTTTCTCTAGGATGCTTTTTAATTATAAAATTATCTTTTCCTACTGTGCTTCCTATTCTCTTAATTATACTTAGAATCTCTCTTTTATCAAAATCTCCATCATACGCATGGTCCAAAAAAATAACATCCTGCTCAATCCTTTGGTTTTGATAGCCAAAAACTCGATTTAACTTTTCTACATAATTTTTATCGTTTTTATCAATTACCGGAACTCTAATAAATTTATGCCTTGACGTATATGCTGCAAGTTCAGGTTTGCACAAATAAATATCATACTCTGCGTTATCTAAGTTACCATATTTCCAAATATATCTGTCAAGAACATTCATCCATTTATTCCATGCTCTGCCATATCGTGGATGTATTTCAGGTGCTTCTGCAATATAACTCGCAATAGCATCTGAAATAAGATGCCAACAATATTTTTGCTTATTTACAGCAGAATATTTATATAAATAATAGTATATCCATGTTGGATTCCAAAAAAAGATGTCGCTATAGCTACTGGGATCTATTTGCAAATAACACTTTACCCCATAATCCGGATTCCAAAAAGCAATCCAGCTTTTAATCTCAGAAAGCTTATTGTCTTCTATAAAATAAACGCTGTTAAATATTTCCTCCAATTCCCTATTTTTATAGATATTAAGAAACGTTTTCCCAATCAATACAATGTCTGCATCTTGTTCCTTCAATCTATTTTTCCGTATCTGAAGAGCAAGCAATAACTGCATCTGTGTCTTGACAAGCATTAAGCATCTCTTTTTCCTGTCATTCATAACTTCACCTATCTCCAAACATTTTCCCACCTATGGGTTTCAAAATTATATTTTTTAATAATTTTTGCTGGGTTTCCCACCGCCATAGTATAAGGAGAAATAGATTTTGTTACTACTGAACCCCCCCCTATTATACACTTTTCGCCAATCTCCACTCCTGGTAAAATTATTACAGCTTCTCCTATCCAGCATCCATTTCCAATTTTAACCGGAGCGCACTGCAAAGACTGCTTTCCATAGCAGACTGCTGCCTCGGGATCTATTCCATGATTTTCTGAAACGATACATATATTGCTTGCCATCGTAACATCATTTCCTATCACGACATCAGCTCCCGCCAGAATACACAAATGGTACCCTATAAAAGTATTATTGCCAATACAAATATGTCCCTTTTTCTCCGTCCTTTCTGGATATACTTGTATTCTTGCATTTTCAAGTATCGTCGTTCCACTCCCTATCTCTATCAATTCCGTATGTGAAACTATAAACGGATAGCAGACACGGGAACTTTTACCAATTTTCGATAATTGCCCAGCCATTGCTTTTTCTTGCAAATGCACATATACCAATTTTATTCTTCTAATAAACTCACAAAAAACTTTTGCAATCACGCTGTTTCATTTCTCTTTCTGAATAATATTGTTTCATAATTGTATCTATTTTTTCGCTGTTCCCCCAAATCCTAGGAGAATCATAATCCCTTTCAGGATACGCACCATATTGCAGCTTAATATCCCAATGGTTCTCTTTTATAAAATTCTCTACTTTTTCAGAAAGAGAGATTGTCTTTCCAGTACAAACATTTATGATTCCGGTTATTTTCGCCTGAATACTTGCAGCAAAAATCTGTCTTGCTAATTCCTCTATATGGATAAAATCATATTCATTTTTTCCCAATGTGAATGGAAATATTTTTTTTCCATCTTCAACTGCCTGGCATAATTTTGCAAAAATAGAACTTCCTCTTGCATCATCTCCGTAAATATAAAAAGCTCTTAGCCAGTGAACACTTATTGGTTTGTTCTTTGTGTAGAGAAGCAGCCATTGCCTCAATGAATTCTTGGAAATCCCATACATTGACATCGGATTGCACGGAGTTTTTTCATCTACCTCTCCATTCCAATAGCCTATCTCGTGCATGCTTCCCATAACAGAAAGATTCTGCAGTCCTCCATCCAGCATATTTTTTAAAAATGTAACATGTGCAGATAAATCTTCCATGTGTGCGTTTGAATTATGAACAAATCCATCTCTCCATGCTAAATGAATAAGAATATCCGGCTCCCCTAACGTCTTATAAATATTCTTTTCTCCGCTGAAGATTGATGTTTCAACAATCTTTGCTCTTTCATCCATTCCCTTATAGCCAAAATCAGACACATACACATCATAATTTTCATTCAGAAATGTCTTTACTACATGCCTGCCAATATAGCCATTTGCACCAGTTATTAAAATTTTTTTCACAATACAGTTCCTTTTCTCCTACCCTATCAGCATCTGATTAGGTGCCAATTTGTTTGATTGTCATATATGCCAATGGGATCGTCAGTATTTTTCCATTTTGATGGAGCCACAACTATTTTCTCATTATTTTCAGATAAGAATTGAGCCCACCATCCAAAAGAAGTATTATTTATAACAAAATGTTTGCAAAGACTCATCGCCGCTAAAGATAAATGCGCTGGAAATTCTTTAGGCTGACATAAAACTTCAAATTGCTCATCATCCAGATATTGTTTTTTTGCATATTCTACATTATCTGAACATAAAAAGAACAGTGGATTCTCCACTTTTTCCATAATATAGGCAAGTGCCTCTTTATAATAATTCTCGTGACAAACATCATAAGCGTAATTGCCTGCATTATGCTCAACTTTAATACTGATACAAACAGAATTTCTTTCTTTTAATCTATCAATAAATGGATAGCCAGCCTCTGAAAGCTGATTTTTCAAGTCAAAGCATTTCTTTATCTCTGACTTATTACTTTGAAAAAAGCGTTCACTCTGAAAATAGCCACTTAAAATAAGATTTCTCTTTAGGTTTATATTATAATCACAATATCCACGTTCAATCCCAATCAGTCCCAATCTATTTAAGACGGGCTGCCACTTTTTTTCTAACAAAAACTGATGTCTGGCATCTGCTCTGCAAATTAGACGTATATATAATTTATACATAACGTAGGGCAATAGGAATCGCCTTCCCAAAAGCATATTCTTGTCCTGCACGTACTCCACATTGGGTAATTCATACTCTCTGAGCGAGTTAATCCATCCCATCTTCTTAACAGCAGTTTCATCAACTATAACTTTTGTGCCTGTTCCCGCGATTTCCTGTAATGTACGGGCAAACGCATATTGAAAAAGCTGATTACCTATTCTCCCTTCTAAAAGCAAGTATATATCCACATTATCCCCTTTAGTGCCGCTTTATCACTTCAATAATTCGCAACCTTTAATCTTTTCAACAACATAGTCAACATCATTCATAGTCATACTTGGATGCAAAGGAATATTAAGTCCCGTTTCATTTAATTCCTCTGCATTTTTCAGAGAAGCGGTACTCTTATATAATGGATTCATGTGCAACGGATGATAACGCAGCGTTGTATATATACCATTCTCAAATAGATATTTTGCTACCTTATCTCTATTTGGTATTCTGATAAAATAAGTAAAGTATGAATGCTGATCTCCCTCTTTTGCATCTTCTGGAGTACCTATAGAATCTATCTTTTCAAACTCTCCTTGATAGATATCCCATATTTTCTTTCGATAAGCCTGCAAATCATCCAACTGAGTCAATTGCCCCAGTCCAATTCCAGCCGCAATATCCGATGGGCACATTTTAATAAATGGCTCCGTAATATTGTATTCCCACCATCTTTCCTTTCCATGTGTAGATGCTTCGAATCCGCTCTTTCCTATCCCGCAATATCTCAATAATGCTGCACGTTCCATATATTCGTCATGCTTTGAAACGACGCCTCCGCCTTCTCCGATTGCTAAATTCTTAACCGCATCAAAACTATATACACCTGCATCACCAATTGTTCCGCATGCTTTCCCTTTATATTGGGAAGCAATCGCATGGCAAGCATCCTCCACAACTGGGAAGCCTAATTCCATAATCGGATCCATGTCTACAGGAAGTCCCGCATAATGAACTACCATTATTGCAGACGTTTTATCTGTTATTTTTTCCTTAATCGTTTCTACAGTAATATTCTGGGAATGAATATCTATATCTGCAAAAACTGGAACACAGCCTGCAAGCATAACTGCCTGTGCACAGGAAACCCATGTCAAAGTTGGTAAGATAATTTCACTGCCTTGCGGAAGATTCAATAATTTTATCGCTAAATATAATCCATTTGAACCGCTGTCTACCAGTAAGAAACGTTTAACATCCAGACGTTTTGCAAGCGCCTCTTCAAATTTCTTTGTTTTTGGTCCCATCCCCATCCACTGCTTATTGATGCTGTCTGAAACCTCCGCAATTTCTTTCTGACCTACTTTTGAACCAAACACATTAATCATCTAAATTCATCCTTTCATTACCTGCAAGAAATATCCTTTTGTATCATTTAATTAGCCCTACCTTTTCCTCATAGTACCACAAATATAACCTGCATACAAGTGCGCCAAGCATTCCATCAATCATGATAATTTCTTGCTTCCCCATCATTTGTCATAAAAGTCCAGCTTTTCTCATAAATATCAATGGGTTGATCGTCACGAAGCATCCATTTAACAGGTGCAATTACAATTTTATCTTTATTTCTTGATAAATGCTGTACCCACCAGCTAAATGTTGAATTATGAATAATGAAATGTTTACACGCAGACATCAAACGTATCTTTTCCCATATCGGATTATCTGAAGTTTCATAATGTACCTCTCCAGTAAGATGGAAATTATCGCGACACCATTCTACATTATCTGAGAAAATAATCCAAACGGGGTCTTTTATTCTTTTTCTGATATATTCAGCAGCCCGATAGAAATAATTTATATCATATTGGTAAACTCCCGATATATCTGGATTTTCTACGTCTTGCCGCTTAATGCTGATACATACAGA
The DNA here is from genome assembly GCA_934432885.1 of uncultured Lachnospiraceae bacterium. Taxonomy (GTDB): domain Bacteria; phylum Bacillota; class Clostridia; order Lachnospirales; family Lachnospiraceae; genus VSOB01. The sequence continues at coordinate 82,267 of CAKRYY010000002.1, forward strand.
TTGCTTTTCCGTAATTGCTTTATATAGTTCTTTATTTTGCTCTAATAATGGTCTTTTAGGTGTCAATTCATTACATATTTTTTCATCAATCTCCTCAAAATATTTGGGCGACTCAAAATATCCCCTTATGATTACATTCGAATTTTTGTAAAAGCGGTATGGAAAATATGCTGTCTCAAAGAAATAAATTCCAAAACGCTCCAAGTGTTTTGCAATCCATAGATAATATGAATATGTTCTTTTTTCAAATTCTTTCATGCGGAACACTTTTTTAATCGCTTTAATCAGGTAAAACCAAATTAGTTTAAGATTTCGAGGTTTAGAAACATACTTATATGGAACTACATTAAAGTCCTTCAGTAAATTATCGCTTCCTGACCATATAGTAGTATCATTATGTATATATTGATAATCTATAATTAGTTTGCCTCCATTTTTCTCCTGTATCATTCTTGCAAAGGCATACTGAAAAAACTGATTACCACAGGCTCCATTCATTTTTAAGTATATCTTTCTCATAATTCTCTAACTTTTCCTCCAATTTTCGCGACCACTTTAACTGCATACTTTTTTTGTATAAATTATCCATAATATATCTAAATAATTGTGGTACAAATATTTTTCGTATATTATAGGCCATATACGAATCATGTAGTAACTTTTTACCGAAGTTTCTGTTTTCCCTATACAAAGCTTTTCTTAGCCACCAGAAAAACAGTTCCTCTTTATAGATTTCAGAATCATATATCTCTTTTTTTTCATTAGCACTGACTAGTTCTTTAATAAGATTCATATTATCATAAATAGTTCCTGTCAGCTTTGTATCCCGCATAACCGCATATAACTTTTCTTGATTTTCTGACGTCTCAGGCAATAACCGCTTTAAACACTTTATCTTAATCATATCTGCAAAATGTCTTTGTTCACCAGCCTGTGCAGTTCCAATTTGCCCATCATGAATTCTGGAGATAAACAGCACTTCCTGCAAAGAATCAAGTGTTCCACATTCAATACATTTAACCCACATATCATAATCCTGTGCTTTTTTTATTGTAGCATCATAAGATAATCTATTCTTTTCTAAAAATTCTTTCCGAAACATAACAGTGGGATGAGTAAACTCTATATTTGAAAATGAAAGTCTAATCCTCATTCTTTCATTTTCAAATTTCCTATAGATGCCTGCAAATTGCTTATTCCTTTTTACATCTGATACCCTCGGGAACAGCGTTTTCCCCTCATAAACATACGCACCACACGCAAGTACATCTATCTTTGCATGGCGTTCCATATATGCAACCTGTTTTTCAATACGCTCAGGAAGGCATATATCGTCCGCATCCATCCTGGCAATATATTTACCCGACGCTTTCCCTAATGCAATATTTAAAGACTCTGTAAGACCTTTATTTCTTAAGTTTCTTAAAAGTATTAATTTCTTCTCCTGATGATTTTCCTCACTCTGTTGTTTATAAGCAGTTAAAAAATCGGAACACCATTGTTCAGATGCGTCATCTATTATAATAAGCTCAATACTATGGTATGTTTGATTCAAAATACTATCTAACGCAGTCTTTAAATACTCTATTTTTGTATTATAAACACAAATTATTACAGATACTGTATTCTCCTCACTCATACACATTCCTTACTCCCTTTTCTTCCCTTTGAATCCTATACCTTTTTACCACGCCAAGCAGCATACAGGTAAAGCGAATACCAAAAAGATGAACCAGGATACTTACAGCCTTTTCTTCTTTTCCCTCAACATAATCCAAATATATTTTTAATTTTTCAATTTTCTCTAAAAGAATCTTTTTTTCGTCACCGTGAAATAGAAAAAGATATCCTAAAATATCATGACAATATAGCTTTGCAAAAGTTCTGCGAAACGCTGTTACCAATTCCTTATCTGATTCTCTTTCTTGTAAGAAACTCTCCCATTCAATAAGGTGCTGCAGCTCGTCCCTTTTTAATTTTTTATTTTTTTTAAATGACATAGTAGAATTTTTCCTAAAGCGTCGATAGAAATAATAGGAAGGCACCATTGACACCCGTTTTGCTGCCAATACTACTTTATCAATTAAAGCAAAGTCTTCTGCAAGCGTATCTGTAGGAAATGCAAATCTATAATTTCTCCAAAATTCCAATCTATAGCACTTATCGCAAGGGCTCCAATTAGGAGCATTTTCCATCGTTTTTATTAAAGCATCTCTTCCCGATATTCCCCTATAGTTTTCCATATCCCAGTGCTTATACTCAGCAATTTTCTCTCCACGGATTTCGTACATTCCTTCCGACAAAACAACATCCGGCAAAGACCATTTACAACATTCGAAATAGAATTTTTCCAAAGTATTCTCGGCAATATAATCATCACTATCAATAAAAACTATATAATCGCCTTTCGCTTTCTCTACCCCATAGTTTCTACTTGCAGATACTCCTGAATTTTCTCTTTCAAACAGCCTAATCTTATTATTTTTTTCTGCATAATAACTGCATATTCCTTTGCTGGAATCTGTCGAGCCGTCTTCAATTAAAAGCAATTCCCAGTCTGTGTATGTCTGTCTTACAATGCTTTCTATACATTCAGCCAGATACTTCTCTACATTATAAACGGGTACTATTATGCTAAATTTTAATGTCATTCTCTTATATTCACCCTGAAGTTCCATGTCTAAGCCATAAATACCTTTCTATTCAAATCGTTGCTTTTTATTTATCTGTTCTGTCATTCTTTTTATTCTAATTAAAACTCCATCTATTAAAATAAGCAGTCTATACTGTTTATTTTTAAACAGTCTTATCCTCAGCTTATTACGATTTGAAATTTTTTTCTTCTCATAATTATCTAATATCTGTCGCAGAAAAGCATTGGCTCTTAATCTTTGCAAATTAGTTATCTTTTTCTGTATCGACAAACCCATATTGTTTATTCGAAATATACCATCCATAAAATCGTTAAGTACATTCCCGAAATAACTTTTTTCATTTTTTACAGTCCCATATCCCGTTTTTTGAACCAAATAATATATTTTTTCCTTCACATATAGTATTTCCTCAAGCTTTTGGGGCGTTTTTTGATGAATCAAGCTCCCCTCTCGAATCCTATAATAATATAAGCATTGATTTAAAACTGCAACTCTATTAGACAATAGTATAAAATAAGCAGTTTGAAGTGCATCTTCCGCATAATTTACTGGAACATAAATTTCTTCTAAATGCGGCAAGATTCGTTCTCTTAAAACTGCTTTTGTAAAAATTGATGTATATTGATCTGACCCCAAGAAATATAGTAATGCCTTTTCTTTTTCTATAACTTCATACTTTGTTTTCCCAAATGAATTTACACATATCCTATTTTTATAAGCTGTATATCTATTAAATATGAGCAGGTCCGGAGTATCTCTTCGAATATATTTTTCTACCTGCTCCAACAATGTTTCCGCATAATAATCATCTGAATCCAAAAAAAGGCAATATTTACCACTTGCTTTTAAAATACCCTGTTTTCTTGCCAGCATCAATCCCCTATTTTCCTGATGATATACTCGAATTTGAGAATACTTTTCTGCATAATCATTACAAATTTTTCCGCTATTATCAGTTGACCCATCATTGATTAAAATAACCTCATAATTTGTATATGTTTGTTTTAACACGGATTCAATACATTCTTTCAAGTATTTTTCTACATTATATACAGGAACTAATATACTGAACAAAGGTATTTTTTCTATCATAATATTTCCATCCACTTTTTCAAAACCTTCTCCATATCCATCTCCCATGCACGTTTTAATGTCATTTCATGCATAGATGTTCTCAGCTTTTTATCTTTTTCCAACATAATAATTGCATCCGCCAAACATTCTTCTTCTTGTGTAAGCTGCTCCTCAAAGCTCCGCTTCTTTCCATCAAAAACCGGACAAAGTATTCCGTATTCTTCCTTTTTCCACCCGTTTTGAATTTTATAACTAATTTCTGTATTTGGAGCAAGTATCTCACGAGCGCCAGAATCAAAATCACTGCTAATACAAGGCAAACCGCAGGCCAATGCTTCAATTAAAACTCCCGGAAATCCTTCAAATAAAGATGTCATAACAAAGCAATCACACTGTGCCATAATCCTATATGGATTCTGAATAAAACCTGGCAGACACACATTGTTTTCCAGGTCCCCTTCTTTAATAAGCCTTAGCAAGTAGGCTTTCAGCTTTCCGTCTCCTAATATAATCAATTTGATATTAGGCACTTTCTTTTTTACCTTTTGCAGTGCCCTAATTAAATGCCATTGCGCTTTTTCCTCCTCTAACCGTCCTACCGTTATCAGCGTAAAATTACTTGCTTTAAAAAGACCCTTTTCTGATTGTGACAGTTTTTCACGGCTTTGTGCCACAATATCTCTGATTTGAAAGCCATTATAAATAGCAAGAGTCTTATCCCTTTTAACACAAAAGTTATGAATTAAATCTTCTCTCGCGCTCTCAGACACAACTACAATTTTATCTGCCCAATTATAAAATAGCCTAACTGTCATGAAGAGAATAATTTGTTTTATACGCCCCAGCCGTTTCATATATTCTGATGTAAAACTGTGAACTGTAAGAATTGTTTTACAATATTTATTCCCTGTTAAAACATTTACTACATTGGCACTCTCCAATGCACTGATACATGCGCTATATCCATTTTCCCTTTTCAATTTTCGAAGCATACAATATCTATGAAAAAATACCTTTAAAAGATATGTAAGCTTTGTCCGATCTCCCTTAGAATCTATCCCAAGAGATATGATATTGCCTGCATAAGGAAACGTTATGTTTTCTGCACTATTTAAGAGAATATCTACCTGCCATTCTTTCGAAAAAGCTCTGCTCAAGTTCGCAAATACTTTCTGTGCTCCTCCATGATCCAGCGTAGACACTACCATTAACAATTTCTTCATTTATCGGAATTCTCCCATATTTCCTTGATACTATAAGAAGTATCCACATGCACACCATAATATATTTTAATCAGGATTTCGCTCATCAATCCAAATATAAACATCAAAATTCCAATTATAGTAAAGAAAATAGCTAACATGGGGGGCATAATATTTCTTGACATTTTATAACCACTAAGGAAGATCGCCAGAGACCATGCACTGCAGCCTCCCCCTAAAAGCAGAAATATAATTCCAATTCCGCCCAATAGGTGTAATGGTCTTGTTGCATACTTATTCCAAAACCATATCGAAATCATATCAACAAAGCCTTTAAATGTACGTTTCCAATTATATTTTGTCTTTCCCGAAGTTCTTGGTCTATGATGAACTACATATTCTCCTATTGTGAAACCTTTTATTTTTAGTATTGCTGGTATGAAGCGATGTTGCTCGCCATACAGATTTATTCCCTTAAAACATTCTTTTCTATATATTTTTAATGAGCATCCACTGTCATGAATTCCGTCATGCACAAGGATATATCTCAGTAAATTTGCTCCTCGAGAAATAAAGCGTTTCATAAAAGTATCTTTACGGTTTTTTCTCCATCCGGACACTACATCATAATCATTTTCTAACAAATACCTAAGCATACCCGGAATATCTGCCGGATCATTTTGTAAATCTCCATCCATTGTTACAATAAAGTCCATTTTAGATGCCTTAATTCCCGCATCCATAGCAGCCGTCTGCCCAGAGTTTCTTCTCATTCTAATATATTTTAAAGGAGCTAATGTTTTGCATATTTCCTCCGTTTTATCGCTAGAGCCGTCATCAACAAAAATTATTTCGTATTCATATTGATTTTGCATACATACCTTTTTAATTTCCTGATGAAGTTCAGCAACATTTCCCTCTTCATTAAAAACTGGCACTACTATAGATATTCGACATGTTTTTTCCATTTTTACCCTCTATTTCTCCCATAACTTCATTTCTTTATAGGTTTTATCTGTGTAATATACTTCACAATCCTCTTTTAATTCTACTGCTGCACATTCCTTATCAATTACTGCAGAATATTCTATATTTTTTTGTGGCATTTCTTCTGGTAATACAAGCTGAAAGCACATTGGAAGGCTTTCCTTTTCCGTTGTAAAAATTCCAAAATTGAGAAATACAATTTTAGTAGTTGGCATAAGCTTTGAAGTATCCACGGAAATACGAATCTCCGTTTTCTGTGCCTGTGCATCAAATGAAAATTTTACACATCCACATTCCATCTCATTTTTTTTATACATTCCTTTTTGTACTTTTTCTGGATATAAGAAATGATATCTGCATACGTCAATATTGCATTGGTCAATTCCATCACCAGCAATACGTTCTGCATAATTCTGCATAAAAACACGTACAGAATCGGTTATTCCATATATTTTGGCGGTTTCTACCACTACATAGCCTTGTGGATATTTCCTGGCAAAATCATATAGAATTTCCATATCCTGTTTACGGTCAAATGGAGCTGTTACATAATCTGCTATTTCCTGAACCGCATAATAATCTCTAAAATCATATCCTGCAATTGCAATAGGTGTCTCTTCTGCATCCTTCTGTATTTTATCATATATCTCTTTATGATAGCAAATATCTGTGCTGTAATAAATATCCTTAAAGTTTATTCCCATCTGCACTGCCACACTGATTATTAAAGCAAAATATACTACCCTCTTTATATTTCGGGATTTAATCAGCTGCGTACTTTCCACAATTCCCCATGCTGCCACAATAGAAATAAGCGGCGCCGCATATATCATATATCTGTCTTGATAGTATCGGCTAAATAGATAAATGAAACAAAGTAAAGAGCTTACCAAAATGAGCATCGCATACAATGAAAAATCAAACTTCTTATTTCTTTTTCTTATATTTTTAACAAATGCAATAAGTACACAAATAAAAGAAATTCCCATTAATGCAGGACTTCCCATATAATCTCTTACCCAATAAAAGTATCTAATATTTTGCGGATCATATTGACCGATAAATGTATCTGATATAAGTACAAGATAAAGATTAAATATTACTGGAATTCTAATCCCCCGAGCGCATAAACTATATAATCCAATTCCCAAAATGGATAACAGCAAAAATATTATAAAAGCTGTAATGTACTTATTTTCTTTTTTCGTAAACAATAGATACAAAAAGAATAGGAAAATGCCTGCTCCCGTTACAAGCGTATTTATATGAGTAGCATAACAAAATATCAAAAGTAAAGCCGCAACTATTATATATTCTACAGAAAAACTAAAATATTGATTATATAACAGCGTGAATTTATTCTTTTTCTTTAAGTAACCATCTGTCTCCAATATCATAAAAATGAAATATAAAAACCAGATTATTAATAAAAGCCACAGACTATACATCCTGATTTGGCGAAATATAACTGTTACTGATTCATTTCCCAAAAGAAACAAACAAGATAATGCAGTTATAAAATAATTGTTATATATTTTGTAAGTGATAAAATATATAGAAAAAATAAATAATATTCCCAAAACCGCAGATAATGCTTTTCCTGCAGGTACGCTTACTCCAAAAATATGAAACCAAAGTGTTAGCAAAAGAGTATGCGGCCATGCCCTTTTATATTGAATATCTGATAATGTCTGAGTATGAAAATCCCACTTATAAAACTTTCCCGTCTTAAAAAATCCTACCGCTGCATCAAAGGTAGGATATTCATCCAAAAATGTATAGTAATCACCTAACAGCGCAAAAAAGTATCTGGCTGCAGTTAAAATAAGTATTACCAGTGCCAGTAAAAGCCAAATCTTTTCCTGCTTTGTTGCACTTTTCAATTTTTGTATTATTTTCATAACTTCTCCCATACTATGGTTTACTGCAGCTTTTCATTATATCTACAATTGCCTGTTTATAATTTTCAAATTGATACTTTTCCTGCACTAACTGGTAGCTATTTTTACTCATTTCCTCAATATATTTTTTATCTTTCACTGCCAGTTCTATTTTTTGGCATAAATCTTCCATATCACTATCTGCAAATAAATATCCATTTTTTCCACTTTCTACATAACATGCTGAACCATTAGTATTACTGCAAATAACAGGCAAAGAACAGCTCATAGCCTCTAACTGAGAGATAGATGCCCTCTCTTTTGTACTAGGCAATATAAACAAATCGGCTTTTCTATATTCCTCAAAAACTAATTCTCTGGTTAAATTTTTCTTGAGGCACACATGCTCTTCTATGCCATATTCTTTTATCTTGTTTAACACTTTCTGGTAATATGCTGCCTGCTTTTCGTCTATTACTTCCCCTATTAAAATGAGTTGCAGGGAATACCTCTTTTGCAATTTGGCAAACGCTTCTACTAGCAATAGCAGTTGTTTTCTCGGTTCATATCTGCCTACCGAAACCAAATTTATTTTATTATTAAGAAAATGCCTCTTTTCCTTCCATTCAAATCTGGTCTCCATTACAAATGGAACATAAATCGCATCCTTTGTCCTTTCAGTATTAAATCCTTTGTTTCCTAGAACTGGTGTTATCCTCATCTTCGGAAAGAGAGGTAATAGTATTTTCCTAATTATCCCTGCATCTCGTTTTGGAGCATCCCATAATGGACTTTGATTGTACAAGATACAGGGTATCTTCTTTTTTTTACAAACTTTATAAAATGATATATTATACAAGCACCGTTCTCTTACAATTACAACATCCGGCTGGAAATCTTTTATACATGCACTTGCCATTCCTATTGGAGGAAAACCTAATTTTAGTCGAAACTCGTATAGGCACTTCTCTTTTTGACTCTTCTCAGCCTCAAAAAGTTTATACCATGTATAACACATACTATAAACCATTTTGAATATTAGAGAATATCCTAGTATTTTAGGTTCTAAAAGTTGGTAGTCTTCTCCTGGTCTCGCAAAATGACTAACAAAGTAAACACTATCTCCTTCTTTAAGCCATCCCTTTATAATAGGAATCTGATTTGTATGGAATCTCGGGGCTACATAGAGAATTCTTAATTTAGTTCTTTTCACAATTATCTCCTTGCTACCATTTCTAATAAGCTCTCATATTTACACATAATGTTCTTCCAATCATAATCCCATATATTAGTAAATTCTCTATTATCATTCCAATTCGTTTTAATAAGATTCTCCACTTTTTCTGCAAGTTCATCTTCTGAATCCATTTCAAAAAAATACTTATTATCTTTTATAAATTGCCGGTGTCCTGGAATATCAGACAATAGCGGATAGCATCCGGCTGCTATTGTTTCCAAAACTGCCATAGGGCAATTTTCAAAATGACTCGCTGTAATATAGATAGATGCCTTCTTTAAGTACATGAGCTGCTCCTGCGATGAATTATCAATCCATCCACGAAAATTTACTCTGTCCGATATACCTAATTCTTTTGAAAGTCTTTCCAGCTCCTCTCTATATGGTCCATCCCCAAGAATATCTAATTTCCAATCCTGCAAATCTATTTTTGATATTGCTCTTAATATAGTTTGAAAATTTTTTGATTTTTGCATACGTCCCATTAACAAAATACGATGTTCCTTCTGAAAATCTTCACTATACAATGTCTTATATTTTTTAACATCAAGTCCATTAGGAATTAGTGTATAATCTCCATTCTGCATCTCTTTCTTCATGAGTCCAAGCAAATACAAGGAAGGCGCAACAACCCCATTTGAATTGCGCACGATACTCTTCCATGATGGTTTTAATATTTTGTGCATAATTTTCATATATTTCTTTTGATTATATCCCTCCACGTCACTCCCATGTGCTGTTATTATATACGGAATATGATAATGTTTATTGAGCCATTGTGCAGCTTCTCCTGTAGGAATAATGAAATGTGTATGGCATACATCATAGTAATTTTCAACTAAATGCTTTTTCATGAATTTTCTTATTGCCACAAGATATGTATATTGCTCCCATGGCATACAAGAGCTTTTCTTACTGCGCCAACATTTAAGCCGATATACTCGCACTCCTTCTATTTCCTCATAAGCCGGCAGCCCCTCAAATCCCATTGTTACTACAGTAACCCTGTGTCCCATTCTTTGCAGCTGAACTGCAATCTCCTTTGATACTGGCGAAGCACCTCCGCCTAGCGGTGGAAATTCATAATTTAATACTAATATTTTCATTTTGTAATCTTCCCCATTCTATCTTTCTATTCTTTCTTCTTTTCATTTTTTGCATCTGCTTTTCTACTACTCTCATATTTGCTGCAAGCGTAATCAGTAATATATTCCTACTACAGCTGAAAAAATCAAATAAATTAAGCCCTATTTACCAATCCCTCATAGATTTTGTACACTTTTTTAACATTCTCTCTTGCATCAAACTTCTGTGCCATCATCAGATAAGCATTTCTTCCCAAATTTTCCCGTAATTTTCCATCTTGCAACAGCTCTATCAATGTTTTTTGAAGTGCTTCCTTATCCCCTGCTTCACACAGTAAGCCATTCTCGCCGCTTGTAATAATATGTGGTATCCCTCCCACATACGTAGAAACCACTGCCATTCCATACGCCATTGCCTCCAATACCGACATAGGCATCCCTTCATGGTAGGTTGGAAGCACGTAAATGCTGCATTCCTTCAAAAGCTTCTCTTTCTCTGCACCTCTTACCCAGCCGAGAAAAGTTACATGCTCTGTGATTCCTTTCTCTCTGCAAAGCTGTTCTGCCTGCTTCTGTTCTCCGTCTCCGCCAAAATAAACATGACTGTCCGGATAATTCTGAAAAATCTCCGGCAGTACTTCAATCAGATCATAAGTACCTTTTCTCTGTCCAAGAATTCCAAGAAAAAGCATTTTCTGATTAGAATAGTCCTTGCTATAAGGCTCTGGAATTTTTACGGCATTATAGATTACCTCTATCTTTTCTGCATCACAAATATATTCCGCAAGAAATTCTTTCCAGTCTTCAGACAGTGCAATTACCTTGTCTGCCATTGCAAAAATTTCTCTTACCTGTCGCTTCTGCTCATCGTTACACCGTTCCTTATAAAAGAGATCAAATGTGCTTCCATGCATGTGAATGATAATCTTTTTTCTTTCTTTATATGCTTTTCGGATAAAAACCGCCTTTCGGTAAAAGCTGTTATCCGCCGACATGTGTACATGTAAAATATCCGCCTGCTTTATCAGCGTCTCAAACCGCAGACGTGCCCCCAAAGCCACTATCAGTTTATAAAGCTTATTTCCATCCTTCATAGTTGGAAGATACGTCAACTCACACAGTTTATCCAGTCCAGCCTCATAGTAGCTGTTCACTACGCTTGATACACCACCCCGCACATCTCTTCCTGCACCTATCATCAATACTTTCATACCTGCTTTGCAGCCCCTTCCATAAATGCCCTCCATTCCTCACAGATAGTCTTCTCCGAAAAGCGCTCCTTGATTTCTACAGCACGCTTCCCCATCTCTTCTGCGCGTTCTATATCCTGTGCAATCCATTCCATTGCGTCCTGTAACGCCTTACAATCCCCTACAGGTATCAGTCTGCCATTCCCTTTATCCTGTATACACAGTCTGGAGCCTCCAATCGGACAATCCGTAGAAATGCAGGGAAGTCCTAATGCCATCGCCTCCATCAAAGAATTGGAAATCCCTTCATAATCAGAAGAAAGCACATACATACTATAGGTTCTGATTTTCTGAAGAATATCTTCGCAAAATCCTTCCCATACAACATAATCTTCTATCTGAAGCAATGCTGTAAGCTCCTTTAGCTCCTCTTCAAGGCTTCCCTTCCCATAGATATGAAGCGTATACTCTGGGAAATTTTTGTGAAATTCTGCAAATGCAGTCAAAAGCAATTTATGATTTTTCTGTGATTCCAGTCTTCCTGCAGCCGCAATCTTCTTTTCCCTTACTCCATTATATGGCTTTGGAAGTTCTGAGCGAATCGGATTCGGAATTACCCGCCCCTTCTTTTGAATTGCTCTGGAAAAGCACTTTTTCGCATCCTCTGTCTGAAATACAAACCAATCTCCCATAGCATAAATCATATTCCGCAGTCTCTTATGCCGGTACCTGCCAGGGTCGTTTCTTTCCGAAACAATAGTGTGCGCCCCTGTTCCTAATGCTGCCAGAATAGTAAACAGGTTTATGCTGGTACTAAACGATACGATGCAGCTTTCTTTATGCGCTTTAAAGTATTGGTGCATGGCAAACAGGCGCTTTATCCTTACAAGCGGATTTCCACCGGACGCCTGTCCAATAGATATAAGCTGAATCCTTTCATCCAGTTGATATACCACTTCATCACCTGCAGTCATCAATATGGTCACATCATCGTTCCTGTCTGCCATATAATTTGCCAGTGTAGCAATCACTCTTTCCGCACCGCCGCCATGCAGAGCGGAAACTACAAAAATAACCTTCATCTCTGATTTCCTTATATCTACCAGCTAATTTTTGTCTTTATTACAATATCGCAATCTGTTCTGCCTGTAAAAATAAGCTTCTTACCTTTTTTCTGAATTCCATATTTTTCAGAAATCCATGTTTCCACTACCTGCTTCTGGAGTTCCGCTTCTGACTCAACTTCCAATTTTACCTTGGAAAAAGCTTCACCGGTCACAAAAGACAGCTGCCATGTTATCGGTTTCTCAACCTTCAAAACCGTATCTGTAATAAGCAATTCATTTTCTCCATTAAAATCAAAGCGTCTCTTATGAATTTCCGGTTTATAACCATCCTGCATTGCTTCAATATAGAGGCTTCCGCTTGATGATACCCTCTCTTCCACACCGCCGTCCGACAGATTATCTGCAAGCAATGTACACTCTGCACGTTTTCCCCACAAAAAGGCTCCCAGCATCTGTGACTGGTCCTTCTCATTCAAAAGCAGCGTATTATGATTCTCCGTTTTGCGATATAAATTTCTGCTTGCAAGGTCTATATGATAAATATAGGTTCCCGGATCTGCAAACACCGTCTTGCCATCCAGATACATTTGAAAGCTGAGGGCATCTGCATGTCCATGCGCCGCTATACTTCCAAAGCCAAGCGTCCCATGATCAATTCCTATTAAGGCTCTCCCATCCCTGCTCTTAAGCAAGGATACTCCACCTTCACGGTAGCACACACTGCCCGTATTCTGATACTTTAAAGTCTCCGGCAGCAACATTCCCATCAGTTTCAGGACATACCTGTAATGATTCCACCTGCCACCGCACAAATCCAGTATCTTACCTTCATCATCATCGCCAAATACTACAGTTTCTCCATATTTTCCCTGACAGTCTAATAAATAATGACTCATTTCTGCCAGCATCCATCTCCAACGGGATGGAATATGTCCTTCGCCCTGCTTTATAGTAAGCGCCAAAAGGCCTACTGCTTCCATAAAGAAAGACTGATAGTGCAGTGACATTTCCCGATTGACGCCATCTCTATAATTTTGTCTTGGAATCTCATAATTCAAAATATAAACTGCTATGTCGAACCACTCCCCACAGGCAAACAAACACCCTGCCATACCTATCGCCGCAGCTTCAACAATCACATGATTGTTGGCAGAAGAATACCTCGAATAATGGGCAGTGATATAACTCGTCATATTGATAATGCCTGTCCGAAGCCCTTCACAAAGCTCCTTTAAGCAGGCTTGGACATCCTCCGGAGTGCTCTCTCCCATTGCCTTCTCTAAAAATCCCAGTGTTACCATCCAGTTAATATCACGGATTGCAACCTCCATCACGCTTGTCCATGAAATTCCCATCAGGAAAGGATTTTTTTCATTCCAGTCAAAAAAAAGCCGCTTTAACTCCTCTATATCAGTTCTGTTTCGTTCTTCAAAATAGCTTCTCGCCAAAAGGGCAAATTGAAAGTGCCTGTTCAGCTCCCAGTTTGTACGGGCATCTCCAATATCATCCCTCTGCTTATACTGCAGGTCATAAGAAAACATAAGCGGCCAGTCATTTTCTGTCTGAAAGCCCGCATGCCATTTCGTCTTATATTCTTTATAGGAATAGCCCCCTAAAAGCTGAATTTCCCCCTGTCTTTTATCAAACAACAGGCACAAAGCATCCAGCGGCAGTTTTTCTGTATGAAAAACAAGGCCTTCTGTTCCCAAATAGAAGACCCCATCTGTAATTTGACTATTCTGCTTTGCAAATGTCCGCTTTTCCACACGCTCCAAACGCTTCTGCTCAAGCCGCCAGCGTATCTCCGGCATGCTCATTGCGCGCAGGCGGTTCATATACCAGCCAATATTCATTTTTCTATCCTATCTGTTATAAAAATATTTAAAACTCCGTTCCTGTCATATCCTTTTCTATGCTCTGCCCCTGCTTTGCATTGATATTGATATTTCCCCATGAAATACCCTCATAGTTGCCGGCATAATCTACTTCCTTCCATGCCCGGACTAAATCCACGATAATCTTTCCCGGGTATTTCTGCAAAAGGCTGTCAAACTCAGCTTCCTTGTTTGTAATAACAAGCACATCTGATTCCCGCACGACCTTATCCAGATCATCATACACAAAGTGCTGCAGATGTGGAATCTTCGCCATAATAAAGTCCTTATTGGTGCCTGTAATTTCAGACAGCTTTACATTTTTATCATAGATGCGCAGTTCAAAGCCTTTTCCAAGCAATACCTCTACCACGTCTACAATCGGGCTGCACCGAAGGTCATCCGTACCTGCTTTAAAGCTCAGTCCCAAGATTCCTACCTTGCGTTTACCCTTGTCCATAATCAGGTTTACAGCATTCTTTTTCTGAATTTCATTGCTTTCCTCAATGCTGTTGATAACCGGTACGTCAACATAATAATCCCTTGCCAGCGTCCTTAATGCCTTCGAATCCTTCGGCAGACAGGAACCTCCGTATGCAAAGCCTGGTTTAAAATAATAGGGTGAAATATTGAGCTGCTTATCCTTGCAGAAAATTTCCATAACCTTATGGCTGTCAATATCAAGTGCTTTGCAGATATTGCCAACCTCATTTCCAAACACGATTTTCAAGGCATGATACGTATTGTTCACATACTTCATCATCTCCGCCACACGAATGTCCGTTGCAATAAATTCCCCTGGAAGGTCTTTATAAAGCTGACGCATTTTCTCCATTGCAGCCTCATTGTCCGCGCCAACCAGTGTCAGCGGTGGATTGAGATAATCATGAACTGCCGTTCCTTCCCGCAAGAATTCCGGATTTGATACTACCGTAAAGGCTTCATCACGTTTTTTACCGGAAGCCTCCTCCAGTATCCTGCCAATCCGCTCATTTGTTCCCGGCAAAACAGTGCTGCGTACCGCCACAATATGAAATTCCGCCTTATCCTTCAGCGCTTCACCAATCTGCGCCGCCACCTTATAGATATAATCAAGGTTCAGATGTCCTTCCTTGCTGCTCGGCGTTCCAACTGCAATAAAGGAAATTTCAGAATTCTGCACTGCATAAGCAACGTCCGTCGTTGCTTCCAGTTTTCCCTCATCATGTGCCGCCTTTACAAGCTCCTCAATATCCTTTTCTATAATGGTAGGGCGTCCGCTGTTAATCAGCTCCACCTTATGCGCCGATACGTCTACCCCTACTACATGATGTCCAAGCTTTGCACAGCAGGCAGCGCCTACGCAGCCTACATATCCCATTCCAAATATGCTGATTCTCATATTTTTGTTTCCTTCCTTAACCGGTTTTGCTTAATCAAATTTCCCCGTAAAATACGCCTCATATCCTGCAAGCAGCGCCTTACTTGTATGCTCCCAGGAAAGCTCCTCTACAATCCGCTTCCTGCCGTATGCTGACATTTCCTGCCGCTTTTGAGGATTATCCAAAAGCTCTACAATCTTTTTTCCCATATCAACGGCGTCATTTGGATTCGCGTATACTGACGCCTCTTTTGCCGAATACTTTCCCTCTGTTAGATCAAACTGGACAATAGGTTTTCCAAGCGCCATATATTCCAGCACCTTATTCATGGTAGATTTGTCATTCATTGGATTGTATTCATCGGGATTCACACAAATATCCGCCGTATTCAGGTAATCCAGCATAACATCATCCGGTGCTCTTCCGGTAAAGGTCACTATATCGTCTATGCCCATTGATACCGACAGGGTCTTAAGCTCCTCCAGTGAGGTCCCCCCTCCGACAATTCCATAGCAAATGTCATCCCGGTGCAGTTCATTTCTAATATAACGCGCTGCTTCAAGCAGATAGGGAATTCCCTCCTGCTTTCCAATTACCCCAAGATAGCCAACCATATATTTTCTGCCCTTTTTCAGTTCCGGTTTGGGTTCCTGTATCCGCAGACGCTCAAGCCTTGGACCGCTTCGCAGCACATATACCTTTGCCGGTTCCATCCCGCCGCGTTCTATTGCAATCTTTTTGTAGGATTCATTTGTCACAAAGGCAAATGCAGCATGTCTGTAGGTCTGACGTTCAAGCCAGAGCTGACTTTTGTAAAGAAGCCCCCTTTTCCCAAATTTTGCTTCAAAAAGCTCCGGACATATATCATGGTGGTCAAACACATACCGTACCCCATACCTTCTGAAATGCTTTGCCACCATATAAATGTCATCGGGCGGATTACATCCATGAATGACGTCAAAACCGATTTCTTTATAAATCTTTTTTGCAAGACGAATTTCATGGTAAAGTGCACTGCCGTATTCCTTTACATAACCAACAAAGCCGCTGCCCTCTGTCTTCAGGTCATGGCGGTAAACGTGTACGCCTGCAAGCACCTCTTCTTCCTTTTCGTAGCCCTTTCCTTTGGGACAGATAACGGAAACGGTATAGCCATTCTCCACCAATGTAGTAGCTTCCTGCCATACACGTGTATCAAAGGGCACCGGAAGGTTTTCCACAATAATCAATATTTTCCTGCCTGTACCGCCTTTTTGTTCTTCCATCTCTATTTTGCTCCTTTGCCAAACAGCACCACAAATACTGTTTGAAATAGTATTTTTATATCAAGACTGAGCGACCAGTGGTCAATATAGTGCAAATCATATTTTACCACATCGTCAAAATTTTCAACATTGCTTCTGCCACTGACCTGCCAGAGCCCGGTAAGTCCGGGCGTCATACAAAGCCGCCTGCGATAATACGGCGTATACTGTGCAAACTCATCCTCTGTCGGCGGTCTTGTCCCTACAAGGCTCATATCTCCCTTCAGCACATTCCAGAACTGGGGAAGCTCGTCTATGCTGGTTTTACGGATAAAGCGCCCAACTTTTGTCACACGGGGGTCATCCTCCATTTTAAACATAAGACCCTGCATTTCATTTTGGGTCTCCAACTCTTTCTTGCGCTTTTCTGCATCAAGATACATTGACCTGAATTTGTAAATCCGAAAGCGCCTGCCATTTTTCCCAATCCTTACCTGCGAAAATACAACCGGTCCCTTAGAATCCAGTTTAATAAAAAGCGCCACAAAGGGATACAGAATACCTGTAATCAAAAGACCGACCAGACCTCCCGCAATATCCATCAGACGCTTGATAACTGCACGCCTGCGGTCTATCTCATGAATCGCATAGGTCACCACCGTAAATCCGGCAAACTCTCCCACGCTCCGCACCTTTGTATCCAAATCTGCAACATCAATGTTATAATGGCAGGCAATGCCCATAACTTCAAAGTCCATAATCAGCTTACGCAGCGCCGTCTTTCCAACCTCCGGAAGATAAAGGAACACCTCATCCACCGGCAGATTTTTTACGGTATCAACAACGTTCTCCCTATACGCCACAACCGGAATCCCTGAAATTTCCTGTCCTGTCATATCCGCATCCCATATCACTGCCGAGGTGATTTCACAATCATATTCCGTTCCTGCAAGCAGCAGCGGCAATACCTGCTGTGCACTGGCAGAATCGGTAATTACCATGACCTTTATCTTGCTTTTATCGGCACGATAGGTAGCACGCAGCAGCTTTTTCAGGCTAAAATGCGTGGACAGCATAAATACTGTCTCCAAAATAATATAATATCCAAAGACCAAACGTGAGAAATTCTCAGCTTCTTTAAAAAGAAACAGGCTGCATCCAAGGAAAATTACCATGCCGGCAATATGCTTTGCCACAGATTTAAATTCCACATAATAACCGCGCCGCAGAAAATTCCGTCCGCTTCCAACCAAAATATCATACAGTACCGTAAAGAGCAAAATCCAGATGCAGACCAGAATATAGGTTTCCTTATGGTCTGTCAGCGCAAAGGAATGATAACGCAATAAAATGGCAAGCAAATAAGACAGAATGACGCAAATGCAGTCTGTCAGCAAAATTCCATAAATTTCCAGTAAATTATCGTTTCGTTTCAGATATGCCGCCACCCTTTTTCTAATTTCTGCTCATACATCTTATTATTATAGCTTATTCCACATATCCTGTCTACTCCTGCGCCTCTTTGAAATCCTCCAAGAATGCCTCTGACAATATTTTTCCCTTTTCATAGATTTTTCCCATGTTATAAGCTATACTATGCCTATAGATTTTTTTAAGGAGCTTTCTATGTATCCCGAACAATTTTTACATTTATTAAAAAAACATATAAAGAAGGAATGGCTTTTTGCCTTTCTTTCCGCTTTCTGCACAGGTCTTCTGGTGCACCTCTTCCGCTTTACCAACCACCTTCTTACCTGGGACAGCGTCTACAATTTTCATGACAGCCAGAATACCATCCATCTTGGGCGGTGCTTTCTAACACTTGCCTGTGGTATTGGCTCTTATTATGATCTGCAGTGGATAAACGGACTGTTATCACTGATTTATTTGAGTCTGGTCTGCGTCTGCCTTACAGAATTATTTTCTCTTCGCAAAAAAATCAGTATTTTTCTGGTAAGCGCACTTACCGTCTGTTTTCCAAGCGTTGCCAGCACATTTGCCTACATGTATACAGCAGATGGCTATTTTCTTGCCATGCTTTTTATGACACTTGCTGTGCTTCTGACTGTCCGCAAAAAATATGGTTTCCTTCCGGCAATTTTCCTGATTGCCTTTGGTTATGGTTCTTATCAGGCCTATATTTCCTATGCGGTCATGCTGGTTCTTACCTGGACTCTCATGCAGCTTTTCACCAAAGCATCTGCTGAAAAATCTGTCTTTAAGGAAATCCTTCCCTATTGGGGACGCTTTCTGCTTATGGGCGTATGCGGCACCATCGTATATCTGCTTTGCTACAAGCTTCTGGCAGCATTCGAAAAAATCCCTGCCAGCGATTATAACGGTATCGCCACCATGTCCCTGCCAAATCTGCCCCGCCTGCTGCAGGCAGGAAAAGACTGCCTGATTGATTTTGCATATTTCTTTTTTGGTCCTCTTGATAAATTCAATTTTTATAAGCTGTCCAACGGGCTTTTGTTCCTGCTTTTGTTTGTTCTTTTTTTCTATTGTATCAAAAAAAGCAGGCTCTATCTGCGCCCTGCAGATTTTGGCCTGTCCATTTTCTGCCTGCTTGCAATGCCTTTTGTCTGCTCTATGATTTATTTCCTTTCACCGCAGGTCAGATACTATATGCTCATGTATGCTTCCTTCAGTCTGTTTTATATTCTGCCGGTTCTTTTCTATGATAAGATTACTTTACAGCCAAACTGGATAAAGACTGCCCTTTGCTGGTGCTGTACAGTCCTGACAGCCCTGATTATCTTTCATTTTGCGCTCATCAGCAATATCAGTTATCTGTACATGAAAACAAGCAATGAAATGACCTTTGCGCTGGTAAACCGTATGGTTGACCGCATCGAACAGCTGGAGGATTTTCAGGCTGCCAAAAAGCTCTGTCTTATTGGGCACTTTAAAGATTTTGACAGCGTCTCATTATCGCTGCCCCCTTCAATGGCTGGTATCCGGGATGGCTATATCATCTCTGAGCAGGCGCATTTCTCGGCTATGATGGAAACCTATTTTCACCTTATGCTTGCGCCCTGTACAGATGCAGAAAAGCAGGCGCTGCAATGCAGCCCCGAATTTCAGGAAATGCCCTGCTGGCCTGCTGTCGGCAGTGTAAAGCAGTTTAAGGATACCGTCGTGATTAAGATTGCTTCCGATTGATTCCACACAGCATCTGTTTTTCCAGCTTTCTGCCCTGACTTCTATAAAATGCCACACAATCTGCATTTTCCAAATCCATCAGCTTATCCGGGTGTTCTACTCCGCCCGGATGGCAGAGAACTTCAAGCGGAAGATTCTTTTTTTCTGAAATTTTCTCAAATGCCGGGAGCAGCCGCTCCACCCTCTCCAAATCCATTTTTCCGCTGAGCAGGATTCCAAAAAACACAGCGCTGTTTTTCTTAAGAGACTTTAGCTTTTTTCTATCCCAAAAAGCCAACGCATTTAATACCAGATTCTTAACCAGATTGATTGGGCGATAGGTCAGATACAAGCCGGGCTGCCTTAAAAACGGTGTTAGCGACTCAGCCGGGATCCGCAAAAAGGCAATTTCTGGTTTTTCCCTGAAAAGCCAATTCTTTCCTGCTTCTGTCTTTGGCAGTTCTTCTACGATTTCCAAAATGCAGTCCAGCACAAGCGGTATCATGTGATAATGCTGATGGCTGTCAATGCGAAGCTCCTTTATATAAGGCAGCATCCTCATAAGCTGCGCCCGCAGCTCTGTCTTTATCTGTTTATGAAGCATTCTTTTCTTTGCAGGCGTGCCAAACAGAGAAATACTTAAAACCTGAAAAAAGGAGATGTCCAGCATCCCCTTTTCATTTACCAGCAAAGCAACCTCCTCCGGCTTTGCCACGCATGGTCCCTCTGCAAGATTAAAATGTATGCTGACATGCAGCTTTTCCTGCACAGGACGCAGCATTTCCATACATTCTGCAAGCCTCTGGCTGTTTGGAAGAACGCTCAGGCTCGTCAGGGCTCCTTTGTAAAAGCAGTCCAGAATATGCCTTGATATTTCCTCATTTGCTCCAAAATCGTCTGCATGGAAAATTATCTGTTCTTTCATTTTTTTCCTCTTAAAATCCACCATAAATAAATGCAGCAGCGTCATAGCCAGGGCCATAAACGCCAAATACCGCCGTTACCGCAATAATCCCAGCCGTCATTATCCATTGAAAGCAGAGATTCTGTTTCTCCATTGCTTCTCTGATTCGCACACCGGATTCCTGTTTCATGCTCACAAAAATAAGTATCAATACAGCACAGCTCAGCACCAGCCAGTTTGCTCCGTCAAGTCCATACTCTGTAATTTGGGTGACTATTGTATGGTATTTAAAATCCTGTAAAATTCTTTCTGACATCAATCTCAGTCCTGCAAGGCTTCCTGCAAGCGTAAAGCTCTCACCAATTGATATCAGCATCCATGTACGTACACGCTGGAACCATCGAAAGCTGAGTACATCTGTCCTTATTTCCAACACATGATTTATCCTTTGCAATAAAGGTTCACATAAATTTGAAAGTCCCAAAATAATGCCATGCCATAATCCATACAGCACATAGCACCACGTTACATCATGCCAGATACCGATTAAAACAAATGTAATGACAGAGGTCAACGCTCCCGGCAGGGTTTTTCCCATATAGCTTCCACAGACTGCCTTTACCTTTTTCCCAAATTTTGCAAAAAGCTTTGACATGGCAATTGGATAAAACACATAGTCCTTAATCCAAAGTCCAAGAGAAATATGCCACCTTCTCCAATATTCCGCAAGGCTTCTTGAGAAAAATGGCCTGCGGAAGTTCTCCGCCAGTTCAATTCCCAGCGCTTCTGATACCCCCTGCACCATATCAATACCGCCGGAGAAATCAGTATACAGCTGAAGATTAAACAGGAATATTCCCAGCACAATCATAACGCCAGGTGTATCGCTCATTCCTTCTCCAAGAACAGTATGCACAAAAAGCGCCGTTCTGTCAGAAATGACTAATTTCTTAAAAGCACCCCATAAAAATAGCCAGAAACCTCTTCGCAGCATTTTTCCTTCGAATTTTCTTTCCACAAAAAACTGCGGAAAGAGCTGTTCATAACGGTTGATTGGTCCCTGAATAAGCTGCGGAAAATATGTCGCAAACAAAAGATAGCGAAACAGATTTTTCTCAGGTTCAAACCTTGCACGGTACACATCAATCAGGTATCCTATCGTCTGAAAGGTATAAAAGGAAATTCCGAGAGGCAGGACAAGCGGCACGCCATGCCAAAGATAAGATGTCTTAAATGCAAACAAAATCGCAAAATTCAGAATCAGCGAGACTGCTACAATACCCTTTTTCTTTTGAATCAGCTTTTCCTTTTCCGCCTTTCGCGCCGTTCGGTCTTCTATGCGCTTTAAATCCTCCCTGATTCTTTTATTCAGCTTTCCCAAAAGCAGGGCGGCGCCATACGTCTGCAGTGCAGTAAATAAAAGCAGCGGGAGACATTTCAGGCTGCCAAGTGCATAAAAGGTAAGGCTGCCCAAAAGCAGCCATATCCATCGTATTTTAGACGGTAATATATAATATCCTAAAATAAGAATCAGAAAAAAAAGCAAAAACCGTATGGACAATAAGCTCATTTCTTATGCTTCCTTCATTTCCTGTACAAGCGCCCAGATAGCTTCTGCGCTGTTAAAATTCTCTGGCAGAAGCTCTGCCACCGTAATTTCTATATCAAACGCTTCATTTAAACCATTTACAATCGAAATAATGTCAAAGGAATCCAAAAGTCCATCGTCAATCAGTCCCTTTTCTGCTGCAAAATCAATTTCCGGTTTTACATCCTGTAAAATCTCCAATACCTGTTCCATTCTTTTCTCCTCCTGTTTTATCCTTTAAAATATATAACTGCAAATAGGTTCTTCCTTTTCAGCCTCAAAAATGGCAAAATAGAATTCTCCATCGCTCCAATCTGCAAACGACTTTTCCTGAAAAGGGCGGCTGCCATAGCTGAAAAAGTCTCCGGCATCTATCTCCTGTCCTGCTATGTTTAAAAGCAGCGCTTTCATCTGCGCCTCCTCCAGATATGCCGATTCCTTTCGTACCCCTATCATAGTTTCCATATCATGGTCACTGCATTGAATCAGGAGCTCTGTCAAACCTTCTTTAAAACCGCTTTCCTCCATCTCCTCTTCCGCTTCTCTGATTTGATGCGCCTTATATGCGAGATAGTCCCTGCGGGCTTCCTCCCAGTTTTTTCGG
>CAKRYY010000003.1 GCA_934432885.1 uncultured Lachnospiraceae bacterium
GTATTTTTCTTCCTCTGACCTGACCGGTACCTGATAATTATCCTTTATATATCCGCCCAGAAAGGCTGTCACCTTTTGCGCGCCTGACAGATTCAGATGTCCGCCCTCCCTGTAATCACAGCTTTCATCAACAAGAGCCTCCTTTTCTATCAGATTGACATACCCTACCTGCTGTTCCCTGGCAAACTCATGAAGCCCCTGCAGATATTTCTGCTCCTGTACATCTGCAATGTACGGAACGGTCGTAAGCAGTACTTCTATCCCCTGCTCGCGGCATAGCTGTATTACTTTTTTTAGAGCCTCCAGTCCATAGGCATCTTGAAAGAGCTCTCCCTCCTGACTTCCCATGATTTGGGAAATCTCAACCATAGAAGTATCTGTGGTAAACTCATAGCCCTTCAGATAAAAGGAAGTCTCACTTTTTTTTAAATCATTTTTGGATAAATCATTCCATCTGCTGTGATACAGCCAAAAGGGAAATATAATTTCTCTTCTGGTTTCCTCGTCCTCAAAAAGCTCACAGGTTGTCTGTATCTTCGCTTTTGTAATGGGGAACGCATCCGCAAATTCATGATACCCCATAAGGACTTCCTCCGGCTCACTCTTCTGCCAGTAATTGTCCACATCAATAACCACCAATGACGGGCTGCAATACTGTAATGCCAGTTCAAGCA
Source organism: uncultured Lachnospiraceae bacterium (assembly GCA_934432885.1). Lineage (GTDB taxonomy): Bacteria > Bacillota > Clostridia > Lachnospirales > Lachnospiraceae > VSOB01. The sequence goes on from CAKRYY010000003.1 coordinate 675, forward strand.
TCGCCGGATAACGCTCCATATCATTATACTCAGCGCACAGAATATATGAGGTATATCCAAAATCTCTCCAGAGATCCATTGGAATTACACCATCCATAACATGGCTGTTTCCGACAAACAAAATGTCCTTATTCGTCTGCGCTTCAATCAAATCCTGCATCCGGTCACGGCTTGCCTTGCGCATCAGCGTCTGATTGATCCAATCTGCACCGCAAATTGTAAGTATTGCCATTACAACAGTAATAACTGCTGTTATGACGTATTTCTTTTTTATCATTCGCCATCTTCCTTTTCCGGGTCATCCATCCAAAGGCAGGACTCTATATGGTATCTGGGTCTGCGCTTGGTTTCCAGATAAATCTTTCCAATGTACTCTCCTACTATACCAAGTGAAATGAGCTGTACACTTCCGATAAACCATGTAGAAATATAGCTTGATGCCCAGCCAGGCACTGTCTTTCCCTGATAAAATTCAATCACTGTCAATATGATAAGCATGATGCTGATAAGCATAGTTACAAATCCCATCAGCGTAATCAGCTGTATCGGCTTAATGCTGAAGGAGGTAATTCCATCCACTGCAAAAGCGAGCATCTTCTTCATCGTGTATTTAGACTCTCCAGCCTGCCGTTCCTTTACATCAAAATAAACAATATCAGATGGATAGCCAATCGTTGGAATCAGCCCCCGCAGGAACAAATTTACCTCCTTGTACTGTGCAAGGCTTTCAATTACCCGCTTTGACATCAGCCGGTAATCAGCATGATTCGTAATGACCTCACAGCCCATAAACTGCATCAGCTTATAGAAGCCAAGCGCGGTTGTTTTCTTAATCCATCCATCCGTATCTCTGGCGTTCCGTACACCATATACTACGTCGCAGCCATTTTCATATTTATCCAGCATTTTGTCGATCGCATCAATATCCTGCTGCAAATCCGCATCAATAGAAATAACCACATCCGCTTTTTCCTTAGCAGTCATAAGTCCTGCCAGCACTGCATTCTGATGTCCCCGGTTTCTGGAAAGGCTGATGCCGCAAAATATGGAATTTTCATGAAATAAATCCGTAATAATCTGCCATGTTGCATCCTTTGAGCCATCATTGACAAACATGATTTTACTTCTGGGACTGATTCTTCCTGCCTGCATCAGCGCCGCATATTTTTTTGCAAGCGCCCGAGCTGTCTCTGGAAGGACCGCCTCTTCATTATAGCATGGCAGAACCAGATATAATATACTGCCCATTTGGCAATACCCCCTTTTGATTCCTTTTGTTTCCAAACAGATTACCGATTATCAAAATGAAAATTGTAAAAAGAAAAATACGGCTTCATTCCAAGTGAATTCCATGTTCCCTGTACAATATAATTGTCAAACTGCGTACTTGCCGTAAAACTCTTTCCATTCTTATAAGCATAGTTGATTAAGGAGGAAATCAGCGTACGGTAACCGCCGAGCTTACGATGCTTTGCTGAAATTGCAGAAAGCTGTCCCTCTACAACATGCTCGTCCTCTCCAATCGTGCAAAAACCGATTGGCTCTCCAAAATACTCTACAACAAAAATCCGATTATCCTCAAAGTTTTCAAAGTAGCTCTCAATCCAGTTTTCATAGATAGTTCCCGCCTTTTCATCTGTAACAGGAGAGATATGATACTGCCCCTGATAGGATGCAAAGGAAGAATATGTCATCTGAAGGAGCTGCTCTCTGTGTTCCTTCAGGTACCCGCGTTCTGCAAAAAAGACGCAGATTCCCTCTCTCTCCGGGATTTCCACTTCTTTTCCGCTCACAACCTGCTCTACCGTACCGCCGCAGAAGATTCCGCCCGTCAGATGCTTATTGAAGCCCTTTAATACATCCACTACATGTGCAGGCAGCCGCAGGTTATAATAGCCTCTGCATACTTCCATTTCCCGCTTGAGCGCCATAAACACCTGATCCATGATTTCTTCCTGATGCGCATTGTGCAGCGTATCCACCTTTGTAAAATAGAAGCGCACCACATAAGCATCAAAGCCATAAAGCTTCGAAACAGGAACGTTTTTGGAAATCTGGTAGCCCCAGACCTCTCCGCCTTCCTCGTAGCGATAGTTAAGCTCTTCCTTCATCGAAAGGATTTCTTCCTTAAGCATGCTGTAATCCCGCTTTACAAAGCAGTCGCTGAGCTTGAAAATATTATCTATATAAGACAAAACTGCCATGTTTTATTCCTCCCTCGGCCTTACCAATGCACTGCCGGCAAGCACCTGTTCGCTTTTCTGATTATAACAGCTTGTTGACAGGACTGCACGCTTTTTTTCCGGCTCCAGCTTTGTTACTTCAATTTTCACCCTGATTGTGTCTCCATAATAGACCGGTTTTAAGAAGGTAAGCTCCTGTTTCATATAAATAGTGCCTTCTCCGGGCAGCTCCATTCCAAGCATTGCCGAAATATAGCTTCCAAGCAGCATTCCATGCGCAATCCGCTTCCCAAATGGGGTCTTTTTTGCGTAATCTTCCTGTAGGTGCAGTGGATTTTCATCCTGAGATACCTTGGCAAATGCGCGTCCGATTTCTTCTGTAATCAGAAATTCCTTTTCGGCGCTCTCTCCCACAAACAATTCCTTCATTGAAAAGCTCTTCATCTAATATTCCTCACCATCGCTGATTTTTACTACCATTACGCCATCTATAACCTGTACTGCGCTTTCGTCCGGATAGCTCTTCATTTCCGCAAATGCCTTCGTCTGCTCTACTGCCTTCTTTTGCTCCTCTGCCGCCACACAGACAGGGAAATGCAGATACACCTCCAGATACTTCTCAATCGCCTCTTCACTGTAGGATGACCTTAAAAATGTGCCGGGCATATTCTTAATCGCATCGTACTCCGGTATCTCGACTTCATAATTCTGATTCACCAAAGCCCTGCAATTCACAAAATAAATCGGCATGTCCTTACTCCAGCCCGGCGTCATCTCCATTCGTGCCGCAATACGGTTCAAAAGGCCCCCTGTCGTTTCAGTCATCGCTTCCATCCGATGATAAGCCTGATTACAAATTAGAAATCCTGATAATACAGATACCGTCACTGCCAGCAGTCCTGCCCACTGCACAAGGCTTCTTTGGCTATCTGATGAAAATGCAAGGCACTCAGATTTGCACATATCCAGCAGGCTTAAAAGGAGCGCCCACAAAAACATCAGGGAAAAAATCATATAACGATCCACCCCAGCGCCCACGCGGTCCGCCATCAGAAACGGCGCCGCATTAACGCCAAGCGGCAGAAAAATAAACAAAAGCAGCAGCAAACGGTTTGCACATGCATCTGTACCTGCGCCTTTTGTCCTTTTTGTCACAAGCCTTCTGACAAGCAGCGCAACAAAAGCGCCTGCGCCGATGATATTGCAAAAGACCCGGTCCCATGTATAAGTATAGGCAGTTGTAAAAAAATACGAAAGGAAATAGCCATACGTATATACAAGTCCTTTCGCAAGTCCCTTTGGGGTAAAGGAGGTCATACTGTCCACGCCATGATAATCGCTGAGCGTAACTCCCGTAATCAGAAGCGTCAGCTTCAGACAGAGATAATAAAGCGCAAAGCCTGCCGCCAGCATCAGCACAGAGCGGAAAACCAGCCTTGCAAATTCCTTCAGCGTCGTTTTCTCACGGAATACCTTTATGAAAAGCATCATATAAACAACGCCAATCGTTGCAGACATATAGGGCTGATAAGCTCCCAGCGAAAAGCAAAGCAGCACCGCTCCCCAGATAATTCCACCCTTCCATTTGAAAAAGGCATAGGCAGCCAGTATAGAGAGAAGCAGCGCCAGTATGATTTCATCACAATTAACCCCATAGGAAAGTACACAGGTAAATCCGGGAAATGTCACAAATACAAGTCCAAACAGCGTTCCATAAGCTTTTGAGCGAATCTGGAGAAGATTCACAATCAATGCTGACGCAATCGCAAGGTAAAGCAGCGAAATCAGCGTATTATAAACCGGCATGCTGAAGCTTGTAAACAGATTGGTTGCAATCGGCATAAACCACCTGCCAAGTGCAACCGTATCCTCCTGCAGAAAAGGCATCTGCGAAAAGATATTTCCCATTTCAAAATAGTTAAAAAATTTGTGGCTCATGCTGTAGAAATGAACCAGCATTCCGCCTAAAAGCGTCACCAGAAATGTCCACCTGACAGACGGCTCTATTTGTCTTATTTTTTCCGCCAATACTGTGATTGGGTCTTTTTTTAACATGAACTTCTCCTTATTTTATAAACCTGCACCCATATGTCTTCTATCAGACAAGTTTCCATTTTCTCAAATACTATGCCATCTTCCGAAAAGTCATCCTGTAAATGAAACTCTCCGATTCCCAATGTATCAAAGTAATAAATGGTATTTTTATCTGTTAAATGCGAGAAGACTGCCTCTTCGTCCCGGGTGTCTTCAAGATTTCCATACAAATTTAGAAAAAGCGATTCCGTACGCTGTCGCCAATAATAGCATACCTTTATTTTGGGCTTATAATAACTAAGTGCAAGTCTCACTTGTCCAAAGTTGCTTAAAATAATGTCATTCTCCCCTATTTCTGCAAGAATTGCATCCATCTCTTTCCATCCTGCCCTGCTTTCTTCTTCCGTTCTGATAAATGCTTTTAGATTTAAAAATGCTACCATCATTAAAAACAGGCATACACCTGTTACTACTATTTGCTTTTTCATTTGAGATACAGCAATTGAAAAGCTAAGCCAAAGCACACCCATACAAAAGAATAAATATCTTTGTACCAAAATTGGTGTTGCAAACCACGAAAACAAAATTCCTACAAAAATAACAAAAACAGTCTGTAAACTTCCTGCAAAAATACAATAATTTATTTCTTTCTGCTTTTCCTTTGAATTCCCATTTTGTTTGAATAAAATCACAAATACTATTAAACCAAATATTATAAAAAGAAATAGACCTAAAATAGTTCCACTATAATAAATATAAACCGCCGGGTTAAAAATAAATTGAAAGTATGCCTTTAGTGAAGATAAAGAGATATTTTCTATCCAATAATTACTCTTTACCGCAGTTATCTGTTTAATGAGAATTGGTAGCCAGGGAAGATAACAAATCCCCGTAACCATGCTGTACAAAATCCAACTTTTGCACATGTCTCTTTTCCAAATTACACAATAAATGAGCAAAGCTAAATATAAATAGCCAGCTGCCATGCATGCGAAATAATGCGTATAAGAAGCAGCTACAGTAAAAAATACCAACTTAATCCATGCCTCTTTTTTAAACCCACTATATAAAATATCATAAAATGCCAGATATGCCATTACCAAAAAAAGCATTCCCCAGCTATACATCCTAATTTCCACTGCAAATTTTTGCATGTGTGGCATTCCCATAACACAAATATAAAAAATTCCAGCAGCACATTTTCCAAATCGACGATTTATCTCTGTAAAAGAGATTATCCCAAGAAGAAAAAATGGAATAATGGACGCAATTTTACCTGCCGTAACAGCCGTAACACCTAACAATGCCCCAATCCCAACAACAAACTTTAAAATCAGGTAATACAATGGCGGATGCACATCCTGCGCAGTCAATCGAATAATATCGACATATCCGCACTTTATCAAATTCATAGAAAAAGTTTCGTCTCCTATAATTGCGGGCTGCCATGCTTCTATTAACATTGCCAGAAAACAAAGACTGCCCAACAGCAGAATACCCAGCCCGACTACTTTCTCTAATTTTAACCATGCACTCTCTTTTTTCATTCTTCTCCCCGCAGTATTTTGCGTGATTTCTCAATTCCACAGTTAAACAGCAGATCGATACTGCTTAAATAGGGAATAAATTCTCCAAACTGCTGTGGATATACGGGATGCTTAAAATCCTGCCAGATTACCTGAATACCTGCTTTTTTATAAACCGCCGGATCATAATAGTCTGCGGCGCCTGTTCCTGATAAATATGTGCGGGCTCCAAGCTTATTCATAATATCCACTATCATATCATTATTTTTCCCCTGCGGATCTAAGTCTGAGGAAAATACGATTTCAATGTCAATTCCGAACAATTCGATTAACATTTTGATAGAGGCAAAGCTAAAATCCCAGAAATAAAGATATTCTCCACCATACAGCTTTTCAATATAGGGCATAATTTCTTTATAGTATGCCGCCTTTCTATAATTCTGATGAAGCAGTCCCAGATTATTTTTCTGCCATCTGCCGTCATCCAGCAAAAGAATGTCCTTTATTCTTGTCTCCCGGGGAGCCTTTTTGACACAGACTGTAATCCACTGTTCTCCCTTTGGGGTTTTAATCTTATCCCTGTTCATCCAGCTTCTGCTCGTACCATTAACATACTGAGCCGTTTCCAGCACTACATAGGTGTCTGCATGCAGAAGTCTGTCAAAAAATCCAAGATATGGCATAAAATCCGGCTGGTGAATAACCACCGTTTTTTCCTGCGGTTCCATTTTATTCTATTCCTTTCTCTGTCCAAGCACTATTTTGCAAATTCGCTCCGCACCTGATAAGTCTACGGTTTCCATTCCACGCTTACTCATGCCGCGTATATCTGTTATCTCATCAAGACGCTCAAGACGCATTTCCCTGTAGTATCCGGCAAAAACTGCACAGCCTGTCTTTTCCAGATACCTTCCTATCTGTATCTCATGAATTTCATTTGCAATAATCAGACAGGGCAGCCCCGATGCTGCTGCCTCCATGCTTGTTACGCCTCCGCCTGTTATCGCAAGGTCAAATTTTTCAAAGAACGACATCAAAGACGGTACCGATGCTGCCAGAGAAAAATTTGTTCCCAAAAGGGCTTCCTTTACTTCCTTTTCTATCACGCTGCCTGGTCCAAGCAGCACGGTAATGCCGACATCCCTGTGGGCTGCCTGCCATTCCTTCAAAAAAGCAATTACCCGCAGCGTTACGCCATAGGTATCACTGCCGCCAAGCGTCACAAGAATATTTTTGCAGTCCTGCCGCAGTCTGCGAAACGATGCAATCTGTGGATTTAAAATCAGATAACGGGAGCCTGCATAGACCATCTTTCCAGGTATTTTTTCTGTTTCCTCAAAGCAAAGGCTTGCAAAGTTTCCCTCTGCAAGAGCAGCGCCCGCTCCCATATCGTCTATGGTATACAGCAAAATGCCCGCTCTGTGGACATGCTCTGCTGTTGCAGAGCAGGTATCCAGCCTGTCGTTAAGCCACACGGTAATTCCAAATTTTTGTATCAGCTTACCTTCCCAATCAGATACGGTATCCCATAAATCAACGCACAAAAATCTGACCTTCTCCCTTTGCAGGATTTTCTGTGCCGCTTCGTCCTCATTTACCAGAAGCAGATACGGCTCCTTTTGCTGCTTTAGTGTCTCTATCAGATTCAGTGCACGGAAAAGATGTCCCATCCCCCTTTGGTGGGAACATTCTATGCAAATTGCGAGCATAGCGCAATCGCCTCCTGGGTCGTCGCAAGTCCGGTTTTGCTGTGCTCTGCAATATAGCACGCTTTCTCATAATCCTCCTGCGTATCGACGGTCAGCCTGACCTCTGGAAAATGCTTTTCTGCCGGCACCTGCAGGGTGCCTGTCTGAAACAGCTCCATATTTTCCAGAATGTACTCGTCTACATGCTCAAAATGATGCGGCATGGAGGCCTTCTCCATATCCTCAGAAAGCGCGGGAAAACTGAATATCTCCGCACCCACACCGATTGGGAGCTGTGAAAACGACTCTGTAAATTCGTTTTTCTGCAGCTTATGATAAGCAATCAGGCGGTCTACCTCTTCGACATCCACAAAAGGATTGTCCGCTGTCAGCCGCACAATATGTTCAAAGCCCTGCTGCTTAGCGCACTCATAATAACGGCTCAGTACATTTTGCTCACTTCCCCTGAAGCAAAGTACACCCTTTTTGCGGCAGAAAGCTTCCACTGCATCATCCCCCGGCAGCGTACTCGTCGCAATGACCACCGTCGCCTCTTCTTTTAATTCAGCAAGCCTGTCAATAATATGGTCTAACAACGTTCTGTCATTTATTGTCTTTAATATCTTTCCCGGCAGTCTTGTAGACCCCATTCTTGCCTGTATAATAATGCCCGTCATTTTCCTTTTCCTCCACTTTTACAGCTATGCCCAAAGCCACTTTACGCACCGAAAGCCTTCTGCCAGGGAAACGCCGCAGGCATAACCATTATTCTCGGCATCCTTCCGGAAATACTCTACCCATGCGTCCCCCACCCGTTCATACTCAGAACGGTGCGCCTTGATTACGGCTTCCTTAACATTCCATGTATCTGTAATGTCCTGATAAAAGTCTGGTGTAAACCGCACATCTGACTGATACCAGTTGCTATGGTACATTAAAATTCTGGGAACGTGTCTTCCTGCATGGAGGCTTGCCTTCGCAAGCGCAGCATGGTCATGGTGAACATCATCCTTATAATGCGTATAAATCAAATCTATCTTTTCCTGCTCAATCAGATGCACAAGCTGTGCATTGAGCGCATCCTCAAATTCCAGCTTTAATGTCTCAAAGCCGCCACATACCAGCGTTCCTCCTATCAGCTCAGCCGCTTTCTTCCCTTCAGCCTGCGCTTCTTCGTTGCTTCTTATCGTAATCTGGTCGGGACTTATAAAGCCTGACTGTGTCGCCACGTAGAGGATTACCTTATCGCCATTTTCCACATGCTTTCTCAGACTGCCGCTGCAGCCCAGCTCAATATCGTCAAAATGTGCTCCAATCGCAAGTACGTTCATCCGCTCTGCCTCCGTTTCTTTTCCGCCTCTTCTTATGCAAGGTCCTTCCAGCTAAGAATATCGTCCTTCTGCAAATCACGGGCTGCGCGTCTGCCAATTACCTGTTCCAGATACTTTGGCGCTATTCCATAGCCCGGCCGTTTAATATCAACCGCTTCTTCGCCGATGATTTCTCCGGCTTTGACATCCTGACATACCACTATGCTCTTACGGTTATTTTTTCTGGTTATCGCTTCCGCCTTTGCAGGCATCTTGATACCGCTGCCGCGCATTACTTCAAATGTTCTGACTGCATCCACAATCTGACGCATCTCTTCAGGGTCGGCTGAATGAATATGATCCGGTCCATCGGCATGTTTATCATAAGTAAAATGCTTTTCCAGAATACGGGCACCCATCGCCGCCGCCAGAATACATGCCGTCGTTCCAAGCGTATGGTCAGAATATCCGACCGGCAGATGCGGAAATGTCCTTTGCAGCGTCTGCATTGCCCGCAGATTGACATCCTCGGGATGTGTCGGATACGCTGTTATGGCATGCAGAATGGCAATATTCTCATTTCCCTGTGCCAGCATTGCCTCCACCGACTCCTGTACCTCGGCAAGCGTACACATGCCAGTCGCATAAATAATCGGTTTGCCCAGTGCTGCAATATACCGCAGCAGCGGAAGGTTAACAGCATCATCTGAGCCGATTTTATAGGCGTCACAGCCCAGCCTCTCCAGCATGTCTACGTCCGTCTTATGAGAAGGAGAGGAAAAAATATCAAGCCCCTTTTCCCGTGCATAAGCAAATACCTTTTTATGAAGCTCCTCGCCAATCGCATATTCATCAAACAGCTCATACTGCGAGGTTACCCCCGTATTTTCCATATCAAAAACCGCTTTTTTGCTGGAAAGCGTTTCTGCCCGGTAGGTCTGAAGCTTTACAGCATCCACGCCGGATGCCTTTGCTTCATCAATCAGCCGTACTGCCTGCTCATAAGTGGTAAAATTTCCGCCTATTTCAGCGATAATATAAATCCTTTTATCGTTCCAGTTCATTCCTTTTCCCCTTTATGATTTCTGTCAGCCCCTGTTCCAGCGTATATGCAGGCTTCCAGCCTAACACTTCCTTTGCTTTGGAAATATCCGCAATTACATCATTCATTTCATTCCGTCTTACTTCATTTTTACATACCACAGGCTTTTGGGTTCCCGCGATACGCTGAACCATGGAAATAACCTCTGCCACTGAATAGGAAACTCCGGAGCCAATATTAAATACCTCGTATCTGCCTTTTCTTTGCAGGGTCAGCCGGATTGCTTCCAGAAGATCCGTCAGATAAATATAGTCCCTTTTCGGCTCCAGATCCATGACGCAGATGCTTTCCTCCTGCGTTGCCTGCCGAATAATCTGCGGAATTAAAAAATGATCACGCTGCCCAATTCCATATACATTAAACGGACGTATCACGCTGATGCCCACGCCAAACTGTTCTGCGTAAAACTCACACAGTTCCTCCGCCATATACTTTGATTTCGCATACGGATTATTGGGATTTACCAAAGCGGTCTCCGGAATCGGATTTTTTTTCGGCATTCCATAAATATAGGCGCTGATATAGGTCATGGAAATTTTCTGGCGTCTGCATACCTCCAGCAGATTCAGTGTGCCAAATGTATTTGTTTTTATAAATTCTTCCGGCTCTTCCCAGCTCTTTGGCACAAATGTCCTGCCCGCCAGATGAATAATATGGTCAATTCCCTGCATGGGGAAATTTGCTACGGATGCCTGCTGCGCAACATCCAGCTTTGCAGAAGACGGACACACTGTTTCCATTCCGCACTTCGTCAGGTACTTTGCAAGAGCGCTGCCGATAAAGCCTCCTGCGCCCGTCAGCAAAATCTTTTTTTTCACTGCCTCTGTCATTTTATTCTTCCTCTGCGCCTCTTGCTCTCAGCATTGCTTCCATGCTGGAAAACTCTCCCATATCTTCCCACGCCTTTTCCGTTACCGGATAAGCGCCTACCTTTTTTCCCTGCCTGATACAAAGCTCAATCAGTTCTGTAATATGAAGGAAGGAATCCTGCGGAATGAGCGAAAGCACCTCCGGCTCCAAAACATAAACGCCGGTGTTTACAAGAAAGCTCATTTCCGGTTTTTCGGAAAGAGTCTCAACCTGCCCTTTATCCCCAATATTTACAATCCCATAAGGAATTGTATAATTTTTCAGGGAAGTAATCATGGTAATGACATTTCCATTCTTTTTATGGAACTTCATCACCTTAGCGTAATCCACATCCAGCAAAATATCACAGTTGCTTACAAAAAACGGCTCCTGAATCTTGTCTTTCAAAAGAGAAAGGCTTCCTGCCGTTCCCAGGAAATGCTCCTCCTCTACATAGGTCACTTCATAAGCAGGGTGCAAATCCTGCACGTATGCTTTTATCAGATTTTTTTTATAATTCACAGAAATATAGAAACGGCTGCATCCGGCATTTTGAAAGGATGCAATTACCTGTTCCAGAATCGTCGTATTTCCAATCGGAATCAATGGCTTGGGCAGCACCTGTGTATACGGCGCGAGTCTCGTTCCTTTTCCGCCTGCCATAATTACCACAGGCGCCTGCGTCGTCTCCCGCTTTGGGTTTTCCTTTTCCGGCGTTTCATAACGGAAAAGCAGCTCCTGCACAAAACCCTCCCCATCAACGACCGGTATGGCGTCAATTCCATAACGCTCCATCAGCCCTACTGCCTGCTCCTTTTCATCTACCCTTACACAGACTGGCTTTTTTGTCATCGCTGCGGTAATCTTTTCTGTCAGATCGCGGGTCTTTAAAATCCATTTTCTGACATCACTGTCTGTAAATACCCCAAGCAGCCTCTGCTTGTCCACAACCAGCAGAATCCTTTCATGGGTTTCATCCAGCACCTTGATAGCATCCAGAATTGAACATTCCGGCGCAACGCACAATTTTGCTACCTTTTCGTCCATTGTTTCTCCTTAAATCCGCTTTACACGTTATAAATATCTGTCTTATAGGCGCTCATGTTATCGCGTATCCATGCAATTGTCTCTGCCAGACCTTCTTCAAAGGTATATTTTGGCTCCCATGCTGTCAAACGCCTGATTTTTTCATTGCTGCCAAGCAGACGGTTTACTTCGCTCTTTTCCGGACGGGTACGCTGCTTCTCGCATACGATAACCGCTTTGGGATTGATCTGGCGAATCAGCTCTGCCGCGAGGTCGCCAATGCTGATTTCCCTCTGCGTCGCAATATTGATTTCCTGTCCGATCGTCTGCTGCGATTTCGCGATTTCATAGAATCCATTTGCCGTATCTTTTACATAGTTAAAATCGCGTGTCGGGGTGAGCGAGCCCAGCTTAATCTCTTCTTTTCCGGCAAGGAGCTGTGAAATAATGGTCGGAATAACTGCGCGGGCAGACTGTCTTGGTCCAAAGGTATTAAACGGTCTGACAATCGTCACAGGCAGATTGAAGCTCCGGTAAAAGCTCTCTGCCAGACGGTCTGCACCGATTTTCGTCGCTGAATACGGAGACTGTCCCTGATAAGGATGTTTTTCATCAATCGGCACATACTGTGCTGTTCCGTACACCTCGGAAGTAGAGGTAATCAGCACGCGCTCCAGCGAAAGGTCCCTCGCCGCCTGCAAAACATTCAGGGTACCCTTGATATTGGTATCAACATAGGAATCCGGTGAATGATAGCTGAAGGGAATCGCAATCAGCGCCGCCAGGTGAAAAACGCCGTCTACGCCCTTCATTGCCTCACGCACACCGTTCGGGTCACGGATATCGCCCTGAAAAATCTCTATCTGCTCCAGTTTTTCCTTTGGAAGCGTATCCAGCCAGCCCCATGTATTAAATGAATTATAATAGGTAAACGCCTTGACCTCATATCCCTTTTCCAGAAGATGCTCCGTCAAATGGCTGCCAATAAAGCCGTCCGCTCCTGTTACCAGTACCTTTTTCATTCTCTATCTCCTTAAGCCGGCTGTGTTCCTTCCGGCTCTTTCCTTTCTGTTAAAACCGCCTTTTTTATTTCTGTTACCGCAAGCGCAACAATCTCTTTTCTGCTCTGCTCTACAAGCGCCGGGTCTGCTCCCTCGATAGGGGAATAAATACAGATGCCAGTGTCTGCAAATGCCTTGAAATATCTGCGGACCGCCGTAGAAGTAATTTTTCTTCCCTCTTTCTCCTTTTGCAGAATCTCTTCAATCGCCGCCCTGCACTGCGCCTCATTTCCTACCTGATAAATACCGGGGCCATGCTCAAAGCCGCCATGTCCGAATACAAAAACCGGTTTTCCGTTTGCAGGCGCTTCAACGGATACCGTTCCTGCGGGGGTTGCCGCCGCTACGCAATTCTCCAGCAAATCCACTGACTCTGCCTCACTGCTTACCAGCACTACATTGTTTGTATTCTTCAAGTCCTCATAAAAACGCTTCATCCGATAAGGCTGTACAAAATGCTCCTTCACATACAGCTTAATTCCATACTCAGCCAAAACCGGCGCAAGCAGCTGAACGCACAACTCCTGCTCTACAAATACGCCTGCCTGCGGAAGTGTGGTTGCCTCGGGTGTCAGATGCAGCAAAAAGAGCACATAACGTTCCTTTTCCATCTGGGGCATAACCGCCAGCTTTTCATAATCAGCAAGGGAAGCGCAGTTTTTGAGCTTATGACGCACCTTATGGATACAGTAGGCATCCTTTTTCATCCACTTCAGGCTTTCCTTAAAGGGCATAAGCGTCCCTTTCCGCAGGGATTCTGCAATTCCATGACGAAGCCGCAAAAGCTGCCGTTTCCATATCTTATCCCGCATGACATAGCCCATAATCTGTCGTTTTTCCTTGCGGGCATGCTCCTTGCGGCTGCCAGAGCCAAGCATAATTTTCATTTTTTCCAGCTTATTTTCCCGAAGCAGCGCCTGATAATAAGCCTCCACATCCTCCGGCAGACTGACATCGCCAGGATTTTCCTTTTGTCCGGCATAAGCTGCATCAAGCCGCTCATTCAGCCGATAAAGGTCATTTCCTACAAAACACCAGTGGGGGAGATGCGTAGGGGCCAATATGCACATCGGAATCTTCCGTATCTTTGTCAGCGCATAAATGATATAGTCATGCGTATGATGCGGGATTCCTGTCATAAATACAAAATTGATATTGTTTCTTTCAAAAACATCATTCCAGAACCGCAGATGATGCAGATAAAACCGTTTTGCCTCATCATAGGTAAAAATATCAAAATCCGTAATCCTGCACAGCATCTTGACCGCAGTCGGTTCATAGGGCTCCATTGCCGTCAGGATTTCTCTGGAAAGCGGACGCAGCGTATTCATATCCATCCGATATTCATAGCCTGCATTCGCACACATATCATAATCTATTTTTTCGTATTTTACAGGGTCGTATTGATCCGTTCCATCGTTATCCCGGCTTGTCAGAACACATCTGTCAAAATGAATCTGTTCATCGATTTCCCGCAGGATGGATTCCTGATAGCCATTTACCGAATCATAGCCCTGAAAAAATATGTTAATCGGCATGCTTATTCTCCTGTACGATCTGCCCGTCCTTTACGGCAAATATGATGTCACATTTCTCTATCGTTTTTAACCGGTGGGCAATAATCAGCATCGTTTTTCTGCCATGGAATTTATTGATGGCTTCCATGATTGCGGCTTCCGTATCATTATCAAGCGCAGAGGTCGCTTCATCCAGAATCAGAAGCTCAGGATTGTGGTAAAGCGCCCTTGCAATGCCAAGCCTCTGACGCTGTCCCCCGGACATTCTGATTCCCCTCTCTCCGATTTCCGTATCCAGCTCTTTGGGCTGTTCCTTGATAAATGCAGTAAGCTGCGCCTCCTCCAATACCTCCCATACCCGTTTTTCATCGACCTTTTCACGCGGAATTCCAAACGCTACGTTGGCACGGATTGTATCATCAATCAGGTTGATCGTCTGCGGAATATATCCGATATTATGCAGCCACCCTTTATAGTTCGTTAAAACATCCACGCCGTCGCAAAGGATTCTGCCTCCCTGCGGGTCCAGAAGCCCCAGCATAATATCCACAAGCGTCGTCTTGCCAGCTCCTGATTTCCCAACAATTCCAACTGATTTCCCAAGCTGAATTTCCATTTTGGCATGGTCAAAAATCTTTTTCTCAGAATTGGGATACTGATAAGTAATATCCTCAATCGTAATCTTATCATGGAACGGAAGCTTTTCTGCTCCGCCCGGCGCTGTCTTGGGATTATACTCCTCTTTGACATTCTGCGGCATGTCCACATTTTCGTATACAAAATCAAGCGTCGGCTTATAATAAGCGATATTGGCAAGATAGGTGCTCATTCTGTTCGCACTCGGCATCAGACGCACTGCTGCCAGTGCAAAGGCAGAAAGCTGTGGCAACATGCTCGCTACGCTCCTGCCAAGCGCAATCATAACGCCAAGATATGCCAAAACGCCGCCGATACAAACGGTTTCAATAATCAGACGCGGGACAGAGCCAAGAACCTTCTGGCTGCGGGAAAGATTATAAAATTTCCGCCCATTGTTATCATATTCCTCCAGAAAGGATTCCTCTTTTGCAAAAATCTTAACGTCCTTGATGCTCATGATGGACTGGATGATGCTGTTGTACATACGGCTCTGACGAATCCGCGCTTCCTGCCCGATCTGTCCCATTTTAGGTTTGAAAAACAGAGCAATCAGTCCTGTCACGCCAAAAAGCACAACGCACATTACCACCGTCATCTGGAAATCAATGACAAGAAGCACCAGTCCTAAACACATCGCAATGACCATTTCCGATACGAACTGGATACACTCTAACAGCAGAGAAAAAACGCCTGTCGTATCACTGTAGACGGTACGCAGTACATCGGAGGTATTTGCATTCAGATAAAATTCATAGGGTTTATTAAAATATATCCTAAGAAGATCTCTTGAAATCAGAAACTGGCTGTTGCAGATAAAGGTATGCTGCACATAATACATAAAAAGCAGGTACGCATTTTTCAATATAAAAATCAGAATCAGTGCAATAATCATTGCAATGACAAATTCTTCCAGACTTTTCAGTCCAAGCACCTGACATACCTTAACCACAAGCTCATTTTCGGTAAAAACATCCGGCTCCACTACCGCCGTCACAATGGGCAGAATCATGGAAACGCCCAGCGTTTCCAGCAGCGCTCCTATTACAATCAGTACCAGAAGAAGCATGACCCGGCGCTTCTGCTTTTGATTCAGTACCACATTCAGTTTTCTGATAATATCCATAGCTTTTTCCTATCGTTGCTTTTTTTCTTTTTTTTGGCTCCCGTACCCTTTGCCAAACAAAAGCCCCGGCAGCCCTAAAATTCGTTTTTTCTTTTTCTGCGCCGCATTTTCATCATAGGTTGCTCGCAGATATTCCTGCAGGCGCGGATTCTCCGCCGTCGCTTTTTTTACCCAGTGCAGCAGCAGATTACACCGCTCCTGCATGAAAATGCCAATAAGCCGTTTTGGGTACCAGAGCTGACTGATAACCTCGGTAAACGTTACAACTGAAGCTGCGTGCTTTTCCAGAAAACGCTCCAGCTGCACATATTCATTCTCACCCAGGTCATTGCAATGAATACAGATGGTATCTACCCCGGATGAAAGCTTCGGCCTGGCGCTGCGGCAGGGTACAAACAAAAGTCCCCTGAAACGATATGGCACATTTGCATAGCCATCCGTTACACAGGTAAAGCCTAGCCTTTTCAGCGCCTTTAAGGTATTCCTGTCATAGGTATGCCCGGGCGCCATGAATATTGTAACATCAATACCATGTTTTTGTAAAATTTCCCTGCCAAGCCGCAGCTTTTCATATTGTGTTTCATAAGAAAGCCCTGCAAATTCACTTGCCTTTTTCAAGCCAAGCAGTCCTGAATTCCTCGTTTCATAAATATGCTGATAACCATGCTGGGCAATCTCCCAGCCGTCCCGGTGCAGCGAAGCAACATACTCCCAAAAATCCGCATGATACTCTCCACACTTAAGATGCTCGTCCGCATTTTCCGGTACTACACCGATTAAGGGCTTTATCTTATACTTATCAAAGATTGCCTTAACTCTATAGAATTTGTTCCAATCCATATCCGGTGTAATATCATCCAGACGAAATGTGCAAATATCAGTCATCCGTTAATACTCCTATCAGATTGATCAGTCCTTTTACCGCCTCCGCGCGAAGCCCGACGGCATCCTCGCAGTCATAATAATACAGCTCTTCTCCGCCGAAGGATTCCTTGAATTCCGTAATGTGCTTTACCTCATCCCGAAGCCCTGCGCCGCCCCAGTCATATATGGTTTTGCCCATCTGCTTAAAATACATCATATCCTCTTTATGCAGGTACCTGTTTGCAATCCCGACTAACCGCTGAAAGGTCTTATCTCCGTCCCTGAAAACAGAAGCAGACTGATAGGAGCGTACAAAGTCATCGCCTACGATATACGTATGGTAAACCAGTACCTCATCGCCCTGTTTTGCACAGGTAATGGCAAAAACGCCCTCTCCGGCATACGTCTCTATTTCTTCCTTGTATTTTTCATAAGTACCTTCCTGCATCCCCTTGCTTTTCCAGAAATCCATAAAGAAGCTGCAGAACGCCTCAATATCCTGCTGCGTTAAGTCTTTTCCACACTTGAACTGTGTCTGTATATTTTCCCGCAGTGCACGGCGTATCTGATAACGGCAGTCCTTCTGGCACTTTGCCACAATTTCTTCCTCGCTCTGGGTCAGGTCCGTTATCAGCGTCCTTACCTCCCTGAGCACCTTTCCAATCGGTTTTTTTGCGCCCCTGTACAGAATAATTCCCTCAAGCGGGCATTTCTCCTGTGCATACCACACCTCCCGAAAATCAACGCCATGTTTTTTCCTACGATTGACGACCAGCATATCCTTTTACCCTGCTTTCTATTTCATCCTGCCATGCCCGGCATACCGCCAAAGGGCTTAGCATTTCCTTTATCTTCTCCGCCTCATGTCCAATTCCAGCTGCAAAATCGGCATCATCCAGAATACGGCAAAGCGCCTTCTTAAGTGCCTCCTTATCTCCAACCGGAATCAGCAGTCCGTTTTCACCATCCCGGATTACCGCTCTCGGACCACCGCAGGGACAGTCTGTCGAAATCACAGCAAGTCCTGCTGCCATTGCTTCCAAAAGTGCGTTCGGCATGCCCTCGTAATTGGATGCCAATACAAAAATACGCGCTTTTTCAATTTTCTTTCGAATATCCTTCTGCCTGCCTGCAAAAGTGACACGCTCTGAAATTCCAAGTTCCTTCGCCAGTTCAAGAAGCGCCGGCTTTGTATCGCTGCCAGGCAGCCCGCCCCCATAGAATATAACCTGAAGCTTTGGATACCGCTCCTTAAGCTCTGCAAAGGCACGAAGCAAAAGCGCATGATTCTTATTTGCGTCCAACCGTCCCACCATGACGATTTCATCCCTGCGCTCTCCCTCGTAAGCCGGTTCCATAAAGCTCTCATCAAGCGCATTCTGCAGTACACAGCCGCGCGCCTGCACCTCTTTTGAGAATGCCTCCATTGCTTCCTTTGTCTGAAATACAACGCCCGCAGCACGCCGAAACAGCCGCTCTGCCAAAAGCTTTTGTATCCGTGAGGGATATTCTCTTGCCGGATCGCTCCGCACTGACAAAATTACCGGAATCCTGCCAGCGCTTAACATGGCATAGAGGTTCATTTTCCCAATAAAGGAAACTATCACATCCGGCTTTTCCTCCCGCCAGATTCTGCGAAGTCCAAAAATCCTCGCCACAGGCTTTATGGGGCAGCTCCTGATTTCTTCCTCAAGCAGACGCCGCTTTACCGCCGTCTTAAGCTGATATTCCTCCGGCGCTTTTCTTGAGGTAACAAGTACAACCTCGTAGCCTGCAGCTTTAAAATATTCTATCAGCCTGACCGTCACGCGCTCTGCGCCGCCTTTTCCCAGACTGTTTATCAAAAACGCTATTTTCTTCAAATCTGCCGCGTCTTTTTTCATATTCCACATGTATCCTCAATATAGGCTTTCCACATCCCGTGAATCTTATCAGGATAGAGATTTTTCGCAAAAGCATAGGCATTTTCGCCAAGCTTTGCTTCCAGCTTTTCATCCCTTAAAATTCGCAGCATCGCCTCCGACATTTTGAAAGCATCTCCCACCGGAACCAAAATCCCAGCCTGTCCCTCCTGCACAAGCATCCTTGCGCCGCCGCTGGGGCAGTCTGTCGAAACCACCGGAATTCCACACGCAAATGCTTCCGCAACCGCATTTGGCATTCCTTCAAAATCAGAGGAAAGCACAAACAGACGTGCATCCTGTATCCGCTCTGCAATCTCTCTGCAGTCTCCCGGCAATGACACCCATTTTTCAATTCCAAGCTCTGCAACCAGTTCTGTAATTTCTTCCATACAGTCCCCGCCGCCATAAATGGTCAGATGCAGCTTTGGCATCTCCTTCAGCGTCTTTGCAAAAGCCTCTACCAGCAGTCTGTGATTTTTGACTGCATCCATCCTTCCTACTGTTACAATCTCATTCCTGCGAATACCCTTAAACGGTTCTCTGACATATTCCGGCGAAAGCGGATTATATAAAATACAGGATTTTTTCTGTGCCGCTTTGGGGAAAAACGCCCTTGCTCCCTCAGACTGGAAAACAATGCCATCCGCAAAGCAAAAGAGGAGCCTTGCAAGCGTTCTTTGAAACGCGCCCGGATATTCTCTGGAAGGCGCACTGCGTACAGAGACAAAGACCTTTGTCCGCAGCCCAAGCGCCGCCAGAATTGCACGAAGATTCGTTTTTCCAAGAAAGGAAACCAGTGCTGCTGCCTGCGTCTTTTTTATCAGGCGCCTCACCTGCGTAATCCGCCCGAGCGCGCCCCGGATTCTTCCAAGGATGCCGCCGCTTCCTGTATTTTCCAGCACAAGCTTATGCACGCCTGCATCAATAGGATATAAACCTTCATCCGGCTCCAGCGTGACCAGATAAACCTCATAGCCCTGTCTGCAAAAATAATTGGCAAGTCCCGCCATAACGCGCTCTGCTCCGCCCCGTGTCAGCGTAGCTATATAAAATACAATGGTTCTTTTCATTTCCGCATCCCCAAAAGCTTCCAATACAGTTTTTTCAGTATCGTAAACAGACTTTTTTCCTCATGCAGAATATCAATTACCTCATAACGGTCTGTCTGATTATAGGTATGGATTCCCTTTGCACAAATGCCGGGAATCTCTACCTGCTCCGGCGAAAGCCTGCAATACTCCGTTTCTGAAAATGCTCCATCCGTCAGCGCATCCACCCTTCGGATAATCAGCTCCTGCCCATAATAATCCGTGCAGTTCTGCACTGGTCTGAAAAGCTTTCCGTCCTCCTTAAAAAAAGCGCCGCCAGGCCGCATTTCCTTAGAGGGATCTGATTCAAACAGCTTCTCTTTTTTCACAATGCGGAAATGTTCCTTTTCAAGCTCGCACAGATAAATTTCCAAATGGTCCTGTACGTAGGCAAACGCATAACAGCTCCCCTGCATATTCTCGCTTTTCAGAATGGTCGTATCCACCGCCGGAAGCGGAAACAGCGTTTCTACCTTTTCCCATTTTGACGGAAATTGCCTGCACTGATACAGCCGGACCTCTTTTGCCTGCCGTGTTTCGGGCAGCATATAGGTATATCTTCCATACTGAAATATCTGCGGATAGGAAAGATGGAAGTCCTCCGTCAATACCGGCTGTGGCTTTGCCTGTGCATCATCCAGATTCAGACACCAGAGCGTTCCCTTCATATCCGTAAGATTCTGTTTTTCGTAAAACAGCCATGTCCTGCCCTGATGCTCATAAAGAAACGGGTCTGCCTGCGTCACAAAGCGTTTGCCGGGCAGTCTGGTAAAGCCCTCTATCCGTTCTTCCTGCAAAAGGCTGCTGCCGTTATTTCTTTTCCGGTATGCAGTTACCCAGTATTCACAGCTCATGCTTCTTTTCAGCCGTTCCTTCAATCCGCTCATGCAAGCTCCTCATAACGCTTTACCATCTCTTTGATGTCAAAGCCCTTTTCTGTAAACAGGCGGCATTCCGGCGCCTTTCTGATCTCCTGTGAAAGCTTCAGAATCTGCTCCGCCCAGACCTTTGGCGGCTGCTGCAGCGACAGCTTATGCACCAGCGGCGTTACGTCCACATCCTGCGTAATCACATCGGATACCAGATTCGGCAGTCCGCTGCACTGTGCCTCAACCATTGCAATCGGCAGCCCTTCGTATTTGGAAGGGAACAGAAAAACATCCATCGCCTGAAGCAGCGCTGCCGTATCCGTGCGCACGCCAAGCAGACGTACCTGTTTTTCCAGTCCCAGTTTTTCTCGTTTTTCTTCAATCAGAGGACGCATCTCGCCATCTCCGGCAAACAGCATCACAGCATCTGGCTGCAGCTTTACGAGCTCTGCCATAACGTCGAGCATAAATAAATGATTTTTTACCGGAAGCAGATTTCCAATATGTCCCACTACAAGCATGCCTTCCAGCTTTTCTGCTTCCCTGACCTTCTGCCGGAGTTCTTCCTGATAGGAAAAATCCGACAGATTGATTGCATTGATAATCACCTCATAGGGCTTCTTCCCATACAGCCATTTTCCCGCTTTGTCTGAGCAGGCAAATCTTTTGGTACACAAAGCATTCAGCATCGGCTGAAACAGTCTGTGCATTCTTTCATTCGGCGTGCTGGTAGAATGGGAATGTGCAATCAGCTCCCTCGCCCCGCCAAGCCTTGCCGCCAGCAGGTCAAGCGCTACCGTAGCTGTATCCGTATGCCTGAATACAATCTTATAGCTTCCCTCTTTTACTACCCTACGGATTTCCATGAAATTTCTGCGCGGGCTGACCGCTTTGCGCGTCACATAAAATAGTCTTCCGCCAAGCGCCCTGATTTCATCGTCAAAGCTGACCTCTCTGTGTTCATGCACAATAAAGTCAAACTGCACCTTTTCCCTGTCAATATTCCGGTAAACATTCATAATAAAGTTTCCTATGCCGCTTGGCGACATGGAACCTACGATATGAAGCATTCTCGTCATACTAAATTTTCCTTATACCATGCGATTGCAAGCGCAATGCCGCTCTTGAAATCATAATCCGGCTCATAGCCCAGCAGTCTTTTTGCCTTTCCTATGTCAGCATTGGAATGTTTGATGTCCCCTGCACGGTCCGGTCCGAAATGCGGCTCCACATCCTTTCCAAGCGCCTTACACAAATCATAATAAATATCTATCAGATATTCTCTTCCGCCATAGGCAATATTATATGCCTCGCCTGCCGCTTCAGAAGGCGCAAGCGCTGCTCGCAGATTCGCTTCAATCACATTGTCAATATAGGTAAAGTCTCTGGACTGCTTTCCATCCCCATTGATTGTCGGCCTCTCTCCATGCAGAAGCTGACGGATAAACTTCGGAATTACGGCTGCATAAGCGCCGTCCGGATCCTGTCTCCTGCCAAACACATTAAAATACCGAAGCCCGTAGGTATCCAGATGATAAAGCTTTTTATACAGCTTTGCATACTCCTCATCAACTCTCTTAGTAAGTGCATAAGGAGAAAGCAGGTTTCCCTCCTGTCCTTCTGTCTTTGGCAGCACCGGATGGTCCCCATAAACAGATGAGCTGGATGCAAATACAAATTTCTTTACACCTGCCTGCCGTGCCGCTTCCATCATATTAAGCGTTCCCCTGATATTGATTTCTTCATAGAGCAGGGGCATTTCAATACTGCGGGGAACACTGCCCCACGCTGCCTGATTCAAAACATAGGTAACACCCTCACACGCTTTTTTGCAGGTATCCAAATCGCGGATATCGCCCTTGATAAAGGTATAATTCTCTCTGTCCTTCAAAAAATCTACATTTGCCTGCTTTCCTGTTGAAAGATTATCCAGGCAGCGTACCTGATACCCCATATCAGTAATCGCTTCGCAAAGGTTAGAGCCGATAAAGCCGGCTCCGCCTGTTACCAGAAATACGCTCTCCTTTGGAAATGTTAACTGTTTATAGCCCATCTTAGTTTCCTTTCTTCTGTAATCTGTTTTTTCGAAGCTGCTCATACAGTCTTGCAAGACATAAAAGTCCGGCTATATAAAACAGCGCCGTATTATAAATCATATATCGCGAAAGACACATAATCATAAGTGCCGTAGCGGACACATTTACTGCTATCATAAACAGCGAAAACAGCATCAGCCCCGCCTCTTTGCTCTGTCTGTCCGTATGGTACAGATACAGCGCCAGCACGATGGCGAGCAGATATAAAATCGCTGAGTAAATCCCCATAACAGTACCACTTGCCGAAATGGAACGGGTCAGCCCGCTCACAACCGTTGCAAAATAATTAGAAGCGTAAGCTCCCAAAAGCTGTGGAAACAACTGCCTATCCATTTCTGCCGCCGTTCTTACTACTTCGTTTAAAACCTCTCCCTCAGGAATTCCCTTTCCTCTGGCATAAGCAAACAGCATTGGCTGCTGAATTTCAAATCCAATCCTGTCATAGCAGTCCTCATAATGATATGCTGCATTTAAGATACCATCCGGCGCATCAGCACGCGTCATGCCTTCCTGCTCCATCTGGCCGTGTATCTGCAAAAACAGATCTTTTTCTCCTTCATCCGTAAGGCTGTCCACATCCGAAGCATCAGAAAGATATAAAAGCGTCGTCAGAATATTATAGCTTCCTGTCGCCGTACCCTCATAACCGGTATGAACCAGCGCATTATAAATGCCATTGCAGCCTGTCCGCATTCCAAAAAAGAGAAATATCGCCACGCAAACCAGAGAAATACCGCGCAGGCTCTTGTCTCTAAGCACTGTAAACAGCAGCACTGCGCACCAGATGGCAAAAGCTGTCAGCATCTGGTTTCTGGTCAAAGCCAAAAGCAGCGCCCATAAAAATGCCAAGGCGTAAGAGCGCACTCTCATTTCTTTTTGGAACAGTCCCCTTATCATGCTTGCTGTAAACAGGTAAAAGAGGGGAAATGCCAACCCTTCCGTCAGCACTGCCTTATTTAACATCATGTGAGAGGCTGATGCCAGCGGTGTCAGAATATAGGGAATCAGCGTACACAGACTTACCAGTACGGTCATTCCCGCCGAAAGAGCGAATATTTTTTTTATCGTCCGTACCAGATAAAAGCATGCAATGGCTGCAAAAAGACTCTGCACCAGCATTGCTGTTTTCAATGCCGGCCACGCGGCAATTAAGTCCATCGCCTTCTGGCTTTCAAGCTGCCCGGAGGATGCAAGCCACACAATCGTATCCGCCTCGTGGAAAAGCGTCCGAAAAAAAGCAAGGAACAGGGGATATAAAGGCTCTCTCCCCGCCTGCATCGAAATATAGGAGCCTGAATCGGGATAAATGCCAATCGGCGCCACATACCAGAGTATCCCGAAAAACAACAGAAAGGCGCCAAGCCAAATTACCTGCTTCGCCCCTTCCCATCCATTTATGAATCCGGTCAAATGCCGATTTTGTTTTATCTCTCCAGCCATTTGATAACCTGAAAGCCTTCTGCAAATGAAACGCCGTTCTGCCGTCCATTATTCTGCGCATCATTCTTAAAATATGCTATCTTTTCCTCTTTTACTCTGCCGGAATTTGACTGGTATTTCCGTATTGCCGCCTCTTTTTTATCCCAGACATCTGAAATATCTACAAAGAAATTCGGTCTGAACGGCTCCTCTGACTGATACCAGCTACAGCGGTAACCAAGAATTGCCGGGATGTGTCTGCCCGCATGGATTGCTGCCCTTGCAAGCGCCCTGTGGTCGTGCTGCGGATCTCCGGGAAAATGCGTGTAAATCAAATCAAACTTTTCCCTTTCAATCAAATGCACCAGCTTTGCATTTAATGTATCTTCAAATTCAAGATGAAGCGTCTCAAAGCCGCCGCAGATAAGACGTCCGCCTATAATCTGCGCAGCCTCCTGCGCATTCTGAAATACAATTTCGTCTCTTCCCGTCTCGTTCCGTTCAGAATTGAGCGGGCCGGAAGTCGCCGCTACAAAAAGAACAACCTTGTCTCCCTTCTGTACATGACGAAGCAGCGCTCCGCCACAGCCAAGTTCGATATTGTTAAAATGAGAACCTACCGCCAATACATTCATACGCTCAGCTCCTTTCCAACTATAGCCTTTTCCTTTTGCAGACTCGCAAACCCGCGCTATCGCGCTTTTTTGCCTGCTTCGCAGGCTGTTTGCTCGTTAATCGCGCAGGAAAAACAAATGTCTGCTTCGCAGCCGCTTGTTTTTCCTATGCGCTATATATAAGTATACCACATTGCTATTATAAACGCCAGTAGAGGTATCCTGCCTTTTCGTAAGCATCCTTATCCAGCATGCCCTTAATATCGCTTAAAACCTTCTGTCTGCCATTTGCTGCATAGAATCCATCTATCTGCTGCATGGTAAGTGTTTCATATTCCTTATGGGAAACGGCAAGAATCACTGCATCTGCATCTTTAAGCTCGTCTTCCTTCACAAACGTAATTCCATATTCCCGCTCCGCCTCCGCATAATCCGCTACCGGGTCTGTAATAAGCGGAGAAATACCGTATTCCTGCAGTTCCTTTACAATATCTATAACCTTGGTATTTCTGGTATCCGGGCAGTTTTCCTTAAATGTAAAGCCAAGAATGATAACGCGCGCACCCTTAACCGGAATATCCGCCTTAATCAGATTCTTTACCAGACTTTCCGCTACATATTTTCCCATATCGTCATTGATGCGTCTGCCGGACAAGATAATCTGGGAATGATAGCCAAGCTGCTCCGCCTTATAGGTCAGATAATACGGGTCAACGCCAATGCAGTGTCCGCCAACAAGGCCCGGGAAGAATTTTAAAAAGTTCCACTTTGTTCCTGCCGCAGCCAAAACAGATTTGGTATCGATTCCCATTTTATTAAAGATAATGGAAAGCTCATTCATGAAAGCAATATTGATGTCTCTCTGGCTGTTCTCAATTACCTTTGCAGCCTCTGCGACCTTAATGGACTGCGCTCTGTGCACGCCCGCAGCCACTACCAACTCATATACCTTCGCTACGGTATCCAGCGTTTCTTCATCCATGCCGGATACAATCTTGGTAATCGTCTCCAGTCTGTGAACCTTATCTCCCGGATTGATTCTCTCCGGTGAATATCCAATCTTAAAATCAACGCCGCAGGTCAGTCCCGATTCCTTTTCCAGTATCGGCACGCAGATTTCTTCCGTCACTCCGGGATAAACTGTCGATTCAAAGACAACAACAGAACCCTTTGTCAGATTCTGTCCAAGAATACGGCTTGCCCCTTCTACCGGCGTCAAATCCGGCGTATGGTCGGGATTTACCGGCGTCGGTACTGCAATGATATGGAATTTTGCTTCCCGCAGTCTTTCTGCATCACTCGTAAAATCAACGGCACACGCTGCAATCGCCTCATTGCCTACCTCTCTGGTCGGGTCAATGCCGTTCTGATACAGCTCAATTTTTTTCTGATTCAGGTCAAAGCCGATAACATCAATCTTTTTGGAAAAAGCGACTGCAATCGGCATTCCCACATAACCAAGTCCTACCAGAGAAAGCTTTTCTTCTTTTCTAATCAGTTTTTCATACAGACTCATCTTACTGTCCTCCATTTTATCTAAACCTGTCCTGTGAATTTTTGAATCATAGAGAGATATTCTTTCACAACCAGCCTTCTGTCAAAACGCTGCTCCATATAAGTTCTTCCATTCCTGCCAAGTTTTTCCCTCTCCTTGCCCGAAAGCGAAAGGAAATGCTCTATTTTTGCAATCAGGTCACCGCTGTCCTGCTGCCGTATTAGGAAACCGCTCTGTCCATCCAAAACCGTCTCCCGACATCCAGCCCTGTCAGTTGTAATAACTGCTCTGCCGCAGGCAGCCGCCTCCTGACATACATTTGACATTCCCTCCGGGTAATAGGACGGATGCACAATGCACTGGGACTGCCGGATGTAGGGAATCACATCCTCCACGCTTCCCAGAAACTCAATCACGCCGCTTTTCTGCAGCGCCGCAAACCGCTCCCTGCCGGTATAATCCTCCTCCATAAAGCCAAGAATCCGAAAATGCGCTTCGGGATGTCCTGCGCGTACCGCCTCTGCCGCATCCAGATATTCCTCAATTCCCTTTTCCTTCATGATTCTGGAAATGAATAAAAATCCGACCTCATCTCCTTCTGGAAACGGCTGATAGGAAAAATGCGTGAGATTTACGCCGGAGCCAGCCAGCATGTGATGCCTGCCCTTTGCAATTCCAAGCCGGGTAAACAGCTTTTCATTGGTATCGTTTTGAAAAAATACTACAGCAGCCTTATTTAAGGCAGCCTTATACAGCGTTCTTGTCAGCGTCTGCAGCAGTCCTTTTCCAGAAGCCGCTGTTCCAAGCCCCGTAATCGTCGTCATGTAGGGTATTTTTCTCATGCCGCATAAAAAGCCAAGATAAAGATTCGGTTTAATTGTATAGGTCAGCACCACATCCGGTCTGACTTCCTTTAAAATTTTGCGATACCTTTGTATCAGGGAAAGCTCCTGCAGGGGATTCATTCCCCGCCGGTTCAATGCCGTATCATGAAAAATACAGCCCATTTTTTTCAGTCTTTCAATGTATGCCCCATCTGGAAGCGCAATATGCACCTCATAGCCCTGCCCGCAGAGGGTTTCCAGCAATTCTTTCCTGAAATTATATAAGCCCTCGTCAAAGTTAATGGCAATCAAAATTTTTTTCATATTACACCAGCTTCTGCATCATGCCTTCCGCATCATAATTTCATTGTATTTCATCATGATAAGCCCATCTTCATACTGCCCTGTAATCTTCTCATTTGCTTTTCCCAGAAGATTATTGCAGATAAGCTTCGTATGGTCTACGCCACATTCATAGGCATGCGGGTATCCCCCACCAAACCGGGGATTGACCTCAGAAATGTAATAGATTCCATCGATTTCAAAAATATCAATATCAATCTGCCCTCTGAATCCAGCTTCCGCCGCAAAGCGCTCTATCAGGGAAAAAAGCCTCTCATCCTTAAACGAAACTGCCTTATCCGTCTCTCCGGCACGCATAACCAGCTTTTTCTTGGTAAAGATAGAAACAACCTCGCCGCTGATCATATCTATATAGCAGTCCGCACCAATCTCCTGTCCGTCCAGAAATTCCTGAATCATCATCTCTTCGCCATGTGAAAGCAAAAGACGCACCGTCTCTTCATCATCTGCTTTGGAAATGGCAATGCTTGCACTTCCCTTCGCCGGTTTGACAAATACCGGATAGGAGAGCACTCCTTTTGCAGCATCCGCAAGGAAGGCATCTATATCCATATAGGAACGCGCACAGGCATATCCATGCGCCTTTAACCATTGATACATCTCCCACTTATTAAGCGTTCTTTCACATAATTGATAGGAGGATCCGATAACCGTCACGCCAAGCGCAGCAAAATCTGCCTCATGCAGTGAAAGAAGCGATAATTCCGGGTCTATCAGTGATAAAACTCCGGAAATGTTCTCCTTCCGGCAAATTTCATACAGGACATCCAGATAGCCCTCCTCTGTAATACGCGGTACGATATAATGCGCATCTGCCTCATATAACGCCGGCGCATTGGGGCTGCAGTCAGTTGCTATAACACGTCCTGTGTCATCCAGCGCTTTCTTAAAATACTGCACAATTTTATTTCTTGTTCCACAGCTTGCAATCAATATGTTCATCTTATTCCCTCTGTTATACGCCATCTGCCCGCGCCTGTTTATTTTATAAGTTTAAGCCTTTGGCTGCCAGAAATGGCTTTTTGCAAGATACTCCTGCGCCGTCCAGTGTTCCCTGACGCAGATAAGCGTTCCAGCCTCTTCTACATATACCGCCGGAAAATATTTTATGAAAAGCGGCGTTAAACACATCGTATAGCCGCCCACCTTTTGATAGGAAATATAGTCACCCGGCATAAGCGCAGGCTCCTGCTTCACTTCAAAAAGTCTGTCATTTTCCATACAGGTATAACCGCAGATTACCTGACTTTCCATACACTCCCGCGCAGAAGCAGATATCTCTTCCTGATAACACAGCTTATGAAAATAAGAGCTTTTCCCATGCAAAGGGTCAATATCACTCCGGCTTCCATCCGTTACAACCAGTCTGCCGGCATAGGTATCCTTACAGTCAATTACCTGCGTAATATATTCAATTGGCGGCGTAATCAGTGAAGTTCCCGGCTCTACAATCAGCATTGTCTCTTCCGGGCAAAACGCCTGTGAAAGCTCTTCCTTTATCGCCCGCATATAATCTGGAAATTTGGGTTTGTTTTCCATGCCGCCAAAGTATCCGCCCCCGA
Organism: uncultured Lachnospiraceae bacterium; assembly: GCA_934432885.1. GTDB lineage: Bacteria > Bacillota > Clostridia > Lachnospirales > Lachnospiraceae > VSOB01. The sequence goes on from CAKRYY010000003.1 coordinate 29,831, forward strand.
TGTCTATAAAGGAAAGCGACAGCTTATATTCCTGCTTCAGGCAGCATGCCATACGCGCCAGCGCCCGATAAATGGCTACGCTCCTCGTCTTTGTGCTTGCGTGCAGATGCAGCCCGCTAAGAGCAACCTTCATCTCCCCAAGCCGCTTAATTGCCGCTGCAAGCGCACCTGTTTCATAGGAAAAGCCAAAGCGGCTGCCCGCCTCTCCCGGAGAGGTTTCGCCCGGGCACTCTTTTTCCAGATTGAAATTGACTCTAAGTCCTACCGTTACCTCTTTAAGACCTGATTCCTCCAGCCAGTCAAGCTCCCTTTCCGCATCCAGATTGACAACGGCTCCCCTTTTCAGGGCATCTATAAAAGAAGCTTTTCCTTTTACCGGACCATTATAAATCACGTCAGTAAATCCCAGCTGCTGTGCCAGCTCATATTCGTCTGCGGACACTACCTCCGCAGAAAATCCCTGTTCCCGCATCTGTGCCAGCGCCCAGGGCAGAGCATTGGTCTTAAAGGAATATCCCAGTCTGTAATTGTTCCAGTTTTCTGCAAGAGACATCTTTAACAGAGTTATCCCCTGCAAAAGCTCCTCTTTATGAATGATATAGCAAGGTGTATTAAGCTTTGTAAAATCCATGCCCTTCTTCCATGTCCCTTTCGATAATTACTGTTACCGCTGCCTTTCCCGTTCGTCCCATAGAAAGCCTTCTACAGAATCCGTTTCCACAGCAACGTCCTCTTTTTTGAGGACAACAGCGATGGTCTGAAACAAAATACGCAGATCCAGAAGAAAACTAAGCTGCTCTACATACTCCACATCCTTTTCCAGACGCTCATCCCATGCGATAAAATTCCGTCCGCTCACCTGCGCAAGCCCGGTCAGTCCCGGACGCACCGTATGCCGCAGTCTCTCTCTTTCCGTATAATAAGGCAGATATCCGGTCAGCAGGGGTCTTGGCCCAATCAGACTCATGTCGCCCCGAAAAATATTCCACAGCTCCGGTAATTCATCCAGACTCGTACTGCGCAGAAAGCTTCCAAATGCAGTCAGCCGTTCGGCATCCGGCAGCAGCTCGCCTTTTTCATCACGCGCATCCGTCATCGTCCGGAACTTACAAAGTGTAAATATCCTTTCCCGGTATCCGGGTCTTTCCTGATGAAAAATAACAGGACTTCCCAGCTTTGTACGAACCAGAAGCGCAACGACAAGAAAAACGGGCGATAACAAAATAAGCGCCATGCCGGATAACAGAATATCAAAACCTCTTTTTACAAAACGTCGATACATCCGTTTTCCTTTCTTCCTTATTTTCCAAATAATCCTCTGATAATGCCGATAATCCGATCCATATCTTCCTTTGTATTTTTAATATCACTGGGCAGACAGAGTCCATTTGTAAAAATCTCCTCCGATACGCTGCCTTCTTCTTTATTGCTAAAGAAATCACAGCTTTGATAAACCGGCTGTAAGTGCATCGGCTTCCAGATAGGTCTGGATTCAATATTTTCCTCTGCCAGTGCATCCATAACCTGATCCGGCGTAATGCCGCAGGTGGGCTCCACCGTCATACAGGAAAGCCAGTTATTTGCCTCTCCATCAGGATTCATCGGATTCATCGAAATCTCTGAAATATCCGAAAACGCCTCTTTGTATGTCTTATAAATTTCCTGCTTCAGCCTGCGGTGCAGATCCAGAGAACGGAGCTGTCCTCTGCCAATGCCGGCATCCACATTGCTCATACGATAGTTATAGCCAAGCTGGGAATGCTGATAATAGCGCGCCGGATCCCTCGCCTGCGTAGACAAAAAACGCGCCTTATCAATGGCGTCCTTATCCTCTGAAACAAGCATGCCACCGCCGGAGGTTGTAATAATTTTATTACCATTAAAAGAATAAATTCCGAATTTTCCAAAGGTTCCTGTCTGTTTTCCTTTGTATGTAGCGGAAAGCGATTCTGCTGCATCCTCTATCATCGGCACATTATGTGCCCTGCAGATTTCCATAATTTCATCCAGCTTCGCCGGCGTACCATACAGATGAACACAGATAACTGCCTTCGGATGCGGATATTTTTCAAAGGCACGCGCAAGTGCATCGGGAGACATATTCCAGGTGCCAGGCTCTGAATCAATAAATACAGGCGTCGCATGCTCGTAGCAAACCGGATTGCAGCTTGCTGCAAATGTCAGATCGCTGCAAAACACCACATCCCCTTCTCCAATGCCAAGCAGCTTTACTGCAAGATGAATTGCTGCCGTTCCAGCGCTTAAGGCTGCGGCATACTTTGCACCTGTATATTCTGAAATTTCTTTTTCAAACGCATTGACATGAGGTCCTACCGGTGCTATCCAGTTGGTATCAAATGCCTCCTGTACAAACTCCTGTTCCAAACCGTGCATGGTCGGAGACGCCAGATAGATTTTCTTTCCTTCCATTGTAAACCTTCCTTTCCTTTACTGCCGTATAGGCTTTGCAGGCTCCTCGCCTGAAGGTCTGTAAGTCGGCACAATTTCTTTTAATAAAGTGCGGATATCTGTCCGTTCCTCTTCTGCAGCCGTCTTCAGCTCCTTCAGCTGCACGAAAAATCTTCTTTCGTCAATTTCAATCGGCTTTCCAATATGAATCAGCCGGTTTTCTGTTTCCTTCAGTCCTTCTTCATTCATCAAAAGCTCTTCATACAGCTTTTCGCCCGGTCTGAGTCCTGTAAATTCAATTCGGATGTCATCATCCACCTTATAGCCGGAAAGCCGGATCAGATTCTTTGCAAGATCCAGTATCTTTACCGGTTCTCCCATATCCAGGACAAAAATTTCTCCGCCCTTTGCATAAACGCCCGCCTGCAAAACAAGAGACACCGCCTCCGGTATTGTCATAAAATACCGGATAATATCCGGATGAGTTACCGTTACCGGTCCACCCGCTTCAATCTGTTTCCGGAACAGAGGAATGACGCTTCCATTGCTGCCCAGGACATTTCCAAAGCGTACCGCTACAAATTCTGTGTCATAGTATTTATTAAAGGTCTGAATAATCATTTCACAGATTCGTTTGGTAGCCCCCATAACATTCGTTGGGTTTACCGCCTTATCCGTAGAAATCATAACAAACTTTTTAACGCCGTTCATAGCGGCTGCCTGTGCCGTCTTCCAGGTTCCAAATACATTGTTCTTTACAGCCTCATCCGGACTTACCTCCATCAGAGGAACATGCTTATGCGCTGCTGCATGATATACAATATCCGGTCTGTAGGTTTCAAATATCTTATTCATCCGCTTTGTATTGCGGACAGAAGCGATTAGCACAAGCATATCCAGCCTGGGATAACGAATCAGCAGCTCCTGCTGAATTGCGTAGGCATTGTTTTCATAAATGTCCAGAATAATCAGCTTCTTTGGCTGATGAGAGGCAATCTGCCTGCACAGCTCGCTGCCGATGGAACCGCCTCCGCCTGTTACCAATACCGTTTTATCCTTTACATAGCCCAGAATAGAGTCAAGGTCAACCTTAATCGGCTCTCTTCCAAGCAAATCTTCTACATCTACATCCCTCAGCTTGCTTACATCCACTTCTCCATTCACAAGCTGATACATACCGGGAAGCGTCCGCAGCTTACAATTTGTCCTTCCTGCAATTTCCACGATTTCTTTAATCGTCTTTCTTCCTGCGGAGGGAATTGCAATAATGATTTCATCAATTCCAAGCAGTGCGGCGTTTTCTATAATCTTATCCCTGCCGCCTACAACCTTGATGCCCTGAATAAATCTTCCCTGCTTCTGCGGATCATCATCAATAATCGCTTTAATCCGCATTGTACTGAAGTAGCTGGAATTGATTTCCTTAATAATCGTATTTCCAGCATCCCCGGCGCCTACAATCATAACCGAGATGCTATTGTTCTTATTGTGGCGTTTTCTTCTCGTCTCTCTTGCGAACCGATAGGCAAAACGGCTGATCATCGTTGCCGCCACAAGCAAAAACGCATTGAAGAAATAGTAGCTTTTTGGCACATCACGGTCAAATAAAAGCAGTGTAAGTCCCTGCAGCGCCGCACTGGCAAAAGATGCTACGATAATATTCTGCATCTCACTGACACCTGCATACGCCCAAAGGCTGTGATAAAGGCGAAAAATATAAAAAAGCACAAGTGTTAAACAAATGCTGATGGGAAGGTGTTCCCACACTGCATTCATAAAATATGCAGGAATATCATCTACCTGAAATTCATAACGAAGCAAAAGCGCCAGAAAATTGCTGCAGCATACCGCAATAATGTCATAGGCAAGCAGAAACGCTCTTCTCGTAATGAGCTTATAATTCCATTCTATCTTTTTCATAACTGCCCTTCCTGCCTTCTATTCCCCATCCCGCTCTGCGGCATGGCTGTCCTTTGCCTGTACAAGCGGCGTTAAGACAATCAGAAAAGAAAAGCCAATCGGGATACTGGGATGGAAAATCCATTCCGTAATCCCTGCGATCATAAAAGATATTACCACAACTGCAGGACAAATGGCAAAATATACTTGTCTGCAGTTTTTCTTATAGTACAGCACTGCGCTGACGAGTCCTCCGGCCACAATCAACACAAACAAAATACCCATAGGGATTCCGTGGTCATAAGCCACCTGCATATAGGTATTGTGCGCATGATAAAGCGTTACATCTGTATTTTCCAGTGTCATGGAATCATGCCCTGTCAGGTTTAATTCCTTTGCATACAGGGTAAACGCCTCAAACCTTCCGTTGGAAGTATCCCCTGTATCAGGATTATAAAAGGTATAGTCCTTTACCGTATAAATCTGACCATCCCGCTCAACCGTTCCGACAACATTTTCATTTCCAGAGGCCGACTCTCCCGGACCGCTGACAGCTCCGGTAATTTCCGTCAGATTGATGTCAATGCCGAGCCATTTTTCCAGAAAGGTTTCTCCAAGCTGCGCAATATTCATATATTTTGTAGAATCCGGTGCCTCGCCCTTTAAAATCCGGTCGCTGAACCACTCCGCCTTGGTAATCCATACCGGTCTTGAAACAAGCGCCGGACCGCAGCGCGTTACCGTATAAATAATCGGAAACAACAGCAAAAAAGGACAGATTACAAGAGCCGCCTTTTTTAACATGCCAGAAACAGAATCTCTGTAATAAAAAGCCTCTGATAAGGCAAAGGCGGTCAGTAAAACTGCTCCAACCGAAAGCGCCGCCGTTCTGGACAGTGTCATAAACAGATAGGAAAAGGCTGCACCCAGCGTAATCCATTCCAGATAGATTTTTTTGAATGGAAGCGTTCCCTTTTCACGCACCTTTGCCAGAATACAGCTTATTGTGCAGGCAATTACCAGCATCCAGAAAAGTCCTGCCGTCGCAACGGAGGAAAACCACCCGGGATACCTCACAAACTCAAAGCTATAGTATGGGCGGAAAATAATGCCGCTTCCTGCCATCAGCCAAAAAGCCGTTATCACTCCATAGCAGAAATTTCTTAAAAACCGATTCAGTGTTTCTTTTGTAAACGCATACAGATAAAGGCTTCCAAAGGGAATCACAACTGAAAACGGCCATGTTCTGGTATTGCGGAAAATCAAAAGCCCTGCAAAAAACAAAAATACCAGATAGCCATACCAGGAATAACGCTTACAAATCTCGCCCCTTAAAATCCGCGCTGCCAGCATCCCAAGCAGCCTTATATAAATCCAGACAGTGATGCCTGAGAGCACATAGGGAACCAGCTCCATGCCGCTTCTTTCCTTAAGAAACGTTCCTGCCACAAATACTGCCGCTGCTGCCGTCTGTAGATAGAAAATCCATCGTTTTTGCCGCTCCTCCTCCCGATACAGGAAAATCAGCGCTATCCCAAACGCAGAATTCATAACCCGGGTCGCTACTCCATGCCCATAATTACTTGCCGAATTGTAATAATAAAGCGTCATCAGACAGACGCAGGCAAAGCATAAAACCGAAATGGCATCCTGCAAAAAGGTTTCTCTTTGACAAATATGCAAAATGCTCTCAAGCGATACAAAATACAGCCAGAAGGTAATGCTTCCAAGGCCAAGCAGCGTTCCAAGCAGGTAAATGCTCTTATCCCATACAGTACCACCAAAGCCATTTTGAAAAAGAGCAAAGAAAAGAAACCCTATTCCTGACATCCACATCAGAATGCCAGCCGAAATTTTTATATATTGCTCTGTATTTTTACTTCGTTTCTCCAAAGCTTCCATCTTCTCCATACTTCTTTGCCGCAGTCAGGGAAAGCCCGACCATTCCAAGCAGTAAAATCAGGCTGTCATAAAAAAGAATCTGGCAAATATTCAAAGGGATTTCATAAAGGAATCGGATATTTGCTGAAGCATCCTCAATCACAACAGGTCCATAATAAAAATGTAGATTTTCCACCGGTCCATTGCCGGAAAGGGAACGGTAATGAAGTACAGGCGGCATTTCTCCATAATCACTGCACTGCACGCCGAGATAGTATCTCTTTCCTGCCTCAAGGCGTAAGTTTACCGTAATATCTGTCAGTTCTCCATCCTTCATAGAAGGAATATCCTGCAAAATGACTGCAAATTCCTGTAAATTTTCATCATAAAAATGCAAATAGAGCGTTCCCTGATTGGCAGCACCATTTTGCTTTCCAATATCGATTCCAATAGATTTTATCCTGTCATACTGCGGAACGAATTCCTGTATCGCCGCCACCTCGCCGATTGGTCCGGTATTTATACTGTAGTCTGCTGCAGTTCTGGAAATCTTTTCAGCCCTGAATATTCCAACAGGCCAGATAAGCGCCCACATGATAACCATACAAAGCAGAATACCGCAGGATAATAAGGATGGTTTCTTTCCTTGCTTCATACGCAGTCTCTCCTATTCTACACCGGGCACTAAGCGGGTAATTTTATAAATTTTAAAATCATTATGCTCAATTCCATAGTTGCCCATAAAGGTACGCTGCCAGCCATGCTCTGCCAGATAATCGTCTGTCGGTGTCGGCCAGTATATCGTATCCAAAAGCCAGATGGTATCATGTGCATCTGTATCTAGGTCAATATCCTGCCAGAGCACCTTTTCACCGTCTTCCCAATAATAATCATAAATCAGCTTATAGCTTTCATAATTATAAGCGATAACGTCATTCGGTCCCATATTTTCTGCAAGAAACGCTTCCGTTTCCTTTGTATGCGTCCACTGGTACTCCTTATAGATGCTCCTGCCATAGTCTACCATGCCGCAGCACAGTAAAAATACAGTCAGTGCTATAAAAACACTTCCTCTGGCATATCTTGAAAAAGTAATCGCCAGAAAAAGCGCCAAAAGTCCCATACATGGCAGAAGATAACGTACAATAAAAATCGGTCTGATGAGAGTGGAAAGCACAACGCCGGTTACGGCGGTCAATACAGGAACCAGCAAAAGCAATAATGCAAAAATTCCCTCCCGCTTTTTTCCCTTCCAAATCATGCAGATGGCAAATAAAATACCTGCCACCAAAAGCAAAATCCAGACCATTGTTGTCCAGGGAATATCCATGTAAAACAAAAACGGGAAAAATTCTTTGATGGTCTCCCCTGTAATATCCTCAATCCAATAGCTCTTTGATACGCCGCGTACCTGAATCTTCATATACGGCATCCATGGCACAAAAAGAAGCAGAGAAAGGATTGTGCTGGCAAGCCATTTGAGCAGCTCCTTCCGACTGGTAAACAAAAGTGCAAGGAAAAGAAAGCCGTAAATCCAAATCGCTGCCACAAACGCAAAATAGTGGGTATATGCCGCTGCTGCCGAGGTCAGGATTACGCCGGCAAAATACCGCCATTTCCCAGAAAGGCAGGCTTCATAAGCCCACAGTCCCATAAAGGTAAGAAAAAAAATCGCCCACGAATACATCCTTATCTGCACGGCATATTCCATTGTGCAGGGAATCACGCCCAGAAAAAGAGTAAACAGAAGCGCTGCAAAAAAACCAAACCGCCTGCGTACAAGGAATACGCCCCAGCTCATGCAGAGCAGGATAGGCAGAATGGATACCAGCTTTAAGGAAAGCAGACTGCTTCCCCACAGAAAAGTAAAGCATTTGGCAATCAGATAATAAAGCGGCGGATGCACATCCGACGCTGTTCCAAACAAAATGCCTCCAAAATCCTGTTTTAAGAGATCGATGGTAAACGCCTCATCGGTCCATACATTATCATTAAAGCACAGAGAAAGATAAAGCAGGAAAAAGAGAACGGCAGCACCTGCCAGTATCCCCTTTTCCAATTTTTCTGTTCGTTTCAAGCCCATTTTTTTATTCCTTTTGTCCGATAATTTCCCGAATTACATACTGCGGAGAATTGTTCAGACTGATATAAATTCTTCCCACATACTCACCAATCAGTCCCAGCATCAGCATAATCATTCCGCCGATAAAAACCAGCACTGACATCAGGGAGCTGAAGCCAAGCGGCACTGCCGGATTTAAAAGCTTCTTTATAATGGTATAAATTCCATATAAAAACCCACTGCCAGCACAGATAATACCTATCATGGTCGCAAAGCGCAGCGGTTTTATCGAAAATGCCGTAAAGCCATTAAACCACAATCCAAACAGCTTCTTCATGGTATAGCCGGAGCTTCCAACCTGCCGCTGTCTGTGCTTCACATCCACATTGTCTATATTTTTAGTTGTGCGGAGCACCAGCCCTATCACATAGGGATATGAATTTTCATATCGGATTACTTCATCAATGACAAAACGTTTCGCTGCAAAATAGCTGGAAATATAGAGCTCCTTCGGTTTTCCCAGCATAAACCGCGTCATAATCTCATTGACATGGCTGCCAAAGTTACGGAAGGCAGAATGTTTCTTATTAGAATATTTTGCGTATACTACATCCCGTCCCTGCTTTAACATCTCTAAAAATTTTCCCACCTCTGATGCCGGTGTCTGTCCATCATCATCAAGACAAACCACAATATCACCGCTTACATGCCGAAAGCCTGCCATCAAAGCTGCATGCTGTCCAAAATTTCTGGCAAGGGAAATACCCCTGATTTCTTCATAGCTTTCACAAAGGGAGCAAATAACCTCCCATGTATTATCCGGAGAACAGTCATTTACCAGAACAATTTCATACGAATATGCAGGCTGCTGTGCCATCGTTTCACGGATTTCTGCAACGACAGCCTCCAGCGTAAGCGCTGAACGATAGCAGGGTATCACAAAGCTGACCTTATCCATGATAACCCTCCTTCGGATTGATGATACGCATCAGAATCAAATCCTTATAAATGCCTCTGATACAAACCTCATCCTTCAAATACGCTTCCTGCATAAAGCCTGCCTTTTCATAAGATTTTCTGGCTATTTCATTATCTGCAAGAACTCTCAGAAAAATTTTATGGAGCCCCAGCGTTTCAAACCCGTATTGCACAATCAGCCGGATGCACTCCGAGCCGATGCCATGTCCCATCTGAGACTCCTCCCCGATAAAGATTCCAAACTCTGCCCTTTTGTGGGTCTGGTCAATATCGCGCAGATACACACTGCCTACGTCAATCCCAGCCTCACGGCTGTGGATGATGAACTGCTCCACCAGTCCCGTAAAAACCTTCTCGCGAAGCCACTGTCTGTGGCTTTCCGGTGTAAAAAGCGTCTGGTAAATAAAATTTTTCCTGACATGGTTGCTGTTGCGCCACCGGACAATGTTCATTGTATCCGCATCGGTAATCGGACGCAGGACGACTAATTTTCCTGTGATAATTTCCTGTTTCACATTCCTGTTTCCTTATCTGTTATCGTTTTGAGGCGGTATATGGCAAAGCTTCCGCATCTGTCTGCCTCTTCTATTGTAATTTCCACACCCCGGTCCCTATAGTAGGGTACCAAAAAAGAGGGATTTCTTTCTTCCTTCTTTGCATCGGCAACAAAAAATGCGGAAGGTGTAAGCAGCGCCTTTTCCATCGTTTCCATACCGGCTCTGCTGCGCTTTTCTTCTGCAAGAGGGCTCTTTACGCTCCATCCTCCCGCAAGGTCAAAATTGCGGTAGGCAGAAGAAGTATTGGAAAAGAGCTTTTCTGAATATGCCACTGTAGAATACACATCCATGCAATAATACTGTTCTGGACGTTTGGCGCAGTATGCCTTCCACTGCAGCCAGTTTTCGTTTACGGATTCCCTCTGCGCATAGGTCCTTGAAACGCTCTGTCCATTAAAGACTGCCCCGCAGAGCAGCAAAATGACATATAAAGATAGTATAGCCGATTTTTCATACTTTTTCCACTGCAAACCATTTTTATCCAGAAAAACAAACGCGCCTAAAAATAATAGCTCTGTCAGATAAAGCGGATGTGTAATCCGCTCCGGTACCCTTCCCCGATACAGCAAAAAGAGCCAGAGCATGCTGCGGAGTGAAAATGTCAGCATCACATACAAAAAAAGGCGCCGGTTTTTCGCATAAAACGCTGTCCTTATCAAAAAGAAATAGCAGACGAGGCAGAATAAATCCAGCAAAAGCTCCTGCCCATGCAGGAAACGATAAACATACGTATACAGGGCAAGATAAAGTCTTCTGCCGGTCCCGGTCTCCTGATGCTGCGCCGCATAATCAGCAATCTCCTGCATCATCTGACTGTCAATATCATCGTCCAGATCAAAGTTATAATTCTCTAAAAGCACATACGCAGACTTTGGCAGTCCAAGCGTTTGATACAGCTCCTGATTATTCTCATAGTCAGGAACGCCGTAAAAATCATACACCTGCGTCCTGTCATCAAAAAAGCTTCGAAATGCCTTCCACTCCGGACTGCTGTAGGCAAATCCATCCGCTGCCAGAAGGATCCCCATTCCCAGCAAAATACCAAGCATTGGCAGCGCCGCTCGCCAAAGCTGTTCTTTTTTTTCCGCAAACCGCCACAAAAAGGCAAGTCCAAGAAACGGAGATAACAAAAGCATCATTTCCGTCCTCAGACCAAATGCAAGAAGCGCCAGAAATACGGTCACGGCATGATACCGTAAAAATCCGGCAGCATCAGCATCCGGTGATGCCAGAATCCACACCATCGCAGCGGCTGTAAGCAGCCCTGCCGTCACAGTGTATTGAATAAAAATAAATTCATACAGAAACAAGATACTGACTGCCGCAAGCAAAAAAATGCGCAGCACATTCTGCCCTCTCCAGCCTGCAATTTGCTGCGTCAACTTATGCACGATAATGCCAAGTGCAAAAAACTGGCAGCAGCAGAGAAATATCCCATACCAGGGCAGCACCCCGCATACACGGTATCCCAGTGCAATGATAAAGCCAAGCGGATAGAGCATCTGTACATTGTGTCCGTCCGGGCTTCCCGTATAAGCGCCGGATAAAATATCCTTCATTGCCCAGTCATCATTCAAATCATAATAAAAATCAAAGAACACACTCAGGAAAAGCCAAAGTGCGGTTACAAGCAAAGCCGTCAGCCCCCACGCTTTCCACCTCTCCCGAAGGCTTCCCTGCTTCATAGATGATAAAACTCCTTTACCTTTCCAGTAATATAAGAAACCTCTTCACTTGTCAGCTTATAATACATCGGCAGTCTGCAAAGCCGCTCGCTTTCTTTTGTCGTATAGACATCCTCGCCATGAAATCTGCCAAACCTTACGCCTGCAGGTGCTGTGTGCAGCGGAATATAATGAAAGACTGCCAGTATTCCGTTTTCCTTCAGGAACGAAATCAGCGCAGTACGCTCTTCAAGGTCCTTTGCCTTGATGTAAAACATGTGCGCATTATGCACACACCCTTTTGGAACAGTCGGAAGCATCAGAAGTCCCCTCTCCTGCAGAGGCGCAAGCTCCTCATAATACTGATTCCATAAAGCAAGCCTATGCTCGTTGATTTCCTCCGCCATTTCAAGCTGTGCCCACAGATAAGCTGCGTTCATATCGCTCGGAAGGTATGAGGAACCATAGTTCACCCAAGTATACTTATCTATCTGTCCTCTGAAAAATTTACTGCGGTTCGTTCCCTTTTCGCGGAAGATTTCTGCATCCTCCACATATTTCTGGTCACGAATCAAAAGTGCGCCGCCCTCTCCCATGCTGTAATTTTTGGTTTCATGGAAGCTGTAAGCGCCAAAATCTCCGATTGCGCCAAGCGCCTTTCCCTTATAGGTTGACATGATTCCCTGTGCAGCATCTTCAATTACCAATAAATGATGCCGCTTTGCGATTTCCATTATCGTATCCATTTCACATGCCACGCCTGCATAATGCACCGGCACAATTGCCTTTGTTTTTTCAGTAATTGCAGCCTCAATCAGCTTTTCATCAATATTCATGGTATCCGGACGGATGTCAACAAAAACAGGCGTTGCGCCGCGCAGCACAAAAGCGTCTGCTGTTGAAACAAAGGTATAGGCAGGCATAATAATTTCATCCCCTTCGCCTACCTCCGCCAGCAATGCCGCCAGCTCCGTCGCATGGGTACAGGAGGTTGTAAGGAGACTTTTTCCTGTGCCGGTGCGTTCTTCAATCCATTTATCGCACCTTTTGGTAAATTCTCCGTCTCCACAGATTTTATGGTTTTCCACTGCCTGACTGATGTAGTCCAGTTCCTTTCCCGTATAGGGCGGTATGTTAAATACGATCATTTTAGTATTCCTCCTTATCCGCACGTCAATGATAAATTCTGACGCGCTCATTTTCAAAGGCTGTCTGATAATTATATTTCTCCAAAAATGCCTGCAAAAGCTCTCCCTTTTCATCGGTCGGCACATAACTCTGTCCTATTATGACAACCGGCCGCACTCTGTCCATTTCTTTCTCAACTGCCGCAAAATCTCTGTTCCAGAAGGTCATATTGTAGGATTCCAGATTTGCCCAGGTACTGGTAATCGCAGATGGTGCATGCAGAATATACGAAAGTCCCGGTATATCCCCATAAAGAATTACCGGCGTTTCACCATAGTTTCTCTGCTCCCAGAATGCAATGACTTCTTCGAGGCTCTCTGCACCTGCTCTCGTCGTGTACATTCCTCTTAGTATACCATTATTTTCTATTTTTGTATCCCTTTTTTCTGCATAACTGCCATCACGGAATACAAAAGTCATTCCAAACCCTGCGCTCTGCACAAAAAATACGAGCAGACAGCCTATCGTAAGCGCCTGTACCGGAAACCTTCTTGGCAGGAAGCGGTACAAAAAGAAAAGGGTAACCGGAGCAATCAGAAACAGATTATTGATAACCGGATAAGAACGGTTGTTGCTGCCAAGCGGCAGAATCAATATCGTAACCAACACAAGTATGGCAAGCCGCTTTTCCATCATACCCGCGCTTTTATGCCAAAGCACAAACAGACTGCAAAACAGCGCTGTCAGATTAAAAAGACTTACCCACCAGAAAATGGAAAAATACGTATTATAATCAAAGCCAAACATCCCGCGTCCATACACCAGACGAAGCAGGATACAAAAGCCTGCCACGAATACCACTCTTTTCACCCATTCAAGGCTTCCCTTTTTGATAGTAAAAAGAAGCAGTCCTGCGCCCAGATATAAGAGGAACAGCGCGCCCCATTTCATGCTGCCAATATAATCCACAAAAGCGCCCGTCAGCATTTCCACTGCCGAATAACCGCTTGCTTTGCTTGACATCGTCTGAAGCCCAAACAGCATGGTAAAATATCCGTCCAGCCCATACTGCATCTGAATCATCAAAAGAAAGACCAAAGCTCCCGCCACATAGCCGCAGACGCACCACAGCGTATCCAAAAGCACCTGCCGAAAGCGCCTTTTCTGCAAAAATCCATCGTACCAGAGCGCCGTTATGAGTGCGGTATGTGTCAGATTAGAAAACCGAACGCCTACGCCAAGTCCAAGCACCAGTCCCGCAATGACTAACCAGCCCTTTTTCTGCGTGCAGATTCCCTTATAAAGAAATATCGTCCCTAAAAGCAGACCGAGATAAGTCAGATAATTATACAAGATAACCTGTGGGCACCAGCAAAGCAGAATTGCCAATACCTCTCCTGCAAAAAGAACCCAAAAGGGCAGCTTGCTTTGCAGAAAATACCATGCAAGTAAAGCGGTTATGCTGACCACAAGGGAACAATAAAGATTCATGCCAAGCATGGTATCGCCAAATGGCAGAAGCGTGAAAAGATGCCCTACCATATTAGCCAGATAGGTAACATATACCCACATGCCATCAGCCCTTCCAAACCAGACAAAGCAGGCGAGATTATATCCCGTGTCGCTGATGTCAATTCCCTGTGCTATATGCCGAAGCGGAAGCAGCAGCAAGAGCAATGGGCAGATATAACGTTTTAGAATATCACTCTTTTTTGTCATGGAACCACTTTCCTCTAAACAAATACTGCCTTCCAAAATCAACCAGCATACCAACAGTATAGACCAAAAGGATGCTGACAATCCAGTGCGGCAAAAAAAGCAGCGTATCTGCAAAACGCTCCGTGCCAAGAAGCTGTGGCCACAGATAGCGCAGCGTCAGGTGTTCATGCAGCAGGTACACGCCAAAGGATGTCGATGCCACGCGGCATATTACAGCAGAAGCCCTTTGACCCCCAATATGCAGCTTTTGAAAGAAAAGCAGCAAAAATACCGCCGCAGACACGCAGAGGATGCTGTTGTAATGATATTGTCTATTGATAAATTCTGCAAACCGTCCTGTTTTGTCATACATAAAATGTACAAAAAGCAGACTGGAAAAAATCAGTATACAGGATACTGCATAGCCTGCAAGGCAAAGCCCCCTGGAGAGCAGTCCGCATCCATGATAACGCAGATAGGCGCCAATCAGGTACAGGCACAAAAACCATAACGCATCATAGCCCATTCTATCCGTCGGAAGCTGCACCGGAAGCAGACTCGCGCTGACAGAAAGCACCAACAGCAGCAAAAAGAGTGCCTGTCTGTAGGTTTTCACAGAAAGCTGCTTAAGCCCCTGATTCATAAGCGGTGCAAACAGGTACATAAGCAGATATGCCGTTACAAACCAGTAATGCTCCTCTATGACCGGAAAGCAGTAATTCATTGCCTGATAAATATCCAAAGTATTTACCGGCACAATTCCCGTTAAAACAGCTGCAAAAAACAAACCAAGTGAATAAAAAAGCACCGTTCCCCACAGTCTGCATACACGTCCCGGACGGTACTCCTGCTCTGCCAGAAAGTATGCACTCAGCAAAACATAAAGATTAACTGCCGGAACACAGAGTGCCTCCAGCCCCCACGCTGTAAGACCTGCCGCTGTAAAGCTCTCTACAGGCTCTGGCAGAATTCCGCCCTTATCCAGATAATGCAGCGTAATAATCATAAGCATTGCGATAATCCGCAGTAGTTCAAAATTTGCTTCTCTTTTTTTCATGCAGGATTTCCCTTCAGCCAAGCTTCCATCCTCTCTGCAAGCCGCGCTGCGCCCTTTCCATCCACAAGCTGCGCCGCCTGCGTCCCAATACGATTTCGCAGCGTTTCATTCGTCTCCAGCTCCAAAAGCCTCTCCAGAAGTCTGGTAAGCACCACATCCTTTTCCTTTGCAAAATTTCCAGCATTCCAAATCTCTGTCCTTTTTGCAAAGCACTCCGCCATGCGGCGCTGATTTTCCGCAAAATAAAAGCATACTGTCGGCAGTCCCATACAGCAGAGCTCATACATCGTGCTTCCTGCTGCACTTACTGCCACATCGCATTTCTGCATAAGTTCTGACATTTGTGTCACATTTTCATGCAGAACAAACGCAGGATACTGTTCTGCAAGGGCAAGAAGGGCTTTCTTCTGCTCCGAAAATGGTCCGACCACTACATGATAGGAGACTCCTTTGTGAAATCCTGCTGCTATCTGCTCTGCAAGCCTCTCACAAAGCGCATAGCCTGCTCCAAAAAGGTCGCCGCCGCCGGTCGTAATCAGTACATTTTTTGCCTTCTCATACCCTCTGACAGCTTTTCTTTGCAGAAATTCTCTGCGCAGCGGTGCAAAATCGCAGCCCAGTAAAAGCTCCGGCAGCTTTTCTCCTGCCTCCCTGTACAGCTCTGCATATACGGACGCCTCGCCATAAATATTATAATTGATTAAAAGATCGACCGGATACGCCACAAGCCCCATATCATCCAGATAGGCCATCCGCGCAAATGCGCCAAGCCTTTTCATATAAGCCGGCGTTATATAATAGCTGTCAACCAGAATCATATCCGGCTTTTGCTCTCTTAAAACCGCTTCCAAAGCGGGCAGTTCCTCTTCCATCCGGTCAAAGGCTGTACCCAGCTCCTTATTTTCATATCCGCGTGCCCCAAGAAGCTCCTTTGTTTCTTCTCCCGCTGTAACAAAGCACACCTGTATTCCCAGCATGCGCAGTGCATCCGCAATAGAAAGGCAGCGCATAATATGCCCCATGGCGACAGTTTTATTTCCATCCGCCCGAATTATGACACGCATGTCATCACCTATTCCTTTACAGAGCGCACCAGTTCAAAGGCTTCTACAAAGTGTCCGCCCACAACACCGCCCCAGCGCAGGGCAACAGCTTCCAGCATCCGCAGAGAACGGGGATGCGGATACTCGCAAAGCTCCGTTTCATATTCCTGCATAGCCTTCAGCTTTTTGGCAAACTGCTCATCTGTCAATTTTACAAACACATTGGGTGAAAACTGTGCGTCACCATAAGCAAAATTCCATTCTGTTGAGGAAACCGTTTCAAACGCATAGATTTCCTTCACACACTGTCCCTGCATCGGTCTGGTTGCCGTCAAAACAGCCTGGTATGTTTTCTGGTGGTCTACATTTAAGTCCCCGCCATGATGGGTATAAATAATATCCGGCGACAGTTCCTTTATTTTGTCCTCAATCGCCTTGACAATCGTAAGAAGCTCTACGCCATCAAACCGGTTGTCGGCAAAATTTTCAAAATATACCCTGCGGATGCCGAGTACCTTTGCAGCCTTCTGCGTATTGCCATGCAGCTGTTCAAGAATCTGTTCTCCTGCATCCTCTCTATGTGCAAATCTTGAAGTCTGTCCCTCTCCAAGAATCAGTGCATCCACAGTATCGCCATTCTCAACATGCCTTGCAATCGTACCGCCGACACCTAAGAGTTCATCATCCGGATGTGCTGCCACAATCAGTATCTTCATATTTTTTCTCCTTTTTCTGAGGGCTTAAGACTCTCCACCCACTTCAAAAATAACCTTTGCTGTCAGTTTTCCATTCTCATACTGCGCATCTTCAAAGCAAAGCCTGTGATTCCCAAACTCCAAAAATGCTCTTGGATAGCCTTCCCCGTCCAGCATTCGGATATAGTCATAAATTGTTTCATCCTCCATCTCCGGAAGCAACCTTCCATCCTCCGGCTTCCTGCGCTTAAAAACGACCGCCTCCCCCTGCTGCGGAACGGGCACTGGATTTTTCTCCAGAATATACGGTATCATTTTTTCAAAAATGATTTCTGAGCATCTTTTTAAAATCTCATCCGCAGTTCCCGAAAGCTCCAGTTCTTCCTTTAAATAAATATCTCCCGTATCCAGTCCCTTCTCCACCCGGAGCGCAGAAAGCTTTGTATGTGTAAAGCCTCTGACAATCAGATTCTGCAGAGGGCTTCCACCCCGCCCAAAGGGCAGATCCGTCATGTGAAATACAACGCAGGGATAAACAGAAAAAATATGCTCAGGAATGATGTATGACCAGTGCGGAAAGAAAACATACTTCGGCTTCAAAGCATCAAGCGCTTCCCTCGTTAATTCTTCCTTTTTTGTTATGACACTTATGTCATATTTGTCCAGATACCGTTCTCTCAGTTTTTCAGCATTTTGCGCATGAAAGGATTTTTGCGTACAAATCAGGATTCTTTCACGCCCTCCTGCCTCATAGTGCTTTGTAAACTCCGCATAGCCCTGCTTCTGGGCGCTTTTCTGAAATCCGCATTTTTCAAATGCTTTAGCAGAAGCTATATTGCCATCCTTCACACAGGCCAGAAAGAAGTCAATCGGAAGTCCCGGCAGCGCAAGCGCCTGCGCAAGCATTTTACTGCCATAGCCCCTTCCTCTGCTCACAGCGTCAACGGAATAATCTATCAGCGCCCTGTTATCCTCTATATCCAGCCGTATCTGTCCAACCGGTCTGTCATTTACACTTGCAATATAAATATAGCAATCCTTATCTGAAAGCTTTCTTCGAAACCACTGTGTATGCTCTTCCCAGCTGATTTCATGCTGCTCAAACGCATTTTTTCTGACATCTATGTCATTTGCCCATGCAAACAGCAGCTTATCGTCCGCACTTACTGCCCGTCTTAGGGAAATTACTGATTCTGTATTTTGTTCCTTCACTTAATCATCTCCATCTGTAGAGGGGTTCCACGCTTCAGCTCCATAGCTGCACATCTGCCTATCACAGCATCATAATATTTCGGAGCCAGACCGTCACTCGGACGGATTATCCGTATATTTTCGGGTGTCAGCACCTCTCCTGCAGCAATATCCCTGACTACAAAAATAGAACGGCGGAACGCAAGATTTCCCTTTTCTGAATCCGTCGCTCCAAACTCAGCTTTTCCTATTGCCCGCTCTGCAGTCCGCACATCCTGTACCATCGCCGCAAATTCCGCAGGCTCCATGGAAAATGAAGAATCCGGATTCTTTATCTTCCGGTCCAGACAAAAATGCTTTTCAATGATGCTTCCCCCCATTGCAACCGCCGTTACTGCACCGATGGAGCCCATCGAATGATCCGACAGGCCAACTGGGACATCAAAGCGCTCCTGCATTGCCTGCATTGCCGCCAGATTCATGTTATCCGAAACTGCCGGATAGGCGCTTGCACACCGAAGCAGTGCAAGATTGGAATTTCCTGCCTCCCGTACAGCATTTACCGCCTCTTCAATTTCCTCTAAGGTTCCCATTCCCGTTGACATAATAATAGGTTTCCCTTTGGAAGCCGTATATCGAATCAACGGAATATCTACCAGTTCAAAGGAGGCAATCTTATAAAACTCCATTCCAATGCTTTCCAGAAAATCTACAGAGGTTTTATCAAATGGCGTAGAGAAAAAATCAATTCCGATTTTTTCAGCCTCCTCCTTCAACTGCGCCTGCCATTCCCAGGGAGTATATGCCTTCTGATAGAGCTGATACAGATTTTCCCCCTTCCAGGTTCCATCCGTAATCTGAAAATAGCGGTTGTCGCAGTCTATTGTCATCGTATCTGCCGTATAGGTCTGAATCTTGACACAGTCCGCTCCTGCTTCCTTCGCTGCATGGATAATCTCCTTTGCATGCTGTATGCTTCCCGCATGGTTTGCAGACATCTCCGCTATGATATATGCAGGCTCGCCCCTGCCAATCCTTCTTCCGCGAATTGTAATCGTTCCCATTTTATTTCTCCATCCGTTTGTATTTTAGCTCTGCCAATTCCCAATCCGTTTCATTATCAATATCCTGTACCTGCGTTTCCGGCATTTCAATGGAAAGCGTACAGTCTGTAAAAATCTGCTTCTTTTTCATAAACCGCTCTGTATCCATACAGTAAAACTGTCCGCAGTCATGAAAATACGGCTCCAGATCCTGTGACCTGCTTCTGGCATGCTCCGGATATTTCATGACCGTCAGTCCATTTCGAATCACAAATGCGCGCTGCGGCGGAAAAGAATATCTTACCACCGGGACAACACTGTCCACGCCCTTTTCCTCTAAAAGCATAGTGGCAAGGCGCAGCTTTTCACCCGTTACAAAGGGCGCCGTCGGATAAATACAGCATAAGGTATCATAATGCTGCCCTCTCTTTTCATAGGCATCCAGAACCTCAAGCAATACATCCGCAGTCGTTGCAAAGTCTCCAGCGGTCTCCTCACTTCTGAGAAACGGCACTGCCGCGCCCGCTTCCTTTGCAATCCGGGCGATTTCCTCACTGTCTGTCGATACCATGATTTCGTCAAAAATTCCTGCGTCAAGCGCCGCTTCTATGGAATATATCAAAATCGGTTTCCCGCAGAATTCCTTGATATTCTTTTTGGGAATCCGCTTGCTGCCGCCCCGCGCGGTAATTACTGCGATTCTTTTTCTGTCCATAGCATTTCACCCTTTCCGGTAATAAGCGCACAGCTTCTTGACTGCACAAATCACATCCTCGACATCCTTATCCGTCAGGCTGTAATACAGCGGAAGGCTCATAATTTCCTCATACAGCTTTTCTGCCTTTGGACAAAGTCCCCTTTTATATCCAAGTCTCTCATAATATGGGTGCCAGTAAACCGGAATATAATGCACGTTGCAGCAGATATTTTCCGCCGCCATTGCTTCAAAGAATTCTTTTCTTCCAATCTGCAGCCGTTCCGGCTTTAAACGGAGGATATACAGATGTCTTGTCGTATCGGATTCCGGTATTTCCTCCTGTACAAAAAGCTCCGGCACCTCGCCAAAGGCTTCATTATACCTTGCTACGATTTCCTTACGACGCTTCTGAAAGGCTTTCAGCTTATCAAGCTGGCTGCTGATCAGCGCCGCCTGCATATCCGTCATACGGAAGTTCATGCCAAGCGCCACCTGTTCATAATACCAGCCGCCATGCGAAGGATGCTCTAAAAGGGCTTCCTCTCTCGTAATGCCATGTGTATGGAAAAGCTTTATTCTGGTGTACAGCGCATCGTCATTTGTCAGCACAGCACCGCCTTCTCCTCCGGTTACCGTCTTAACCGGGTGGAAACTGAAGGTCGTTATATCAGCGATAGAGCCTACCTCTTTCCCCTGATAACGTGTTCCTATTGAGTGCGCAGCATCTTCAATTAAAATCAGTCCATTTTCCTCACAGATTTCTCTAAGCTCAGAAAGCTCTGCTGCCTGTCCCGTAAAGTCTACTGCAACTACTGCTCTGGTCGCCGGCGTAATCTTTTCCCGCACACTCTTTGGGTCAATATTGTAGGTTTTTTCATTGATATCTGCAAATACGGGCTTTGCTCCGCAATACAGAGCGCAGTTTGCCGATGCGGCAAAGGTAATCGGTGTGGTAATGACCTCATCGCCTGGACCAACCTGTGCAGCATAGCAAGCCGCATGCAGGGCGGCAGTTCCATTGCTGACTAAAACTGCATGCTTTGCACCCGTAAGAGCGCACAGCTTTTCCTCAAGCTTCGTAATTTCTGGTCCACAGGTCAAAAAATCGCTCCGCAGCACTTTTGTCACCGCTTCAATATCTGCGTCGTCAATATATTGATGTCCATAAAAAAGTTTCGTATCCCGGACGGGCGTTCCGCCCTCGATTGCTGGTTTTTCCATCTTTTTTACTCCTTTGCCTTCAGATTGTATTTTCTCAGTAAATCACACATACGCGGAAACAGGATTTTCTCCCGCAACCGCGTACCATATCTGTCAACTATCCTGTTTTGAAAACTTATTTTTCCAAATCCACTGTCTTTAACAGCTCCTGTATCTCTGGAACCGTAAGCCACTGTGAATTATTGCCTGAGCTGTAAGAGAAGCCCTCCGGCACCTTCTTTCCTGTCGGCTGCGGAATCCTGCTTTTGCTCCATACCATCTGCGGATATACGATAAAGTGCTTGTCATATTCATAGGTTGTCATGGAATCCTCTACCGTAACCATGATTTCGTGCAGCTTTTCGCCCTCCCGGATACCGACCTCCGGCATCTCACAGCCCGGCAGCATTGCCTGCGCCAGATCAGTAATCTTGAAGGAAGGAATTTTGGAAATGAAAGTCTCTCCGCCCTTCGCCTCCTCAAGCGCCTTAATTACAAGCTCAACACCCTGCGTCAGGCTAATCCAGAACCTCGTCATACGGTAGTCGGTAATCGGCAGCTCCTTTCCGCCATTTTTCAAAATATTATGGAAAAACGGAATAACTGAGCCTCTGCTGCCCGCTACATTGCCATATCTTACGATTGAGAAGCAGATATCCTTTGCGCCCGCATAAGCGTTTGCCGCAATAAACAGCTTGTCAGATACCAGCTTTGTGCCGCCATATAAATTTACCGGATTAACCGCCTTGTCCGTTGAAAGTGCGACAACCTTTTTTACACTGCCGGAATCAAGCGCCGCATCAATTACATTCTGCGCGCCATGAATATTGGTTTTAATCGCCTCGTCAGGGTTGTATTCACAGGCAGGCACCTGCTTTAACGCTGCCGCATGAATCACATAATCCACGCCCTCAAAAGCGCGCTGCATCCTTGCCTTGTCACGCACATCGCCGATAAAAAAGCGAAGCTTGTTGTCACGATTCAGCTCCTTAAACTCATTTTGCATAATAAACTGTTTAAATTCATCTCTGGAATATATGATGACTTTTTTAGGATTGTAATGTGTCAGCACATATTTGGTAAAGCATTTTCCGAAAGAGCCCGTTCCTCCGGTAATCAGTATCGTTTTATCATTTAACATTGGTCATCCTCCAATTTCATATTCCATAATCGCTTTGATTCTATCACAATACGATGGAATTAGCAAATCTATTACAGCTACTTTTACCGCCTTCCAAGCTTCCTATACATTGTCAGCGCCTTATAATACAAAAGGAAAAGCACACTCGATCTTAAATGCAGCCGGATGAGCTTTTTCTGCTCCCTGTCATATTCCTGTATAAAATACGGATTTTCCTGAAAGTCTGGAAACTCCCGCAGGATTCCGCGTTTTAATTTTCTCAGAAATGCAGGTCTCGTATGTGCAACGCCAATTACATACGTAAACAGGGTATTCACATAATACAGCTTCGAAAATGCAAATTCCAGTTCTTTTTGGTACTTCTCAAAAAATCCGTACTGCCTGCACTGCGCAAGCAGCAGTTCACCCGCCTTCATCCTGTCCTCGCATTTTTTTTCACTGATAAAATGCGTTGTCGAAACAGGATCCTGATAATAATAATAAAGCGGCTCCTGTACCTTTTCAAAATGCCTGAAATGAAGCATCCAGATAGGACCTGCACAGTTATCCTCATAAAAAATACCCTCGGGAAAGCGAAGTCCATACTCGTCAATCACACTTCTCTGGTAAATCTTGATTACCATACTACAGGGATTTAAAACCAGCTTTTTATATTTTTCCTCATTTAGGACTCCTGTCTGATCCATTGTATTGGCATTGACAATCTTTCCTATGCAGTCGCTGTGCTCATTCGTCTGATGCAGATCGCAGCCCACTACATCTGCACCGGTTTCCTTTGCTTTGCGCAAAAGCTTTTCATACATATCCGGCGCCGCCCAGTCGTCCCCATCCATAAAGCCAATCCATTCTCCGCGCGCACAGTCTATTCCAAGATTTCTTGCTCCGCCCTGTTTCTTATTATATGGCGTTTTAAGCGCCCGCACCCTTCCGGGGTATTTTTCTGCATAAGCAGTCAGCAGAATGAAGGTATCATCTGTGGAGCAGTCATCCACCGCCAGAATTTCATACGTCCAGATTTCTCCCGCAGCCCGCTCCGCAGCGCTTCTTCCCTCCCCGATTGTCTGTCCCAGCAGAGAATCCATGCAGTAATTTAATTTCCCATCCGCCGCCATATTATAAAAAGGCACGATGATACTCAGCTTCATACGATTTTCCTACCGTTCCCTACGGATTTTCCCATCTTCTACACGATATACCATATCGCACTTTTCAATCGTCTGTAATCTATGAGCAATGATAACCAGCGTCTTTTTCCCCTGAAACCGGTTAATTGACTCCATAATCGCCGCCTCAGTGTCATTGTCAAGCGCTGATGTCGCTTCATCCAGGATCAATACCTCGGGGTCATTATAAAGCGCCCTCGCTATTCCGATCCGCTGGCGCTGTCCGCCGGAAAGCCGTATACCTCTTTCGCCAATTCCCGTATGAATTCCTTCCGGCAGAGTCTTTATAAATTCATCCAGCTGCGCCTCCTTCAGTGCATACCAGAGCTTTTCTTCATCAATCTCTTCCTCCGGGATACCAAATGCCACATTCCTCCGAATATCATCATCCAGCAGGAAAATCATCTGCGGTATATAGCCCACATTTTTCAGCCATCCACGGTAATGCTGCATAATATCCGTTCCATCTGCACAGATTCTGCCCTCCCGTATCTTCAAAAGTCCCAGCAGAATATCTACGATGGTCGTCTTGCCAGAGCCGGAGCCGCCCACAATACCCACAGAGCTGCCAACCGGAATTGTCATCTGTGCATGGTCGAAAATCAGCCTTTCCGTATTTGGATATGCATAGGTAATATCGCAGAGCGTAATTTCCTTCTGTACTGGAAGCTTTGGCACCTCCTGCGCATAGGACATATCTATGTTCTGCTCGCTGGTTTCCTCCAGCAGATTATCGCTGACATTCATAAAGAATGGCTCATAATAGGCAAGCTGGGTAAGCTGGTTGTTAATCCGGCTCGCAGAAGGCATGAGCCGCACCGCCGCCATTGCAAAAGCAGACAGCGCCGGCATCATTTCCGTCAAATCCTTTCCAGCCATGACAATGACCAGCATATAGGCTACCATTCCCGCGATGCAGACTGTTTCGATCAACAGCTTCGGCGCATTGCTGAAAAGATTCAGACGCTCCATCGCCGCCACATAATGCTTTCCTCGCTCGGAATACTCTCTGATAAAATAATTTTCCCTGCCGATAATTTTGATTTCCTTCATTCCACCAACCGTCTGGGAAAGCCACTGATAAATCAGGCTGGCATAATCCTGATTTTCCTTTCCGGTACGGTGCATAATCGGCTTGATAACCTCCTTGATGACAACGAGGGTTACCACCAGAAGACCTGCGATAACCAGCGTCATTTTGAAATCCACCATCAAAAGCGCTACCGCAAGCATGAAAAATACGATACATTCGGACACAATCTGTAAGAGCGACAGAATAAGCAGGTATGCGTTGACAACATCCGCAGCAATGATTCTCTGAATCGTCGATGTCTCTATATTGAGATAAAATTCATAATCCCGCTTTACAAAGCTGCGAAGCATCTTTTCCTGCGTTTCAAACTGATTCTTATATACAAAACGGTACATCATCTTCTGCTGCAAAAACAAAAACAGATTTTTCAGCACAAACGCAAGCACCATCGACGCCATGACAAATACGGTAAACTGTCTCGCGCTCTGCATGTGCAGCGCATTGTAAACTGCCGCCATCCATTTATTTTCCGTTACCGCGCCCGGGCTTAAAACAAGCGTCATAACAGGAATAATCAAAGAAATGCTGGCTGTTTCCAGAAATGCCCCAAACACCATCATTACCAGAAGCAGCCCCATTGTGCGCTTCTGCTTTTTATTCATGATTACATTCAGCTTTTTCAGAATTTTCATTATACCGTTCTCCAGTTATGCTTCGACGGATCCTCGTACTTGTCCCAAAAGCTCTCGCCAAGATTGATTTTTTCATCTGCAAACGTAAGGGTATCTAACGCCGTCGTAATAATAGAAATAATCTTCTTAAAATGGATTCCTTCTGCAAAGTTTAAAATCTCTACAGGGAACTTTCCCTTCAGCACTGTGCAGTCCGGGCAGAGCGCCTCATAATCGATCAAATCTCTCGGGTGCGGTTTGATTACGACATGCGCTCCCTGACAGTAATCCTTTATAATGTCAAGGCAGACCTGCTTCCTTGCAGCCTCATCCTGAGGATGCGGCTGTGTCAGGAACAGAACGCAGCCGTTTTCCGCCTCTTCCTTAAGCTTTTGAAACAAAGCGTCTGCATCCGCTATAAAAATGCGAAGAAGCATTTTTTTCTGCTCACTGGAAAGTCCCTGTTCAAGCAGCCGTCTGGGTGCTTCTATATAATTTGGCATCGTCCGCCGAAGGCATGAAAAGTCATTGACCTCCATATCCATACAGTATTTGCTGAAGCCATTCTGAATAAAAATCAGGTTCAGCTTTGCCAAATACGCTTTCAGCTTAAAATGTCCCTGATTATCATAAAAAGCGCTGTCCTGATATTTCAGGGTATCCAGTCCATCCTCAAGCGCATGATAATATATGTGCTTATAGTTCAGATAATAACCGATAGGATCGCTGTCACAATAAACGTTGACTTCGCGGTATTGAGAAAAATCAATTAAAATATAGCTTTCCAACAGACGCGGAAACTTTTTTGTGTAAAGAATTCTATTGTAAAAATGCCGCAGCAGATTGCCGCTGCTTTCCTTATATTTTGCAAGCTCCGGAAAGAAAGTATCCTTTTTTTCATCCAATATCCAGACCCTGGCAAACAGCCCGCTTTCCTCCAATCGTTCCTTCAGGCCTGTAAAATCTGTAGAAATTGTACTTAAGGCAATCTCCGCTTTCCCCTGCTGCTCTGCAGGCATCTGAAATTCCTTCAGAATTGTCACATACACGTTATAAAATGTATGGCAGACATATATCCGTTCCTTCATGCTCTTTCTCTCCTCGTATAAGCATACCCTTTTCGTGGAGAAATGACAAGCGCCGGACTGAGCGGTCCCTCCGGCTGCAAAATCCTTTTTCCCTCCAAAAGCCCCTGTGCAAATGTAAGCAGGCTTTCCGCCGCATGTCTGGGATTCCACAGGCTTATAATCGTATCGTAAGCATTTTTTCCAAGCTTCCTTCTAAACTGTCTATCCTGCGCCAGCGCTACACCGTACTGCAAAAATTCCTCCAAATCCCCATCCCTGTAAACCATGCCGTTTTCTTCATGTCGGAGCAGAAATGGAACTGCGCCAATCTTGGCATCCGCAATCACAGCACAGCCGCTGTTCATTGCTTCATTGATAACAGCTCCCCAGCCTTCCAGATAATTGCTCGTCATCAGAAAAATATCCGCCATTTCCATATAAGAACGAATCCGCTCCGGCTTTTGATACCCGGCAAACGTTACCTGCGAATCCAGCATAAGCTCTCTGCACTGCGCTTTCAGCGCATCCTCCAGCTCTCCTCCGCCTGCCATCAGCAGATGAAAGGGAATCTCCATCTCTCTCAGACGCTGCGCCAAAAGCAGCGCATACTCAGGATGCTTCAGCGGCAGGAAACGTCCGGCAAACAGGATACGCACCGGTTCCCCCTCCGCCGTCTTCTGTGCAAAAAGCTGTGGCGGCTCATAGCTCTTTTCTTCCGTAAAATATCCCCACTTATACATCTTTTCCGGATATGCGTGCACAATATGAAAATCCGAGGCTACATAAGCGCCGGAGCACAGCAGATAAACCTCCTGATTCCGGTATCTGGTATGGTCGTGATACTTCTTTAAAAGTCCTCTGGGAGAGACGGCCTTCCACTGTCCCTCACGGTAAAGCCTCTCACTGTAACGGATTACTGGTTTTCCCGACAGAAGCCTTTCCTGAATATAGCTCTCATCCTCTACGCCTCCAAAAATGACAATATCGCTTTCCATAACAAGCCTTCTGCAAAGCTCCGGCTCCTCATACCAACATTTCACATAGGGCAGCGCGGAAAGCTGCGCACCCCAGCCCATGGCAATCCGCTCCTGCGCCATCCTTTCTGTCTGTATGAAATGGTACTGTGAACCAAGCCTTTCATATAGAACCGTAGATACAGGAATCTGATGATGATTGATATAATTAGATACAAAGGTTAATTTCATGGTAAATCTCCAACAAGCGCCTGCTGTTTTTCTCACCATCGTGTGTTTCAAGCGCATGCGCTCTTGCACGCTCTCCCATTTTTACTGCTTTAAGGTATCCCTGCGGGGAAAATACTCTGCATATACACTCTGCAAGCGCATGAATATCATCTGCCTTATAAAGCAGCCCTTCTTCTTCATTTTTCAGCATATTATGGACGCCGCCCACATCGGAGCTTATCACCGGCATGCCAAGCAGCATCGCCTCTCCTACAGAATTGGGAGAATTTTCAATCGCCGACGGAGAAAGGAATACCTGGCTTTTTAAATACTGCCCAAGCATCTCTTCCGTATTCAGCCTGCCCAGAAAAGTCACCTTATCTTCAAGCTGGTTTTGGTGCAGCAGCTCCCGCAGATATTTTCCATAATTGGAAATCTTAAGCTTTTCCTTCAGCGTAGTATACGCCGTAATCTTATCCCCTGCTACATATACATGCGCCTCTTTATATTTTGAGAGCACCTCTGGAAGCGCCTGCAAAAGATAATGAAGCCCCTTAATCGGATAATTTCCCTGACTTACAAAAATGCTGTAGGGCTCACAGGCTTCCCCCAACCACCTCGGTCCATAAAAAGGAGCCCGCAGCGTTTCATTCATAAAATGGTAGCTTGCCGCCGGATTTATCAGCTCTGTAAAATAGCGGTCCCAATCTGTTCTTCCGGTTACATGGCAGACTCCCCTCAGCGCCTCTTTTTCATATTCACCACGCATGCGGTATTTTTTCTGCTGCATAATCAGATTATCTCGTTTTAAAAAATCCCGCAGCAGAGTCCGCCTACAGATACGCTGCGGCAAATCTGCCATATATGCGTCTGCATACGCAAAGCAGAGTCCCTGAATTCCTATCAGCGTCCGCTGCGGCTTTGAAAAAGCCCTTGTCATAGCCAGCGTATGCGGATATTCCGTTCCAAAGCAATGTACAATATCCGGTTTAAAATCCTCTGTAATATATTTAAGCCTCTCTTCCAGAGCCGTATCATACCGTTCAGGATGTATCGTATCCTCTACAAACCCATAATAGGAAATGCCTGCCGCCTCTCCCTGCAAAGCCTTCTGCGCAGGGAAACAGACCCCAAGTGTTACCCTTTCCTCTTGCTCTGCCAAAGACTCCTTACAAATCCACTTTGCCAGTCCCGACAGCCAGCCCTCTTTGTTGCTGGCAGGCAGTCCAAGACTGTCGGCAATTACCGGAAGCATGATATTACACAGCCACAGTACCCTCATGTCCTTCTCCTGTAAATCCACTTTTTCAGTGCATTATAGTATTCAGAAAAATGCTCATTTTCAGAAAGCTTTGTCCGCAGAGGCGCCAGCGTAAGCGCAAGAAGCAGCCGATAATAAAAAAGCTGTCCCTTTGAAAAATAGCACGCCGTAATCTCTGCATGCTCTTTTGCTGAGCGTTCTCTGTTTTCTTTCGTTTCCGAAAATCCTCCGCCCTCATAAGATGCTACTGTAAACTGCATAAAAACTG
This sequence comes from uncultured Lachnospiraceae bacterium, assembly GCA_934432885.1. Taxonomy (GTDB): domain Bacteria; phylum Bacillota; class Clostridia; order Lachnospirales; family Lachnospiraceae; genus VSOB01. The sequence goes on from CAKRYY010000003.1 coordinate 58,821, forward strand.
GGCGAACCCCTTCTTTAAAGTAGCTTCCAAGAAACTGTTCATAATCTGCGCGGACACGGTATTTTATCTGATAAGGGCGCTTTCTCATTAACTCCCGCGCATAAAAGCAGGCCTGATGACACGGAACATTACGATAGCAGGCAAAAGCATTGATATGAGGATTGGAGGAAACCTCTGCATGGGTAATACGATTATAAATATTTCCATAATAAATTGCCGACGATGCGCTATCCGTCGTAATCCATGCGTTTACCTTTTCTAATACCCGTTCATCATACAGATAGTCCCCGCAGTTTAAAAACAGCAGATAATCGCCCTCTGCCAGAAGAATCGCCTGATTCATGGCGTCATAAATGCCCTTATCCTTCTGCCGTACGACCCTTATTGCATCCTCCTGCGGAAGCGCTTCTATGGAGCCATCCGTTGACATTCCATCCTTTACAAGGATTTCAAATCCGGTATAGCTCTGCCGCAGCACGCTCTCTATCGTTTTGTGCAGCTTTTCTCCTGCATTCAGACAGACCACGATAATACTGAATTTTATCTGTTTCATCTATTATCCTACCTTTCCAGCCAGCTCTCCCGGAAAAATCCACGTATGATAGGGTACAATCCGTACCAGAAGATCCTGCGCCTTCACTAAGAATATTGCAAAATAAATAACCGCCGCTGCAACTATGACCACCTTCCAGAAACGCCGCTGCCGCACATCCGGTATCTGCCGGACAATCGATGGCAGCAAAAAGATATGTCCCGCCGTCATATAATAGCCCACTCTCGAAATTTCCGGCACGAAGGAGCCACAGGTATATAAAAGAAGCGCGAACAAATTCAAATGAAAATAGAACCGGTTCTGCTTATCCTGTGCGATAGCTGTCCGATAATACAACAGCGAGATTACCAGAACGCCTGCAATTCTGATAACATTAATTAACGACGTTCCTCCATCAAGATACGCCGTATTCTGATAGCTTGGATACAGCCTGATGATTATTTTCAAATACAGCTTTGGAAAGACAAGACCACTCGCCGCAAAGAGTGAGAGCAAAAAGAGCTGCAATCGTCTCCATTTCAGGTTTGCCAGCAGATACACCGGAATCACCAGCAAAACCGATTTGTGTATCGTTGCAGTTGCAAGAATCAGCAAAATAAATTTCCCATACTGACCCTTTAATACATATTTCATGGAAAATACAGCAACAGCCCACGCAAAATAGTAACGGACCGTATTCAGGCTCTGAAAGTAATAACTGAGGGTCATAAACAGAAAAAAGGAAAACAAAAAATCCTCACTCTGGTCGTAAACCGCCTTCAGCATAAAAAATACTGTAACAAAAGAAAAAAGCGCAAAGATTGTGAGCTTTGTATCCGCGCCAAACAAAAATTGCATTGCCAGAACGACTGCATTAAAGCCAAATTCTGTAGGCACCACCTGCCCAAGCGGAATCAAATGAAAAAATTCCTCATATCGGCTGTAGTCATTTCCCACATAGTACCGGCAGGCAGACACTCCAAAAAGCAGCAGAAATATTGTCAGCAGGCACACAAAATTGCACGCCTGCTGCCTTGTAAAAATTTGACCAGACGGCATGACGCTCTCCTGCTTCTTTACAAAAGCCGCCGCCAAAACTGTTGCGATTGTCAAAATGATATAAAGTACCATAAGCTTCCTGCAGCCCTTTACCTTCCTGCCTCCAAAATCCCCTTACGCATCAGCGCATAAGCCTGCCCTACCGGAATTTCCCTGCACATAACGTTTTTATGGCGCAGCAAAAACTGCAAAGCCATAGGTACTGCCAGCCAGCCATATAAAAACGCATAAAGTACGCCTCTGTCAAAAAAGAATTTTTCATGGTATCCGGAAAACCATGTAGAGTCTCTCTCTTCCTCCCTGCCAATCGTCACAGGCGTCTTATACACGCGCATCCCGCTCCTGATGCAGTCCCGTATGAACAGGCTGTCCTCACCATTGCTGTAACGCGCTCCGCCGCCAAACAAGAGCGAGTAACACACATTTTTCCTGTGCATGACCTCCGTGCGCAGAGCAAAGCTGTACGCCGGATACCGCCCGCAATTATACAGATGCACCCTGCCAAAGCTTTCGTTATGATAGGTTCTCCGCTTTTCACATACATCCACATTAAAAAGCAGCATATCCGCTTCAGGGTGTGCCTCAAATTCCTGCAAAACCAAATCCTCATAGGAATCACAGTAAATAATGTCCTCATCAGCAAACAGGGAAATGTCGCAGTCCGCCCGGAAAAGTGCATTATTCCGGCTAAGCCCTACGCCCTTTTCCGCAAAGGAATATGCACGCACCAGCCCATTTTCCACCGCAAATTCCTCATAGCCATTCTTATCGCCCTGATTGATTAAAATTGCAAATGAACGGACATTCATTTTTTTGATAAGCTCCTGCGGCTTCTGATTTACCGCAGAAATGAGAAGCTGCAGCTTCATGATTTTTTCCTCTTTTTCGCAGGAAATACTGCAAAATATGCCTTATAAAGACTCTTATCCGCCTCTGTAATAACTGCGCCCAGAATTTCCGCTCCGCACAGTCTTGCTTCCGCAATAAAACGCTCTGTCAGTTTTCCATTTCCTCTGCCATAAGGTATTTCCAAAATCACGCCAGAGGTCTCATCCATCTCTTCCGGCAGACTCACAGCCGTATTCTCTACATTCACGTATGCAACCTTTTGAAATGCCGCTGTCACCCGTGCTATATGCGCCTCAAGTTCTTTCCTTCCTGCTACTGCATCACCAAAAAAACGTACGCCTAATACCGGATAGCCATAACGTTTTTCAAAATCAGACGGCACATAGATGGAGTCATCCAGAACTGCTGCAAACGCCATTCCAAGCAAAGTAAGTAAGAATCCGATAACTCCGCCGGCAATCACTGCACGTACAGTTTCATCCTCTACCATCACAAGCTCAGGCTCCCCATGTGCAATGACCTCTATTTTTTCAAATTCCGGCATTTTCTCTCCAAAGCGTACAAGTGCTTCCTCTGATGCGCGGACAAGACGCTCTGTTTCCTCTGGAGCGCCTGTGCTGACCGTAATGGTCAGCAGTCTGATATCTGATAATATATCAGCCGTTATGCTTTTTCTGGCTTCTTCCTTAAATGTGCCATCTTCTCCCAGCACTTCCAGAATTTCATCCATAATCGGTTCTGTTCCGATTAAATCGTTCCACGTATAGCCATTATAATACTGATAAGCATCACCCTCATCGCCTGTTGCAAAGGTCAGATACAGCTTTGAGACTGCACGATATTGTCTTGCAGGTGCATATACCACATGCACCAGAAAATATAAGCCGCCGGACAAAATTGCTCCCACCAGAATCCCTGCAATAGAAATCCAGAGATGTCTGCAATATAGAAGCGCCATAAGCTTTAAATCAATGCCTTCCTTCATCCATTCCTTCTGTGTCATAATGTCCTCTTACTTTTTCAGTGCAGTTGTCTGACTGCTGTCAATACCCTCTGTGCTCTCCGGCTTTAAAAGGATTTTCAAGGTCAGCAGCATCAGTTTAATATCCAGCCATACAGAATAGTTTTCAATATAAAACAAATCAAGCTTTAATTTATCATAAGGCGTTGTATTGTATTTTCCATATACCTGCGCATAACCGCCCAGCCCAGCCTTTACCTTTGTCCGGTAAACGAATTCCGGCATCTCCTCCAGATACTGCTTAATAATCTCCGGGCGCTCCGGTCTGGGTCCTATAAACGTCATGTCGCCCTTTAAAATATTCAAAAGCTGCGGCAGCTCATCAATCCGCACCATTCTTATAAACTTTCCAATCGGCGTAATCCTGCTGTCATTTTTGGAAGCAAGGCGTGCAACGCCGTCCTTCTCGGCATCCACCCGCATGCTCCTGAATTTCAAAATATAAAATTCCCGCATATCACGTGTACAGCGAATCTGTTTATACAGCACCGGACCTCTGTCATAAAGCTTGATTGCAACTGCTGTCAGAAGCATAATCGGCGATGCGATGACGCACAGTAAAAGTGCGCAGATAAAATCAATCGTCCGCTTTGCCATACGCTGTTCCACGCTCAGCACGTACTCTCTTGTCAGCAGAATCGGCGTGTCGAATAAGTGAAGCTGATCCGCTCCCTTAATCAGAATGTCCGGTATCTTTGGCATAATATAAACACGGATTCCCTGTCCAAAGCAGTATTTATAAATTTTGTTCCGCTTTTCTGCAGGAATGTCCCAGAGCACTACCGCATCATATTTTTCTGCCGCTTCACAGATTTTCTCAATTCCAATGCTGATATGCACACTGTTTCCAACATGGTACTTGTCCTTTCTGGAGCCAAATTTTTCCAGAATATCCTCCACCGGCCGGTCTCCATGCACAACGAGCAGATTCCTCGGTGCATAAATCCTTCTATAGATTCCTGCGCTTCCCAGTGTCCAGAGTATGATAATTCCCGCTTCTGCAAACGTCATATAAAGGAGCGGACGCGCATCCAGAAATCCCCTGACCATGAGGCACATCTGCAAATACGTAATCATATTGACGCAGACTGTCGCAAATACCTGTGAAAACATGACTTCCCCGGACCTTAAATACCCAATCCGCATCCCACCATACATCTGGGAAAAGAAGAACAGAAGCACTGCATATACGAACAGCATAAGCAGATGCCCTTTAAAATAAAATTTCAAGTACATTTTTTCACTGTAATACCCATACCAGAACAGTGCATAAGTTCCTACCTGCAATGCAATGCAGATAGACGACATGGCGATTAAAATCAGCCTTTTATAGGTTTCCAGTTTTCTCATTGTTGTTAAACTCCTCAAACTCTGCGCAGAACAGCACGGATTGCATAAAAGATAAAATTGTACATGCTGTACAAAGCCGAAAGTCCTTCTACCTTTCTGTAAAGGAACCAGATACGGCGAACCGCCTCCAGCTTATCTGAAGAAAGCGTTCCCGTCGTCCGCCTGTACAGTACCAGATTTTCATCCAGCCCATGCGCCTGATAGCCTGCACGCAGAATCTTCCACCACGTTGCCGTATCCTCACTCTTAACAAGAGGCATCTGTAGCAGTTCCTTTGACAGAGCAGTCATATCAAACAGCACTGTCGAAGTAAAAATCGTTGTATTTTTCAACGCCTGACGATAGGTCAGGGTTTTTGGCACCCGTACGACCTTACCCGTGCCGTGCCCATTTTCATCTGCAAATTCATAGCCGCAGAAAACAAAGGCAGCCTTCTCTTTTTCCAGAAAAGCAAGCTCCTTTGACAAACGTTCCGGCTTCCACAAATCGTCTGCATCCAGATACGCCAGATATTTTCCAGCCGCTTCGCAGATTCCTCTGTTTCTCGCAGCAGCCGCACCCGCATTTTGCGCCTGACGAATCAGCCTTACTCTGGAATCGCTCTCAGAAATGCGTGTAATCACATCGCAGCTCTCATCCGTAGAGCAGTCATCCACCAAAAGCAGCTCCCAGTCCTTTTCCGTCTGCGCCTGTACAGAGCGGATGGTGTCTTCCAGAAAGCGGGCTGCATTATACACCGGAACCACAATACTCACCTTCGGCATCAGAGTTCTTCCTTTACTAAATAAATTGGTCTGTTTTTGACCTCCATATACATTTTAGACAGATATTGCCCCACAATTCCAAGACACAGAAGCTGTACGCCGCTGATCAGGGAAATAATACACACAAGCGAGGGCCAGCCCGAGGTCGGGTCGCCAAAAATCACTGTCCGTATTACTGTAAACAAAATCAAAATAAAAGCAAGCAGGCAGAATATCAGCCCAATTACGGAAACAAAGGCAAGCGGCATTGTGGAGAATGCCAGTATTCCATCCAGCGAATACAGAAAAAGCTTCCAAAAGCTCCACTTTGTTTCACCCTTTTTCCGCTCAATATTTTCATACTCCAGCCATTTTGTCCGAAAGCCTACCCAGCCGAAAATGCCTTTGGTAAAACGATTATATTCCGTCATGGAAAGGATCGCATTCACCACCTGCCGCTTCATCAGCCGATAGTCCCTTGCGCCATCCACTATTTCTGTCTTGGAAATACGCTTCATCAGTCCATAAAACCGCCTTGCAAAAAAGGAGCGGATCATCGGCTCTCCTTTTCTGGTTACACGGCGCGTCGCTACACAGTCATAGCCTTCTTCCTCCAGATAATGCAGCATTTCAGGAAGCAGCGCAGGTGGATCCTGCAAATCCGCATCCATCAGTACAGCGTAATCACCGGAGGCTTTTTTCAGACCGGCATAAATCCCGGCCTCTTTCCCAAAATTTCTGGAAAAGGAAACCAGATGGACACGTCCATCCTTCTCATGCAGCTTTTTCACCTCAGCTGCCGTTCCATCCGATGAGCCATCATCTACATAAATAAGTTCAAGCTCTATATTCCGCAAACGAAGCGCTTCCTCCTGCTTCATCAGCTCTTCATAGAAATAGGGTACGTTCTCTTCCTCATTATAGCAGGGAACAATAACACTCAGCAATTTCATATCCCTTGTCTTCCCCCAATATTCTTATCAAAAGACTTTTATCTGTTTATTTTATCACGTTTCCCACTATTTGGAAAGTTTCATCTAACGATAGTACAGAGCATAACCCTCTGTGCCCTCCACTTCCTTCCATCCATGCGCTCTGCTGCATTCCTCACTCATTGCTTCCCGCAGCGCCAAAATCCGACAGCCTGCAGAATCTGCCATTGCTGCGGCAGTATCCGGCTGCAGATAATCGAGCTTCATCTGTTCAAACAAAAGAAGTTCTTCTTCTGTATAAACATCCGCAATTTCCCGGTTACAGTCCTCCCGCCAGAGATTTTTTCCATAAGGAAGTATTATCTGCGCATTCTGCATCCTCGCCTGTTCCATAACCGTTTCAGGCGCAAGCAGCATTACCTCTCCCTCATAGGTTTCTGCAAGCGCAGAAATTTTATCCTGTATTTCATAATCTGCTGCCAGAGCCTGCGACCTTTTTTCACACGCTCCCGAAAAAGGAAGCACTGTTCCTGTCATGCAAATCAAAATGACAAAGCCTGCAAATACCTTTCTGCCCCGTTTCCACTCCTCCCCAATGCTCCACAATGCTGTTGCGGCATAAGCCGTCGAAACCATAACAAGAGGATTGCAGACAAAAAGGCCTGTAAGCAGCGCTGTTCCAAGCAAGGCTGCCTCCTGCTTTTTCCATTTTTTCTGAGTGCGTTCCCTTGCCAGATAAAGCGCCAGAACCGCCAGGAATAAAAGTCCCCACCATTTTCCGTCATTTACTCCGTTCTGAAATAAAAGCTTCGGCAGAAACAGCGGTCTTGCAACCAGGATTCCTATGAAGCTAAGCAAAATACCAATGCCGCCATACCACCGCTCTTTGCGCGCAAGGCACTGCCAGAGCATATAGCCGCCGAACAGAAAAAACAACCCTGCAAAAACAGTCCCGCTATAGCCTCTATGTAATAACAGATAGGCAAAGGAATCCGCCTCTCCGTCTCCGACTGCAATGAACAGCAGGGAAAACAGAAGAAAAAGCCGTTTCTTTTCTTTCTGCTCCCCAAACAAAAGCTGCGCCCAAAGCCACAGAATGAGTCCTGCCAGCAGAAGCGCCCAAAAAGAAGCTGTATAGTACAAAAAAGACGATACCGTTCCCTGTGCCATTCTATAAAACGCACCATACAAAAGCGGAAGAGATGCCAGCTTATAAAGTGGATACATTCCATATCTGAGTGTCTGTCCTGTTATCGGATTATAGGCAAAAACCGTATCTGTCGCTGCTGTTACAGAAACAGTTTCTATCATAGTATCAGAACCCGCATCCGGCAGATAAAGCAGATAACCAATGAAGAAAAACGCAAAAAGCAGCAAAAGCACTGCTTTCCAAAGCCAGTCACGCTGGCTCTGACTTCGTTCCCCCTTGTCTGCATTTTTTTCCTCATTTTTGATAAGCTCCCGCCAAAGCCACCTTCCCGAAGTCAAAAGTGCAAAAAGCAGGCAGACAGATACCATGCCTGCAAGCAGCAGGCAGTAATCAGAAAAGCTCTTCTCCAGCTTAATCACAATGCAGGCTACCACTTCTGCAAGCAAAAACAGGAACAAAAGCCCCAGCAGATACCCCTCTGCCAGGACTTCTGTTCCTCTTTCTTTTTTCAATCTTAAAAAAATGCTTCCAAGTAAAAACGGAACGATTGTTATACAAATTAAAAACAGTATCATTTTTATATCCTATGTTCGCTTTTCTTACATTCTTGCTGTATCCACATTTTCCTTAAACCAGTCGTATGCCAGTTTGATGCCCTCTTCCAGTTCTACCTTATGCGTCCAGCCAAGCGCATGCAGCTTGGATACGTCTGCAAGCTTTCTCGGTGTTCCATCCGGCATATCACCGTTCCATACAATTTCGCCCTCATAGCCCACTGTCTTTTTTACAAGCTCTGCGAGCTGCGCAATTGTAAGCTCCCTGCCGGTTCCAATATTAACATGCTGTTCTCCATCATAATGCTCCAGCAAGAATACGCAGGCATCCGCCATGTCATCCACATACAAAAATTCCCGCAGGGGCTTACCGGTTCCCCATAATTCTACCGTTGGCGCGCCATTTACCTTTGCCTCATGAAATTTCCGAATCATGGCAGGCATGACATGAGATCCCTGAAGTTCATAATTATCGTGTGGACCATACAGATTGGTCGGCATACAGCTGATAAAATGGTCCCCATACTGCATTTTATAAAATCTACACATTTCCATACCGGAAATCTTGGCAATCGCATAGGCCTCATTTGTCTTTTCCAGCTCTCCTGTCAGAAGCGCATCCTCCGGGATTGGCTGCGGTGCCAGCTTTGGATAAATGCAGGTGCTTCCCAGGAATAAGAGCTTCTTTACTCCATAATCATGGCAGCATTTAATAACATTGCACTGAATCTGCATATTTTCATAGGCAAAATCAGCAGGTGAGGTATTATTTGCATTGATGCCGCCTACCTTTGCAGCCGCCAGCACAACAATATCCGGACGTTCCTTTTCAAAAAACGCTCTGACTGCAGCCTGTTCGGTAAGATCCAGCTCCTTATGACTCTTCCCGATAACCGTTTCATAGCCCTGCCGTTTAAGGCTCCTTACAATCGCGCTGCCGACAAGCCCTCTATGCCCAGCGACATAAATTTTATCTGTTTTTTCCATCTTACTTTTCCTCTCCCTGCTTTGCCTGTTCCCGGTATTCCTGACAGCTCATTCCGGCAATTTTTTTCATGTCGCTGTCCATCATCATAGCAACCAGTTCTTTAAAGTCTACCTTTCTCTTCCAGCCCAGCTCTTTTTCCGCCTTCGCAGAATTTCCCCACAAAAATTCTACCTCTGCCGGCCGGTAAAATTCCGGATTAACGTCCACGAGGATTCTGCCCGTCGCTGCATCCTTTCCTTTTTCATGGATGCCTTCGCCTTCCCATAAAAGGCGGATGCCAAGCTCTGCAAAAGCAGCCTCCACAAAATCTCTTACCGTATGCGTCTCATTGGTTGCCAGCACATAATCACCCGGCGCATCCTGCTGCAGCATCAGCCACATGCCTTCTACATAGTCGCCCGCGAATCCCCAGTCACGCTTCGCATTCATATTTCCAAGGGAAAGCTTTTCCTGTTTTCCCGCCATAATATTGGCAATCGCGAGTGTAATCTTTCTCGTTACAAAATTTTCTCCTCTGCGGGGAGATTCATGATTGAACAAAATACCATTGCAGGCAAACATATTATAGGATTCTCTGTAATTTACCGTTATCCAGTAAGAGTACAGCTTTGCAACGCCATAAGGGCTTTTGGGATAAAACGGTGTTGTTTCACTCTGCGGCGCTGTTTCCGGAAGTCCGCCGAATAATTCTGAGGTAGATGCCTGATAATAACGGCAGGTACCGCCGTTTACCCTGAGTGCCTCCAAAAGCTTTAACGTGCTTGTGCCAGTGGCATCTGCCGTATACTCCGGCACCTCAAAGGAAATTCCCACATGCGACTGTGCCGCCAGATTATAAACCTCGGTCGGCCTGATTTCTGCAACAATCCGCATTAAATTGCTCGAATCCGTCATATCTGCAAAATGCAGGAAAAATTTAACCTTATAATAATCGGAAGCAATCAAATGATCAATCCGCGCCGTATTGGAAATGCTGTGTCTACGGATCAGTCCATGTACTTCGTAGCCCTTTTCCAGTAAAAGCTCCGCCAAGTAACTGCCGTCCTGTCCCGTGATTCCTGTAATCAGCGCAACATTTTTCATATTTCTATCTCCTTTGTTATTTTGTTGTTTTTCTTTTCGCTCATTATAACATATATAATACCATGTTCAACCAGATATATTGCAAAAAATATGATTACAGCTCTATATTCTTTTATTTTTCTACTATTTGAAGGTTCTGCGCACTTGAACATCATTCCGAATCGTAGTAGAATAAATAGATATGTATTTCTAGTGGGTAAAACAAAAGACTGAGAGGATGTTATGAATTTTTTTGAGGGAATCGCTGCAAATCAATTTTTTATTTCTGCTGCACTGGGCTGGCTGATTGCGCAGGTTTTAAAGACTATTATCCATACTGCGCTGACAAAAACCTTTGTTGCAGAGCGCATGGTTGGCAGCGGCGGAATGCCAAGCTCTCACTCCTCCACAGTCTGTGCACTTGCTACCTCCACCTATTTTCAGTATGGAAGCAGCAGCTTTGAATTTGCGCTTGCCTCATTTTTTGCAATCGTTGTTATGTACGACGCTATCGGCGTCCGCCGTGAAACTGGTATTCAGGCAAAGGTGCTGAATGAAATGATGGATCTTTTCTCCAATATGGGGAAGGGTGTCAGCATGGAGGACAAGCTTAAAGAATTCGTCGGCCATACACCGCTCCAGGTACTTGCCGGTGCAATTCTGGGCATTGCGATTGCCTTTGTCATTGCCAGGTGGTACTAGCCAGAACATAAGAAAGGAGTTTGTTCTTTATATGTCAAACCGTATCCGCTTTACCTTGCTTTTCTTAGCCTCTTTTCTTTTGCTCTGCCTTCTGCCCATCCATCACTCATTATACTCTACCCTGTTTTCAGCAGATATCAATAAAGCATTTTCCTTTTCCCATGCCAATGGCTTCTACGGGGACGAACTTTCCATTTCCATGTCCTTATCTTCCCCCCACATGCGCAGGCTGCAAATCCATTATACGCTTGATGGCAGCACGCCAAATTCCTTTTCACCATTGTATACAAAGCCTCTTACCTATACAGCCGAAGATGAGCTGAAGGTCATTACCATAAAAGCTATCGTATGTGACAAAAACGGTATTTCTGTCGGTGGTCCCTATACCGCCACCTATATTCTTGGAAATCAGAATCTTTCTCTGCAGAATGCTCTCGTTGTCTCCATTACTGCAGATGCAGCAGAGCTGTATTCACCAGAGCGCGGCATCCTCTATCCTATGGCTGACTGCGGTCCCACTGAAGAGGACTGGAACTGGTTTAAACGCCAGAACTGCAAGCAGCGCGGGGATGAATGGATTCGCAGCGCCCATATTGATATTTTTGAGCCGGACGGCACCAATGTCATCAGCCAGAATATCGGTCTGTGTGTAGACGGCGATCATGGCTCCATGACTCACTATCCATATTCCCTGAAGATTCTCGCAGACAGTCGCTATGATGCTGCAAACCCCAGCTTTTCCTATGACTTTTTCCATTATTATAATACCAGCGGCACCTCATTTCCGCATATTCAAAAATTCAATAATCTTGTATTTCGAAACGGCGGCAATGAATACAATGCAGGCGTCAAAGACCCTGAGCAGCGGGGAACTATGCTTAGATGGAATATCGGCAGCAGACTTGCCGACGAAGCCGGTTTCATGGTTGCAGGTGCCCGTCCAGCTGTCATCTTTTTAAATGGTGAGCTCTACAGCGTCGCACAGCTCCAGGATACCTACAACCGTTACAATACTGCTTCCAAAACACTTTTAAATAAGGATTCTCTCGAAGTATTCAAGGATGCGGAGCGTGCCTGCACACAGTCTGCCGGCTATGAAGCCCTGTATTACAGCTATCCAGACATTGAAAATTCTCCTATTCTTCTTCCCGAAAATCAGGCAGCAATGGAGCAGACTGTAGCTATCGACGATATGTTTGCGTATTATGCCTTTGAGGTTCTGATTAACAATACTGATTTTCCAAAGAAAAATTATGCTATCTGGCGCACTCTGGACACCTCTGGCAATACACCCTGGTCAGATGGAAAATTTCGTTTTCTAATCAATGACCTTGACTGTACGTGGGATTTCAGGTCTGATGATGACCTCTGGACAGCTTATTTTGACAGAATCAAAGAGGACGGAACTGTTATGGGCTCTCTGATACAGGTTCCTGCGTACAGAATCCGCTTTGTCAATATTCTCTGTGATTTGATGAACAGTGGTCTTTTTGATCGTTCTCACTTAGAGATGGTTATTAACGAAGCTGACCTCGAATTCCGTTCTATTGCATCGTTCTACTATACTGCTGAAGATGAAGCAAAGCGGGAGCAGAATGTAGCGCTTTTAAAGGAAAGCGCTTTTGCCAGAAAAGGAAAGGTGCAGGGATTTTTAAGGGATACTTTCTCTCCCTCCAGCCCTTATACTCTGTGCGTGAAAGCGCCGGCTGCCGGCTCCTCCATCCATTTTTCCACAACCGATATAACCTCAAAAAGCGGGGATTTTAAGGGACTTTATTATGGCGATTATCCCCTTACTCTCCAGGCCTTTTGTAACGACTATCAGAAATTTTCCTACTGGCTGATAAACGGTGAGAAAATTACCTCCTCAAAGGTCACTTTGGATGCTTCCTTCATTCAAAATGGCAAGGTCACTGTAGAGCTGGTTACAGAAGCAAGCTCCTACAGCGGCTTATGTATCAGCGAGGTCTGCACTGCACCTGGGAATGCCTGGATTGAAGTCTTTAACGCTTCCTCGCAGCCGCTTTCCCTAAAGGAGTATTCTCTCTCCAATAACCTTCCTGCGCGTCTTTTACGGTTTCCTCTGCCGGATCAGATTTTACAGCCCGGCGAGACCTTCGTTGCAGGGGTTGACAATACAGGTGTTTTCCACTTGGAAAACGGAGCCTCCATTTATTTATTAAAGGAAAATCTCGTCCTTGACAGTCTGAGTATCCCCTTCATGGCACGCTCCGAAAGCTATGGACGTTTTGGAGAGACAAATAACTGGCGCTATTATGCCACGCCTACTCCCTGGTCATGCAATTAAAAGGATTTCGAAATTTCCTATCCCATAATATAATAAACGCGCCGTCAAACCTCTTATCCGAGTCCTGACGGCGCATTTGCATTTCATTATTTTACAGATTTCTTAGCGGTTATCTACTATCTCCCGTCCAATGCTTTCATACAGCATCTTTGCTTTTCTGACATCCTCCAGACGATAGCAGTTACGTCCATCCATTACAATAGGCGTTTTCATCAGCTTTGCATACTGTGAAAGCTCCAGTTCTTTTACTTCCTTCCATTCCGTAAAGATAAAGCAGATATCTGCATCCAAAAGAGCATCCTCTACAGTTTCACAGTATTCGATTCTCTCATCCGGAATCCGCTTTTTAAAGTTTTCCGCGCCTACCGGATCCCATGCTCTGACAATTGCTCCATCCTCCAGAAATACAGGTACATTTACCAGAGAAGGAGCTTCTCTTAAGTCATCAGTTCCCGGCTTAAAGGTCAGACCGAGCACCGCTATTTTGAGTCCATTATAATCAGCGTAATATTTTCTCGCTTTCTTGGAAAGCTTATATTTCTGCCCTTCATTTACCTCTATCGCCGCCTTAACGGTCTTCATCTCACAACCGTTTTGTGCAGACAAATGATGAAGCGCTTTGGTATCCTTCGGAAAACAGGAGCCGCCATAGCCAATTCCGGCATGCAGAAAACGCTTGCCAATTCTTTCATCAAAGCCCATTCCCTTTGCAACCTCTTCTACGTTAGCACCAATGGCCTCGCAAAGGTTCGCAATCTCATTCATGTAAGAAATCTTAAGTGCAAGGAAATCATTTGAAGCATACTTAATCATCTCTGCACTTCTCCGGTTACAGGTCATAATCGGTGCATCAAAATTCTGATACATTTCCATCAGCTTTTCCTTTGCAAAGCTATCATTAACTCCCAGTACAATACGGGATGCGTGCATTGTATCCGGAACTGCAGTTCCCTGTGCAAGGAATTCAGGGTTAGATGCTACATGCACCTTAAGCCCCCTTGAATTTTCATTCAGGATTTTTTCCACTTCATCATTCGTTCCGATTGGAACTGTAGATTTGACAATTACGACGCACTCTTTGCTGATGCTTTCGGCAATCTGTCCTGCGACGCCAAATACAAAGGCAAGATTTGCAGAGCCATCCTTTTTCTCCGGAGTTCCCACCGCAATAATGATAACATCTGCGTCTACATACGCCTTCTGATAGTCTGTTGTAAAATAAAGATGATCCATATTCTTTACCATAAGCTCCTCAAGCCCTGGCTCATAGATTGGAGATTTTCCACTCTCCATCATCTTCACTTTATTTTCATCTACATCCACACAGGTTACCACATGTCCATGCTCTGCCAGACATACACCTGTTACCAGTCCTACATAGCCTGTTCCTGCTACCGCTATCTTCATTTTACCTTCTCCCTGTTTTCTTTTGATTTAAAAGGCACTTCTATTTGCTGTGCTTTTTTTATTATAGTATATCCGCTTTCTTTTTTCAACAAACGCCCTTGTTTATTTTCTTTGATATTCAGCTTTTATTTTGAATCTGTTTTTTATAACCACTACAAATATTTGGATTTTTTCTCTATAATATGCTATACTGTAAAAATGTAATGATATACAAAAAGAATAAGGAGTCTGCTATGAACAAAACAATGGATGATATTGTACTGTCTGTGGTCATCCCCTGCTATAATGAAAAAGATACCATTGAGACCGTACTTGATGCAGTCAGAAACTGCGGCGTTAAAAATCTGGAAATTATTGTGGTTGACGACTGTTCCAAGGATGGAACCAGAGACCTTCTGCAGGGACCTCTTCGCAGCAAAATTGACCGCCTGATTTTCCACAAGGTAAATCAGGGAAAAGGCGCAGCGCTTGCAAAAGGCTTTCAGGCTGCAACCGGCGATGTTGTTGCAATTCAGGATGCAGATCTTGAGTATGACCCGAAGGACTTTGTACGTCTCTTAGAGCCTTTCGTCAAGGGTCGTGCAGATGCAGAGGTGGTTTATGGCTCCCGCTATGCAAGGGGCGAAAAATATATGATTAAGCGCTTCTATCATACGGCTGGCAATAAATTTCTGACACTGATGTCAAATTTATTTACTGATCTTGGTTTGACAGATATGGAAACCTGCTATAAGCTTTTCAAACGTGAGTTAATTCAGTCTATTACGATTGAAGAGAAACGTTTTGGCTTTGAACCGGAAATCACGGCAAAAATCGCAAAAAAGCATTGCAGAATCTATGAAATGCCCATTTCCTATTATCCGCGTTCTTACAATGAGGGAAAAAAGATTGGTGTAAGGGACGGCTTCCGCGCAATCTATTGTATTCTCAAATATAATCTTTTTTAGGAAAGCCGAGGTAATTTTATGAATCGTGTACTTGTTACAGGCGGCGCCGGTTTTCTGGGCTCGCATCTGTGTGAACGTTTGCTGCAGGATGGAAATGACGTTATCTGTGTAGATAATCTCTATACAGGAAGCAAGGATAATATCCGCCACCTGATGGCAAATCCCTATTTCGAATTTATCCGTCACGACGTAACAGAGCCGCTCTATGTCGAGGTCGATCAGATTTATAACCTTGCCTGTCCTGCCAGCCCTGTTCACTACCAGTCCAATCCGGTAAAAACGACAAAGACCAGTGTTTATGGCGCACTTAACATGTTAGGGCTTGCCAAGCGGGTAGGCGCAAGAATTTTGCAGGCAAGCACCAGCGAAGTCTATGGAGATCCTGAAATCCATCCACAGCCGGAAAGCTATCGCGGCTGCGTCAATCCGATTGGCATCCGTTCCTGCTATGACGAGGGAAAACGGGTAGCAGAAACATTATTTTTTGATTATCACAGGATGCACAATCTGGAAATTAAGGTAATGCGTATCTTCAACACCTATGGTCCGCGCATGAACCCCTCTGATGGCAGAGTTGTTTCAAACTTTATTGTGCAGGCGCTGCGCGGCGAAGACATTACCATCTATGGAGACGGCTCCCAGACAAGAAGCTTTTGCTATGTCGATGATTTGATTGAAGGCATGGTTCGTCTCATGGCGTCTCCAGCCGACTTTACAGGCCCGTGCAATCTGGGTAATCCCGGAGAATTTACAATCCGGCAGCTTGCTGAAAAGGTTATTGAATACACTGGCTCTAATTCCAAGCTGGTTTACTGTCCGCTTCCCTCCGATGACCCTTTGCAGCGTAAGCCGGTAATTGAGCTTGCAAAGAAGCATCTGGATTGGGAGCCTCACATTGCGCTTGATGAAGGATTAAAGAAAACAATAGAATACTTCAAACGTGTCCTTTAAAAAATATTTTATTTTAATGTAATAGAAAAGCAGATGCTTGATAGTTAACAGCATCTGCTTTTTTAACGCAGCTCGCAGAGATAAATTTTTCCTTGCGAGCAAACTCTTTTTTATCTGTTTTCAATTTCTACAGCGTCTGTAAATACTGTGCAATCGCATCCTCCCATGCCGCAAAACGAAACTGCGTTGTCATATCAAACATATCATTATCCAACACAGAATATGCAGGACGGTTTGCCTGCCCAGGGAATTTCTTATCATAGATTTCCGTTGTAATTCCCTCTACCTTTGTCGATTTTCCTGAAAGTCTGAAAATCTCTCTGGCAAAATCCGCCCAATTACATTCCCCCTCACAGGTTGCATGGAAGGTTCCGTAATTGTCCGTCGGAAGCAGATAGACAATTGCTTTTGCAAGCTCCATCGACCACGTCGGTGTTCCGTACTGGTCTGCAACTACTTCCACAGTTTCATTCTTTTCCGCAAGCTGCAGCATTGTCCTTACAAAATTCTTACCCTCACCATACATCCATGCCGTACGAAGGATAAAATGTCTGCTGCAGAATTCCTTTGTCATAAGCTCTCCCTGCAGCTTTGTCTCCCCATAAGCGCTCATCGGATGCGGCGTATCATATTCCTTATAATGTTTTCCGGTATCTCCCGAAAATACATAGTCTGTAGAAACCTGAAACATTTTTGCGCCCACTTCCCGTGCCGCTATGCTCAGATTTCTGGGACCAATCGCATTGATACGAAATGCCGCAGCTTTGTCGGTTTCACAGCCGTTTACATTGGTATATGCGGCACAGTTAATAATCGCATAAGGCTTAACGCTTTTTGCAAGTGCCATAACATCGTCGATTCTGGTAATATCCAGCTCTGCTACATCGGTGTTGATTAACTTATATTCCACCGAATCTGCCAGCACCTTGTTAATCGCTTTTCCAAGCTGTCCATTACAGCCTGTCACGATAATATTTTTCATGATACAGCCTCCTTATTTCCCGTCCAGTCCCAGTCTGTTGACCGCTGAGAAAAGAGCACGGATTGACGCCCTTGTAATATTTGAGCTGACTCCGACACCATAAGTAACCTTTCCGCTTTCTGAATCCAGCAGATGAATGTATGCGGCAGCCTGTGAATTGGAACCGCTCTGCAACGCGTGCTCTTCATAATCGAGAACCTTAATCTTAATGCCGAGGCTTTCCTGCATACCTCTCTGTACCGCATCAATCGGTCCGTTTCCAACTGCTTCAAAGCGTTTTTCTATGCCATGGTCTGTATAAATTACCGTTACGCCGGTATCAAACTGTGATTTGGTCTCGCCCGAAAGGTCTGAAACCAGCAGCTTTCTGAAGTGAAGCGGTTCTTTGCGGTCAAGATACTCTTTGCGGAACTGCTCCATAATCTGCTCAGGAGATACCTCACCCTGTTTTTCGGAAATCGTCTGGATGGCATTAGCAAATTCCTTGTGCATTGCCTTCGGCAGCTTGAAGCCAAAGTAGGTATCCATAATAAATGCTACGCCGCCTTTGCCAGACTGGGAATTGATACGCACAATCGGCTCGTATTCCCTTCCAATATCCGCCGGGTCAATCGGAAGATACGGTACCTGCCAGTATTCTCCGCCGCGCTCCTTCATTGCCTTTACGCCCTTATTGATAGCATCCTGATGCGAACCGGAAAATGCTGTAAATACAAGCTTTCCAGCGTATGGATGTCTGGGATGAATCGGAATCTTGCAGCATCTTTCATAAATTTCTATGCTCTCATTTACATGTTCAATGGCAAGCTTCGGATCGATTCCCTGTGAGAACATATTATAAGCAAGGTTTAAGACATCCACATTTCCTGTTCTCTCACCATTTCCAAAAAGTGTGCCTTCCACTCTTTCTGCTCCCGCCAAAAGTGCCAGCTCAGCCGCAGCAACACCCGTTCCTCTGTCGTTATGGGGATGAACACTCAGAATAATGCTTTCCCTGTCTTCAAAATGCTTATTCATCCATTCAATCTGGTCTGCATATACATTGGGCGTATTCATTTCTACTGTAGAGGGAAGGTTGATAATAATAGGGTCTTCCTTCGTTGCACCCCATTCCTTTTGAACCGCCGTACAGATGTCCAGTGCAAAATCAAGCTCTGTCCCTGTAAAGCTCTCCGGAGAATATTCCAGTATGATTTTTCCCGGAAACTTCGCTGTACATTCCTTTACCCATCTTGTTCCATCAATTGCAATCTGTTTGATTTCTTCTCTATTTTTATGGAATACAACATCCCGCTGAAGGGTGGAAGTAGAATTATAAATATGCACGACTGCCTGCGCGCATCCTTCTATCGCCTCAAATGTCTTTTCAATCTGCTCTTTACGACACTGCGTCAAAACCTGAACCCTGACATCATCCGGAATCATACGTCGATCCACAAGCTGACGAAGAAAATCATATTCTATCTGACTTGCTGCCGGAAAACCAATTTCGATTTCCTTAAAGCCAAGCTTAATCAGATAACGGAACATCTCAACCTTTTCTTCAACAATCATCGGGTCAATCAAAGCCTGATTGCCGTCACGCAAATCTACGCTGCACCAGATAGGCGCTTTTTCAATCTCTTTTGACGGCCATTCCCGTTCCGGATAGTTTATGACCGGATTTCTCCGGTAACGCTTGTAATTTAACATCCTTTTCCCTCTCTTCCTGCAAAAAAACAGCCCATCCTGAGAGATGGGCTGATCGATGCGCTTTTTATTCGCCAAGACCACTTTCGACTACTGCCACGAGTGCTTTTAAAGCTTCTTCTTCATCCTCACCCTCGCAGACAAACTCTACTTCATCACCGCATTTGACACACGCGCCAAGCACACTGAGTACGCTCTTTGCATTTGCCGTGCTCTCCCTGAATGTAAATGTAATCAATGATTTAAACTGCATTGCTTCCTTACATAGGATGCCCGCAGGTCTTAGGTGTAGTCCTGTTGGATTTTTAATCACTACCTTTTGGCTTACCATACTGCTTCCTCCAATTTATATGCAATCCCCATAAGGATCCCATGATATCTATTCTGTTTTTATCATAGCATGTCTTTTGTATTTCCACAAGTACAATCCATCCTTTTGGAACTATGGTACTACAGCATAGAATTCTGTATCAATTCCGCAAGCTTCTTTGCTTCCTTCTCAATCAGCGCCTGATCTTTACCTTCAATCATAACGCGCACCAGCGGCTCTGTTCCGGAAGGCCTGATCAGCACTCTGCCCTCACCCGCAAATTTATCATTGAGCTTATTGATAGCCTCTGCGATTTCAGGATACTCCATATACTTTTCTTTTTTGTGATTCGGTACTTTGGCATTAACAAGCGCCTGTGGAAGAACCTCCATAATCTTTGCCAGCTCAGAAAGCGGCTTCTTTGTTTCTACCAGTACCTGCAGCAGGTGCAATGCGCTCAAAAGTCCGTCGCCGGTTGTATTTTCATCCAGAAAAATAACATGCCCCGACTGTTCTCCGCCAAGACTTGCATCAATCTCCCTCATCCGCTCAAGCACATAACGGTCTCCAACCTTCGTCTGTTCTGCCTTGATACCATTCTTTTCTGCCATCAGGAAAAATCCCAGGTTACTCATAACCGTAACGACAATCGTATCCCCCTTTAAGGTGCCCTGCTCCTTCATGTGATTGCCGACAATCGCCATAATCTGATCGCCATCAACTACCTTACCGTTTTCATCCACCGCAAGCAGTCTGTCTGCATCTCCGTCAAAAGCAAGTCCAACACTTGCCTTTTCATAGACCACTCTCGCCATCAGTTCTTCCATGTGTGTCGAACCGCAGTTGGCATTGATATTGCTTCCATCAGGATTATTATGAATCGCAATAACCTCTGCTCCAAGCTCCTTCAGTGCCTCTACAGACGTATAATGTGATGCTCCCTCTGCACAGTCCACTACGATTTTCATGCCGCTCAAATCTACATTTACCGACTGAATCGCATGATTGATATATTCCTCACGCGCATCTGTACGATATTTAATCTTACCTACACCGGAGCCTATTGGGAATTTGATGTCCTTCATATCGCTTCGCAGCAGCGCTTCAATCTCATCCTCCATTGCATCCGGCAGCTTATAACCATTGCCATCAAAAAATTTAATACCGTTAAATTCTACCGGATTGTGCGATGCTGAAATTACAACGCCTGCATCCACTTTATATTTCCGCGTCAGATATGCAACCGCAGGTGTTGGAACAACCCCTACATAGACAGCATTTGCTCCCACCGAGCAGACGCCTGCCATCAGCGCATTCGCCAGCATATCGCCCGAAATACGAGTGTCACAGCCAACCATAATCGTCGGCTTATGCTTATTTTCCTTTGTCAATACATACGCACCTGCCTGCCCAAGCTGCATCGCAAGCATTGGTGTTAATTCTTCATTTGCAACGCCTCGCACCCCATCGGTGCCAAATAATCTACTCATTCTGCCTGTCCTCTATTCTTCTTTATTTTCCGCATCCGTATCCTTCAGGATAACCTGTACCGTCGTTTTTGTTTCCTGACGAACTCCATCCGGAAGCGTCAGTTTCAGTTCCATTTCATACTCACCTGCCAAAAGCTCCGTCAGGGAATGTTCCTCCATATAAGCATCTATATCAATGCTTGCCGTTATCTCTGCTGTCTCCAGAGTCTCCAAATTCTCTGCCAGACCGGTTACCTGCAACGTAAGCTCTTCATCTCCGCCTGCCAGCGTTCCCTCCATGCCCTCCGGCACGCCAATCAGCAGCACCTCATCTGCAGGCAGCTTAAGCTCCGTAGAAAGCTCCTTCTCAATATAAACCGTAACCTTTATGCTTCCGTTAAAATTATTTTCTGCCAGAGAAATATTTTCAGGCAGATACTTCTTCAGTTCAATCGCTGCCGTCAGATTTCCACTTTGACCGGTAACATTCAAGGACGGGTCAGAAATGTCAATCTGGAAAATATTTTTAATTGCAGTTCCCTTGCCAGCAACCAGAACAGTGGAAGGCGTACTCTCAACCTTGCCTGTCAGTGCATACCCTTCCGTCGGTGTTCCTGTAACAGTAAAGGAAAGTGGCACGCGCTTGGTCTGAAGAATTTCTATGTTAATCTTCACCTGATCCAGACTCTTCTTCAGATTTTTATCTTCAATCAGATTATTATCCGCGTCATATAACCGGATGGTTGCATCTGTCCTGATGTCCTGGGAAAGCCCTGCAATGTCCACCGATGCTTCCGCACGGTCTACTCTGCTTACGATGGATTCTGGTCCTGAAATCCGTACCAGATTCTGATCCGCACTCACGCTTCCAAGAATATGGCCATCCGCCGGTTCTCCAACCGTTGTGGTGGTAATCATGAACTGCTCACGTTTCATATCCTCAATTCGGATTTCCATATTTTCTGTCGCAGAAGTGATGCTTTCCAGTTTATCATTATATTTATTAGTGGACAGCTTTATGCGTACCATCGTATCCATAAAGTTAATTTCCTGCATATCCGCAGTCGCAATAATATTGTCCTTGCCAAGCGTATCAAGAATACTTCGCTTCGCCCATACGGTAACGTCAATTATATCCGTATTATCAAGAATTTCATATACCTTACCCTGACTTGTTACCGCATCTGCATTCAAAATCTCAACTGGCACATTGCGGAACACTGTCTTATCTACAGGATCGTTGATATTCACTACAATGAACCATATAACAAAAGAGAATACCACTGCCAAGATTTTGAGTCCCAGATTATCTGTCAGCTTGTTTTTCATTCTTTGCCCTTCCCTTCCACAATCTCCGTTTTTTCTCTTCCAACGGCTTATTCTGGATTAGCAGCAGCTTACCCTTTAATTCCTCCGAATCCAGATTGCGGTACAGTTGTCCTTCGTATGCAACACTCACATGCCCAGTTTCCTCTGAAACAATGACGGTCAAAGAATCTGTTACCTCTGAAATACCGACGCCTGCGCGGTGCCGGGTTCCAAGCTCCTTGCTCAAATCCATATTATCCGAAAGCGGCAGGTAACAGGTCGCGGAAACAATCCGGTTTTCCCGTATGATAACAGCGCCGTCATGCAACGGCGTATTGTGTTCAAATATATTGATTAAAAGCTGGCTGGTCAGGAGCGCATCCAGCTCTATTCCTGTACGCTCGTACTCACCCAGAGACTGGTTCTGCTCGATAACCATAAGCGCGCCTGTACGCACCTTGCCCATTTCAAACGATGCTTTGATAATTTCCTGCATAGTCTTGTCAGAAAACCTGCCGTTTACATCTCTGGAGCTGTCAAAGGGCATAAGTGATGCAAAAAAATTAGTCCTGCCAAGCTGCTCCAGCGCCCGGCGCAGCTCCGGCTGTAATACGACAACAGTTGCAATCACTGCAAGACTTAAGACATTTTCCGCAATCCATAGAATTGTCGTCATATTCAGGATTGCTGCAAGCAGAATAAATACCAGAATTACAATAAGCCCCTTCAGCAACGACCATGCACGGGTATTCTTAATCCAGAGGATAATCTGATACACCAAAAAGGAGATAATTATAATCTCCAGAATATCAGTCCACCGTATTGCCGGCATGTGAAGCCGGTTTAAATAAATCCCTGCAAAATTTGCTAACTGGCTCATATTTTTCTTTTCATCTCACTCTTGTCAGATTTTTTTACAACGCTTCCTTTCATTCTCGGAGAATGACCTGCATTCTGCTTCTGGGAAGTAATCTGCTTTACTGTTTTGGATGGTCTGGTTACCGCAATCTTCGGAACCGCTTTTACATAATAATAATACTCATCGTCCTCAAACTGAACATATTCTGTTCGGGAATAATCCACATTAAATACGAAAAACTGCAGCAGCTTTGCCAGAACAGCAGATGCTACCGCCCCTATAAGCGTAGGCGCAATGGAAATATTGATATCAAACATCAAATCTCCAAAAAAGAGAACTGCAACAGCCGTCAGTGTGCCTGCTGTAATTGCAATCGTCCAGGAATGATTTACTGCAAGCCTGCGAAGCAGATAAACCACCAGTACTGTAATCGCAAATGCAAGCAGCATTACCAGCATAGTCTTGTTGCTCAAAATCCCATCCACGACATAACGATACCGCTGCATCGCATTTTCCGCATCCATAGCGTTAAGTGTTGATACACTTTCGGAAATATACTGCAAAATGCTGTAAATAACTGCACCACAGCCAACGGAGACCGCAGATGCCGGCGTCCCCAAAAGTCCTGCTGCCAAAGGCATTACAAACGGGACCTGCAAAGAACAGCAGAGCGGTGTCAGTAAGACCAGCACCGTATCTTTGGGTGAAAATCTGAAATACAGCAGAAACATCACAAGAAAAAGTGCAAGCACAACGATTGCACATTCCATAGAAAACGCATATAAATGCGCCAAAATAAAGCATGCTGCCATGAAAATCATAAAATTCATCGGCAGAAAAGAACTCAAAAGAGCCACTACAAGGACAACGGAAAGGCTGTTAAGCCTGCTCATGTACCCCAGCTTTCCATTGATCAGCCAAAGTGTAACCAATGAAAGCAGGAATTTTACAAGCGGCGTAATATAAATTTCATATTTTCCGTAAATCCCCTTCAAATACTCTTTCAGGAGCAGTAAGTTAGTCATAAAACTTTCCTCTCAGAAATAATCCCTAGTGCCTGCTGTCATCCGCATAGGATTCAGACAGCTCCTGCAAATGGGCATAGTAATTCTTCAGGCTTTTCTTCGCCCGACTATAGCGGTAAGAATATACAAGATAGGAAACCACTGTATAAATCCCTGTGAATGTCACATAGGCAAGCAAAAGCTGTTTTCCCATCGCCAGAAGATCTACCTGATAGACCTCCTTCATAACCGCCTCAAAATTATAAAAAATAAGGATTCCAAGTACAATCGCAAATGTGAGGGTGGCGCTGATAATAGATTTTATCGTCTGAAGGCTCAGATAGTCGCTTCTGAAATATTTTCCGATTGCCATGCTCCGCTTTCCCTCGTTTTCCTCATAGGAAGCCATGCGTGTCATTAACTTAATCCGGTCTTCATTCAGCATCCGCTCACCTCCATACCGCCTTATAGCATATCATAAAATCCGGCTTCTGTAAAATTAACGATCCAGATAACGCATCCTTGCATTTTCATCAATCTGTTTTTTCTTCTGCACAACAGGCGCATCCGGTCTTCTGATAGAATCCTGAAAGCTCTTTGTCAGCTCTGCCTTGCATTTTTCACAGAATCTGCCGGTCTTAATCATGGTTCCGCAGTTCTCACAGTTTACGCCAATCGGTGAATCGTCTGCAAATACCAGTCTTTCCTCTCGAATCCACTGATGAATCTGGGAGGGCTCTACCTGACATTCTCTTGAAATTTCAGGAATTCCGGCTCCATTATTATCCCGGATAAATTCCTTTACTTCCTGGAATTTTTCCTCGAGCTTTTCCTTGCAGGAAGGACAGATGGGAATTCCCATAACATAGTTAAAAATTCTTCCACATTTTCTGCAATTGCGTACTTCCATATCCTGTATCCTCCAAACGTCACCCTCTCCCAATGGCAAGGGCAATAAAATAAATTCTGCGGATGCCAGCCTCCCGCAAAACTGCCGCCATAGCATCCATTGTGCTTCCAGTTGTGTAAATATCATCAATGATTATAATTGTACTTAATTTTACATCATTTCTGCCTATTTTAAAAGCCCTTTTCAAATTATTTTGGCGCATCTGCCGGTTTAACGCCTTTTGTGGCGCCGTCCTTTTTACGCGCTTTACCATATTTGCCGCAACGGGAATTTCCATCCTCTCCCCAAGCTCCTTTGCCAGAAGAAACGCCTGATTATAGCCGCGCGCACGCATACGTGACGGATGCAGCGGAACTGGAATAAGAGCCTGAGGCTGCCATCTGCGGATTGTCTCTCCTAGATGACTCTCTATCTCCTGGGCATAAAACTCTGCATACTCCTGCCTCCCTTTATATTTGAAGGCAGCGATAGACCTTCGGATGCAGGGATATTCATACAAAGCGCGTCCTTCATCAAAAAGATGCTTCTGTTTCATGCAGTCTTCACAGTATTCCTGTGCATCGCAGGATAATTCTTTTCCGCATTTCCTACAATAAGGCTCCTGTACTACTTTCAGCTGTAATCTGCAGCCCGGACAAATTTTCTCTCCAAGCGGCAGCACACAGTCACAGACAGGACAGTGCTGCGGAAATAACAGTTCCAAAAATATTCTGGAAATTTTCATCCTTATTTCTTTTGTTTCACATCAATTCGTTTATCCGATCCGCCAGTCCTGAAAAGCGTTTTTGCTGCTGTTCATTGGCAATCATGCTCCTTACCGTCTCCCTGCTTCCCAAAATGGTTACACAATCCCTCGCCCTTGTAACGCCTGTATAAAGCAGGTTACGGTTCATAAGCAGCTTAGGTCCCCCAAGCAGCGGCATAATAACCGCCGGATATTCGCTCCCCTGCGACTTATGTATGGTTACAGCATAGGCAAGCTCAAGCTCCTCCAGTTCTGTAAAAGGATAAATAACACGCCTGCCGCCATCAAATTCCACTGTAACACTCTGGGCGTATGTATCAATTCTGCTGATACGTCCCATATCGCCGTTAAAAACACCCATACCCTTTTCAATCGGAATTTCGTATCTGCTGACAATCTCCCACGAAAGCTGGTAATCATTCCGCACCTGCATTACCTTATCGCCCTCACGGAATACCGTTTCTCCACATGTCCACTCTTTCTTTTTATCATCCGCAGGATTCAAGTAACGCTGTAAAATGCGATTTAACGCCTCCACACCAAGACTTCCCTTACGCATCGGCGTAAGCACCTGAATATCATAGGGCTGGGCATTCACATACTTTGGCAGCTTCTGTGTAATCAAAAGCACGATATGTTTATAAATTACATTGACGTCATTTCTTTCCAGAAAGAAAAAATCCCGGCTTTTATTGTCCATACAGATTTCTTCCCCTTTATGAATTCTATGCGCATTTACAACAATATCACTCTCGCCCGCCTGTCTGAAAATTTTTTCCAGCATAACTACGGGGAATTTCCCGCAGTCAATCAAATCCTTTAAAACCTGTCCGGGTCCAACGCTTGGAAGCTGATTGACGTCCCCCACCATCACCAGCCGCATTCCCACCGGAACTGCCCGTAAAAGCGCCAAAAACAGATGCAGGTCTACCATAGACATTTCATCAATAATGAGTACATCCGCTTCCAATGGATTTTCTTCGTTTCTCTCAAAGGAAAGCCGTTTTCCCGGCTCTGCAGCAGCTCCCGAAAGCTCCAGCAGTCTGTGGATGGTCTTTGCCTCATAACCGGTCATTTCCGTCATTCTTTTTGCAGCCCTGCCTGTCGGTGCGGCAAGCAAAATATCCATGCCCTCCCGCTCAAAGTAGCGGATAATGGTATTGATAGTGGTTGTCTTTCCGGTTCCAGGTCCTCCCGATAGAATCAACAGCCCATTTTTGATACATTCCAAAACAGCCTTCCGTTGTAAATCATCCAATGCAATCTTCTGCTCTGTTTCCAGGCGCTTGATTTTTTCAAGCAGCTTTTCTTCCTCAGAAGGCAGCATCCCCTCAGCTCCGCCTGCTGAAACATTCAAATCATGCAGCATCCTGGCGCAGTTCAGCTCCGCATAATAATAGGATGCGCTGTATATAGCTTCGTCCTCTGCCCCCCGGCGCTTGATTACTACTTTTTTATCCATCATCAGATTAGAAAGCTGCAGCTCAATCTGCTCCTCATTAAGCCTCAGAATTTCAGAAGCCTGCAAAAGAAGCTGTTTCCTCGGCAGATAGGTATTTCCCTCTGCTGCCGCCTGCAAAAGCGTATAGAGGACACCGCTTTGTATCCGCTCATCCGCATCAATATGAATTCCAATTCTGCCAGCGATTTCATCTGCCATCTTAAATCCGATTCCGTCAATATCCTCTGCCAGCAGATAAGGGTTTTCCTTCATAACCCCATACAGCCTCATGCCGTATGTATTGTATATTTTGATGGCAAGCGTATTGGAAATTCCATAGTTTTGCAGAAAAATCATAGCTTCCCGCATATCCTTCTTTTCTTCTACCTGTGTGGAAATCTCCCTCGCGATACGCTCGCTGATTCCTTTTACCTCAGAAAGCCTCTCCGGCTCCTCCTCCATAATACGAAAGGTATCTGTACCGAAGCGTTTTACAATCCGTGCCGCCAATGCCGCTCCAATGCCCCTTATCGCACCGGAGCTTAAATATCGTTCTATGCTGACAGCATCCTCCGGCGTCAGCGCAGTGTATGACTGAATCTTAAACTGTCTTCCATACAAAGGATGCTCAGTGAACTCTCCCGTTATCTCAAGATTTTCTCCCTGCTCAATCCCCCGCAGAATTCCAACGCAGGTAAGTTCCTCTTCTTCCTCGCACACAAAGTTCAATACGGTATAGCCATTATCCTTATTCTGATAAATAATATGTTCGACATAACCTTTCTGTGTTTCCATTCTCTTTCCTCTTAGCTTTGCGGCAGTCTCTCCTGCAAAAAGAGTTTGCCCGCAAACTCGCTGTGCGCGAGCGGTGCCTACAAGGCAAAATTCATCTCCGCGAGCTGCGCATCTTATTTTTATATAATAGGAAATTCCTCTGAATTTCCTATTATATAAAAAAGGGCTGCTATCAAAAGCAGCCCCAAGCTTTTTCTCATATCTTTTTATTTATCCGAACCGGTTGTAATCTTCATCTGTTCATAAAGCATCTGCGCCAGTCCAAGTCCGCCGGACTCTGTGGACATGGAAGCAAGCTCCTGCAGCATGCTATCCTTATAATAGTCCACCATTGTTCCTGTAGACTGAAAACTGTAGTCTGTCTCCGGAACAGTCTTCTGCATCTCTTTGAACATCTGCTCTACAAAATAAGACTCAAATTGTTTGCAGGCATCCATAAGCTGCTCGTCGTCAGTACCTTTGCTTTTTTCTTTCCAGTCTGCTTTCATTTTTTCCAGCTTTTGATTGTCTGACTGGGTTTTCTGAAAATCTGTGTAAATAGAACTAAGTCCGCTTAAATCCATAATGTTTTCCTCATATAGACCATATACAGCCATGCGCACCTCGAAAGTCTGCCGACTTTCTCGTTGCCGGGCTGCGCCCTATAAATCCGTCAGATATCTGAACAGCCTGCGAGCAGTCTGTCCGCTTTTCTTCTTTGCTCTAAGCCATGCGCACCTCGAAAGTCTGCCGACTTTCTCGTTGCCGGGCTGCGCCCTATAAATCCGTCAGATACCCTGACAGCCTGCGAGCAGTCTGTCCGCTATCTGACGGATTTGCATGGCTTAGGTTAACGTTTCAAATTGTTAGCCTGCTGGAGCATTTCATCGGAAGTTGTGATTGCTTTGGAGTTCATTTCGTATGCTCTCTGTGCAACAATCATATTAACCATCTCATCTACAACCTGTACATTGGAACGTTCCAGATAGCCCTGTACTATCGTACTCTTTTCAAGGTTGGTGCTCCGGCTCTCATTGATTGGCTCTCCGCTGGCTTCTGTTTCCTGATAATAGCTTCCACCCAGCTTTTCAAGACCTGTTGGATTATTAAACTGATAAAGTCCAATCTTAATACCGAGCGGCTGTGGATTGTTATTCGCATCTGGATAATAGAATTCTCCTTCTTCAGAGACTGTCAGATTGCTGGCTGTATAATTCTTATTGAAGGTAATTTCCTTCCCTGTTGTACTTAATACCGGATAACCTTCTGCTGTACAGAGGGTAAGACCGCCTGAATCATTTGTATTCAAATAGAAATTACCATTTCTGGTATAGTATGTATCGCCATCTTTTCCAGTAACTGCAAACAGACCTTTTCCGCTGATTGCAAAGTCTGTTGTGCTCTCAGAATCCTGAAACGCACCCTGACTGAAAATAGAGCTGATTGAGGAATTACGAACACCCAGACCAACCTGCGCCCCTACCGGCTTCTGGTCACCGTTTGCTGTAGTGGTTCTTGTCTGAAGCGTCTGATATAAAAGCGACTTGAAATTAGCCACCTCAGTCTTATAGCCTGTTGTATTTACATTCGCAAGGTTGTTTGCAATCGTATCAATATTTGTCTGTTGTGCAACCATACCTGTTGCTGCTGACCATAATGACCTGACCATGCCATTTCCTCCTTATTTCGTCAACTTACCTGTCTTTATAATTTGCCAAGCTGATTTGCGGTAATTTCTAATGAGCTGTCATAAGTCTGTATCATCTTCTGATTTGTCTCATAAGCTCTGGAAACGTTAATCATCTCAACCATTTCCTTTACGACCTGCACATTGGAATGTTCCAGATAACCGGAAATAATCTGTCCGGTCGCTGTCTTTTCCTGTGCACCGTCAACTGTCTGGAATAAGCTCTCACCATAGTGCTCCAGATAATTATAGTCATCAAAATCTGTAATGCCAATTCTTGCTACCTGACTGCCGTCCTGATAAATCGTTCCGTCTTCATTGATGGAAGCCTCTAAAAGCGGATCCAGTTTAATATGATCGCCGCTATTATTCAGGACAAAATCGCCGTCCTTGGTTACCAGATAGCCTTCCTGTGTCAAAATAAAATTGCCATCCCGCGTATATTTGGTAGAAACAGCCCCTGCCTTATTGGTAAATTCAATCTGAAAGAAGCCCGGTCCAGAAATGGCAAGGTCATAGGTATTTCCAGTCTCTTTCAAGGGTCCTTCCGAATAGTCGGTATAGTTCTCGCCAATCTTTACGCCCATGCTCATAGCGCCGATTTTTCTGGCAAGGTTTGGTGTTTCCGAGGTATCTTTAAGCTTATAGGCAAAGACATCCTTAAATGACTGCGCCGTAGCGCCCTCTTTTTTGTATCCTACTGTAGCGCTGTTTGCAAGATTATTTGTCAGGGTGTCCATCCTGTGCTGTTCATTTACCATGCCGGTATATGCTGTATACAATCCCTTAAGCATATACTACCTCCCTTTTACGCTTCGTCACGATACCCCGCAAGGAACTCAACATACTTGCCGGTTCCAATAGCAACTGCCGTCATTGGATCCTCTGCTGTCATGGTATTGATGCCTGTCTTGGCTTCAATCAAATCCTCCAGACCACGCAGAAGGCTTCCGCCACCAGTCAGGACAATGCCTCTGTCAGCAATATCCGCTGCCAGCTCCGGCGGCGTTTTTTCCAATACACTGTGTATCGTCTCTATAATCTGTGATGTTGTCTCTTTTAATGCTTCCTCAGTCTCCTCTGAAGAAACCTTTATCGTCTTCGGCAGACCTGTTACAAGGTTTCTGCCCCGGACATCCATATAATCTACCTCTGCACGCTTATAAGCAGAGCCTATCTTAATCTTTAAGTCTTCAGCTGTCCGCTCACCAATCAGCAGATTGTGTTTTTTACGCATATAACGCACGATTGCTTCATCAAAATCATCGCCGGCAATCTTGATAGATGCGCTGACTACCGTACCGCCCAATGAAATGACTGCAATATCGGATGTACCGCCTCCAATATCCACAATCATATTGCCGCAGGGCTTGGAAATATCAATGCCTGCGCCAATCGCAGCGGCAATCGGTTCTTCGATAATGGATACCTCTCTTGCTCCTGCCTGATAGGTTGCATCCTCTACCGCTTTTTTCTCAACTTCAGTAACACCGCTCGGAACGCAGACCGCAATGCGCGGTTTCCGAAAGGTTTTTTTGCCAAGCGCTTTCTGGATGAAATATTTCATCATCTTTTCTGTTACCGTATAATCAGAAATAACGCCTTGACGCAGCGGACGGACTGCTACAATATTTCCCGGGGTTCTTCCCAGCATCAGTCTTGCATCCTCGCCAATCGCCTTGATGCGATTGGTATCTCTGTCAAACGCAACAACCGACGGTTCTTTTAAAACAACGCCTTTTCCTCTTATATAGACAAGAATACTCGCTGTACCCAGGTCGATTCCAATATCCGTATACTGCATAAGTCAAACCCCTTTCCAATGGCTATCTATCTTCATATTTTCCAAATGTTTTCACTTTAATACCGTATGCGGTGCATACGATACGCTTTGCGAAGCATATTCACTCCACTCAGCACAGTATAATGTCCAATGACATTATATCCAAGTCATTATAACCTATCATAGCGCATTTTCAAAGGGATTTCCAAAAATTCACAAAAATTTAAATTTTATACTTCATTGGTTATATCGTATTTCTCCCTTTAAAACTTTAGGCATCACCCAACATTTTTTTCACGTAAATGCCCGTATAAGACTTAGGAATCTTCGCAATCTGCTCCGGCGTTCCCTTAGCAACCACCGTTCCGCCGCCATCACCGCCTTCCGGTCCCATATCAATAATATAATCTGCCGTCTTAATCACATCCAGATTGTGCTCAATTACCACTACCGTGTTGCCGCCCTCTGCAAGCCGGTGCAGAATTTCCACAAGCTTATGCACATCCGCAAAATGGAGTCCTGTTGTTGGTTCATCCAGAATATAAATCGTTCTGCCGGTGCTCCGCCTGCTCAGCTCCGTCGCCAGCTTAATTCTCTGTGCCTCACCACCGGAAAGTGTTGTCGAAGGCTGTCCAAGTTTTACATAAGAAAGTCCCACATCATACAGCGTCTGAATTTTATTCTGAATAGAAGGTACATTTTCAAAGAAATGAACCGCTTCCTCAACTGTCATATCCAAAACATCGTAAATGCTCTTGCCCTTATATTTGACCTCCAGCGTTTCACGATTGTAACGTTTTCCGCCGCATACCTCACAGGGAACGTAAACATCCGGCAGAAAGTGCATCTCTATCTTTATAATCCCATCACCGCTGCAGGCCTCGCATCGTCCGCCCTTTACATTAAAGCTGAAGCGTCCCTTCTTATAGCCTTTTGCACGCGCATCCTGCGTACCCGCAAACAAATCTCGGATTTGGTCAAAAACGCCGGTATAGGTCGCCGGATTTGACCGGGGCGTCCTGCCGATTGGTGACTGGTCGATGTCAATTACCTTGTCAAGCTGCTCTATCCCCTCGATTGCAGCATGTTTTCCAGGAATTGTTCTGGCACGGTTCAATTTTTTTGCAAGCGTCTTGTATAGGATTTCATTTACAAGCGAGCTTTTTCCAGAACCCGAAACTCCTGTTACACAGGTCATGATGCCAAGCGGAATTTCTACGTCAATATTTTTCAGATTGTTCTCCGCCGCCTTGCGTATCTTTAAAAATCCAGTTGGTTTTCTTCTGAGAGCAGGCACCGGAATTTTGCACGCACCGCTTAAATACTGTCCGGTAATCGACTGCGGCACCTTCATAATTTCTTCCGCCGTTCCGCAGGCTACAACCTCTCCGCCATGTGAGCCAGCCCCCGGTCCGATGTCTACAATATAATCTGCTTCACGCATGGTATCCTCATCATGCTCTACCACAATCAGTGTATTTCCCAAATCGCGCAGATTTTTCAAGGTTGCCAGCAGCTTGTCATTATCACGCTGATGGAGTCCGATACTGGGTTCATCCAGAATATAGCATACCCCCACCAGTCCGGAGCCAATCTGTGTTGCCAGTCTGATTCTCTGTGCCTCTCCGCCGGAAAGCGTAGCAGTTGCGCGTGTAAGCGAAAGGTATTCCAGTCCCACATCAACCAAAAATCCAACCCTTGCCCGTATCTCCTTTAAAACTTGTCTGCCAATCAGCTCCTGCTGCCCTGTCAGCTTCATTTCCTCTAAAAAAGTATGGAGCTTTCTCACCGACATGGATGTAATTTCAAAAATATTTTTATCACATACCGTCACTGCCAGAGATTCCTTCTTCAAACGCTGCCCACCACATTCCTTACAGGGTGTAATCCGCATAAAGGTTTCATATTCCTGCTTCACAATATCGGAACCGGTTTCCCGATAGCGTCTTTCTACATTTTTAATCAATCCCTCAAAGGCAATCGGATAAACGCCCTCGCCGCGCTGTCCCTTATAATGTACCAAAACCTCTTTGCCGCCCGTTCCATGAATCAGGATTTCCTTTATCTTTTCAGGATATTGTTCAAACGGCGTATCTAAGTCAAACTGGTATTCCTTTGCCAGTGCACGCAGAATCGCATTTGTAAAACTGCTCTCATCCGCACAGGACTGCCACCCCATTACAGTAATCGCTCCCTGATTGATGCTGAGACTTTTATCTGGAATCATCAAATCAGCGTCAAATTCCATTTTATAGCCAAGTCCAAAGCATACTGGACAGGCCCCGAATGGATTATTAAAAGAGAAGCTTCTCGGTTCAATTTCTTCAATGCTGATGCCACAGTCAGGACAGGAAAAGCTCTGGCTGAAATTCATTGGCTCGCCGCCAATCACGTCCGCCTGCAAAAGACCGTCTGAAACTGCAAGCGCATTTTCTACAGAATCCGTCAGTCTTCTTTCAATTCCCGGCTTTACCACAAGCCTGTCCACCACAATCTCAATATAATGTTTGATGTTCTTATCCAGATGGATTTCTTCTGTCAGCTCATACAGATTTCCATCGATGCGGACGCGCACATAGCCGCCTCTTTTCGCACGGTCGAGCACCTTTGTATGCTCGCCCTTTCTGCCCCTTACAACTGGTGCAAGCAGTTGGATTTTGCTTCCCTCCGGCAGCGTCATAATCTGGTCTACCATCTGGTCTACCGTCTGTTTGCGGATTTCCCTTCCGCATTTATAGCAATGCGGTATTCCAATCCGCGCATATAAAAGTCTGAAATAATCATAAATTTCTGTTACCGTTCCCACAGTAGAACGAGGATTGCGGTTGGTGGATTTCTGATCTATGGAAATAGCGGGAGAGAGCCCCTCTATCTTCTCTACATCCGGCTTCTCCATCTGTCCCAGAAACTGTCTTGCATAGGAAGAAAGCGATTCCATATATCTGCGCTGTCCTTCCGCATAAATAGTATCGAAGGCAAGTGAAGACTTTCCGGAACCTGACAATCCTGTCAGAACGACCAAAGCGTTCCTTGGAATATCTACATCAATATTTTTTAAATTATGTTCATTTGCGCCCCGTATTTTAATCCATTCTCTGGGAAGCATTTTTTTTACATCACTCATCATTTTTCTCCAATTCCAGTAAATACTTCTTTAACTCTATCAGTTTATCCCTAAGCTCGGCTGCTGATTCGAAATCAAGCTCGGCTGCTGCCTTTTTCATCTTTTTCTGAAGGGAAGCAATCAGCTTTTCAAGCTCTTCTCTATTCATGGATTCAGGATCCTTCTCAAATGCAGCCTCTTCCTTTGCAACCTCACGGGAAATGCTGATCAGATCACGCACCGCCTTTTTGATGGTCTGCGGCGTAATCCCATGCTCTGTATTATATTTTTGCTGAATCTGCCGCCTTCTATTGGTTTCCTCAATCGCCGCACGCATAGAATCCGTCATCGTATCCGCATACATAACTACATGTCCCTGCGCATTTCTGGCAGCACGCCCTATGGTCTGAATCAGGGACGTTTCGGAGCGCAGAAAGCCCTCCTTATCGGCATCCAGAATAGCAACAAGAGAAATCTCAGGAATATCAAGTCCCTCCCTCAGAAGGTTAATTCCCACAAGTACATCAAACACATCCAAACGCATGTCGCGGATAATCTGCGCCCGCTCCAATGTATCAATATCAGAATGCAGATAGCGCACACGGATTCCAACCTCACGCATATATTCCGTCAGATCCTCCGCCATGCGTTTTGTAAGGGTTGTAACCAGAACCTTATTTTTCTGCTCTGTTTCCTTTCGTACTTCTCCAATCAAATCATCAATCTGCCCTTCTACCGGGCGCACAAAGATTTCCGGATCCAGCAATCCTGTCGGTCTGATAATCTGCTCCGCCCGCAAAAGCTCATGTTCTTCTTCATATTTAGACGGCGTCGCCGATACAAACAAAAGCTGGTCGATATGCTCCTCAAATTCATGAAATGCCAACGGTCTGTTATCCAGTGCTGAGGGCAGACGAAATCCATAGTCCACCAGCGTTGTCTTTCTTGAACGGTCTCCCGCATACATAGCGCCAATCTGTGGGACTGTTATATGGGATTCATCTATAATAATGAGATAATCATCCTTAAAATAATCCATAAGTGTCATTGGCGGCACACCGGCAGGCATACCTCCCAGATGCCTTGAATAATTTTCGATTCCTGAGCAGAATCCTGTTTCCCGCAACATTTCAATATCGAAATTTGTTCTCTCTGAAATCCGCTGTGCCTCTAGCAGCTTGTCCTCGCCTTTAAAATAACGAACTCTCTCTTCCAGCTCTTTTTCAATCTCAACACAGGCGCGCTCTATTTTCTCCTGCGGCACTACATAATGAGATGCCGGAAAAATCGCAACGTGTTCAAGGTAAGCGTGAACCCTGCCAGATAAAATATCCACTTCCGCAATTCGATCAATTTCATCTCCAAAAAATTCTATTCGAATAAGGTAATCTCCACCCTGTGCCGGATAAACCTCAACCACGTCACCTCTGACACGGAAGTTACAGCGCGAAATATCCATATCATTGCGTGTATACTGCATATCAATCAACTCGCGGATTACCGCGTCCCTATCCTTCATCATTCCGGGACGCAGAGAAATAATCATTTCCTGATAATCGTCAGGACTTCCCAAACCATAAATACAGGACACACTCGCTACCACGATGACATCGCGCCGTTCCGTCAAGGAAGCCGTAGCTGACAAGCGCAGCTTATCAATTTCATCATTTACCGAGGAGTCCTTCGCAATATAAGTATCTGAGCTTGGCACATACGCCTCCGGCTGGTAATAATCATAGTAGGAGACAAAATACTCAACGGCATTTTCTGGAAAAAACTCCTTAAATTCTCCATAAAGCTGCCCTGCAAGCGTCTTATTATGTGCAATAATAAGCGTTGGTTTATTGAGGGCTGCTATGATATTTGCCATTGTAAAGGTCTTACCAGAGCCAGTAACGCCAAGAAGAGTCTCGAACTGATTTCCCTCCTGAAAGCCTTTTACCAGCTTGGCAATCGCCTGCGGCTGGTCACCGGTTGGCTGATATTCTGAATGTAATTTAAATTCCATACGCCGTTAGTTTCTCCTTTAAATATCAATTTCCGTCAGGAAAAGGGAACCATCATATCCACTGACTTCTATCGCATAAGTTTTTGTTTCTCCTCTGCTGTTAATATAAGAAATTCCATTATTCGGAATTGTTCCTATCATTTCCAAGCCAAGAATCAGGGGAGCTCCTGGAACCAACGTACCATAACACCTCTCTTCTTCTACCAAAAAGGTACATTTTCCGTTTTCATCAACTGTCTCCAGTGACAATGAAAGAAGCTTAAAGTCCTCTACTATAGCATCTGCATAAAATATTATGGTGGAGTCGCTATTCCAGCCAACATATACTTCTGTATCTGTTTCTGGCTCTTCTACATCAGAAATTTCTGTTCCCTGCATTTCAATATATTCTGAAAAAGGCATAAATTCCAGCATTTGTACCTGTTGCAACAGCGTATTTTCTAAATCCCAGAATGTATCCTCCGAAACCTCTTCCGCCCTCTCTATCTCCCACTCGTCAGTCGTATCATGATAACAACCGATTTCCTCAAAGCTGTCATCCTTTGGAGAAGTAAAATAAAAGTCCTCACAAACCAGCTCCGTGCCATCTGTTGAAAGATGAAAGGTCCCAAAGCAGGAATATGCCGCACCCGATGAGCCCTGATTCAACACACGTCCATTGCCAAAAAATTGATAACTGCTTCTTTCATAGCCACAAAAAGAAAGCACCGGCTCCTGTTCTTTGCAGGTATACACTGCATATAGCAGACTTCCATAGCCGAGCCCATTTTCCATGCTCTGAACATCTCCTATCAGAAGCTCCGGTATTCCATCACCGCTGAGATCCTCTATGCGGTATCCCACCTGCGCAGGTGCCTCATCCCGCCCAAATATGGAATAAATAGACTGAACAGCCACGCCTCCATCTACAACCAATGGATTTTCTGCCTCACCTGATAAAAGAAGCTGCGCGTAATCTTTTATCAGACTGCTGTAAATTTCTTCATAGTCAACCGCTCCCTGTATTGTTTCCGATGTTTCTTCTACTGCTTCCTGTGTATCTCCAGTTCCATCCTGCACGCTCTCAGTTTCCTGATAGACTATCGTTTCTACAGTGCTTTTATCAGCTTCACTTTCTGTATTCTTTCCACAACCACCGCATATACATGCAAAAGCTGCAATTATCAGCCCTGAATATATCTGTTTTTTTCTCATTATCTTCTCCTTTTTTCTATTACTGCACCTATAGCATAATATTTTTAATCCATACACTTTATAGGAGCATTATGCCTTTCATATAGTTGTCTATTTCAACAAGCATGTTAATTCGTTTGCGCTCATTATATCATTCTATATTAAAAAAGTACAGTGAAAATCGAATGTTTGTTCTTTTTTGTGCAATTAAAATCCCTGCCGCTAAAACGACAGGGATAAGTTGCGCTGTTTAGGCTTATATTCTTATGTTAATGTTAAAAACTCTTCCTGTACTTCTTTGACAAAGTCTACAGAAGTGTTACATAAGCGGGCAATCTTTTCGATAGAATACCCATCATCTTCCAAAAGAAGGTTTTGTATAATCAGCTTCGTATTTTCCCTTTCTCTTTCCTTTGCATATTCCTGCGCGTATTCCCTTGCATACTCCTGCGCATAGCTCTCTATTGATTTACACATCTCGCATTTTCCTCCTTCAGACTGCTTAAAATAGTTTACTGCTTTGCTGAGATTTGGATACATTTTCTCATGAAAAACATCCGTCCTTAAGAATAACTGCAAAAGCTTACTTTCCTGCGAATCATCTTTTATTTCCGTATTCGCAAAGATGATGTCCTCTCCATCATCTATTGGTTGGTAGCCATTATCCCCCTCAATACATCTTGTCATGTGCGTAACTGCTCTGCCATTCTTTAGTGCATCATACTCCGTGATGTAAAGTATCTTTACTGCAGGTACATCCTTAAATTCTATCCCTTTGGGTGTATAACTTGCTGTAAGGCTTGACGCATGAAACCGTACTCTGCGAATGTCATCATTCGCATTACCCTTCTGCATTTCGATATTGCAGATAGTTCCATCCCCTAAGATACATTTCGCATCCAGTGTAATTTCTCTGTGCAGGCTTTTTATCGTATCCTGTGCGGTTACACTCTGGACGATAAGTGCATCATCATACAGAAAAGTCCGCAGAATTTCCTGACATACGCCTTTCTGCTCAGCAATCAGACGCCATAAAGCATCGTCTATGATGCGGAGCCCTTCTGCCCTTTCAATGACCTGTTTTGAAAACTGATTTAATTTCATTCTGTGGAA
>CAKRYY010000004.1 GCA_934432885.1 uncultured Lachnospiraceae bacterium
CATTATCGCAAATAATTATTTCGCCAATGACAAATAATTTGCCGATTGATAATAGTATATATGAGAAAACGATAAAGAAATTTCTTATAAGCTGTGATTTTGATTCTGTAATTGATATAAAATATTCAAAACATAAGATTCGTTGGTAGTGTAAAAATTATATGTTTACAGCAGAGGCTGACGTGCTAAGCTGTTACAAAAGCGATCCTAGAGTTGTTGAGATTGAAGACATTTGTAGCAGCAGTGTATCAGAATAATTGGCTTGAACCTGTGCTGTGTAATATAGATACGAATTTCAAGGATGTTCAAATGTATAATTATGATAAAAAATCACAACCGGATTGTGACAAAACCAGATTTTTAGATACCTGTTGTTGCCAATCGATAAGAGAGATGAACTGGATAGAAAGTATGTATCGGAACTTATTAAAGATATATATAAATTATCTATTCCGGCAGAGGCGAAAGTTTCTTTTATTAAGTATACTGAAGTAAACCAGAAAGATGAAATTCAGAAACTCAGAGGGCAAGTTGTATATAACATATTTAATTCTGAAATAGCATTTGGATTGGCAAAAGGGAAAGAATCAGATATTGGAATCTGATATGATTGTATGAAAGAAATGCTTGAACACAATATCACTTTACTTACAGTTGAAGACCAGAAAAAAATTATTGCACTTCTAACAAGAGAAAAAGCACAGATAGACAATAGTTTTGAATCACAGTCGCTTTTTGAAAGATTAATGAAGTATATGCAAGGGGACTGTATGGACTTTCAAGGTGGAATGAGTGAGATGTCAGAAGTATCAGAAATTAAAGATAGCAATGACAGTGAAATAAGCCAAGACCAATCATTCCAGAAGGTAGTTCAAGGACTATTTTCTTTGCATCAGTAACACAAACAAGTTATGAAGTGTTTTTAATTCTTTTATTGATGATAAGCCGGTGCAGTGTTTCGAACTTGCTGAGCAGGAAAAACTTGATGAAAACGAATTGGATTTAGTGTTTGTAACAATTGTTGATATCTTGAGGGAATCTAAGGTGTATAAGGCAGATAAAAATAATATTGCGACCATTACCGTTGATAAATCCAGCGTGAAGATGGAGATGACTTATGCTGAGAAAGATGCTCGTATGTATGGAATCAAGAAGGAATGGACGCAGAATAATATTGGATAATGTGAGGGATAGTATGTATAGATTGTTTGATACATATGGTGAGTATGTTCCAGGTTTTTTCAAAATAAGCTTAAATAAGGATTTGTTTAAAGGGATAAAGTGGACAGACTTTGATGATGAAGAAAAGGCAACCTTTGTGCATGAGTATATACACTATCTCCAGGATATAACGACTACTAGAGGAATCAATAACTTTATTTATGTTTCAAAAATTCTACAATTGAATTTTGCAGATGCTGCTAAAAGAGATTTAATTGAATTGCCTATTAATATCGAAAATGTAGCAGATAAACAGGCCTATATTGAAAGTGAGTTACAATCTTTTTATCAAGGCAACAGTGAACATAAAAAAATTCATCATATTAACAGAATATGCCGAGAACGAGAAGAACTAATGGACAAACTTCTTGAGAATGAGAGTTCAGTATTTTCTATAGACATATATTATGATGATAAAGACACTCCATATATGGTTGGAAACGCGGCAATTGCAGAGAGCATGGCATATATTATAGAAAAGTTCGTATTTAATGGGTTAGAAAGAAAAAATGAATTTCCATACAATATATGTGAGTTAATATGTGAAAATAATTGTAAATGGCTTTTACAAAGACCTGGCATTTTAGCGGCGGCATGTGAATTGTCATTGATGCATTATCATTCTGGAGATATGTTTTTGCATATTATTCAGGAAATAGCAAAGGAAAAATTATTATTTGAGTCTATTGATGAATTTGAAAAGTATTTTTTTGAAAAAACAGAGTTCCTTTTTAGCAATATGAAGGAAGAGGTTGAAAAAGTGCAAGGATGTTTGGATTTCTTGTATCCTTTGAATGTCCCAAACCTTGAGAAAATAAATGCCAAGGTTAGAAAAATATTGCTTCAAGGATATGAGTATAGAGATAAGCATAAGATATTCATATCTAGGATGCTGGAGGAGAATAATCCAATTCAAATATTGCTGAAATGGATACAAAAATTTGGAATTCCTATCATAGTTGACAGAAACAAAGAAATATATGCAGGAGAAGAGTTGGCTTTAATGATTGGACCATTTGCTATGTATAATTTTTTTATGAGTAGGTCAGAAAATGGCTGTTGTTTGGTTGATTTATGCTTGGTACAAAATATGAGCGTATATAATAGTGAGCAATGCAATAATGAACCTTGGAAACAAGCAGAAAATGATAAGTTGTGTATTTTTGGAATGTATTGGTATATGTATTCATTAAGTGGAAAGAAGGTAAAAAGGTGACAAAGTTACCCGTTATTGCAAATAGGTATATGCCCGCTGGTGTACCAACGAGTCATGTGGAGACGGTAGTATTGCTGTCGAAAGCGAACTAAGAAATGAAATAATCAATAATAAACCAACAAAAAAACGAGCTCACCGCCCCAATACCGGCTGTGGGCTCTTTCTCTTATTGACAAATTTCCAAAAACGCGTAAAATAATATACAATATATATTAAACAATACATAACAAGCAGTATAAATAATAAAAAATGAACCATAAAACATAAATCAAAACACATAAGAAAAATCAGAAGAATCTAAATGGCATGAGGAGAAGCAGTATGAAGAAAAAAATGAACAAAAGAAAAACGAGAAGACTGAGTATCAAAACAAAGCTATTACTATTGTCCGG
Source organism: uncultured Lachnospiraceae bacterium (assembly GCA_934432885.1). Classification (GTDB taxonomy): domain Bacteria; phylum Bacillota; class Clostridia; order Lachnospirales; family Lachnospiraceae; genus VSOB01. The sequence continues at coordinate 2,830 of CAKRYY010000004.1, forward strand.
GGTAATTGTGGTGCTGTTGTCACTTACCCTCGGCATTTTATTTTATGAGCGGATGAAAGCGGATATGGTAAGCATGGGCGTTGAGCAGGCAAGGGTTGCGGCGGAGGTTGCAGCAAGCCAGGTCAGGGGAAGCCTGATAAAGAAGATACAGCCGGATTCCGGTGAAACAGAGCTGTATTACATGCAGCGTTCAGCGCTTAAGTCCATGAAAGAAAAGTACGGCGTGAAATACATGTACACGCTGACAACGGATGGAACCAACGTTTATTACGGAATCGATACCGATGATTCTGACCAGTGGGAGGCGATTGGCAATCCTTTTGAATGTAGCTATGAGGAATTAAAAGGTGCATTTTCCGGAGAAGAATACGTGCAGGCATACATAGACCGGACCGAAGAGGGGGATTTGATTTCCGCCTACGTTCCGATATTCGATGGAATGGGCGAGGTGGTATCGGTGCTTGGAAGCGATTATGATGCCACCTACATCGTGGAACGGCTGAATACGGCGAAGCTGTGGGTCATCGGTGTTGTGTGCGTGGGACTTTTGGTTTCCCTGCTGATACTGAACTTCGTAATCAGCGGAATCATGCAGACAATGCGCATTGTCAATGGAAAAATCTATGAGCTGGTACATAATGAGGGCGACCTGACGCAGAGGCTTGAGGTAAAGAGCGGGGATGAGCTTGAGCTGATGGCTGGGGACATGAACGAGCTGCTTGCCTATATGCGGAACATCATGCTGGGCATTTCCAAGAACATCGATGCACTGCATGCATCCTCGGAGGCGGTAACAAAGGAGCTTGGGAATGCAGGGACAAGCATCGTGGACGTATCTGCCACGATGGAGGAGATGAGCGCGGCGATGGAGGAGACCGGCGCTTCACTCGCGCAGGTAAATGAAGCAATTACAGATATTTATGAGCGTGTCAACAGGATTTCCGCGCAGGCAGGCGAGGAAAGTGTGACAACAGCCAAGATACAGGAAAGGGCGCAGGAGGTGCGCACGCTGGCGGATGCAGCGCAGAAGGAGGCGCATCAGAAGGCTGGCGAGATGGCGCAGAGCGTAAAGGAAAAGATAGAGAAGTCCTCCGCAGTAGAGGAAATCCATGTATTGACAGAAAATATCCTTGGCATTACGGAACAGACAAACCTGCTTGCCTTGAATGCGAGCATAGAGGCAGCGAGAGCCGGAGAGATGGGAAAGGGCTTTTCAGTTGTTGCAAATGAAATCGGCAAGCTGGCGGCAGACTCCGCAAAGGAAGCGGAAAAGATACAGCATGTCAGCGATGTGGTGATCGTATCGGTAAGGGAGCTGGCAGAAGAAGCGGAGAAGATGATTCACTTTATGGAGGAGACCGCGATGGACGGCTTCCGCAGACTGATGGAGGTAAGCGGAGACTATACCGGTGACATGGAGCGGGTGAACAATACGATGAGCAGCTTTGCAGAAAATTCAGAACATCTGCGTGGAGCAATAGACGCCATAAGGGAATCTGTAGCGGCGGTTGACGTGGCAGTTGAGGAGAGCACCAAAGGAGTGGTGAGCACAGCGGAGGCAGCGTCAGGGCTGACGGAGAACATTGGAGAGATTGGAAAGCAGATGGAGGAAAATGAGCAGATAGCCGAGGCACTCAAGGTAGAAATCGATGGCTTTAAGCTGTAGTGTTTATGTCGACTAAGGATGAAATCGATTTGTAAAGTTTAAATAAACTGAATACGAATAGGAGAAAAGAAATGGAAATGAAACAAAGGACAATTATTGAAGAGTACATGGATCATATCTACAAAGCGGTATTGATTCTGCTGGCAATATCATGTGCAGCAGCAGGAATTATTTATGCAGGGCTGAAGATAATTGGGGCAGCAGATTTTGTACATTGGAGTACGTGGATAATTTATATGGCAATTTGTCTGATTTATGTTGCTGTATGTACAGTTGTTATTAAAAAACCATGGGAATTAAAAAGTAAAATAAAATATACTAAAATTATCATGTTTTGTATATTGTTAATTCAAGCAAATATTCTGTATCTGTTCTTCCCGGGAAAGACAATGTGGGGTGTTTTCATTTACTTTTTTATTATTGCAGGCTTACTTGTCGACTTTAAGTTTCAGATGCTTTCAACAATAAGCTGTTTTGTATTTATGATTGCACAGTGCATGATTCACTCTGAAATGGCATTACCGGAGAGAGACAATGCTTTCATTGCAAATGTAGTAATTTTGGTGGCAGCTCTGTTGCTAGGCGCTTTTGGCATGTGCCTGTTGGTATATTTTATCGAGAAATTTCTGGTTAATGCAAAGAAGGAAGAACTGGCAAAGAACAATAACCGTATGAAAATAATTCTGGATAAGTCAGGAAACGCAGTGCGTGTGCTTGCAGACAATACTGCCGGCATCATGGAACAGATTGAATCTGAGAGCGCCTCTATCGAGGAACTGAATGCGATTACAGAAGAACTGGTATCCATGAATGATGAGATGGTAGAACAGGTAAGGTCAAATGATGACAACCTGATGCAGGTTGTAGATGATGCCAAGAACCTGACAGAGCATGTAGATGCCAGTCTCGGCGCATTTGAGAAGCTGGAAGGACTTGCTGCTTCGAATGAAACGGAGCTGAAAAACCTCGTAGAGGTAAACAAAAACGTGATGAACGTAAATGACAGCACGGTTGAGACGATAGAAAAGCTGGTGATGCGGACAGAGCAGATAAAAGAGACGATGTCTGCCATTGGAAAAATCGCCAATTCAACAAATCTGCTGGCGTTAAATGCTTCGATTGAAGCGGCGCGTGCAGGCGAGGCAGGCAGAGGCTTTGCGGTTGTTGCAGGAGAAATCCAGAATCTTTCTACCAATACAAAGAAGCTGCTGGATGAGATTCAGCAGGTAATTGACGATGTCAATGAGGATACCAGAGAAACCTCCAGAAAGGTCGAGGTCAGCAGCGAAAAGATCCGCGAACAGAGTACAGTTCTTTCGCAGACGGTAGATTCTATCTGGCAGATGATAGAGCTGGTAAAGGAATCCTTTGGCAGCATCCGTTCCATCGAAGAACTGAATGCAACACAAGAAAAGCTTCTGGTGGCAAACTCTGATAAAAATAAGAAGGTATTAGAGCAGTTCAGCCACCAAAGCCAGCAGTTTAAGCAGATCGCAGAAATGATTGTAAGCAACGCGGAGAATGTGACGGAAATCAGCCACAAGGTTGAGGAATTAAATAAAACGACAACCGATTTAAGAGATTTGATTATAAACGGTTAAAAATATTTGTAAAATCCGCCAGCTACCGGTTCATGAGGTAGACGCCAAAATTCAGGTATCCGGCAAAGGTGACCCAGAAAAGATAGGGAAGCATCAGATAGCCAGCCGCCCGGGTGCTTTGAAAAAAACGCATCGTTGTAAGAAGAATCAGCAGCCATAAAAGAAGCAGCCATACAAAGGAAAACAGATACCACTGCATATTAAAAAAGAAAATCGACCAGAAAAAATTGAAAATGAGCTGGATGCTATAGAGGGGCAGCGCAGAATCCTGTCTGTCTGCGGCGGTATAGACCAGATAGGAGGCAATTCCCATCATAATATAGAGAATTGTCCACACAACGGGAAAGAGCCAGTTTGGCGGAGACAAAGGCGGCTTGCTGACATTCTGGAAAAGCTCCATGCCGTTTTTGGTAATGAGTGCGGAGACGCCGCCTACGGCAAGTGGTATAAGGATTGAAAGTAAAAGTGTTTTCCATTGTAAATGTAATTTCATAAAAAATAACTGCCTTTCTATTGCAATGCTTATTTTATGTTTAAGATAAGCCTATGCAGAGAAGGGCAGTTTTATTCTGTAATAGGAAAATAAGATGCGCAGCTCGCGGGGATGAATTTTGCCTTGCAGACACCGCTCGCGCGCAGAGAGTTTGCAAGCAAACTCTTTTCCGGTTTTATAACAAAGCATTTTCCTGGCGGGCTGCTACGATGTCAACAAAGTGCAGTACATCCTTTGGCGCATCCGCACTATAAAGCAGACCGTAAGGGATACTGTAATCCCAGTCTACGGGAAGGGAAACCAGTCCGGGATGCACATCCTGCCAGCACTCGATTGTGAGCAGGACATTTCCAGTTTCAGCACAGCGGTTAAATACAGACAGGTCATAAAAGGGAGGCGTATCCTCTATCTGTATCTGTGGATGATTTTTCTCTAAATCATTTCGAATAAAATCATTGACGCCGGAATCGCCCCTGCAGACCATCATCAGAGTCTGTCCATACAAATCTTCAAGCGTAATGCGCTTCTTTGCTGCCAGCGGGTGCTCCCTCGATACAGCAATCATTTTTTTATATCTTCCAAGTGGTAGAAAGCGGCAGAGAGACAGCCATGCCTTTGAGTCGCAGACACCAATCAGGAAATCAAATTTTTCCCCAAGCTTTTTAATTTCAGACAGAATTCCATCGTGGTTGTCCTCAAAGGGGACAAGGTGCAGCTTATATTCTGGGAATTCCTTATTTACACTGTACCATAAATCCATAAAGGGCTTTGCAGGGTTGAGCAGAGAGGTTCCGACACAGAAGGTCGTGTCTGCGGCGTGTGCGGCAGAATACGCATTTGCGATGGCTTTCTGTGAGTAATCAATTAGAAATTTTGCGTCCCGATAGATCGCTTTGCCGGCTGCGGTCAGATGGATTCCAGAGGGTGTGCGCTCTATAAGCGTTAGGTTCAAATGCGTTTCAAGTGAATTCATCTGTTTCATGACAGCAGTAGGCGAGATATACAGCCGTTCTGCCGCTTTGGAAAAGCTTCCACAGTCTGTGACTGTGATAAAGGTAGTAAGCAGTGGATTATACATACGCACCTCCTTGCAGTATCCAATAAGGGTATAAACTTTAAGTTAATAGTAAAATAACATATCGGAGATTCACGGTCAAGGAAACCGTGGTTATGATAAAGACAGAAAAGGAAATACAGGATAAACCAAGGATTGAAAAGGGAGGCTGTAAAATGGGAAAGAAATTAGTGGCGTATTATTCAAGGGCAGATGAAAACTATGTAGGCGGTCAGCTTAAGAATTTAAAGGTTGGCAATACGCAGGTTGCAGCGGAAATGATTCAGAAGCTGACAGGAGCAGACAGCTTTCAGATTGAACAGGTAAAGCCCTATGCGGCAGGCTATAACGAGTGTATCGAACAGGCACGGGAGGACCAGCGCCGAGACGCAAGACCGGAGCTGAAAGCATATCCGGATTCTATTGATGAATATGATGAGATTTATCTCGGGTATCCCAATTATTGGAGCACGATGCCGATGGCAGTCTTTACCTTCTTAGAGCATTTTGATTTTACAGGAAAGACGATAAGGCCCTTTTGCACTCATGAAGGAAGTAAAATGGGAAGCAGCGAAGCGGATATTAGGAGACTGTGCAAGGGCGCGGTTATCAAAAAGGGACTCGCAGTGCGGGGCGGCAGCGTAGCACAGGCGGAAAAAGAAATTGAAAAATGGGTTTTGGAAGAAAAATAAAGAGACTGGACTGTGAAACGGAGGAATGAATTATGAAAACAACCAGCAGAGAAGAATTTGAAAAACAGAACATGTTTGGAATGGGAAATGCAAACACTGCATTTGCGCAGTATTTTATTGGAGATTCCTTTTTAAATCCCCTTACAAAGCCGGAGGATGGATTGTTTCTTGCGAATGTAACCTTTGAACCGGGCTGCCGCAATAACTGGCATATCCATCATGCGAAAAGCGGCGGCGGACAGCTCCTTGTCTGCACTGCTGGTGAAGGCTGGTATCAGGAAGAAGGAAAAGCGCCGGTCAGCCTTGTGCCGGGAAGCGTTATCGTGATTCCAGCAGAAGTAAAGCATTGGCATGGGGCAAAAAAGGACAGCTGGTTTTCTCATATCGCTATTGAAATGCCGGGCGAAGACTGCAGCAACGAGTGGTGTGAGCCTGTGACAGAGCAGGAATATGAAAAACTGGCATAATGGACAGGAGGATGAGAGCATGGCAGTAAAGCAGACAGCAGGAAGAACACAGCTTGGGGAATTTGCACCCAAGTTTGCACAGCTTAATGACGACGTATTGTTTGGCGAGGTATGGAGCAGAGAGGATAAGCTTTCCCTGCGCGACCGGTCACTGGTGACGGTGGTTGCGCTGATGGCGCAGGGACTGACGGATGAGTCCTTCCACTATCATCTGATGAGTGCAAAGGCAAATGGCATTACACAGGAAGAAATCGCAGAGATTGTAACGCATGCGGCATTTTACTGCGGCTGGCCGAAGGCATGGGCAGTATTCCGTATGGCTAAGGAAGTCTGGAAGGACGAAGAAAAGTAAATATTCATAAGGAGAAGAAGCATGATATTAAAAGAAACCTATACGCTCAATAATGGAGTGAAAATACCTAAATTGGGGCTTGGCACATGGTTTATTGCAGATGATAAGGCTGCACAGGCAGTTAAGTGTGCGGTAGATACAGGCTATCGTCTGATTGACACCGCGCAGGCCTATGGAAATGAACGCGGCGTCGGAGAAGGCGTGCGCACCTGCGGCGTGGCAAGGGATGCGCTTTTTGTAGCAAGCAAGATAGCAGCAGAGCATAAAACCTATGAAAGCGCTGCAAAGTCAATCGATGAAAAGCTGGTAAACTTCTGTAAGGAGAAGGGAATCCTGATTGAAGCGTATTCACCAATTGCACACGGCGAAGCCCTTAAGAATCCGCAGATTGTTAAGATGGCGCAGAAATATAAGGTATCGACGGCACAGCTTTGTATCCGTTATGCAATTTCATTGGGAACGGTGGCTCTGCCCAAAACAGATAATCCGGAGCACATAAAAGCCAATGCAGAGGTGGATTTTGAAATTTCTGATGCCGATATGGAAACCCTTTTAAAGATGGAGCGGATTAAGAGCTATGGGGAGTATGATGTATTCCCGGTATTTGGAGGAAAGCCGCTTTCATAGGATGAAAGGATGAAAAAATGAAACGAGCAGGTATCTTGAAAAATAAGTGGTTTTTATATCTGACAGAATTTTTTGCTGGAATGTCAGTCATGGCGGTGGAGCTTGGAGCCAGCCGCCTGCTGGCTCCGTATTTCAGTTCTTCCCAGATTGTATGGACGATTGTTATTGGGACAATTATGATTGCAATGGCGCTTGGGAATGTATATGGCGGAAGGAGCGCGGATAAATCGCCGAACCCTGACAGGCTCTATACAGCCGTGTAATACTGTCGACCAATGTTTTATTCGGTGTACAGTCGGTTTATATGAAGGATGACAGGCTGACCGGCATGTATTATGACTATGCAATGGCTGCGCCGCTTATGGTACAGGGAAAGGAACCAAAGGATGCGGATGTGCTGATTCTTGGAATGGGAACCGGCACATACGCGACACAGTGTAAGAAATATTTTGGAGATATGAATATGGAGGGCGTTGAAATTGATGAAAAGATTACTGCGCTTTCCAGAAAATATTTTTCTCTGCCAGAGGAGGTAGCGGTAACAACCTATGACGGCAGGGCTTTTTTGCATGCTGTAGATAAGAAGTATGATGTTATTATGGTAGATGCGTATCAGGATATTACCATTCCCTTTCAAATGTCCTCTGAGGAATTCTTTACGCTGGTAAAGGAGCATTTGAATGAAAACGGCGTCATGGTGGTAAATATGAATATGCGGGGCAGTGGAGAAGGAAATATCAACCAGTATCTTTCCGATACGATTGCATCTGTATTTGGAACCGTATGTACGGTTGACGTGCAGGGCTCGACGAACCGCGAGCTGTTTGCTTCCGATAATGCTGCTGTGCTGGATATTCTTTCACAGCATACAAAAGAGCTTCAAAATCCCGAATTAAAACAGATGATGGCTGAGGTCGCAGACAACAGCAGCATGTACGCTGCGGGAGATTATATTATGACAGATGATAAAGCGCCGGTGGAGCTGCTGGGGATGCAGGTAATCGACCAGCTTATTCAGGATGAGGTCACATATTATAAGGGCATTTATCAGAAGGAAGGAATTGACGGACTTTTGAAAAGCCTTTAGGCTTGCAGGGTAAGCCTCCGGCAAAGGTGACCTTTGGCGCTGAGCCTGAGGATTATGAAATCAATGATTTTATCCGCAGGTATTATTACCGACTGCAGTTTGGTCCGGCTGTGGAATCAGCTTCCATAAAGGAGGCGAAGAAAAATTCCAAGCGGATGCTGCGGGATGTAAAAAAGCAGCAGAAGGACGTTGGAACGGGGACAAAGTCACAGCAGGCATTGAAGCTGTTGCAGGAGCAGAATAAGCAGGAGCGCAGGGTGAAAAGCAGAGAAATGAAGCTTGCCAGAAAAGAGCGTCTCTTCGCACTGAAACAGCAAAAGAGAAAAGAAAAACACAGGGGACATTAACCCTGTGCTTTTTTGTTTTTATGCAATAGGAATTTCCGTCTCACGTGCAGAGCGGCGCTTTGAGAGCAGAATAAAGGCGATGACGCAGATAATAACAGATAAAACCGAGCCGAGGCAGGTCGCAAGTCCCATTGGAAACAGATTGTCCGGGAACAGCTTCGAGGTCAGATAAACACCCGGGATACGGACAAGCAGAATGGAAATAATATTGTGGATAAAGGAAAGCTCTGAGCGCTGGCAGGCACAGAAATATCCACTGAAGCTGAAATGGATTCCAGCAAAAAGGCAGTCCCAGATATATCCCCGCAGATACTGTGCGCCTGAAAAAATGACGTTTGCATCGGAGGTAAAGAGCCCAACGACGGGGGCGGCGATAAACTGCATCAGAACAGAAACGATTAAGCCGAAGCCGACAGCCGTCATTGCCGCATAGCGCAGCGTCAGGACGGCACGCTCCTGCTTGCCGGCTCCAATATTGAGTGCGCCAAGTGCGGATACTGTAGAGAGCAGGGAAGAAGGCACAAGGAACACAAAGCCGATAATCTTTTCAACAATGCCGACTGCAGCGGCATCATTTAAACCCCTGCGGTTTGCAATGATGGTAATGACGATAAAGGCAATCTGGATAAAGCCATCCTGTAAGGAGATGGGAATTCCGATTTTTAAAAGCTGCGTGATGACCTGACGCCTGGGCTTTAAATCGCTTTTTCCCAAGGAAATCTTATCGCGCTGCTTTCGCAGCATGAAAAGGGAGATGATAACACTGAATGCCTGTGAAAGCGTTGTGCCAAGAGCGGCACCCGCTGCGCCCATCCGGAGGGCACCAATAAAAAGGTAATCCAGCGCAATATTTGTCACGCAGGCAGCAGCAATAAAATACATAGGGCTTTTGGAATCTCCCATACCGCGAAAAGTAGAGCTGATGACATTATAGGCGATGATAAATGGAATGCCGATAAAGCAGATTGCCAGATAGGAAATTGTTCCGGTGACGGCTTCCTGAGGGGTAGACATAAGATGGACAATCTGTTTGACGAAAATCAGAAGAATACCCATCAGAAGGACGGACAGGACTGCAAACAGCGTTATGCTGTTGCCGATGTTTGCCGCTGTGCGTTCCCTTTTTCCAGCGCCGACAGACTGCCCGATACTGACAGTGGAGCCCATAGCCAGTCCTACAATCATAACGGTCAGCATGTGCATGACCTGACTGCCGACGGAGACTGCCGTTGTGCCTGCGACGCCATCAAACTGCCCGATAATCAGAAGGTCTGCCATACTATAAAGCGTCTGTAAAAAATAGGACAGAAGGTAGGGCAGTGAAAAAAACAGGATGCTTTTGAATACGCTTCCTGAGGTAAGATTTCTTTCCATAACAGATACGCACTCCTTTTACCAAAACCGATATGATTTTACAGGACTTGAGCGGATTCTGCAAGGGGCAGAAAGAAAAACAGTGGTGCTTTTGATAGATAGCTGCAGGTATAAAATCAGTGGCGGTAATTAAGATATTGAAGAATAAGAACACGGTAAGGGCTTCTTTTTAAAATCAGCTCTGGCAGATTATGGTAGGACAGGCTTGCAGGCAAAAAGCGCTTCTGCTAGAATAAAGCTATGAAAAAGGGAAATTGGATAAGTAAACGCACGGGAATTCTGATGCTGGCAGGACTTGTATTTCTGCTTGCCGGTGGGATTTTCCTGATGCAGAAAAATAAAAGCAAAGCGATGCCGGATGAATACGGGCTGGTCATTTACTGCCCGCATCCGGCAGATTTTATCAGTACGCTTGTAAAGGAATTTGAGACGGAGACGGGGATTTCCGTCAAGGTGGTAAATGAAAGCTCCGGCTGCCTTTTGGAAAAGCTGGAGGAGGAAAAGGAGGCTCCCGTATGTGACCTTTTATGGGGAGGCTCTCTTCTTACTGTACGGCCAAAGGAATATCTGTTTGAGACCTATCATTCTGTAAATGAGGACAGTCTGCAGGAGGAATTCAAAAACAAAGAGGGCAATATGACCCGTTTTACAGATGTGCCGAGCGTTATCATGGTAAATACGGATCTGGTGGGCGATATTAAGATTGAAGGCTACAGTGACCTTTTGAATCCGGCGCTTAAAGGAAAGATTGCCTGCTGTGACCCGTCAGGCTCTTCTTCCGCATTTGAGCATTTGACTAATATGCTTTATGCAATGGGAGAGGGCAGACCCGAGGAGGGCTGGGCGTATGTAGAGAAGCTCTGCCGCAATATTGATGGAAAGCTGCTTGGCGGCTCGGCGGAGGTCTATCAGGGCGTGGTGGCAGGAGATTACATAGCCGGACTGACCTTTGAGGAGGGTGCTGCACGCTATATGGCGGAGAATGCGCACGTGCGTATTGTTTATATGAAGGAGGGCGTGGTTTCTACGCCGGACGGACTTTATATTATCAAGAATGCAAGGCACAAGGAGGCAGCGGAGGCATTTATTGATTTTGCGACAGGATATAATGCGCAGCGGATGATTGCGGCGCATTTGAATCGGCGCTCGGTGCGGAGTGATGTTCAGGCGCCTGCGTATCTGCCGGATAAGGAAGAGATTCCCATGATATATGCCGATGCGGATGAGGTAGTAAGCCATAAGGAAGCATGGCTTGCACATTTTGAAGACATTATGGATACGCTCTATGGGAAAAAGGGACAGGAGGAGATGCCATGAAACAGACACAGCCCCGTTCCTTTAAAGAGAATATCCGGGATATGTTTACGCGGTATTCCTTGATTCCGGTATTTGCTGTGACCTGTTTTCTGCTGCTTTTGATTATGGGCGTATGGCGGTATTCTACGATTCATACAAACCGCAGGGAAAATGAGAAAAAAACGCAGCTTGTCAACGATGTAACATGGAAATACATAGAGGCGCTGGAGAGTTTTTCTGCCGGAACGACATTTTTGCAAAGAGAAGAGGATGCAAAGAAGCGTTCACTTATTTTTCAGACCATGTATCAGCTCGCGCAGGAAACGGGATTTTCAGCCAAGGTATATGTATTTGATGAAGAAAAACGTCTGTTGTTTGGCTCCACGGATACAGCGCCGATATATCTGTCAGGAGAAGAATATGATGACTGGGGCGTCTGGCACAAGCTGGAGCAGGAGCCAAAACGGGCTGCTGTCCATGTCAATACGACAGGTGCGTATACGCTGTGCATCGGCAAAAGGCTTGGCAGAGAGGATATGGCAAACGGCTATATGATTGTTGTGCTGGAGCCGACAGCCTTTACAAGGATGATGTCAGATTATACGGCGCAGACGGTGGTTACAGATGAAAACGGCTGGGTATTCATCAATAACAATTATAAATTCCTGGATAATCTGGGGCGGTTTGATGCACAGAAAACGGTGCGCGGCTGCTATGTGACAAGACAAGAGGCGTGCGGCGGCAGACTGCTGGTATACAGCATTTCCGACACCAGCACGAGCGTCAGTGCGACCATTTTAATATTGGCTACCGTGCTTATTATTTTCAGTGCGATTACCTTGATCACCTATTTAAGCATCAACCGGATGACAGAGGAGAGCACCAGTGATATTGAGAAGATTGCCTATGCCTTTGCCAGAGTGAAGGAGGGCAATCTGGACACCTATCTGGATATAGACAGCAGTATAGAATTTCAGACGATTGGAACTGCGTATAATCTGATGCTGGACAGCTTAAAGGAGCAGATAGCGACCAATATTGAGATGGCGGAGCACGTAGCGTTTGCACAGGTAAAGCAGCTTGAATCCCAGTTCAACCCGCATTTCATTTTTAATACGCTTGACAATATCCGTTTTATGATGAAGATGGATGAAAATGCTGCGGATAAGATGCTTGTGGCGCTTTCCAAGCTGCTTCGTTACAGCATCAGCAATGCGGGAGAGGTCATTACCCTGAAAGAGGACCTGAGCTATACGGAGAGCTATCTGACGATTGTCAAGATTCGTTTTAACAGACGTCTTACCTATAAGATAGACATAGAGGCTTCGATTATGGACTGCATGATTCCAAAGCTGATTGTGCAGCCATTGATTGAAAATGCTATCAAATACGGATTTGCAGACAGGGAAAATCTGCATGTAACGGTAAAGGGCTATGAAAAGCAGGATAAGCTGATTTTTGTCTGTGAGGATGACGGAGCGGGAATTGAGCCGGAGCTTTTGCAGGAAATCCAGCAGAATCTGATGCGTGGCAGAAATGAAAGCTCACACATGGGGCTTTATAATATCCATAGAAGAATCCATCTTTTATATAAGGATATTGGAAATTATGGAATCCGGATTGAAAGCACAAAGGGACAGGGAGCGACAGTAACGCTGGTACTGCCTGTTATCAGACAGAAGGGGTAAAATAATATGCTAAGGGTACTGATTGTAGAGGATGAAGACATCATCAGAAAAGGGCTGGCATACACAATCGACTGGGTGTCAATGGATTGTGTGGTCGTAGGAGAAGCAGCAAACGGTGAAGAAGGCGAGGAAAAGATTCTGGAGCTTTCACCTGATATTGTACTGGCAGATATTATGATGCCAAAACAGAATGGAATTGAAATGATACGGCGGACAAAGGATAAGGTTCCCTATAAGGGAATTCTGCTGACAAGCTATGCAGAGTTTGAATATGCCAGGCAGGCAATCGATTTGAAAATATCGGATTATCTGTTAAAGCCGGTTGAGGTGGAAAAGCTGCAGGAGGCTGTGGAGCGCGCCCGTTCGGCGATTGAAAAGGAGCGGGAGAGTGATGTGCTGCGCCGCAGTAAGGAAGAAAACGCCTTTGACCTGGGTATTTATCTGGAGCGGGCAAAGGCGGAAAATCCGCATGTGCACAGGATGATTGAGCTGGTCAAGGAGCATTATGATACAAAATGGGGAATTGAGGATGCGGCTGCGGATATTGGCGTCAGCGCAAGCTTTCTTTCCAGGAAATTCAAGGCGGTTACGGAGCATACCTATCTTGATTTTATCAATAAGTACCGGATTCAGCAGGCGGTAAAGCTGCTCGGCAGCGGAAAGCTGCGCATCTATGAAATATCGGATAAGGTAGGCTTTACGGATTATAAGCATTTTAATTCCGTATTCAAACGATATACAGGACAGAGTCCGACAGAATTCAAAAATCATACAGAACGAGAAGGATAAAAAAATGCCGTAAAAAATGAAGATTGGTTCATTTTTTACGACATTTTAACGTTGAACTGGGTTTTTTTCTGAACATCCAAAAGGTATGATATTACTGTAACATGATTGCAGGGCAATCAGGGACAAATGCCATTTGGCAGGTAGGGCAGTTTTATCAGTGCCATACCAAAAATCTATACTTTTAGGAGGATATATATGAAGAAGGTATTAGCATTAACACTTGCAGGTGTTATGACGCTTGGCCTTGCAGGCTGCGGAAGCAGCGCACCGGCAAAGACAGAAGAAGCAGCGCCGGCGGCTGAAACAACAGCGGCAGCAGCAACAGAAGCGGCAGCATCTACAGAAGAAGCACAGTCCGAGGGTGGAATGGACGCGCTGATTGCAGCAGCAAAGGAAGAAGGAACACTTACAGTTTATGGCTCCTGCGAAGAGGCTTATCTGTCCGCTGCGTGCCAGAATTTTGAAAAACTTTATGGAATCAAGGTAGACTACCAGCGTCTTTCTACTGGTGAGGTTTACACAAAGATTGAAGAAGAAGCTGGAAATCCTTCTGGCGACGTATGGTTTGGTGGAACGACAGACCCTTACAACGAAGCTACAGCAGCAGGGCTGCTTGAGCCTTATGAAGCGCAGAACGCAGTAAATCTGCTCAGCAGCACTTACAGAGATGCAGATGGCAACTGGTATGGTATTTACAAAGGAATTCTCGGATTTATGGTAAATAGAGAAGAGCTTACAAGACTTGGACTTGAAGAGCCGAAGGACTGGGATGACCTCTTAAAGCCTGAGTACAAAGGACTCATCGGTATGTCCAACCCATCCACAGCAGGTACTGCAAAGCTTGTTATCAACACAATGGTACAGATGAAGGGCCATGATGAGGCAATGGAATACTTCAAAGAGCTGGATAAGAACATTTACCAGTATACAAAGAGTGGTTCCGGCCCGTCCAAGATGGTAGGACCTGGAGAGTGCGTTATCGCTATTGGCTTCTTACATGATGGAATCACACAGATTCTTGCAGGCTATGATAACATCGACCTGATTATTCCGGCTTCCGGAACCAGCTATGAAATCGGTGCAACAGCAATTTTTAAGGGAGCAAAGCATCCCAACGCTGCAAAGCTCTGGATTGAATACGCTCTTTCTCCTGACTGTGTAGACATCGCAAAAGAGAATGAGTCTTATCAGTTCCTTGTATTAAAGAACGCAACACAGCCTCAGGAAGCAACACAGTTTGGTCTTGATCCCGACAACGTAATCGCTTATGACTTTGAAGATGCAAAAGCAAATACAGCAAAGTATGTGGAAGACTTCTTCCAGGCAGTAACAAACGGCGCTGCAGATGCGGCTGACAGCTCAAGATTCCTTACAGAATAAAGGGAACGGCATAAAAATGGGGATGGTGGCATCACCATCCCCGTTTTTTGTACAAAATTGTACAAAAAACAGGATAAGCATTAAAAAAGGGGGTTTGTCACTTGGCTGCACAAAGAAAAAGTGCTCAGCTTGACCGTAAAAAGCTTTTTTCCGACCCGGTCATGATGGGGATGATTGGTGTTTTACTCGTATTTCTTGTTTTGTTTATTGTGTATCCGCTGTTTGTACTGTTGATAGACAGTGTGTATACTGAGGGAGCATTTACGCTGGATGTGTTTAAGCGTGTGCTTGATATGCAGCGTTTCCGTACTGCTTTTACGAATACGCTGGAGCTCGGCGTTCTGACGGGCGTGTTATCTACGGTAATTGGTATGCTTTTTGCATACGTGGATGTTTATGTAAAGCTTAAATATCGTTTTTTGGAAAAATTATTTAATATCGTTTCCCTGCTTCCGGTTGTTTCTCCGCCATTCGTATTGTCCTTATCGACAATTATGCTGTTTGGACGAAGCGGAATCATCAGCCGGGGTGTGTTTCAGATTTATGACTCCAATGTATATGGCTTAAAGGGTATCGTAGTCGTTCAGACACTGACCTTTTTCCCGGTATGTTATCTGATGCTGAAGGGCTTATTAAAGAATATTGACCCTTCCATCGAAGAAGCTGCAAGAGATATTGGAGCGTCACGTTGGAAAGTATTTACCACAGTAACGCTGCCGCTGATGCTTCCAGGACTTGGAAATGCGTTCCTGGTAACGTTTATCGAATCGGTTGCGGATTTTGCAAATCCTATGCTGATTGGTGGTGATTTTGATACATTGGCAACTACCATTTACTTACAGGTAACCGGCTCCTATGACTCCACAGGCGCGGCGGCAATGTCCGTAATCCTTTTATCACTTACGCTGGTTCTGTTCTTTATCCAGAAATATTATCTGGAAAGAAAGACAGCAGCGACACTGACAGGAAAAGCGTCAAGGGCGCGTATGCCGATTACTGACAGAAGCGTAATCATTCCGCTTACAACCTTCTGTGCACTGGTTGCAGTGTTTGTTGTAATTATGTACATCATGATTCCCTTCGGGGCACTTTTCAAGCTGTGGGGACGCGATTATTCCCTGTCGCTGAAATGGTTTGAGTATCTGTTTAAATACAGTGGATTTAAGGCATTTAAGGACTCCTTCCTGTTATCTGTCATAGCGGCGCCGATTACAGCGCTGATGTCAATGGTGATTGCATATCTGGTGGTAAAAAAGAAATTTAAGGCAAAGGGCTTTATCGAATTTACCTCCATGCTTGCAATGGCAGTTCCCGGAACAGTTCTTGGTATCGGCTTTATCCGCGGCTATGCAAACGGAATTTTTCGAACAGGCGCACTCAAGGGAATTTACGGCTCGGCTGCAATCCTGATTATCGTATTTATCGTACGAAGCCTTCCGGTAGGAACCAGAAGCGGTATTTCCGCTCTGCGACAGATTGATAAATCCATTGAGGAATCTGCATACGACCTCGGAGCGGGCAGCGGTAAGGTATTTATGACGGTAACGCTTCCATTGATTAAGGACTCCTTCTTCAGTGGACTGGTAACCTCCTTCGTAAGAAGCATTACCGCAATCAGCGCGATTATCCTGCTGGTAACGCCACAATTTTTGCTGATTACATGCCAGATTAACGAGTTTGCTGAAAAGGGCTATTACGGTGTGGCATGTGCTTATGCAACGATTCTGATTGCAATCGTATATGCGGCAGTATTGATTATGAATCTGTTTATCAAGTATTTTGGAACCAGCAAAAAGGTAAGGGAGGCTCAAAAAGATGCTGAATGAGAAAAAAGGAATCCGTCTTGAAAATATATCAAAAATTTATAAGGACCCGAAAACGGGAAAAGATTTTTACGCAGTCAATAATATTTCACTAAATATTGAGCCGGGAAGCTTTGTCACGCTGTTAGGACCCTCCGGCTGTGGAAAGACGACAACCCTGCGTATGATTGCCGGCTTTGAAAGCCCAGATGAGGGAGAAATTTATCTTGGCGATGAGGCAATTAACGAGCTGACGCCAAACAAGCGCGATACCGCAATGGTGTTCCAGAGCTATGCGCTGTTCCCGCATTACAATGTATTTGATAATGTTGCATACGGCTTAAAGCTGCGCAAGATGCCTAAGGAAGAGATACATAGCAAGGTTATGGAAATGCTTGACCTGGTAGAGCTGACCGGTATGGAAAACCGTCTGACAAACCAGCTCTCCGGTGGACAGCAGCAGAGAGTTGCGCTTGCCAGGGCACTTGTTGTAGAACCGAGTGTTCTTCTTTTTGATGAGCCGCTGTCCAATCTGGATGCAAAGCTGCGTGTATCCATGAGAACAGAAATCCGCAGAATCCAGCAGAAGGTCGGCATTACGGCAGTTTATGTTACCCATGACCAGTCTGAGGCAATGAGCCTTTCAGACCAGATTATCATTATGAACGGCGGCATTGTAGAGCAGATGGGCACGCCGCAGGAGACCTATTATCATCCGAAGAGTGCGTTTGTAGCGGATTTCATCGGCGAGGCAAACTTCCTGGATGGAACAGTAACGGCGCAGGATAAGGTTAGAATTGCAGGCGCTGAAATCAATGGCAAGACTGGCGATTTGGAGGTTGGAAGTACCTGCAGGATGGTACTCCGTCCAGAGGGCGGTACGCTTGGCGATATGGGCATCATTCCCTGTGAGGTTATCTATTCCTGCTTTATGGGCTCTTATCACAATTATCATGTTAAGGTAGGAGACGTGATCGTAAAGCTCGAAGAGTACAATCCGAAGAATAAAAAAGTATATCAGGTAGGCGATAAGGCCTTTATCAATTTTGATGAGGAGAATATCTACATCCTGTAACACGCAAGGAGGCTTTTTACTTGGAATTTATACAGTATGTTGAAGAATGGAATAATGTATCCATTGCGCTTCGTCTGATCCTTGCGACATTTTTTGGCGGAATGATTGGACTGGAGCGCAGCGCCCAGAAGCATAATACCGGTACAAGAACATTTGCACTTGTCTGTCTGGGCGGCGCGCTTGCTGTAATGGTAAATCTGTATCTGGGCAAGTTCAGCGGGTGCACTGCGGATGTTGGACGTATTCCCGCGCAGGTAGTCAGCGGCATCGGTTTCCTGGGGGCTGGCTCCATACTGGTAACCGGCAGAAACCAGATTAAAGGACTGACAACTGCGGCGAGCGTATGGGTTACTGCAATTATGGGAATGGCGCTTGGTGCAGGTTTTATCTGGGCATCCTGCCTCTGCTTTGTGCTGATTTTTATTTCCAACAAGCTTCTGCAGAAGGTAAGCCACCATGTAGAGGAATACAACAGGCTGATGTCCCTTTACTTTGAGGTTGAAAAGACAAAGGGAATCCAGAAGCTGCGCAGAGATTTGACAGAAAAGGGCTATAAGATTACTTCCATGAATAAGACAAAACAAAAACCGCTCAATGTTACCGATGTGGTTGTTCTGGTAGAGCTGGATTTGTTAAGAAAACAGAGTCACAGAGAGATTCTGGATTATCTTAGCGGACTGGATTATGTCGATTATCTGGAAGAAGTATAAAAAGAGTTAAGAAAAGAAAGCAGCTGCCTGCCTTGCAGAAAATATCTGTAAGGTATGCAGCTGTTTTTTCATCCGAATACCTTATGGAGATGAAAGTTGCCAATTTTTTGCCGATAGCGTATAATTAAATTGTTATTTTTCGAGAAACAGGCGGCAGATTAAAACGGGGCGATGGTGGTTACTGCATGGAAAAACGCGAAAAAATGATAAAAGCTTTGAAAGAGAGAAAAGGATTTCAAAAAGGCTCTCTTTCTTTTTCCTGTCCAAAGGTAGAGTTCTCTCTTAAGGTTGGTGAGACAAAGCAGGGCAGCTTTACCGTAAAAGGAAAGGAAGGGATGCCACTGTCTGGCTGGGCGGTTACGGGAGACATCCACATGCGCTGTCTGACGGAAGCGTTTGATCAGGAGCATCCGGAAATCGTATACTCCTTTGACAGTACGGGGCTTGATGAAGGAGAATGTATCCGGGGTGAGTTTAAGCTGCTTTCTAATCAGGGGGAATATCTGCTTCCTTTTATGGTTACCATTATGCCGCGCGTTCTGGAAACCTCTCTTGGACAGATGAAAAATCTGTTTCATTTTGCAAATCTGGCAAAAACAAACTGGCAGGAAGCAGTAAAGGTATTTTACATGCCAGAGTTTTCACGCCTATTATCAGGCAATGACAGACAATATTTAAATGGTTATCGTGCGCTGAAGGAGGGAAAACCGTCCCAGCAGCGCGTAGAGGAATTCCTTGTCTGGATTCGGAAAAAACAGCGCGTGGAATACCTTGCCGACAGAGAGAGCATTTCAGTGATGCCGTCGGAGGATATTACACGGGAGACGATTACCCTGACAAGGAATGGCTGGGGCTATACAAGACTTAACGTAGAAACGGACGGAGCCTTCCTGGAGGCGGAAAAAGCAGTCCTGACAGAGGATGATTTTCTCGGAAACCGTTGTACCTGCGGCGTACTGATTCATCATGATGCACTGCATGCCGGTTATAATTATGGAAAAATCCGGTTTTATAATGAATATATTTCATTTGAAATTCCAGTGTGTGCGGGACATCCCGATGCGCTGATTGGGAGACAGAAAAGAAACCGCAAGCAGCGGATGGCGGCTTTTTATCAGTATTATCTGGAATATGGTCTGGGGCATATTTCAAAGCAGGAATGGATGGCGCAGGCGGAGTGTGTTCTGGAGGGTCCTGCATTTAAGGGAAGACGGGAACCCTTACAGGAACTCTTTGCAGCGCATATTCTGCTGACTGGTGAGCGTTACAACGAAGCAAGATGGAAGCTGGAGCAGGCGGAAAAAATGATTCTGCATGACACGCCGCCAGTGGTCAGGTGTTATTATCTGTATCTGACGACGCTGTTTCATACAGACCCTGTATACATAAATTCTGCAACAGATGAAATCCGCAGGGAATACCGTGCGGATCAGGCAAACTGGCAGATTGCATGGCTGCTCATGTATCTGGATGAAGAGTGCGGCAGAAGCCTTTCCCGAAAATGGCTCTTTTTAGAGCAGCAGTTTGAACGTGGCTGTCATAGTCCGGTTTGGTATCTGGAGGCAGCGCTTTTAGTAAGAAAGAATCCTGCATTTTTGATGAAACTGACACCCTTTGTGCAGCAGGTTTTGAATTTTATGGCGAAGCATGATTTCCTGACGGCGGAGTGTATCGGACAGATTCATTATCTTGCAGGCAGGCTGAAAAAGTATGATGGGCGTATGTACGACATTCTTAAGGTCTGCTATGAAAAAGGAAAGGATGATGCTTCCTTACAGGCAATCTGTTCTTTGCTGATAAAAAGCGGGAAGACCGGAGATGAGTATGTCGGCTGGTATCGGGAAGGCGTCCACAGGGGAATCTGGCTGACAAGGTTGTATGAATATTATGTATTGTCGCTTGATTTGTCAAAAGAGGAGGAAGAGATTCCGGCGGCAGCACTTCGCTATTTCTCCTATAAGAGCGAGCTGCCGTATGAGAGGATGGCATATCTGTATGCGTATCTGGTGCGGCATAAGGAAAGCTATGGAGAGCTTTATGCTGCCTGTCTGCCTGCGATTGAAGGTTTTTTGGCAAAACAGCTTGAGAAGGGCAGGATGAATCGAAGCATTGCCTGCCTTTTACGTGAATTGCAGCAGACCGGTCTGCTTAGCGAAAGCATGCTGCTTGGCTATGCGGACAGGTTTTTCATTCAGGAGGTCCGCATTTTCACACCGGAAATTACCAGAGTAATCGCCGTACATGGAAAGCTGTGCACAGAGGCGAGCTATACGGTAAATAACGGCGCTGTGTATCTGCCTGTTTATGATGAGGATTTTGCACTGGTTTTTGAAGACAATGCAGGAAACCGCTATGTATATGATATTTCCTACGAGAGAAGAGAGCTTTTTTATGCAGAGGAGCTCCTTGCGGAGATGCTTCCGATTCAGAGCGGCGCGCCGTCTGACAATGCAGGAATGTTATTATACCAGTGCATGCACGGCAGACCCTATATTGTTCTTGGAAAAAACAATATAAGATATGCGATACGTCTCTGGGAAAATAAGGATGTCAGAAATGATTACCGGGAAGAACTTGGGGCAAAGCTGCTTCGCTATTATCAGGAACAGGATATGGCGGAGGAGATGGATGAGCTCCTTGTGCAGCTCAGACCGGATTATATGAATGGAAGAGAGCGGGAGGAAGCACTTACCTGTCTGATTCTGCGGGGCATGTATGAAACTGCGTTTTCATGGCTGGACCGCTATGGAGCGGAGAGAGTGCCGCCTAAGCTTTTGATAAGGCTTTGCAGCAGGCTTTTGCAAAGTGATATTCCACCGTCTCAGAGTATGACGACCCTGATGTATCTGGCGTTTCGAAAAGGAAAATATGAGGAAGGAATTCTGTGTTATCTTGGTACATACTTTATCGGCACTGTAAAGGAAATGCTGGGAATCTGGCATGCCTGCAGGAGATTTGATGCAGAAAGTGCAGGCTTGACGGAAAGGATTCTCTTACAGATGCTTTTTACTAGGGAGTTTTCCGGGGAAGAGATAACGCTTTTGCAGACGTATCTGGAGGAAGGGGCAGACGAAGCGCTGCTTTGCCCTTATCTGGCGCACCTTTCTTACGAATATTTTGTACGGAATGTAGAGCAGCCGCCTTTTGTATGGAAGGAACTGATTCGCATTGCGGCAAATGGAGAGGAACTGGATGAAATCTGTAAGCTTGCACTTTTAAGCCATTTTGTACAAAAGGGCAGAATGCAGGAGGAAGAAAGAAAGCTGGCAAGACGTTTTCTGGAGGAACTGGTATTAAGACGCGGCATCGTTTTTTCTTTCTTCCGCAATTTTGCACAGTTCATGCCGGTGCTTGACTGCTATCAGGATGAAACCTTTCTGGAATACCGCACAAGCTCGAAAAATCCGCTGACGCTCCACTTTATGCGAAAGACGGAAGAAGGCGGTGAATATCGGACCGAGCTGCTAAAAAGCTGTTATGCGGGAATCTACGTCAGAAGATTTTTATTATTCTTTGGAGAGACCCTGCAATATTATATTACGGAGAAAAAGGGGCAGAAAGAGATTCTTGTGCAGAGCGGAACCCTGCAGGGAGCGGCGCAGGAAAATGAGTCCTGTGAGGGACGGCTTCCCATGCTCGATGAGCTGATGAAAGCGGTATCTGGTCAGGAGCAGGAGCTTGCAGAGCGGATACTGGAAAAATATTGCAGAACGGAATTCATGGCAGAGGGACTTTTTTCTCTGCAATAGGGCAATGATGCAAAAGGAACGGGTAGAATGATTTTGGAAAAAGGAATCCATATCGGTAAAAAGCAAAAGGTGATTATCGGGTATGATCTTGGCGATGAAACGTCCCAGATCAGCTTCTGCTATTTTGATGCGGGAGAGCCGGAAACGCTTTCACTGGTGACCGGAGTAGAGCAATATAACTTTCCGACGGTTCTTGGAAAACGGTTTGAGGTAAATCAATGGAACTGGGGAAAGGAAGCCCTGCGTCTGTGCGAGGATAAAAAGGGTGTGCTGGTTAAAAACCTGCTTTCTCTGGCAAAGGAGGGGGAGGAAATTGAGGTAGACGGGAAATCCTTCCATCCTACAGCGCTGCTTGCGCTTTTCTTAAAGAGAAGCTTATCCCTGCTTGGAATGACGGCATTGCCGGAACAGATTGATGCGTTGATGATTACGGTGGAAAATCTGGACCAGCGGACAGCAGAGGTTTTAACGGAGGCTGTTTCCACCATGCAGATAAAGATTGGACATATCTGTCTGCAAAGTCATGTGGAGAGCTTTTATGACTATGTGGTACATCAGCCTGCTGAGCTTTGGCAGGGCGGGGTGCTGCTCTGTGATTATGCGGCAGATTGTATGAAAACCTGTATTTTGGGCTATAACCGGCATGCGAAGCCGATGGTAGCTTTTGCAGAGGAAAGGGCATATTCAGGAATCCAGAAAAATGATGAGGCATTTACACAGGTTCTGGATGAAAATTGCAGAGACAAGATAATTTCCAGCGTTTATCTGATTGGGACAGGCTTTGATGAGAACTGGTATGGAGACTCCCTGCGGTATCTGTGCAGGGGAAGACGTGTATTTACAGGAAATAACCTTTACAGCAAGGGCGCCTGCTATGGGATGCGTGAACGGCTTATGCCATCGGCAAAGGCAGCCTATATATTTCTTGGCAAGGATAAGCTGAAGTCAAATATTGGCATGGAAGTGCTGCGAAAAGGGCAGGCATCCTATTTTGCGCTTCTGGATGCCGGGACAAACTGGTTTGATGCAAAGAAGCAGCTTGAATTTATTTTGGATGAGGGCAATTCCTTTACTCTGCAGGTAACGTCGCTTACCGGAGGCGAAAGGAAGGAAATGGAAATTATTCTGGACGGACTGCCAAGAAGAGGCAGCCATGCGTGCAGGATTGGTATGGGAATTTCCATGAAATCAGAGGAAGAAGCAGAAGTGGTGCTGGAGGATTTGGGATTTGGTGAGATTTATCCGGCAACGCACAGACTCTGGCGGGAAGAATTTCTGGTTTAGAAAGAAAAGGGGCAGATATGGGAAATGTCATACTTTGCATGGGAAGCTCTGCAAAGACACCGTATTTATTAAAGGCGCTGGGTATCCGTATTACGACGATAGAGGAGCTCTGCTATTGTATCCGGGAAAATACCTTTTTAATGGAAAGGGAACTGACTGCCGGCGAACTTATAAAATGGCTGCGGGAGGAATGTGAGCTTTCTGAGCTTGCGGATTCCCTGCAGACGCTTTCGAAGGCAAGGGCGAGTGCAGATGCTTTTGCAGGTCAGCTTCTGGAATATACAGGCTATTATCCACAGGCGGAAATAAAGCGCATTGTACAGTTTTTAAAGACGGGAGCCGGCCAGAGTGAGGCAGAACGGAAAAAGAGCGCAGCGGATTATCTGGTTGGGAATGGTAAGTACAAGTCGGCGCTGAAGCAGTATCTTGCGCTTTTTGAAGAGCTTCCTGAGGAAGAAACACAGCTTCGGGGGAAAGTAAGCCACAATATAGGCTGTGTTTATGCGAGACTGTTCCTGTTTGAAAAGGCGGCAGACTTCTTTAAGACGGCGTATGAGCTGACAAAGGAGCCAGAGAGTCTTTTGCAGTTCCTGGCAGCAAAACGCATGGAGCTGCCGGAAAAAGAGTATGTGGATTTTGTAGTGAAGCTGTCTGCAAAGGAGCAGCAGCTTTCAATGGAGCTGGAAAAACGGATAGAGAAGAGGATGGCGGCGTGGAAGGAGTCTGCACAGGCGAGAGAACTGTTTGCCATCTGTATGCAGCGAGGAGAACAGGAAGGGATATATCAGGATGCTCTGATGAGCATGACGGAGCGGATGAAGGAGACCTACCGCAATATGGTGTAAGCGTATGATAAAATTTTTAAAAAAGTGGTTTGGAAAAAAGAAAGAGCAGGAGCTTCCCTATGAGGAAGAAGAGGACGTAAAGGAGAGCGCTCCGCTTCGCAGAGACAGAATCAATCTGCATGAAAAGGAGCAGAGACAGCGTTACCTGCAGAGCTGCCTGGAGCAGATGAAGGATGCGGAAACAGAAATCGGTGAGCTGAAAAAGGAATACGGAGTCGTTACCGCATATCTGACAGACATGGAAGAAATAGAGGCACTGCCACCGCAGCAGCGAAAGAAGCTCAACCTGATTGCAGATAAAATCGTTACCTATGAAGCAGAAAAAAATCTGCACGAGGAGGGAACGAACCGGATGGCAGAAGCGGATTTTGAGCGGATGGACCGCATGGGCGAAGAAGCCGGAGAGGGAATCGACAAGCTGACGGAGGCAGAGGATTATCAGGAAAAAATCCGTCAGGATATGCGGCGCTTATCGGGCGAGAGAC
This sequence comes from uncultured Lachnospiraceae bacterium, assembly GCA_934432885.1. Classification (GTDB taxonomy): domain Bacteria; phylum Bacillota; class Clostridia; order Lachnospirales; family Lachnospiraceae; genus VSOB01. Next base: position 27,693 of record CAKRYY010000004.1, read on the forward strand.
ATGCGTATCAGTACCGGAAGCATGAGCTTAGCGGACTTTTGGTCAATCTTCGGGGTATGGTTATCATCACAGCATTTTCCTTTCTTGCCTGTATGGGAATCCTGCTGTCCTTTCAGCTTCTGATGGAAATGGAGGTGCGTATCGGTTATCTGCTGGCATCGGGCGCTGCTGCAATTGCAATATTTCTGATTTATCTGAAATATATGGATTCCATGAAGGAAAAGGGACAGGTGGAGCGTGCCATCAACCGGTTGATTCTATTACAGAACAGGGTCAAAATCCGATATGTGAATAATACAAACCTCCTTGAATACCTGCGCATGAAATATGGCGTAAAATCTGCGCAGGAGCTGATAGATTTGTGGGAGGATTATGAAACGGAAAAGGAAGAACGGGCAAAATGCGAGGAACTGCATGCGGAGCTTGTAAACCTGCGAGGTGAGATGCTTACAATTCTGCGGGGCTGCAGGATCCGTTACCCGGAGATATGGCTACATCAGGCGGAAGCGCTCATAAAAAAAGGAGAGATGGTGGAAATCCGGCATGGTTTGATTCTGCGCAGGCAGAAGCTGCGTGCACAGATGGATTATAATGAGCATCTTGCAGAGAGCGCGCAGGGGGAGATCCGTTCCCTTGCCGAAGAATTTCCGATTTACGCACCAGAGATTATGGAGCTGGTGTCGCAGTATGAGGAAAATGAAGGAAACGAAAAGAGCAGCTTCTGATTTGAAATCCAGTGTGAAAATCCTTATCCCCAGTTGACAGTGACACTTTATCATGGTAGTATACAAAAGTGAATTCCCTCTTAGAAAAGAGGATGGGGATAAGGAGGAAAAATTATGAAAAAATGGATGGCACTTGCATGCGTTTTATCTATGACAGCAGGTCTGCTGGCAGGCTGTGGCGCACAGAACGCGCAGACACAGGAGAGCGTAGCAGAAACTGAGGTTAAGGAAACAGCGGTTATGGAAACAGAAAGCGCAGGAACTGAGGCAGCAGCAGAAACCGAAGCTGCAGAGGCAGAGCGTACTACATTTACAGTAGGCTTTGATGCAGAATTCCCGCCTTATGGCTATAAGGACGAGGCTGGCGAATATGTAGGCTTCGACCTTGATTTAGCACGTGCAGTATGTGAAAAGAATGGCTGGGAATTTGTAGCACAGCCGATTGACTGGGATGCAAAGGATATGGAGCTTTCTTCCGGAGCGATTGACTGCATCTGGAATGGCTTTACCATGAACGGACGTGAGGACGCTTATACATGGAGTGTTCCTTATATTGACAACAGTCAGGTATTTGTTGTACCGGCAGAGTCAGGCATTGCTTCAAAGGCTGATTTGGCAGGAAAGGTTGTTGGCGTACAGAAGGATTCTTCCGCACTGGCAGCATTAAATGATGAAGAAAATGCAGATTTAAAGGCTTCCTTTACAGACCTTGTAGAATATGCAGATTACAATACAGCATTTATGGATTTGGAAGCAGGCGCAATCGAAGCGCTGGCGATTGACATCGGCGTTGCTTCTTATCAGATTGAGTCCCGTGGAGACGGCTATGTGATGCTGGAAGAGCCTCTTTCTACAGAGCAGTATGGAATCGGCTTCCTGAAAGGAAACGATGCACTTAAGGATACCGTAGAAAAGACACTGCTTGCATTAAACGATGAAGGCGTTGTTGCACAGACTGCTGAAAAGTACGGAATTGATACTTCTATGATCTGTCTTGGAAAGTAAGAAAAACAGAAGCAGACTTATAAAGGGATGAGGATGGTTCTTCATCCCTTTTTATGTAATAGGAAATGAAGTTTGCCTACAGGCACCGCTCGCGCAAACTCTTTTTTATTTATTTAACGGAGGATATGGGATTATGGATTTTGGAGCGATGATTGCACAGCTTGGAGAAGGAATGGTTGTCACAGTGGAGATATTTTTTCTGACGCTGTTATTTTCTCTGCCATTAGGCTTGTTCATTTCATTTGGACGTATGTCAAAGTATTTTCCGCTCCGGCTGCTGACAAAGGTTTATATTTCCGTTATGCGAGGAACGCCGTTGATGCTGCAGCTTATAGTCGTGTATTTTTCTCCGTATTATGTATTTGGCTTGAAAATTTCGGCATCTTACCGGTTTACAGCGGTTATTCTGGCTTTTGCGCTGAATTACGCTGCATACTTTGCAGAGATTTACAGAGGCGGCATCGAATCTATGCCGGTTGGACAGTATGAGGCGGCGAAGGTGCTCGGCTACAGCAGGGCGCAGACCTTTTACCGGATTATTCTGCCTCAGGTAATCAAGCATATTCTGCCTGCGGTAACGAATGAGACAATCACGCTGGTAAAGGATACCTCTCTTGCATTTGTGCTTGCGGTTGTAGAGATGTTTACGGCGGCAAAGCAGATTGCAGCGAAGGAAACAACGATTATACCGCTGATGGCGGCTGGCGTTTTTTACTATATCTTTAATCTTGTTGTAGCAGCATTTATGGAATATCTTGAAAAGAAGCTTGGATACTACAGATAGGAGGACCACAATGAAATTTTTGGAAATCGAGCATTTGAAAAAGACCTTTGACGGACTTACGGTGTTAAAGGATATTTCCCTGTCTGTGGAGGAGGGAGAGGTAGTTTCCATCATCGGTCCTTCCGGCTCCGGTAAATCAACGCTTCTCAGGTGTGCCGCCATGCTGGAGAGGATGGATGGCGGAAAGCTTTCCTATATGGGGGAAGCGGCTGCATGGGAAGAAAATGGAAAATGTGTTTATGCGCCGAAAAATGATTTGAAGCGGATTCATAAAAATTTTGGACTTGTATTTCAGAATTTCCATCTGTTTCCGCATTACAGCGTTATGAAAAACATTATAGATGCGCCTGTCTGTGTAGACCATGTACCAAAGGCAGAGGCGGTAAAGCGGGCAGAAAAGCTGCTTGCACAGCTCGGACTTTCAGATAAAAGGGACGCCTATCCCTATCAGCTTTCCGGCGGACAGCAGCAGCGTGTGTCGATTGCGAGAGCACTGGCAAGACAGCCGAGAATCCTGTTTTTTGATGAGCCGACCTCAGCGCTTGACCCGGAGCTGACCGGCGAGGTATTGAAGGTAATCAGGGCGCTGGCACAGGAGCACATGACAATGATTATCGTCACGCATGAAATGCAGTTCGCACGTGAATTGTCAGATCGGATTATCTTTATGGAGGATGGCGTGATAAGGCAGCAGGGAACAGCCAAAGAGCTGTTTGATAATCCTGATGAAAGAGTGAAGGAATTCATTGGAAAATTTCAGGCATAAAAAAGAGTGAGGAAGCTGTTATGCGGATTGGAATGGGATATGATGTACACAGATTGGTGGAGAATAGAAAGCTGATAATAGGGGGTGTAGAGATTCCCTATGAAAAGGGGCTGCTGGGACATTCAGATGCGGATGTGCTGCTGCATGCCATTATGGATGCGCTGCTTGGAGCGGCGGCGCTTGGCGATATTGGAAAGCATTTTCCGGATACAGACGAAGCCTATCGAGGAATTTCCAGCGTAAAGCTGCTTGAAAAGGTAGGAGACCTGCTTGAGGAAAACTGCTTTTTTATTGAAAATATTGATGCGACCATCATAGCGCAGGCACCGAAGATGCGCCCGTATATTGATACTATGCGGGAGATAATTGCCAAGGCGCTTAAAATTTCCACCAGTCAGGTCAATGTGAAGGCAACGACGGAGGAAGGGCTTGGTTTTACCGGAAATGGAGAAGGCATTTCTTCACAGGCGGTCTGCCTTTTAACCAGTCCCTCCCAGTTTTATGACACGGATGTCACAAATGTAGGAGCGCAGCAGAGTGGATGCGCAGGCTGCGGCGGCTGCCCTAAGGCACAGGGATAGGAGCAGGAGAATGGAAGAGGTCGTAAGGCTGACAAAGGAGGAAATGCTGGCGGCAAGAGGTATCTGGCAGGAAATCTTTTTTGAGGATTCGGAGCAGTTTACAGAATATTATTTTGCAGAAAAAATGGCAGATAATATTGGCTATGGAATCAAAAAGAACGGTGAACTTGCGGCGATGCTTTTTCGCACGCCATACGAGGCAGATATTCGGATTGGCGCTCTGGCAGATGAAAACGCATTTCAAAGACAGCTGCTTTCGTATATTGTTGGTGTAGGAACCAGAGAATGTTACCGGCACCAGGGATATATGGACCGGCTGCTCAGACATGCTCTTATAGAGATGGAAAAGGAGCGGCAGCCTTTTACTTTTCTTATGCCGGCGGATCCGGCAATTTACACGCCTTATCAGTTCCGCTATATTTATGACAGACCGGCGTATATACTGCATACGGAAAAAATGGGTGCACGGCGGCTTAAAACAGAAGAAATTCCTGAGCTGTCAGCATTTGCTCAGCAGACATTACAGAAGAGCTGTCAGCTTTTCATGCACCGGAGCGAAGCCTATTACAGGCGGCAGCAGCTTGAGAGCAGGGCGCAGAATGGTGATATTTATGTCTGGGAAAGAGCTGGCAGAATCGAGGGATTTTATCTTTATGCCAGAGAGCAGGATGCAGACGGCATCTGGCGGGAAGAAATTCAGGAAGCGGTGTGCTCCGACCGGCTCCTTCGAGAGGGCTGTATGCAGGAAAGTGAGAGAAAAAAGCCGATTATTATGGCGCGGATTACCAATCTTGTGGCAATGCTTTCCCTGCTGCGGCTTTCACAGGGCGAAAGGCGGGAGATACTTCTGACTGTGGCAGATTCATTACTGCCTCAAAATCAGGGTACATTTCTCTGGACGCTCGGATATACGGAAAGCAGCTTACAGAGGGTAGAAAAACCGCTGATAGAGACAGAGTGCCAGCTCACCGTTACGATAGATGAGCTTTGTGAGATGATATTTGGCAGAAGGAAGCTGCCGGAGTCTCTGGAGGGTCTTTTGCCCTACAGCGATATTCTGATAAATGAAATCGTGTAGCTTATAGCGGGTGAAATACAGGCTTTATCCGCTCATAGGTACAAAACTGTGTATAGCCAATTTCCCGAAGGCATTTTCTGGCGTCCTCCAAATGTGCGCCTAAGTGCTCTTTTTTATGACTGTCGCTTCCAAAGGTGAGTATCCGACCGCCAAGCTCTCGGTAGAGCTTTAGCAGGGCAAGAGAGGGCGTAAGGTCGGGCAGTCCATAGCGGTAACAGGAGGTATTGACTTCAATGCCCTTTCCATCCGCAATTACAGTTCTTAAAATTTCTGTTATAAGGGGTTTAAGCTTTTCAAAGGGATAGCAGCCAGCCCTGTCATATCGGCAGATCAAATCCAGATGTCCCAGTACGCTGTAATTATGATATTGCCTTACAAGGGCAAGGATTTCTTCATAATAGCGTTCATTGTATTCCTGCTGCGTTTTATCTTTTTGAAATTCCTGCGTCCAGAATTCCCTGTTTTCAATCTGATGGACAGAGAGAATAATAAAATCAAAGGGGTAACGTGCAAACAGCGCTTCATACTGAGGGATAGTCTGTGTCTGCATGCCGAATTCAAGCCCCGTCCGAAGCGTGATGACATTGCCATAGGCAGCCTGCATGCTCTGGATTTTGGCAATATATCTGTCATAGTCGACATTTGCGAGCGCTATCCATTCAGGCTCGCCCTTTCCCCCGCGGCGGTATTTCATTTCTTCGCGTGCATCCCAGTCCTTTTTTATGCCATAATCTACATGGTCTGTAAAGCATATTTCATCCAGCTTAAGCGCGATACTGTCCTTTACGACCTCTTCCAGTGGATATTCAGAATCGTCGCTGAATTCTGTGTGTATATGATAATCAGCCAGCATGTGTATTCCTCCTTTTTGCGATAGACCCAGACAGCAGCTCGTGCATGGTAGTCATTATAAGCAGGATTGTCAGCAGATAAAACGGGAGCAGTGAAACCGAGAGATGATTCGCGATGACGCCGAAAATTGGAGGCATCAGGCAGGTTCCAACATAAGCGCTTGCCATCTGAATTCCGATGATAGCCTGCGATTTGTCCGCTCCAAAATAGGCAGGTGTTGCGTGGATAATGCAGGGATAAATAGGAGCGCATCCAAGTCCGATGATGATAAGGCCAAGCAGCGATACGGTAACTGGTGCAGGGAAAAGCAGAATGAGAATTCCCAATAGGAGCAGTCCTTCACCGAGCCGTATCATCTGTGTGTCGTTTAATTTCATGGTAAGGAAGCCGCTGACGGCACGCCCTGCCGTGATACCGATAAAAAACATACCGGAAAATTTTGCTGCTGTTTCTGCGGGAACTTCTTTGTATAAGGTCAGGTAGCTGCCTGCCCACAGACCAGTGGTCTGTTCCAATGCACAGTAGCAAAAGAAGCAGATTAGAATGGGCTTAACGCCGGGCAGGCTACAGATTTCCCTTAAGGAAAGGCTTTTCGAAGCCGTTTCTCTGTTGGCAATATCAGCAGCAGAAGCTTGCTCCTTCCAGAGCGGCAGGCTGAAAAATAAAATGCCGGTTAAGAGAATCTGAAGCAGGGAGATGCAGCGATAGCCGTCATTCCAGATACCGCCGTTTGTCATTGCATAACCCATGATGTAAGGACCGATGGCTGCGCCTACGCCCCACATGCAGTGCAGCCAGCTCATGTGCCGGCTTTTATAATGAAGCGCTACATAGTTGTTTAGGGCGGCATCAACACTGCCAGCGCCCAGACCATAGGGGACTGCCCAGAGACAGAGCATCCAGAAGGTATTGCTGATGGAAAAACCAAATAGGGCAAGCGCTGTTATTCCGACACTGAAAGCAGTCACTTTTCCGGTTCCGAGCCGTCTTGTCAGGGTATCGCTTAACAGGCTTGAGACGATAGTTCCTACAGCAATAATCATCGAAATGATACCTGCATAGGAGACGGGGACCTGAAGGCTTTGATACATTGCAGGCCAGGCAGACCCAAGCAGGGCATCGGGAAGCCCGAGACTGATAAAGGATAAATATATAATAAGCAGCAGTATCTGAAACATTTTTGTAAATCCTCCTGTTGTGTATGATATGTAAGGGAAGGTTACATGTCAAATTTGATTCGCAATTACAGTATATCGTCATGAAATGGTTGCATCAATTTAAAAAACGACTTATAATGTAACAAAAACGACCAAACGGAGAGAAAAATGAGTCTGCAAGAATGTGGGTTAAACAGGAACAGCGAAGGAAGGGAGCTACAGCCGCATGGAACGGCGGCATTTCCCTGTGCTGCTTATGAAGCTGCATATACAGACAAGGCAACTGACATGGTTCCCTGGCACTGGCATGAGGAAATAGAAATCATTTATTTAAAAAGTGGAGATGCAAAGCTGCAGATACCGGGAAGAGAATATTTCCTGCGTAAGGGAGAGCTGGCAGTGGTTAATGGGGGCTTGCCACACAGCGTGTGGGGACAGCCATACTGTGAACTGCAGTCCCTTGTATTTTCCATATTTTTAATAGCAGGAAGCAGCACGACGGCATTTTATCAGAAATATTTGCAGCCGCTTTTGGCGTGCCCGGAATTTACAGTCCTAAAAAACGGAGAGCAGGAAGCAGTAAATTCATTTCAGGAGGCATTTGAGGCAATCCGGAGAGAGACCTTTGCCTATGAATTTACCACACGGGAGCAGCTTTCCAAGCTTTTGCTTTTTTGCTTTGAGGCATTGAAGGGACAGCTTTCTGTTCAGGGAAATGGGAAAAGTGCGGATATGCTGCGCATTGAGCAGATGCTGCAATATATTCAGATTCATTATGCAGAGGCGGTCAGCCTGAAGGAGATTGCAGGAGCGGCAGATATAGGAGAGCGGGAGTGCCTCCGCTGCTTTAAACGTATGATAGGCGAAGCACCGATACAGTATCTTTTGAAATACAGGCTGATGCAGAGCGCAGGAATGTTGCTGGAGGCGCCCTCTGCCAGCATTGCGCAGATAGCGGATGCCTGTGGCTTTGATTATCCCGGGTACTATTCCAGACAGTTTCGGAGATTTTATCAGTGTACGCCGAGGGAATATAGGGAGAAAGGGAAAAAAGATTGACATTTTCCGCTTTTTTGCATATCCTGTAGTAAATGGAGTTTTGGTTGAAAAACCAGTTTGCAAAAGGCTGAGAGCGAAGAGAGTACCCTTTGAAAGTCAGACAGAGAATGACCGTCTGTGGCTGGGAGCGGTCTGTGAGGGAAAAAGGGGAAAGTGCCTTCGGGAGCTGACCGGGCGAATGGTTTCCTGTAAAATGCAAGGGAGAAGTAGTCCGGTACGTAGGATGCACGTTACGCAGATTGAGTGGGAAATCGGATATGCCTGTTTTATATGGCTGCGCCGGTTTTCAAAAAGAGTGGGACCACGGATTGAAAGATTCGCCTCTTGTCTGGTTGACAGGAGGCGTTTTTTTATGCACTTTATCAAATTGATTCGGGAGGAAATCCGCATTATCAGAGAGCGGGACCCGGCAATCCATTCTTCAATGGAGGTGTTCCTGTATCCGAGCTTTAAGGTCATGCTGCATTACAGGATTGCCCATAAGCTGTATGAAAAGGGACATTATTTCTGGGCAAGATGGGTCTCCCAGCGCGGTGTGCGAAAGACCGGTATTGAGATTCATCCGGGTGCGCAGATAGGAGAGGGACTTTTTATTGATCATGGAAATGGCGTTATCATCGGAGAGACGACGATAATCGGCAATAATGTAACGCTCTATCAGGGCGTGACGCTTGGCGGTACCGGCAAGGAGCACGGAAAGCGCCATCCCACGATAGAGGATAATGTCATGATAAGCGCGGGCGCTAAGGTGCTGGGCTCCTTTACGATTGGTGCAAATTCCAAGATAGGAGCAGGCAGCGTGGTATTGGAGGCTGTGCCGCCAAATTCTACTGTAGTAGGCGTGCCGGGCAGGGTGGTAAAAAGGAATAATACAGCGCTTCCTCGGGAAGAAATGAATCAGACAGATTTGCCTGACCCGGTTAAAGAGGATATTCAGAATTTGCAGGAGTCCAATACAGCGCTGACCAATCATCTGCTGGAGCTTGAAGAAAAGGTAAAAGAATTGCAGAGACACGAAAAGGAGAGAACTCATGAAAATTTATAATACGTTGTCTGGAAGAAAAGAGGAGTTTGTACCGATTGAGCCGGGAAAGGTGCGCATGTATGTGTGCGGACCTACCGTATACAATCTGATTCATATTGGCAATGCACGTCCGATGATTGTATTTGATACGGCGCGCCGTTATATGGAATATAAGGGCTATGAGGTCAACTACGTTTCCAACTTTACGGATGTGGATGATAAGATTATTAAAAAGGCAAATGAAGAAGGCGTGGATGCGTCTGTTATTTCCACCCGTTACATTGAAGAGTGCAAGAAGGACATGGCGGCGATGAATGTGCGTCCGGCAACAACGCATCCGCTTGCAACGCAGGAAATTCCGGGCATGCTGGAAATGATACAGACCCTGATTGATAAGGGACATGCTTATGTGGCAGCGGATGGAACGGTATATTACCGCACGCGCAGCTTTGCAGAGTATGGAAAGCTTTCTCATAAGAATCTGGATGATTTGCAGGGCGGCAACCGCGCGTTGCTTGTTTCCGGAGAGGATCAGAAGGAAGACCCGCTTGATTTTGTGCTCTGGAAGCCGAAAAAAGAAGGAGAGCCTTATTGGGACTGTGCATGGTGCAAGGGACGTCCCGGCTGGCATATTGAATGTTCTGTTATGAGCAAGAAATACCTCGGAGATGAGATCGACATTCACGCAGGCGGAGAAGATTTGATTTTCCCGCATCATGAGAATGAGATTGCACAGTCTGAGGCGGCAAATGGAAAGACCTTTGCAAGATATTGGATGCACAATGCGTTTTTGAATATTGATAATCATAAGATGTCAAAATCACTTGGTAATTTCTTTACGGTAAGAGAGATTGCGGATAAATATGATTTGCAGGTGCTCAGATTTTTCATGCTTTCAGCGCATTACAGAAGCCCGCTTAATTTCAGCGCAGAACTTATGGAAGCGGCGAAAAACGGACTGGATCGTATTGTAACCTGTGCTGCAAATTTAAAATTCCGGCTGGAAAATGCAAAAACAGAGGCGCTTACGGCGGATGAAGCAGATGCGCTGGATGGGGCAGATGCCTTCCGTGTAAAATTTGAGGAAGCGATGGATGACGACATCAATACGGCAGATGCAATTTCCGCAATTTTTGAGCTGGTGAAATTCATCAATACCAGGGTGACGGAAGAAAACTCCAAAGCATTTTTAGAAAAGCTAAAGAAAGAGCTTCTTACCTTAACGGATGTCCTCGGATTGATTGTAGAGAAAAAAGAAGAGGTGCTTGATGAAGAGGTCGAGGCGCTGATTGCAGAGAGAGGAGCGGCGAGAAAGGCAAAGGATTTTGCAAGGGCGGATGCAATCCGGCAGCAGCTTCTTGATATGGGTATCGTTTTGGAGGATACCAGAGAAGGTGTAAAATGGAAACGGGCATAACCTTGCTTACGGCAATTAAAGAACGTTTTGCATGCGGAGAAAAGGACATCAGAGCCTATTCTCCGCTTGCTCTTGCTTATATCGGAGATGCGGTTTACGATTTGATTATCCGTACTGTAGTTGTAGAGCGGGGCAATAAGGCAGCAAACCGTCTGCACCATGACGCTGTCCGTTATGTAAATGCGGGCGCACAGGCAAGTGTTGCCGAGTGTCTTTTAGAGATGCTTACAGAAGAAGAACTTGCGGTTTATAAGCGTGGCAGAAATGCAAAGTCCCATACGGCGGCGAAGAATGCCTCGATTGAGGACTACAGAAAGGCGACCGGTCTGGAAGCGCTGTTTGGATATTTGTATCTGGCAGATAAGATGGACCGGATTCTTGAATTGGTAATAACAGGACTGGAAAAGGCAGGATTTACAATATGAAGGAAGTACAGCAGAATCATTATGAAGAATATACGATAGAAGGAAGAAATGCAGTAATTGAAGCCTATCGTGCAGGCAGGACAATAGATAGACTCTATGTGCTGGATGGCTGTCAGGATGGTCCTGTCATGACGATTAAGCGGGAGGCAAGGAAACAGGATACTCCCATCAAATATGTAACAAAGGAACGGCTTGACCAGCTTTCCAAAACGGGAAAGCACCAGGGGGTAATTGCCTGTGCAGCGGCTTACCGCTATGCAGAGGTAGAGGATATCCTGCGGGCGGCAAGAGATAAGGGCGAGGATCCTTTTGTGTTTTTGCTGGATGGCATTGAGGACCCGCACAATCTTGGCGCTATTATCCGAAGTGCAAATCTTGCAGGCGCTCATGGCGTTATTATTCCCAAAAACAGGGCGGTTGGACTGACAGCGACCGTTGCCAGAACCTCTGCGGGCGCGCTCAATTATACGCCTGTTGCACGGGTTACAAATCTGGCAAAGACGATAGAGGACCTTAAAAAAGAAGGGCTTTGGTTTGTCTGTGCAGATATGGATGGCACTTTAATGTATGAGCTTAATCTGAAGGGACCTATTGGACTTGTGATTGGCAATGAGGGAGAGGGCGTTAGCAGGCTGGTAAGGGAGAAGTGCGATTTGACTGCAAGAATTCCGATGCAGGGAGATATTGATTCTCTGAATGCTTCTGTAGCGGCAGGCGTACTGGCCTATGAAATTGTGCGGCAGCGGATGGCAAAATAATGCCAGAAATAAAACAAAGGCGGGAGGATATGGCGGTAGATTATACGGACATCAGTGATGAAGAGCTGATTGTAAGGCTGCGTGATGGAGAAGAAAATATCACAGACTTTCTGATGGACAAATATAAAAATCTGGTGCGCAGCAAGGCAAAATCCATGTATATTCTTGGAGCGGACAGAGAAGATTTGATTCAGGAAGGAATGATTGGGCTGTTCAAGGCACTGCGCGATTATGACAGCGGCAGGGATGCAAGCTTTCTGACCTTTGCGGATTTGTGTGTTTCCAGACAGATGTATACGGCGGTACAGGCATCGCGCCGGAAGAAGCATACACCGCTGAATTCCTATGTTTCGCTTTATAGTGGTGTGGCTATGGGCGGAGATAACGGTGAGGAGACGGAGCTTGTCAATGTACTGTCCTCCCTTTCTGAAAAAAGCCCGGAGGAAGCGTGGATTGATAAGGAAAATATGACGCTTTTGGAAAAAACGATAGATAAGGAACTGAGCAGCTTTGAAAAGCAGGTGTTAGATCTTTATGTGACGGGCATGGGCTATGTGCAGATTGCCAGAGTGTTAGGACGGGATGAAAAATCTACTGATAATGCGTTGCAGCGTCTGAAAGGAAAACTGCGCCGTGTAATTGCCAGATAGCTGCTGCATGGAAAAGGCTTTGGCTGTGAGAGAACAGGTCTGGTTCTTGATAATTTATAAATTTGTAGTTGACAAAATTCCTGAAATTAGGTAATATACTTAAGGTATTGCTGGCATGGCTCAGTCGGTAGAGCGTCGCATTGGTAGTGCGGAGGTCACGGGTCCGATTCCCGTTGCCAGCTGCTTATAAGAGTGCAGAGTTTTCTGCACTCTTATTTTTAATTTCATAGGAAATTTTTCCCCTCATTGACAGTGGTTTTTCTTGAAATTATAATAGCGGATATATATTAAACAATATTTATCGTTCGATACAATCATAAATGAAAGGAACTTATAGTATGAAAAAACGTATTTTAAGATGTACTGGCATAGCAATGGGCGTATTTTTGATTTTTCTCCTTGTCGGTGCATGGTGCATGTTTGGTACTTCTATTAAAGCTGCAAACAGCATTGAAAAGCTGGAGAATGATTTGTACGCTATGGAGGTTTCTGGCGACTATGGGTTTGATGATTTTCTTGCGCAGGGAGGCGCAGCCAGCGACAGCGGTGTTGCAGACTATCTGGTTTCATTTCTGTCACGTGGATTTTATAAGATTGAAACCGATGTGCAGACAGGCGATTTTGGCTGCTCTACTATTTACACACAGGATGCAGGCGGTACATATTTCTTTGGGCGCAACTACGATTGGCCGCAATGCCAGGCCATGATTGTACATACAAAACCAAAAAACGGTTATGAGTCGATTTCTACCTGCTGTCTTGATTTTCTGGGCTTTGGGGAGGACTATGTGCCGGACGGCTCCATGATGGAGAGGATGCAAAGCATCGCGGCAGTCTATGTGCCGCTGGATGGTATGAACTCCGCAGGACTGATGGTGGCTGACCTGATGGCAGGGGATGATGAGGAAACGCATCAGCAGACGGGCAAAACTGCCTTGACTACCACAACGGCAATCCGCCTGCTGCTGGATAAGGCTGCCGATGTGGACGAGGCTGTTGCATTGCTGAAGCAATACGATATGAATTCATCCATTGGCGCTGCGCATCACCTTTCCATCGCGGATGTCAACGGAAAAAGCATTGTGGTGGAATATGTGGACGGCAAAATGCTGGTAACGGAAACGAAGATTGTCACGAATCACTATCTTGCTGACTGTGAAAAGCAGAATGTCGGCTCGGCGCAGTCCCATCAGCGTTTTGATACGCTTGCGGCCTATACCGGTACAGCTGGTGCGGCAAAGGTTTGCAGTCTTTTGGAGGGTGTATCGCAGAAAAACTATCCACAGACAGCAGACAGCTATGAAAAAACTATGTGGAGCATCGTTTACTGCCCGAAGGAGCACCATGCAGATTTCTATTTTGCAGAAAATTACAGTCATAGCTATGGTTTAACGCTTTTGGATAAAGGAAGCTTTTTAGAATGTAATATACAGGAGAAATTCCATAATAACCGCCCGGCAGATTGATTATTGCATTTTGCTTGACATGAATTTCCAGATACGGTACAAATAAAAGAACGGGTTAAAACCGGGAAGAAGAGAAAAGGGGGAATGTCTATACGGAATATCATGAACACATAATGGAGCAGTACGCGTATGCTTCAGGGCTGTGTCATACCAATGCGGCGTTTAAAACCGCATTCAGTGTTCTGCTTCTGATTCTCTGCCTTGTGCTGAATCAGGAGGCGGTGTCAGTCTTTATTATCGTATCGATGCTGGCATCTGCAATATGCTTGATGGGAATAAATCCATTGTCGTACCTGCGGCTGCTTGGAATTCCGCTGTTTTTCATTTTATTTGGCGGAGCGGCGCTCATTTTTACGACAAAGGATATTCACCTTGCAGTATCGGTGACGCTTCGTGCACTTGGCGGCGTCAGCGCTTTTTATTTTCTGTTACTTTCCACACCGGTCAGTGAAATCATACTGGTTTTGAAAAAATGCCATGTTCCAAAGCTTTTGATTGAACTGATGTATCTTATCTATCGCTTTATTTTTGTGCTGCTGGATGTCTGGAATTCCATGAATGTTGCGGCACAGTCGAGGCTTGGCTATGTAGACTATAAGACGTCTCTGCATACTTTTGGCAAAATCGCAGGCAATCTGCTTGTCGTTTCCATGAAGCGGGCGGATGCCTACTATGATGCGATGGAATCACGGTGTTATACCGGAGAACTGCGCTTTCTGGAAAATACATATCGGGTGCGTATCCGGGAATGGGTGGCAGCAGGTGCATACTTTTGTGTGCTGCTTGCAGTATGGAGGATATGGAAATGAAAAAAGAAACTATTTTACGGCTTTGTGATGTGAGCTTTTCCTATCATAATGCGCATCCGGCGCTTTCCCATGTTGATTTGGAAATCGGAGCGGGAGAAAGGGTGGCGCTTTTAGGACCCAATGGAGCGGGTAAGTCAACATTGTTTCTGACAATGAACGGTGTGCTTACGCCGCAGTCGGGAAGCATTTATTTGAAGGACACAGAAATTACGCGTAAAAATCTCAACATGCTCAGAAGGCATGTTGGCATCATTTTTCAGGATGCAGACAGCCAGATCATTGCGCCAAGCGTGCGTGCTGAAATTTCGTTTGGACCGATGAATCTGAAGCTTTCGGCAGAGGAAACGAGAAAACGGGTAGAAACGGCAGTTTCCTTATTGAATTTACAGGGCTTTGAGGACAGACCGCCTCATTATTTAAGCGGCGGTGAAAAAAAACGGGTGACGATTGCAGACATTATTGCAATGGAGCCTTCGATATTTTTGTTTGATGAGCCAGCTTCTTCTTTGGACCCCGCAAATGCCGGTCAGCTTGAAAAAACTTTGGAGCTGCTGCATCAGTCAGGGAAAACGCTCATTATCAGCACGCATGATGTGGATTTTGCATACAGATGGGCGGACCGCGTCCTTGTATTTCAGAAAGGACGTCTGGCGGCAGATGGGACGCCGCCGGCTGTTTTTGAGCAGACAGAACTCTGCACGGCAGCAAATTTGAAATGTCCCGCCATGCTTCAGGTCGAGAGGCTGCTGGAGCAGAAAAACCTTCTGAAGGAGAAAGGAAGGTATCCGCGGACAGTGGAAGAGCTGGAAGCGGTCTTATAAGATACTTATGATGAAGAGGTGCCTGTGTTCTCCGCAGGATAACAGGGAAAAGGGTGCAAATCCCTTACGGTCCCGCCGCTGTATTGGCTAAGCGGTCTTACAGATGCCACTGGGAAACCGGGAAGGCGTAGGAGAGCTGGGAAGCCTGAGTCAGAAGACCTGCCCTTCATTACGGATGTGTTTTGTTACGAGAGATGACAAAGCGCATGCAGACGATTACATCATCTGCACAAAAGAAAGGAGAAACTATGAATCAGAAAGAAAGAAAAATTGTGATAACGGCTGCGGTACTTGCCGCAGCTTTTGGAATCGCGCCGCGTGTAAACGCAATGCATATTATGGAAGGTTACCTTCCGGCAGGATACTGCGTGGCATGGGGTGTCCTCTGCCTTCCGTTCCTGCTGATGGGCTTTTTTTCCATTAAAAAGCGTCTGCAGGCTGACAGACGTTCCATTACGCTGCTTGCGATGTCCGGCGCATTCATCTTCGTTATTTCCTCATTAAAAATACCTTCCGTAACAGGAAGCTGTTCCCACATGACAGGAACCGGACTTGGCGCTATTTTATTTGGTCCCTGTGCAGTAAGTATTCTGGGAATTATCGTTCTGATATTCCAGGCGATTCTGCTCGCACACGGCGGCCTGACATCTCTTGGCGCCAATACGTTTTCAATGGCGATTGCCGGACCTCTTTTATCCTATGCAATTTATGTGCTCTGCAAAAAATGTAAAGTAAATAAAAGAGTATCTATTTTCCTTGCAGCAGCGCTGGGCGATATTTTTACCTACTGTGTAACAAGCGTGCAGCTTGCACTTGCGTTCCCTTCACCGGAAGGCGGCGTATTTGCATCTGCAATTAAGTTCCTTGGCGTATTTGCTCCAACCCAGCTTCCACTTGCAATCATTGAGGGTATCCTGACGGTTATTATCATGATTGGCCTTGAAGTATATGCACAGCCTGAATTAAAGGCGATTGAAATGAAAAAGGAGGAAGCATAGATGTCAAAGAATACAAAAACTGTAATTGCATTGCTGCTGCTTACGCTTCTTATCATTATTGTGCCGGTCGTTGCCTTAAAGGGTGCGGAATTCGGCGGCTCGGATGACGCAGGAAGCGTTATGGTAGAAGAAATCGTAGGCGCTTATGAACCCTGGTTTACACCGGTATTTGAAACAATGCTGGGCGGAGAGCTGCCGGGCGAGCTGGAAAGCCTTCTGTTCTGCATCCAGACGGGAATCGGCGTAGGCATCATTGCTTTCTGCATGGGAAGACTGGTAGAGAGAAAGAAATGGACGGATGGACTGCAAAAATAAAAACAGTCATGGCTTTGCAGTACGATAAAAGATAGAAAAAGTTAGAAGCAGTAAAAAATCCTCCGAGTAGAATGTGGCAAGGAGCCCATTCTCTCGGAGGATTTTTATGTAATAGAAAATAAATTATGTCGTTAAAACGACCCGCCCAAGGCGGAGAATCCTGTAAGCAGGATTCTATTTAATTTACCGAATCAAAGAGTAGCCATATCCGTTTGCAATAGCATCCACTGGCTGACCTGCCTTGCAGAGCGGGCAGAGGTCGGGAGTGCTCATCTTATAATCTGCAATATCAGCCATTGTATACAGTGCGTGTACAGGAATATTGTGAACGCGGCTGACTGCACTGAAAATAGCAGAGATGCCGACGATGGAGCCACCGTAATAGAGGATGGAATCGATGGCGCGGGCCATTGTATTACCGGTGGTAGCGGTCGGCAGAAGTAAAAGCACATGCTTATCTTTAATCATGGGCTGCAGATTTTCCCGGAAAATCATCTGTCCTGCGGTATTAAGCTCCGGCGAAGTAATGTAGATTGTTTTATGGGCATTCATGGAAAGGACGCCTGCCCGTGTAAGCTGTTCTGCCAGATAAGCGCCGATAACCTCGCAGCCTTCCATACAGACGATGGTATCAACGATTGTAGAAGCGACGTAAGCATCTGCCATTGCCTTTGCTGTCTGCTGTGCTTCATTCTGGCGCGCCTTGAGCATGGACATGTCAAGATAGTAGTTGATATGTGCGCTTGGTGTTACGAAATGACCTGGAATTGCGCGGAGAATGATGTCGGGGTGCTTTTTAGAAACCATTTTTTTAATTTCCTGCATAAAGAGCCCTCACTTTCTAAGATGTAATTTGTTCGGCAAAATGCCCTAATAACTAACTGTATTATAACATTTATTAGACAAAATTACTATGAGAAATTTTTCTCATATAGCTGCCGTCAATCTCCGTGTTGATTTCTGCGAAACGGTAGGGTATACTCTGATTTGTGGGAGTATCGTTCGCCCAGTGGGCGCAGAAAACAAAACAGAAAGGTGCAAGGTGAAGGCAAATGAAGAAACTGGAACAGCTCTATGAAGGCAAGGCAAAAAAGGTATTTACGACTGATGATCCGGATGTTTTGATTGTGGATTATAAGGATGATGCCACTGCATTTAACGGTGAGAAAAAGGGAACTATCGTAGGAAAAGGCGTGATAAATAACCGCATGACCAACCGTGTGTTCCAGTTATTAGAAGAAAAAGGCGTACCGACGCACTTTATTGAGGAGCTTAGCGACCGTGAAACTGCGGTTAAAAAAGTAGAGATTGTACCGCTTGAGGTAATCATCAGAAATGTGGCAGCAGGAAGCTTTTCCAAAAGGCTTGGCGTACCGGAGGGGACTCCCTTTCAGGAGCCGACTATTGAATTCAGCTATAAAAATGATGAGCTTGGCGATCCGCTGATTAACTCTTATTTTGCCGTTGCACTGGGACTTGCAACCTGGGAAGAAATTGAAACCATTAAGAAATATGCCTTTCAGGTAAATGAGGTATTAAAGGAATATTTCCTGCAGGCAGACATTAAGCTGATTGATTTCAAGATTGAATTTGGACGGTATCATGGACAGATTATTTTAGCAGACGAGACTTCACCGGACACCTGCCGTCTGTGGGATGTACATACAAACGAAAAGCTGGATAAAGACAGATTCCGCAGAGATCTTGGAAATGTAGAGGAAGCGTATAACGAAGTATTCAAACGTCTGGGGTTATAGAGCGAATGACAGAAAAAATAATGACATTCACGGAAGAAGCGGATAAGCTGCGGGAAGAATGCGGCGTATTCGGCATGTATGATTTTAGCGGCGGTGATGTGGCGTCAACCATATATTATGGCTTGTTTGCACTGCAGCACAGAGGACAGGAAAGCTGCGGCATAGCAGTCAGCGATACAAACGGTCCCAAGGGCAAGGTGTTAAGCTATAAGGATATGGGACTTTTGAATGAAGCCTTTACGCCGGATATTCTCGAAAAGCTAAAGGGCGATATTGGCGTAGGACATGTACGGTATTCGACGGCGGGAAGCTCCAGCAGGGAAAATGCGCAGCCGCTTGTACTCAACTATGTAAAGGGTACGCTGGGACTTGCGCACAACGGAAATCTGATTAACGCACCAGAGCTGCGCAGAGAGCTGGAATACACCGGTGCAATCTTTCAGACAACGATAGATTCTGAGGTCATTGCCTATCATATTGCGCGGGAACGTCTGAATTCCAAAACGGTAGAGGAAGCAGTAGGACGTGCCATGAAAAAGATAAAGGGTGCGTATTCCCTGATTATCATGTCGCCGAGAAAGCTGATTGGGGCAAGAGACCCGTTTGGTTTCAGACCGCTCTGTATCGGAAAGAGGGACAATGCGTATATCCTTGCATCTGAGACCTGTGCCTTAGATACAGTAGGTGCGGAGTTTGTACGTGACGTGCTGCCGGGCGAGATAATAACGATTTCTCCGGAAAAGGGCATTGAGTCGGATACAAGCATGTGTATTCCTGAAAATGAACATGCACGCTGTGTATTTGAGTATATCTATTTTGCAAGACCGGACAGCTATGTGGATGGTTTCAGCGTATACAACTCCCGTATTCTGGCGGGAAAATATCTGGCAATGGATTCTCCGGTGGATGCGGACCTTGTCGTAGGCGTTCCGGAGTCTGGCAACTGTGCGGCAATGGGCTATGCCATGCAGTCGGGGATTCCTTATGGACAGGCATTTGTAAAAAATACCTATGTGGGAAGAACCTTTATCAAGCCCAAGCAGAAGAGCCGTGAGAACAGCGTGCAGGTTAAGCTGAATGCACTGCGGGAAGTGGTAAAGGATAAAAGGATTGTCATGATTGATGATTCCATCGTCCGGGGAACGACCTCGGACAGAATCGTGCGTATGCTGCGTGATGCGGGCGCAAAAGAGGTTCACATGAGAGTCAGCTCTCCTCCGTTTTTGTGGCCCTGCTATTTCGGAACAGATGTACCTGCAAGGGAACAGCTCATTGCATATAACAGGACCGTAGAGGAAATCAGTGATTTAATCGGGACAGATTCACTGGCATATCTGCGTGTGGAACGGCTGAAGCAGATTGTTGGAGAGCGTGGTATCTGCGAGGGCTGCTTTACAGGAAACTATCCATTAACGCCTCCAGCTGAGGACATTCGGGGCGAATTTGAACAATAAGGAGAGTCTATGAGTACAGACAGATACAACAGTCCCCTTTCTGAGCGTTATGCCAGCAAGGAGATGCAGTATATATTTTCACCGGACATGAAATTCCGTACATGGCGCAGACTCTGGATTGCGCTCGCGGAAACAGAGAAGGAACTGGGGCTTGCGATTACGCAGGAGCAGATTGATGAGTTAAAGGCGCATGCGGACGACATCAATTATGATGTGGCAAAGGCAAGGGAAAAAGAGGTGCGCCATGACGTTATGAGCCATGTCTATGCCTATGGCGTGCAGTGCCCTAAGGCAAAGGGCATTATCCATCTGGGAGCAACCTCCTGTTATGTGGGCGATAATACGGATATTATCGTTATGACAAAGGCGCTTACCCTGATAAAGAAAAAGCTGGTAAATGTCATTGCAGAGCTTGACTCCTTTGCAGACCGCTATAAGGCTCTGCCAACGCTTGCGTTTACACATTTCCAGCCTGCACAGCCGACGACGGTAGGTAAGCGGGCGACGCTCTGGATGCAGGAATTTGCAATGGACTTGGAAGATTTGGAATATGTGCTGGGTGGTATGAAGCTGCTTGGTTCCAAAGGCACGACGGGTACGCAGGCTTCCTTTTTAGAGCTGTTTAACGGGGACCAGGAGACGATTGACAAAATCGACCCCATGATTGCAGAAAAGATGGGCTTTCAGGAATGTGTTCCGGTATCCGGACAGACCTATTCCCGCAAGGTGGACACCAGAGTGGCAAATCTCCTTGCCGGCATTGCGGCAAGCGCACACAAGATGAGCAACGACATCCGCCTTTTACAGCATTTAAAAGAAGTAGAGGAGCCTTTTGAAAAGAGCCAGATCGGTTCTTCGGCAATGGCATATAAGAGAAATCCTATGAGAAGTGAGAGAATTGCTTCTCTGAGCAGGTATGTAATGATTGATGCCTTAAATCCGGCAATTACGTCTGCAACACAGTGGTTTGAACGTACGCTGGATGATTCTGCAAACAAGCGTCTTTCGATTCCGGAGGGCTTTCTGGCAACGGACGGTATCCTTGATTTGTGTCTGAATGTAGTGGACGGACTGGTGGTATATCCCAAGGTCATCGAAAAACACCTGCGCAGCGAGCTGCCGTTTATGGCAACGGAGAATATTATGATGGATGCGGTAAAGGCAGGCGGCGACAGACAGGAGCTGCATGAAAAAATCCGCACGCTTTCTATGGAGGCAGGCAGAAATGTAAAGGCAGAGGGCAGGGAAAATAACCTGCTGGAGCTTATTGCGGCTGACCCTGACTTCCCTATGACCTTAGAGGAATTGCAGGCTGCAATGGAACCTTCCCGGTATGTGGGACGTTCTAAGGAGCAGGTTGAGGCATATCTTTCAAAAGTAATAGAGCCGCTCCTTGCGAAGAATAAAGACCTGCTTGGCATAAAGGCGACGATTAACGTATAACTTTTAGGATGCCGCTGCGGAGTTTTCCGGGGCGGCATTTTGTATCATGGAAAATCCGAAGGCAGACCTTATCAGGGTTTGTATTTACAGGAAGGGCAGAAGGATTGTGACAGAGAAAAAAGCGATTGTGGCGGTCAGTTTTGGAACGACAGTAGATGAGGCGAGAGATGCGGCAATTACACCGATTGAACGGGAATGGGCAGAGGCATTTCCAGATTACATTGTGCGGAGCGCTTTTACAAGCAGCATTGTAAGACGAAGGCTTGCGGAAAGAGGCATTTTCATAGACAGCGTGGAAGAAGCGCTTTCGGCGCTTCTGGCGGAAGGCGTTCAAAAGGTATATTTACAGCCCACGCATCTGATTCCGGGGGAAGAGTATGACCTTTTGCGTGAAGCAGCGGAAAAGTGGCAAAAGAAGTTTGCACTTTTAAAGATTGGAGAGCCGCTCCTTGCAGATAGGAAGGATATGGAGCGCGTGCTCTGCCGGATGAAAGAGCGTTTCCCGGTAAAAGAGGGTACGGTCTGTATCTTTATGGGACATGGCAGTGCGCATGCAGCAAACCGTGTGTATGAGCAGCTTGCAGGAATTTTATCACAGGAGGAGGGACAGTCCTACTTTATGGCGACGGTAGAGGGAAGCCCTTCCTTTTTGGATGCGCTTTTGGCAGTGGAAAAAAGAAGCGGCATTTCAAAGATTATACTCGTACCATTTATGCTTGTGGCAGGTGACCATGCAAGGAATGATATGTCCGGAGAGGATGCGGAAAGCTGGAAAAGCATCTGTGAGGCAAAGGGCTATGAGACAGAGTGCCATTTACAGGGCATGGGCGAGCATCCTGAAATCAGGGCACTCTATCAGGAAAAATGCAGAAAATGCCTTAGGGGAAGCTTTTATGCCATCAGCGTTGGTCCTGGCATGGGCGGTGCATTGACGCTTGACGGTGCTGAAAGGATTAAGAACTGTCAGGTGCTTGCGATACCCCGGACGAAGGGAAGCCATTCGCTTGCGCTTTCGATTGTACAAAAGGCGAATGAACAGTTGAAAGAAATGTTCGGATGTGAAGATTATCTTTTACTTTCCCAAAAGGAAATTTTATATCTGGATTTTCAGATGACGAAGGATATAGAGAAACGGGAACAGACTCATGCAGAGCATCTTCAGAAGCTGATGTCTTATCTGGAGCGGGGAATAGACGTTGGCATGGCTGTTTTGGGAGATGTGAGCATTTATGCAACCTCTGCCCCGCTTTTACAGGCGCTTAAGGAGAAAGGATATAAAACAGGCATGCTGCCTGGTGTTACAAGCTTCAGCGCTGCAGCGGCAGCCCTTGAGATCAGTCTTACAAAAACAGCAAAACCGCTGCACATTATTCCGGCAGGATATGAAGGGCTCATGGAGGCTTTGCGGTTGCCAGGCAGCAAGGTGCTTATGAAAAGCGGAAAGAAGCTGCCGGAGATAAAGAAGCTGCTAAAAGAGCTTGCATTATATGATAGCACTCATCTTGTCAGGGATTGTGGTCTTGCAACGCAGGAGGTCTGTCAGAATCTGGATGAGGATACAGACAGGGATTCTTACTTTACGACGCTGTTTGTACCGGGAGAAACAGAATGTATGTAATCAGTATCAATTACAGGCGCGCACCGCTTTCGGTACGTGGGCAGCTTGCATTTTCCAAGGAAGAGCAGATAGAATTTCTGAAAATGTGCCGGGAGAGCCAGGAAATGGGGCAGAGCGTGCTCCTTAGCACCTGCAACAGGCTGGAGCTGTATACGCAGTTTGCAGAAGAAGAGATAAATCCTGAGGCGGTAAGGCAGGAGCATTTTATACAGATGGAAGAAGCACTAGCTATGGCGAAGGGCGTTTCAAGCGCTCTGTGCCGTAAATATGTAAGCTGCTATCATGGCGAAAAGGCACTGCGGCATCTGCACAGAGTCACAAGCGGGATTGATTCTATGGTGCTTGGCGAGGATGAGATTTTGCGTCAGGTAAAACGGGCATATCAGCTTGCAGTGGAGGAAAAATGTGCGCAGTATGCTCTGCATACCATTTTTCAAAGTGCGTTTACCTGTGCCAAACGGATTAAGACAAAAACGGCGCTTTCCAAATCTTCCATTTCCATAGCGACGCTGGCGGCTGGATATATTATGGAGTTCCTAAAGGAAAGAGAACGAAATACTGCAAATGTCATGATTATCGGGATTACGGGAGAAATTGGCAGTATTCTGATGAAAAATTTAAAGGGTGAAGCGGGAATTTCTGTCATCGGAACCAGCAGGCAGCATGGTATATGCGGCGGAACGCTTGGATTTTCGGATATTTCCATGATTGCCTATGAGAAGCGGTATGAAAAGATATATGACTGTGATGTTATCGTGAGTGCAACTGGAAGCCCTCATTATACGGTAACGAGGCAGGACTGGCGTGATAAAGGCAGAGTGCAGTCAGGACGGGAGACTCTATTTGTGGATTTGTCAGTACCGGCGGATATTGATTCGTCCCTAAAGGATGAGGTTGGCGTTACACTGTGCGAGCTGGATTATTTCAGGACGCTTGCGAAGGATAACAATGCAAGAAAGCAGCAGGCAAAGCAGGAGGCAGAGCAGATGATAGAGGAGGAACTTTCGCAGCTTCAAAAGGAGCTGTTTTTCCACCGGATGCTGCCGGAACTTAAAGGGATTACTTCGGCGGTACAGCAGCTTGGCTTTGAAAAGCTTTTGTATCGTGTGCGTGATGGGGCTTCCTATCCGCAGCTTTGTGCATTTTTTGAGGCATTGGAGAAAGGACTGATGGAGGAATGAGCCATTTTCCGGCGTTTATTTCCATAGAAGGGAAGGAATGTCTTGTTGTTGGAGGGGGCAGGGTTGCATTTCGAAAATGCAAAGGACTGCTTGCTTTTGGTGCATCGGTCTGTGTGATAGCGCCCGAGCTTACAGAGGCTTTTGAATTGTTGAAAAGGGAACAGGATGCAGGAGAGTCTGTAGGCTGGCTGCAATATAAAAAACGTAAGCTTTTGGAGGACGACCTTTTAGCAGGAAGGTGGGCGCTTGTTATTGCGGCGACAAATGACAGAACGGTAAATGAAAGGGTGGCGGCGTTTTGTCATCAGAAAGGAATTTTAGTGAATGTAGCGGATAATAAGGAAGCATGTACCTTCTTTTTTCCGGCGTATTGTAAGCAGGAGGAGGTAGCAGTTGGAATTACAACCTCCGGCACTTCGCCGAAAATGGCTTCTTTTCTTCGGGAAAAGCTGCAGGAACGGCTTCCTGACTGGATAAAAGAGGCAAAGGAGTCTGTGGATGAGTAGAAAAATGCGGATTGGCACAAGGAAAAGCGCGCTTGCGCTTGCGCAGACAGAGCTTTTCATAGAAGCGTGCAGGGCTGCCGACTTAACAGGAGAAATTTCATACGAGATTGTGGAAATGCACACGGAGGGCGACCGTATTTTAGATAGACCGCTGTATGACTTCGCAGGAAAGGGCATGTTTGTATCTGCCTTTGAGGAGGCACTTCTTGCAGGCGATATAGACATAGCAGTCCATAGCGGAAAGGATATGCCGGCGGAGCTGCCAGAGGGGCTTTTGATTGGCGCAGTTTTAAAGCGTGGGAATCCAAGGGATGTACTGGTGACCTTAAAGGAGGGCAGCTTGAATCAGGAAAGTGTAGTTGCTACCGGAAGTCTGCGGCGGCAGGCACAGGTCAAACGGTATTTTGGCTGTCAGGTAAAGGAAATCCGGGGAAATGTCGGAACAAGGCTGCAAAAACTGGCAAAAGGAGAGGCAGATGCGCTGATTCTTGCGGCAGCAGGTCTTGAGCGGTTAGGGCTTTTGCCACAGACAGGCTCATTTTTATGGGAAGGCGTGACCTATTACTGCCACTGTCTTAAGACGACGGATTTTCTGCCTGCCCCGGCACAGGGCATTATTGCGGCGGAATGCAGGCAGGACAGCGCCTTTTTTCCTTTTCTGCGGCAGGTATGTGATAGGGAGACGATGGATGAGTTCCTTGCAGAACGTGCATTTTTAAAGGGCGTGGGAGCCGACTGCCGCCAGCCGGTCGCTGCACTTGCAAAAAGCCAAAATGGACTTTTGAATATGCAGGCGGCATATTTTGGAAAAACCGGAGTGCTTCATCTGGACGGACAGATGGAGAGCGGATGTGGAGAGCGGCTTGGATGGGAGCTTGCGAGGCGGCTGCTTTCTGAAAAAGGACGGGTCTATCTGGTTGGTGCGGGACCCGGGGATGCAGGACTGATTACTGTAAAAGGGATGGCGCTTTTACAGGACTGCGATGTACTTGTATATGACAGACTTTGCAGCAGGGAGCTTATAGAAGCGGTCAAGCCGGACTGCGAGCGTATTTATGCAGGAAAGCAGGCAGGCGGCGACAGTATGCCGCAGGAGGAAATCAACCGTATTCTGGTACAGAAGGCAGGAGAAGGAAAGCTGGTTGTGCGGCTTAAGGGAGGAGACCCTTTTGTTTTTGGCAGAGGCGGCGAGGAAGCAGAATATCTGCGGGCAGCAGGGATTTCCTTTACGGTGGTTCCCGGTGTTACCTCTGCGGTAGCGGCGCCGGAGCTGGCGGGGATTCCCGTTACGCACAGAAATCTGAGCCGTTCCTTCCATGTGATAACTGCGCATAAGGCGGGGCAGGAGAAAGAAAATATAAAGGACTATCTAAAGAGCCAGCTTGCAGGGCTGCGCGGCGCAGAGGGAACGCTGGTCTTTCTGATGGGACTCTCCGAGCTGGAAACCATTACGGAATTGCTGCCCCTATATGGATGGAGAAGGGATACGCCTGCGGCAGTCATTGAAAACGCATCGCTGCCAAGTCAGAGAGTGGTGCGGGGGATGCTTTCGGATATTGCAGCGCAGGTAAGAAAGGCAGGACTTGCTTCTCCGGCGGTCATCCTGATTGGAGAGACAGCAGCGCTCTCATTGGCAGGAGAGATGGAGGTGCCTGATAGCTGTAGAGAGCGGATAGGAATTGTAGGAACAGAGCATTTTTATCGGAGGCTTTCAGAAAAGCTGCATGAGGCAGGAAAAAAGATAAGCTGGATTCAGGAGCTTGGAATCCGGCCGCTTGACGGTCAGGAAAAATGCTTTGCCGCACTTGGGGCATATACATGGATTGTATTTACAAGCAGCTATGGAGTTACCATCTTTTTTGAACAGATGAAGAGGCTTAGACTTGATATGCGAAGTCTTTTAGGAAAACGCTTTGCCGTCATTGGACCTGGAACTGGGGCTGCGCTTTCGGAGCAGCTTTTTGAAGCGGATTTGATGCCAGAGCCTTATACGGCAGAGGCGCTTGCCGGAGCGCTTTCTGAGAAGCTCCAAAAAGAAGACAGAGTGCTTTTATATCAGGCGGAAAATGGCAATCCTGTGATAGAAGAGACTTTAAGGAAGGCACAGATAAAGGCAGACAGATTTGCTGCCTATGAGACCTTTGCAGGAGTAAGCGCACCCGTAGAGTGCTTTCGGGAACTGTCACAGCTGATATTTGGCAGCAGCTATGGTGTAAGACTGTTTTTGGAGCAGTATCCGGGAGCGTTTGAAAGTGGTATACTGTCAGGGATAGAGGTCTGGGCAATCGGAGAGCAGACTGCGAGGACACTGAAAGAGGCGGGCTGTAAAAACTGCAGGATACCGGATGCGTTTTGCATAGACGGGCTGCTGGCACAGATAAAGGAGCAGGATTTATTGCCGTGAGCAGGTAGTGACCTGTATTTAGGGAAGGACGATGGAAAAATGAAACGAATGAGAAGACTGCGGAGCAGTGCGGCTATTAGAAGTCTGGTGCAGGAAACCAGACTTTCGAAGGAACAGCTCGTATATCCGATATTTGTTATAGAAGGAGAGAATATCAAAAATCCGGTGGATTCGATGCCGGAAATTTATCAGTATTCGATTGACCGGCTTGCCGAGGAATGTGACAGAGTCATAGCAAGCGGCGTTGGCGCCCTGCTCCTGTTTGGAATCCCGGCGCATAAGGATGAGGTCGGAAGCGGGGCATACGATAAAAATGGAATTATGCAGCGTGCAATTCGATATTTAAAAAAGCAGTATCCGCAGCTTTTACTGATTGCAGATGTATGTCTGTGCGAGTATACTTCTCATGGGCATTGCGGATTGGTTGACGGCTGCCATATTTTAAATGACGAGACACTGCCGCTGCTTGTCGAGATGTCGGTCTCTCTGGCAGAGGCAGGTGCGGATATGATTGCTCCCTCAGATATGATGGATGGCCGTGTGGCGGCAATTCGAAAGGGACTGGACGAAGCGGGATTTTATGATACGCCGATTATGTCCTACAGTGCCAAATACGCTTCTGCCTACTATGCACCCTTCAGGGATGCGGCACATTCTGCACCGGGCTTTGGTGATAGAAAAACCTATCAGATGGATCCGGCAAATGCAAACGAAGCGCTGCGCGAGATGGAGGCAGACATCGAAGAGGGCGCAGACATTCTTATGGTAAAGCCGGGACTTGCTTATCTTGATGTGCTGAAAACGGCACGGGAGCATTTCGCATACCCCATTGCGACCTACAATGTGAGTGGAGAATATGCAATGGTAAAGGCTGCGGCGCAGATGGGCTGGATTGATGAAAAAAGAGTTGTAATGGAAAATATGCTTGCCATGCGCAGGGCAGGGGCGGATATTATTATTACCTATCATGCACTTGATGTGGCAAACTGGCTGACGGAGGTATAGGAAAGAAGCAGGGATGCGGAGAAAGGGATACGGACAGGGCAGATATAAAACAGGAATAGCGCTTGCACTTATCGGACTTTTTCTGCTCGGCGTACTTGCGGCAGGAAGGCTGCCAAAGGAGGTTGGGATACCCGGTGATATTTCACAGCGGGAGCCGGCTTTAAAGGCGGGAAGCGAGGGCGGAGAGCTTAAGGTGCCACTCATTCAGGCGACGACCCTTAAGGAGGAATACGAAGGGCTTGTTCACCTTAACCTGCTTGCCTCGCCGGAAAATTACAGTGGCGACATCGCACAATCGATTCGGAATGTGCTGCCTACAGTGGTGCGGATACGGACCGGAGAGTATCTTGGAAGCGGAATCATTTTACAGATAGATGAGAATTCTTTACTGATAGCGTCCAACCGTCATCAGCTTCAAAGCAGGGACTTTTCCTCAGTAACGTTGTATAATGGAGAGGAAGCCTCTGGCAGGCTGGTTTTTCTTTCTGAAAACTATGACCTTGGGTTTCTGGAAGTGGATATAACGAGAATACCCTATGAGAAGAGAGAGGAGCTGCGCAGCATAGTCTGTTCAATGGACTGTGAAGAAGCGCTGCGGCAGGGAGATGCGATGTTTTTTGTTGGTTCGGCAGACGGCGTAGCCTGTAATATAGCAGAGGGGAAAATCGGAGATCCCTGGTATTACTTTGACGAATTCGCATCTTATATGATATATAATTATTGTAAGGCAAAAGCGGGGATGTCCGGCGGAGGTACCTATGATGAGCACGGACACTGTATCGGCATGATTACAGGCGGACTTGCAGACGAGACGGCGAGTCTTCCCATGAAGTCCATTCGGGAAGAATGGGAACGTTATGCCGGCGGGGAATGACCCGTTTCGATAAAAGGAAAGAAGGGATTTTATATGACAAAGATTGATATTGTATCCGGCTTTCTCGGAGCCGGAAAGACGACGCTGATTCAGAAGCTGTTAAAGGAAGCGCTGCATGACACAAAGGTGGTGCTGATTGAGAATGAGTTTGGTGAGATTGGCATTGACGGAGGCTTTTTGAAGGAATCGGGCGTAGAGATGAAGGAAATGAACTCCGGCTGTATCTGCTGTTCGCTGGTGGGTGACTTTGGCGCTTCCCTGCAGGAGGTGCTTTCTACCTACGCGCCGGAGCGGATTTTAATTGAGCCTTCAGGCGTTGGCAAGCTTTCCGATGTAATTCGGGCGGTGCAGAATGTAAAGACGGATGTGGAGGTTTCCCTAAGCAGCGCCGTGGTTGTTGTGGATGCGTCCAAATGCAAGATGTATGCAAAAAACTTTGGAGAATTTTTCCTCAACCAGATTGAAAATGCAGGACTGATTATTCTGAGCCGTACTGGTGCAATCAGCGAGGAAAAGACTGCAAAGGCAGTAGAAATCATACGGGAGCATAATCAGAAAGCGCAGATTATTACAACGCCATGGGAAGAAATTACCGGAATGCAGATTTTAAAGGCGATGGAAGAAAAGAACGACTGGATGGAAGAGCTGCTTTCTGAAATCAAGGAAGCGCATGAGCACCATCATCATCACGATGAGGATGAACACGAGCATCACCATCACCACGACGAGGATGAACACGAGCACCACCATCATCACGACGAGGACGAACACGAGCATCATCACGATGAGGATGAACATGAGCACCATCATGGCGAGGGCTGTACCTGTGGCTGCCATGATCATGACCACCACCATCATCATGCGGATGAGGTGTTTACGAGCTGGGGCAAAGAGAGCGCAGCTTCTTACACCAGAGAGGAAATCAGGGAATGTCTGGAAGCCCTGGAGGATGATAAGACCTACGGCATGATTCTGCGTGCAAAGGGCATGCTGCCGGATGGCAAAGGCGGCTGGACATACTTTGATTATGTACCGGGAGAGACGGACATTCGCAGCGGCGCAGCGGAACTGACTGGCAAAATCTGTGTTATCGGCTCCGGTTTGAAGGAGGATAAGCTGCAGGAACTGTTTTACAAATAAGGAGAGGCTATGAAAACTGTATATATGATTAACGGCTTTTTAGAAAGCGGTAAATCAGAATTTATCCGTTATACGCTGGAGCAGCCTTATTTTCAGACAAAGGGAAGGACGCTTCTGCTGCTTTGTGAGGAGGGCGAGGTAGAGTTTGATGCTTCGCTTTTGAAAAAGAGCCGGACGGATCTGGAAATCATTGAAGATAAGGAAGCGTTTACACCGGAGCATTTGATTGCACTGGAAAAGAAGTATGCACCGGAGCGCATTATCATCGAATATAACGGCATGTGGAATTTTAAAGAGTGCAAGCTGCCGTTTCACTGGAAGATTGAACAGCAGATTACGACGATAGACGCTTCAACCTTTACCATGTATTATACCAACATGAAGTCGCTTCTGGCGGAAATGCTGCGGAATTCCGATATGATTATTTTCAACCGCTGTGACGGCATCCGGGATTTGAGCAGCTACAAGCGGAATGTAAAGGCAATCAACCAGAAAGCAGAGATTATCTTTGAGGATGCAAATGGAGAAGTCAACGCCATTATGGAGGACGAGCTTCCTTATGATTTGAAGCAGGATGTCATCGAGCTTGACGATAAGGGTTATGGCATCTGGTATCTGGATATGCTGGATAATGCTTATCGCTATGAAAACAAGAAACTGGTATTTACTGCCATGGTGCTAAAACCGGAGAACTTTCCGGAAAACTTCTTTGTGCCGGGCAGGATGGCGATGACCTGCTGTGCCGAGGATATGGCATTTCTGGGCTTTGCCTGTGAGTATGACAAGGCAGCCTCACTGAAGGAAAAACAGTGGGTAAAGGTCACAGCGACGGCTTCCTGGGAATACTGGGCGGATTATGAGGGCGAGGGTCCCGTTCTGC
Source organism: uncultured Lachnospiraceae bacterium (assembly GCA_934432885.1). Lineage (GTDB taxonomy): Bacteria > Bacillota > Clostridia > Lachnospirales > Lachnospiraceae > VSOB01. Next base: position 58,645 of record CAKRYY010000004.1, read on the forward strand.
ACGCTGTTTCGGTAGAACCGGCAAAAGCGCCCAAAAAAGAGGTTATAGATTTTACCTGATTGGGGAAAGATAAGACAAGTCAATGGAAAAGGAATTGGAACAGTGTAAAAAAAGATTTCTGGAGCTGGCAGAGAAATGCTATCTTCAGAATGTATACTGCTTTACCGGTTTTCTCGGCATGGCGGAGCTGGATGTATTTTACAGCATACAGAGAGAGCTTTCGCATGTTCCGGTTACTGCCTTTGGTGGAAACGAGGGCTGCGAGAGGCAGATGCTGCGGTTTGGCAGTCTGGAGCAGCTTGGCTATGAGGAGGCCTTTCCCATTGTCTGTCTGGAAATCAGACCCCGCATGGAAAAGTTTGCGCAGGAGCTTACGCACAGGGATTTTCTGGGAGCCTGCATGAATCTTGGTATTGAAAGAAGCACGATAGGGGATATTCTGTGCAGGGGAAAGTCCGCTTATCTGTACTGCACGGAAAAAATCGCTCCCTATATTGTGGAAAACCTTCATAGAATCAGGCATACGGAGGTTTTGACCGAAGTCTTTTCGGGAGAACTGAAGGCGCTTGCGCCCCAGAAGGAGGAGCGGGTCTGCCAGGTATCCTCAGAACGTCTGGATGCCGTTATTGCAAAGACCTACAATCTTTCCAGAGAAAAAAGCCTGCTTTTGTTTCGGGAGAAAAAGATATTTGTCAATGGGCGGACACAGGAAAATAACAGTGCGGCGCCAAAGCCGGGAGATATTGTGTCTGTCAGAGGCTATGGAAAATTTTGTTATCTGGGCATGGAGTCCATGACCCGAAAGGGAAAGTACAGCGTCAGGGTGGCGGTTTATGTATAAATGGTTATTCTATTTTTATCTGTATAGTTTTTTTGGCTGGTGCTTTGAATCGACCTATGTATCGCTGAAAGAAAAGCGTCCTGTTAACAGAGGCTTTATGCGGGGACCTTTTCTGCCGATTTATGGAGCGGGAGCGGTTATGATGCTCGTTGTGTCAAGGCCGGTTCAGTACAGCATACTGCTTACTTATCTGGCGGGCTGTGTGGGAGCGACGCTTTTGGAGTATATCGTAGGAACGGTGACAGAAGCGCTTTTCCGTGTGAGATATTGGGACTATACCGGAAAATTTTTAAATTTTCAGGGGCAGATATGTCTAAGCTCCACGCTTGTATGGGGGCTTTTTACAGTCCTGATGACGAGATATATCCACAGGCCGATTCAGGAGCTGACAGAGGCGATGCCGCAGGGTCTTCTGTTTATCATAACGACGCTGCTGACAATTTATATTTCCGCCGATTTTTCCCTGTCCTTTAAGGCTGCACTGGATATGCGTGATGTGCTGGCAAGACTGGAAAATGCCAGACAGGAGATGGAGCGTCTGCAAAGGCGGCTGGACGTAGTCATTGCTGTGGCAGATCAGGCGCTTTTGGAGGAAAAAGAAGAGCTTCGCATGAAGTTTCATATTCTGCGCGACCGCAGATTGCAGCTTCAGAGTCAGGCAGATTTTTACAGGAGACGTTTGCTGCGGGATAACCCGGGTATGATTTCAAAACGCTTTAAGGGAGCGCTTGAGGACTTGAAGGAGGCGGCAAAGGAGCATTATCAGAAACGCCGTAAATCCGAAGAGGAAAAATAGAGATTGAGAGAGACATTAAAAAGCCGGAAGGGATTAAATCCCGTTCCGGCTTTCTTCATATTTACGAAGTGCATTTTCATCGTCTGTACGAAGCGCAATTTTCCGTTTGTGCCTGCGGAGCAGACCACCACCCTTGTTATAAAACCAAAATGAAAAAACAAGGAGCTTATTCATTACACCGATTTTCTCTCTGGTCGTGCCATGATAATAACAGCCGCCTGCGGAGGTAGCGTTGCCGGAGCGGATATAGGAAATCAGGTCATTTTCAGAACGAATATCTGCATGAAAGCAGGTATAGGCTGTTCCAACGCAGTCCGGTCTGTGTGAATCGCTGCCGCCAAAGCCAGGCTTATCATACGCCTGCGCCAGAAGCTGGGCGCCCTCATTGCTTTGGGCAGGCTCACAGGAATTGAAGGTTTCAATAAAATCAAACCGTTCCAGCACTGATTTCTGCTTGCGGAACCGTCTGTTGTTTGTCAGGCTTAAGAACCGCTCGCCGCAGGGATGCGCCGGACCGAGGATACCGCCGTGCCTGTGGACAATATCAATTAAGAGATTGACGGGCATGCCGCGAAGCTCTAGGAGCGGCACCTTTGTGCCGGTAGGCAGAATGACGAGGATATGTCCGGCATCAATGGTGTCGTATTCGATGCCCTTTAATACGACAAAATCCTGCGGCATCTGGGAACGATGGTTTTTCCAGTAACGGTAGCCGCCATAGGAATTGTGGTCCGATACGAGCATACCGTCGATTCCATTTTTTTGTAACAGGGAAATATAATCCTGGATAGGTATTTTCCCATCCAGAGAACCTTCTTTTGTGTGACAGTGCATGTCAAATTTCATAGCTTGCCTCTTTTCGGCATAGCTGCAGGGATACAGCTATGGATGATACCAGATAGTATCTGCCCTTTTTCCCCCAATATGTATTGCTTGGAAAAAACGCAGAGAGTTTGCTTGCAAACTCTTTGTTCTTATTATAAGAGATTCTGACCAAGAATACAAGAAATCGCAGGATGCTTTAGGATATATTTGACAATATTGGGCAAATAATCACAGAATGAGCAATTTCAAACAACTCCTCTCTTTTCTATAATGGAATTAAAGAAAACGACATAAAGGAGGGGTTCTTTTATGCAGTATGGACATTTTGATAATGAAAATGCGGATTATCATTCGATTTCATGGCAGCCGGTGGCAAAGGATTTAAAGAAGGCAAATTACAGGTGCAGGCATGGACTTTCCTATACCGTCTATGAATGTGAGTACGATGGACTGGCTTCTTCCCAGAGTATGCTGATTCCGCTTGGGGAAAATGTGCTTTTATGGGATGTAAAGGTAAAGAATCTTTCGGAAAGGGAAAGAGATTTGTCCCTGTTTACCTATATGGAATTTTCCTTCCATCATATTGCGGTGGACAATCAGAATTTCCAGATGAGCCTCTACTGTGCAGGTTCCTCCTATGAGGACGGCATCATTGAAGAGGATTTGTACTATGAGGAAAAGGGTTATCAGTATATGACAGCAAGCTTTGAGCCGGATGGCTATGACTGTGTCAGAGAAAAATTTCTGGGCGCATACCATACGGAGGATAATCCCGAGGCTGTTATTCGCGGAACGCTTGGCGGCTCAGCAGAGCTTGGCGGCAATCACTGCGGCGCATTGCAGAAGAATATACGCTTAAAGCCGGGTGAGGAAAAGCGGTTTGTCATCATGCTTGGCGAAGGAAATCGGGAAGAGGGCAAGCGCATCCGCGAGAAATACAGTGATTTTGAAAGGGTAGATGGTGCGTATCAGGAGCTTTCCGAATACTGGAAGAAAAAAATCAGCGCGCTTCAGATTTGGACGCCGAATGAAGGAATGAATACACTTATCAATACATGGACGCTTTATCAGTCTGAAATTAACGTCATGTTTTCGCGCTTTGCTTCTTTTATAGAAGTAGGCGGACGGGTCGGGCTTGGCTATCGTGATACGGCGCAGGATGCGATGACGATTCCACATTCCAATCCTGATAAGTGCAGGGAACGGATAGAGCAGCTTCTGAAGGGCCTGACAACCACAGGCTATGGACTGCATTTGTTCTCACCGGAGTGGTTTGAGGCGGATACGGGAGAAAAGCCATTTAAATCCCCTACTGTAGTGCCGGAGCCGGATAAAAAAAGCATGGTGCATACCATTAAGGACGCGTGCTCGGATGATGCGCTCTGGCTGGTCGGTGCGGTAGTAGAGTACATAAAAGAAACAGGAGATATTTCCTTTGCCCGCAGGGAATATCCTTACGCGGATACCTATGTAAAGGGCGAGGATTTTACAGAAAGTGTCTATGAGCATTTAAAACGGATACTGGATTTCAGTACGGAGCAGGTTGGAGAAAATGGAATCTGCAAAGGGCTCAGGGCGGATTGGAACGACTGTCTGAATCTTGGCGGCGGCGAGAGTGCACTGGTCAGCTTCCTGCATTACTGGGCGCTTATGCACTTTGTTTCCCTTGCAAAATATCTCGGAGAGGATGCAGACGCGGCGCATTATCAGCAGGTGGCAGAAAAGGTAAAGCAGGCGTGCGATAAGATGCTCTGGGATGGTGAGTGGTATATCAGGGGCATTACCAAAAATGGAAGAAAGATTGGATGTCAGGAGGATACGGAGGGACGTGTGCATCTGGAATCCAACGCCTGGGCGATTTTATCAGGCGCTGCGGATGGAGAGAACGGATATTCCGGTAGAGGAAATGGAATATCAGAAGGCACTGGAGGAAGGATTGATTGAAGAAATCTATCCTTTGAATGAATATCTGGACAGCATCATCGCGGCAGTCAACATGGACAGTATCCAGAAAGCAGGTCTTCGGGTTGCGTTGGACCCTATGCATGGTGTCAGCGAGACTTCGATTAAGACGATTCTGATGACGGCGCGCTGTGAGGTTGAGACCATCCATGAGCGCCATGATACGCTCTTTGGCGGCAAGCTTCCTGCACCTACGGCAGAAACCTTAAGGAGCCTCCAGAATTATGTACTGGACAGAGGCTGCGACATCGGCATTGCAACAGACGGTGACGCGGACAGAATCGGTGTAATTGATGAAACAGGAAGATTCCTGCATCCAAATGACATTCTGGTGCTGTTATATTACTACCTGCTCAAATATAAGGGCTGGCATGGTCCTGCGGTACGCAATATCTGCACAACGCACATGCTGGACCGGGTAGCGGAGAGCTTTGGTGAAGAGTGCTATGAGGTGCCGGTCGGCTTCAAGCACATATCTGCAAAAATGTTTGCAACGGATGCGGTCATTGGAGGGGAATCCTCAGGCGGAATGGCAGTGCGCGGACATATCAAGGGAAAAGACGGTATTTACGCATCAGCGCTTCTGGTGGAGATGATTGCCGTAACTGGAATGAAGCTTTCCCAGATTATGGACGGAATCCGTGAGCAGTATGGCACACTGGCATTGGAGGAGCGGGATTACCGCTTCACACAGGAAAAGAAGGAAGCAATTCAGAGACACCTTCTGGAGGAAAAGAAGCTGCCGGAGATTCCGTTTCCTGTACGCCAGATTTCTTATCTGGATGGAGTAAAGCTCTATCTGGAATGTGGCGGATGGATTTCCATCCGGTTTTCCGGTACAGAGCCGCTTCTTCGAATCTTCTGTGAGATGCCGGATGCACAGGATGCAAAGAAGCTGTGTGAAATTTTTGAAACCTATCTGAACCTGTAACAGAATCTGCCGGAAACCTTGGCAGAAATTATGAAAGGATGGTAATGCAGTGAAGAACTGTGTTATCATCCTTTTATAGACTATAAAAATATAAATGGCGGGGGATAACGTGAGAGGGAAAAGGAAAGAGAAAAAACGCAGGTCACTGCTCTTTGGCATGGTGTGCATGCTTTTATACGCCATCTTTAACCACGACACACATAACGGACATATCGGTTTTAATGAACCGGCGGATGAATTTCCAAAGGAGACGCACTGTGTAGATTTGAGCGAGAGCACGATAGAAGCGAATGCAAGGTTCTTTGCCTCCAGAGATGAGGTGCCAAAGCAGGCATATACGATGGGAATCGGCTCCATTATGAAGGCAAAGACGATTTTGATTATGGAGTGCGGCAGAGACAAAAAAGAGATTGTAAAAAGAGCGTTTGAAGGACCGATTTGCCCACAGGTTCCGGCATCGGTGCTTCAGCTTCACAATAATGTGATATTGGTAGGTGATGAAGCATGTCTGAACTAAAGGGATGGATTTTTACAAAAGAAAACTGCTTTCGCCCGGGACGTATTGTCTTTGATGGTGAATGGATACAGGAAATCCGCCTCTGCGCTGCGAGTGAGCTTACGGAAGCAGAACGGGAACAACTCCTTCTCCCCGGACTTGTGGATGTACACTTTCATGGCGCAGCAGGCTACGATTTCTGTGACGGAACGAAAGAGGCACATTTTGCAATCGAGGCTTATGAAAACCAGAATGGAATTACAAGCATCTGTCCGGCGACAATGACGCTGCCGATTGGCGAGCTGGAGCGGATTTTGATACAGGCATCATCAGAAAAGCCAGACAGCCTGATTGGAATTCATCTTGAGGGACCGTTTATCAGCAAGGAAAAGAAGGGCGCACAGAAGGCTGACTATATTATCCCGCCAAAGGCAGAAATCTTAAGGCGGCTTCAGGAGAGTGCAGGCGGGCTGGTAAAGCTGGTTTCCATTGCACCTGAGGTAACAGGAGCGCTTTCCTGTATCGAAAAGCTGAGGAATGAATTCTGCTTTTCCATCGCACATACGACAGCGGACTATAAAACGGCGGCAGCGGCGATTCGCGCAGGCGCAAGACATATTACACACCTGTATAATGCGATGAAGACGCCGACGCACCGGGAACCTGCAGTAGTAGGGGCAGCGGCGGAGGATAGCTTAGTGATGGCTGAACTGATTTGCGATGGAATCCATGTGCATCCCTGTACCGTGCGGAATACCTTCAGACTCTTTGGCGCAGACCGGATTGTTTTAATCAGCGACAGCATGATGGCGACAGGAATGAAGGACGGACAGTATATGCTGGGCGGACAGGATGTAACGGTGAAGGGAGCGCTTGCTACGCTTGCTGACGGAACGATTGCAGGCAGCGCAACCAACCTGTACCAGTGTATGAAAAAGGCTGTGGAAATGGGAATTTCCAGAGAGGCTGCCATTCAGGCGGCGACGATAAATCCTGCAAGAAGCATTGGCATGGAGGGGCAGGTTGGCTCGCTGGAGGCCGGAAAATATGCCAATATTGTAGTTGCCAGTCAGACGCTTTCCTTAAAGCAGGTTATTTTGAAGGGAAAAATGATAAAAAGCGCTTGACATTTTTGGAAAGCGGTATTAAAGTGATTACAACATAAGAATCAAACCTGTGAGAAAGAGAAGTAAGCTTATTGGGTCTGGCACAGAGAGCTGCAGGCGGTGGGATTGCAGTACAGAGAGATTTGCTGAATGGACTTTCGAGGGTGGTCTGAACGAAGATGGAAGCGACAGCTTGTATTCCATATCCAGTAGGAGCCGCCGGGAACCGCGCCCGTTATCCATGCGGCATGTATGTAGTACATGAAAAGAGAGGATTTCTTAATCAATTTGAGTGGTACCGCGCTAATGTAAATTAACGTCTCAAGCAAATATGCTTGGGGCGTTTTATTTATTTCATAGAAAAAATTTTCTATGAAATAAATAATGCTCCGCGTGGAGCGCACTGCGGCGGAAATAAGGCGCTTTTTCACAGGCAGGTGCTTTTGGTAAGATTAGGAAAAGGAGAGGAAAATTATGAAAAGAAAAGTTTTGGCAGTAATGATGGCAGCAATGGTGATGTCCCTGACAGCATGCGGGGCAGCCACTACACAGGAGGCAGCCGCAGTAACAGAGGAAACGACAGTACAGGAAGAGACAGAAGAAAGTGGGACACAGGAAGCTGCTGCAACGGACGATGCACAGTATACCATCGGTATTTCACAGTTTGCAGAGCATGGCTCATTGGATAACTGCAAGGAAGGCTTTTTGCAGGGACTGGCAGAGGCTGGAATCGAAGAAGGCAAAAACCTTACCGTATTATTTGATAACGCACAGGCAGATATGGGAACTGCAAGCACCATTTCAGATGCTTATGTTTCCCAGAAGGTTGATTTAATCTGTGCGATTGCAACACCGAGTGCGATGAGTGCTTACAATTCCTGTATGGAAACAGAGATTCCTGTTATTTATACCGCAGTATCTGATCCGGTTGGCGCAGGACTTGCAGCAGAGGACGGAACAAGCGTAGGCAACATTACCGGTACGAGCGATGCGCTTCCGGTAACGCAGCAGCTTAAAATGATTCGTCAGATGCTTCCAGAGGCTAAGAAAATCGGCATCATCTATACGACAAGTGAAGCCAACTCTGTAAGCACGATTGAAGAATACAAGGCAAATGCGGCAGAGTATGGATTTGAAATCGTAGACACCGGCATCAATACGATTGCTGACGTACCGATGGCGGCTGCTGATATGGTGGAAAAGGTTGACTGCATTACCAATCTGACGGATAATACTGTTGTATCTGCACTGCAGACAGTTTTAGATGCAGCAAACAAAAAAGGAATTCCGGTATTTGGTTCAGAAATTGAGCAGGTGAAGAACGGCTGTGTAGCTTCTATGGGACTGGATTATGTTGCACTTGGCAAGCAGACAGGCGCAATGGCGGCAAAGGTATTAAAGGGAGAGGCAAAGGCATCTGACCTTCCGTTTGAAGTTATTACCGAAGCAAGCCTGTACCTGAATACGGCAGCAGCAGAAAAGATTGGTCTGGAGATTCCGGCAGATATGGCAGGAAGCGCAGCAGAAAGCTTTGATACAATTGTTGTATCATAAATAGATGCACACTCGCTTCGCGAGGCGCTGTGCGGGTAAATAAAATTTTGCTACAGGAGAAAAAGAGTTGGCACTGGTAATAAGCGTTTTGGAACAAGGCCTGATCTATGCGATTATGGCGCTTGGTATGTACATTACTTATAAAATATTGGATTTCCCGGATATGACGGTGGATGGCAGCTTCCCTATGGGAGCAGCCATTACCTGTGTCCTGATCTTAAAGGGCATATCGCCGGTACTTACCCTGCCGGTCTGCTTTCTGGCAGGTGCATTTGTCGGTATGCTAACGGGACTGATTCATGTAAAGCTGAAGGTGAGGGATCTGCTGTCCGGTATTATCATGATGACGGCACTCTATACGGTGAATCTGCGGATTGCAGGCAAGGCGAATCTGCCGATTTACAATCAGGAGACGATTTTTGACAATGCCTTTGTAAATAGCATTTTAGGCGGCGGCATTTCGCCTTATAAGACGACGGTTATTATTTTGATTATTACAGTGCTGACCAAGCTTTTGCTTGACTGGTATATGAGTACAAAATCCGGTTTTCTGCTTCGCGCAGTCGGAGACAATGATACGATAGTAACCTCGCTTGGCGTAGACAAGGGACTTGTTAAAATTGTAGGGCTTTCCATTGCAAACGGTCTGGTTACGATGAGCGGCGGCGTTTTTGCACAGCAGCAGCGCTTTTTTGATATTTCAGTAGGAACGGGTACAGCAGTTATCGGACTTGCCAGTGTTATTATAGGAACGAGTCTTTTCAAGAGGCTGACCTTCCTGCGTGTGACGACAAGCGTTGTAATCGGTTCTGTGATTTATAAGGGCTGTGTGGCGCTTGCGGTCAGAATGGGACTTTCCTCCAGCGATTTAAAGCTGATTACAGCTACTTTGTTCCTGCTTATCCTTGTACTTGGTATGGAAAGAAAAAAGAAGGTGAAAATAGATGCTGACGTTAAATAAGATTACAAAAAATTATAATCCCGGTACGGTAAACGAAATGTGTCTGTTTAACCAGTTTGATTTTTCCGTAAATGATGGGGAATTCGTTGCAGTAGTAGGCAGCAACGGTTCAGGAAAAACTTCGCTTTTGAATATTATCTGCGGCAGCATAGACGTTGACGGCGGCAGCATCTGCATTGGCGGGCAGGACATTACCAGAAGGAAGGACTATCTCAGGCATCGTAATATCGGGCGGGTATATCAGGACCCCTCGAAGGGAACCTGCCCCAGCATGACGATTCTTGAAAATATGTCTCTTGCAGACAATAAAGGGAAGCACTTTGGACTTGGAAGGTGTGTTAATAAGGCAAGGCAGGAGTATTACAGAGAACTGCTTTCCCAGCTTGGACTTGGTCTGGAGGATAAGCTTCATACACAGGTCGGGGCACTTTCCGGCGGACAGAGGCAGGCGGTGGCGCTTTTGATGTCAACGATGACGCCGATTGATTTTTTGATTCTGGATGAACATACGGCGGCGCTTGACCCCAAGACGGCGGAAATCATCATGGAGCTGACAGATAAGATAGTCAGGGAAAAACAGGTTACGACAATCATGGTAACGCATAACCTGCGTTATGCGGTAGAGTATGGAAGCAGACTTGTGATGATGCATGAAGGAAAGATTATTTTAGACCGCTCTGGAGAGGAAAAGAAGCGTATTGATACAGAAGAGATTATGAGCATCTTTAACCGAATCAGTGTAGAATGTGGCAACTGACAGATGGACGAAAAGAAAAGCGCCCCTGACCTTACAGGTCAAGGGCGCTTTCCCACTTTATCATTTATCAGAAAATTGAAGTATCAGGCTGGTGTATTGCGGCGGTTCATCAGGTAGGACAGGATTTTGTGGCAATCTTCATCCTTATGGAACTTTAATTCAATCTGTGGAATACTGCCGTAAATCTGGTGGAAGGGGAGCGTTTTGGCATCCTCGCTTCCGTTAAAAAGCTGTCTGCGGTTTCCATTTTCTTCAATCAGTTCTACGGTGCCTTCACATTCTGTCAGACGCTGGAAAAATGTACGTGCATCATGGATGTTGTAGATTTTCATAAGACCCCTCCTTTTCTTTTTTCTTGTATGTATCTCTTGTTTCTGATATAATTATATCGATAAAATAGACGTGATAAAATCTATATAACGACAAATATTAAAACTATATGGACAATGATATTAGGAGATTGGCGATATGATTGCAACCATACTGAGACTTAATGATAATCTGGAAGAGCTGATTGAAAAGCCGGTAAAAGGCTTTCCCTATTTTGCCTGCTTTGAAGATTTGACCAAACATCCCGGCGGCTATGTCCCCTGGCACTGGCATGCGGATATAGAGCTGATATGGGTGCTGCAGGGAAGCTTCCGCATGGATACCAATCATCACTCCTATGTGCTTGAGGCAGGAGAGGGCGCTTTTATCAATTCCAATGTGCTGCATTATAAGGAACCGCTTGCGGGACCTGCGCCGTTTACACTGGATCAGCTTTTTGATGTCAGCCTGCTTTCTGGCGGTTATACAAGCATTTTTGAGCAGAAATATATTTTGCCCATAATTGAATGTAAGGAGCTTGAGGTCATGCTGTTTCAGCCCTCGCGGCCAGATGAAAGAAGGATTCTTGAGCTGATGCGCCATGCCTATGATGCAGCGGACATGCAGAATTATGGCTATGAATTTACGGTCAGGAATGACCTTTCAGAAATGTGGGCGCTGATGTACAAGCTGGCGGAGCCGATTTTGCAGGGCGGGCGGACACCTTCCGGACATGGAGAAGAACGTATCAAGCAGATGCTGCTGTTTATCCGGCAGCACTATCAGGAGCGGATTGCGCTGGGGGAGATTGCAGCGGCGGCAAATATCAGTGAACGGGAATGTCTGCGCTGCTTTCAGCAGAATCTGAATACCACGCCTTTTACCTATCTGATGGAATATCGAATCCGGCGTGCGGCTGCCATGCTGCGGGAGAAGGATGCTTCTGTGACGGAGATTGCATATTCCAGCGGCTTTTCCGGGACGAGCTATTTCGGAAAAATTTTTAAAGAGGTAATGGGCTGCACGCCGTCTGCTTACAGGCTGCAGCAGCGGGAAAATGCAGAAAAAAGGAGAGCGGAATCCAAAACGGATTCTGCCCTCACATAAGTCATTTTCTTACAAAATCAGGCTACCATCTTTCCTGGCATTTTTCTTCACAATATTTGCAGCGGTAAACCTCTTTTTCTGCGTCGGTCAGAACAAAGACATGCGGAAGTCCCTGCTCTATGGAAGTAATGCAGCGGGGATTTCTGCACTTAATGACATTCTTAATTTCCTTTGGCAGGGAAAGAATTCTTTTTTCTACGATGTTACCGTCCTTGATGACATTGACAGTGATTTTGTGGTCGATAAAGCCGAGAATGTCAAGGTCTAAGGTATCAATATCACATTCTACCTTTAAAATATCCTTCCGTCCCATCTTGTTGCTGCGGGCATTTTTAATGATAGCAACAGTGCAGTCCAGCTTATCTAACTGTAAATGATGATAAATAGACATACTCATGCCTGCCTTGATATGGTCGAGCACGAAGCCTTCTTCAATTTTTCCTACGTTTAACATATTGTTTCCTCCTGACAGTGTTTAATTCTCTGAAAAACCAAGCAGTGTGTAAATCAGCGCCATGCGCACATAGACGCCATACTGTGCCTGCTTGAAGTAAACAGCGCGCGGATCGTCGTCCACTTCTACGGAAATTTCATTGACACGAGGAAGTGGATGCAGAATCAGCATATCCTTTCGGGCAAGCTCCAGCTTGGCTTTGTTCAGAATATAGAAGTCCTTTAAGCGGACATAGTCTTCCTCATTAAAGAAGCGTTCCTTCTGGACACGGGTCATGTAGAGCAGGTCGAGGCTGGCTATCCGGTCCTCAAGACGGATGACTTCTTCATAGTCAATACCTTTTTCTTTCAGCATATCTGTGATATAGTCAGGAACACGCAGTTCTTCTGGTGAGATAAAGATAAAATGGACATCTTCATAGCGGGAGAGGGCGCGAATCAGGGAATGGACGGTACGGCCAAATTTCAAATCGCCGCACAGACCAATCGTCAGATGATTAAGCCTGCCCTTCAGGGAGCGGATGGTAAGCATATCGGTCAGTGTCTGGGTAGGGTGCTGATGTCCGCCGTCACCTGCGTTGATAACGGGGATTTTGGAATAGCTGGCAGCTACCATAGGAGCGCCCTCCTTGGGATGACGCATAGCACAGATGTCTGCATAGCAGGAGATAATGCGGATGGTGTCGGCAACGCTTTCCCCTTTGGAAGCGCTGGAGCAGGAAGCGTCAGAAAAGCCGAGCACTTTGCCGCCGAGATTTAACATGGCTGCTTCAAAGCTGAGGCGTGTTCTGGTACTGGGCTCATAAAAGCAGGTGGCAAGCTTTTTACCGTCGCATACATGTGCGTAGCGGTCCAGATGCTGTTCCATATCATTTGCCAGGTCGAAAAGTTTGTTTAGTTCTTCCGTTGAAAAATCCAACGGGCTCATAAGATGTCTCATAAGTTCTCTCCTTTGCATAATATCCATAAAAAATCGAAGGAATAAAAATTCCTTCGATTTTAAAATCATTTATAAGAAATCAAATCAGAAACCGGTTTTCTCTTTGGAGCAGCCGGCGCCTCATCGGGATATCCAATTGGAATCAATGCGACCAGTTCACGGTCATCGGGAAGCTCTAAAAGCTGGGCAGCAGCGGCTTCGTCAAAAATACCCTGAATTACGGAGCCAATACCCTGTTCCCATGCTGCGAGGCAAAACGCTTCAGATGCGATGCCTGCATCAAACATCTGCCAGGTATCCTTACGAGGGGTAGTAAAGGAGCCGTCCCTTTCATAGCCGCATCTGTTTTTAATAACAGTAACTGCAATCAGCATTGGCGCGTTCTGGATAATCTTTCCATTATTTGGAAATGTAGTAGTACATTCGCTGGCAATTTTATCCTTTAATTCGCCCTCTACAGCGATATAACGGACGATTTGTGTATTCTTCCAGCTTGGAGCATAGGAAGCAGTTTCGATGATTCCCTCAAGTAACTGATGGTCAATCTTCTGATCCTTGAATCTGCGGATGCTTCTGCGTTCGCGGATACATTCTTTTGCGGTCATTTAACGTCCTCCTTTTTACATTTCTTAACTGCAATTATGATAGCATATACCCCCTTTTCTTTCAATACAAAATCTGCTAGAATGATAAAACATTGAAAAATCATACAGAAAGGTTTGTATGAAAGAAACGATAAACCGAAAACTGGGAGGCAGAAGTATGGAACTTGATATGACAAAGGGGAAGCCTTCGGGGCTCATTATCCGCTTTATTATTCCACTTGTGATTGGAAATATTTTCCAGCAGTTATATAATATGGTAGATACAATTATCGTGGGACAGTTTGTCGGCGTGAAAGCGCTTGCAGCGGTTGGCGCAACGGGAACGATTATGTTTCTGATTCTCGGATTCATGCAGGGACTTACGACGGGCTTTACCGTATTGACTTCACAGCGTTTTGGCGCAGGCGATATGGAGGGAATGAAAAAGAGCGTTGGCACGGCTGCGATTCTTTCTATCCTTTCTACGGTTGTAATGACTGCCGTCAGCGTGGCAGGAATGAACGGATTGCTGCATCTGATGCAGACGCCGGAGGATATTTTCGATATGTCCAGAACCTACATTATCATTATATGTGCAGGAATGGGCTGCACAGTGCTTTATAACCTGATGGCAAGTATCCTGCGGGCAGTGGGAAACAGCAAGGTTCCGTTATATTTTCTGATTGTATCGGCAATTACCAATATTATTCTGGATTTGGTTTTTATCATCAATTTCCACATGGGGGTAGCGGGGGCTGCATGGGCGACCGTTATCTCACAGGGACTGTCAGGCTTATTATGCGTCTTTTATGTAGCAAGGAAGGTGGCGGTGCTGAAGCTTGAAAAGCGGCATTTTGCACTGGATTTTCATTTAATGAAGATAGAGACATCCATCGGCTTTCCGATGGCGATTCAGTTTTCCATAACGGCAGTTGGCACGATTATGGTTCAGGCGGCGTTAAATATGCTTGGTTCGATGGCAGTAGCTGCTTATACAGCGGCATCCAAGGTAGAACAGCTCGTAACGCAGCCCTTCCTTGCGATGGGCATGACAATGGCGACTTATGCGGGGCAGAATCGGGGTGTCAACGCCTACGACCGGATTCGGCAGGGCGCACGGTTTGGACTGCTGATTTCTACGATTTATGCGCTTACAGTATTTGCCTTGATTATGCTCTTTAAGCATGCGCTGATTGCAATGTTCGTATCGGAAAATCTTGCTGAGATTGAGGAATATGCGACGATTTATCTTTTCCTTTGCGGAACCTGCTTTACGCCGCTTGGAATGATATTTATTTACAGAAATATTTTACAAGGCTGTGGCTATGCACTGATTCCTACGATGGGCGGTGTCGTAGAGCTGGTAAGCCGTGCGGTGGTTGCTGTGATTGCAGCGAGCCGCCACAGCTTTACAGGAGTCTGTGTTGCCAATATGGGCGCATGGGCGAGTGCAGGAATCTTTTTGTTTATTTCCTATCAGATTATTTTTTACCGGATTGCAAAGAAGGAGCACTCTTTGCAGTCTCCGAAAGCAGAAAATGCTCAAACATAAGTCCAGTCAGGAACCATAAGGGGGCGTAATCCAGCCGGATTACGCCTCCTATATGGAAGCGGGAATTTTCATAGTTCCAGGGGCAGAGGTCTCTTTTCGACAGTGATTTTCCGGTGATATATTCCGCAGTAAAAATGCAGAGCATATAGGTAATGCCGCGCCAGAATATAGGAAGGCGGCGGATCAGGCGATAGACGGGACCAAGAAAGACACCCATGCCGTAGATAAAAAACATAAATACGGAGGTGTGTCCCATACAGGTCTTTTCGCGCCGCCTGAGTGACTGCAGGGCGGTAAACAGTATTTCGAGGCACCAGCCGAGGATGCCGCAGTGAAGGAAAGAAAGAAAATATTTTTTCATAATGAACAGTATTGCCGGAGAGAAAAAATCTATTCCGGAAAAAGGAGCAGATATGTGGAAGGATACCATTAAAAACCGCAGACAGGCGGAAGAGTATATGGAAAAATTGCGTGCTGGAGGGATTGTGCTTGGACTTGATTCCATGCGCAGGCTGGCGGCTGCAATGGGAAATCCGCAGGATGAGCTGCGCTTTATACATATTGCCGGAACCAATGGAAAGGGCTCCCTGCTGGCATTTTTATCCAGAATTTTATGGTGCGCCGGTTATCGGGTTGGAAGATACAGCTCTCCGGCTGTGTTTTCGGAGTTTGAGCGTTATCAGGTAAATGGACGTCCTATTTCATCAGATGATTTTGTACGTGGAATAGAGGCTGTGCGGCAGGCAGCAGAAAAACTGGAGGAGGCAGGCTATGCTTATCCAACGCCCTTTGAAGCGGAGACTGCGCTTGCATTCTGGTATTTTCGGGAGAAAAAGTGCGATATTGTTATACTGGAAACGGGAATGGGAGGGCTTACGGATGCGACCAATATTGTATCTACGACAGTTGCGGCTGTTTTGACCTCTATCAGCCGGGACCATATAGGAATGCTTGGCAATACGCTGTCTGAAATTGCCATGCAGAAGGCGGGAATAATAAAGAACAATTGTTATGTAATAATGGGACAGCAGCAGCCGGAGGTTTTTGAAATTATGAAAAGCACCTGTCAGGAAAGGCAGGCAATTCTTCGTACTGTTGATAGCGGAAAGGTTGGCAAGATACGTTATGGAATTGAAAAACAGGTGTTTTCTTATAAAAATCTTTCAAAACTGGAAATTTCAATGGCAGGGCTGTGGCAGGTTGAAAACGCGCTTTTGGCAGTGGAGACCGTATTGGCACTGCGGGAGGCGGGCTTTCAGATTTCCGATGCCATGCTGCGAAAGGGACTTTTGACAACGCGCTGGAAGGGGCGTTTTTGTGTGCTGGCAAAGAAACCATATTTCATTATTGACGGTGCGCATAATGAGGATGCTGCGCAAAAATTGCGTGAAGCGGTGACATTCTATTTTACAAATAAACGGATAATTACTATAATAGGAATATTGAAGGATAAGGAATACGAAAAAATAGTTTCCCTGATGGCGCCGCTCGCGGCGCAGATTATAACGATAACGCCGCCGCATAATAAGCGTGCGCTTCCTGCTTATGAGCTTGCGGAAGCGGTCCGAGTGGTAAATCCTAACGTAACGGCGGCAGACAGTCTGCAGGAGGCGGTAGAGATGAGCTATCTGCTGGCAGGAAAAGAGGACGTGATTCTTGCATTTGGTTCGTTGTCCTATTTGGGAGAACTGTCAAAAATTGTAGCACACAGGGACAGAATCAGGAGAGATACGCATGGTAAACCAGAAAAAAATTGAACAGGCGGTACGGCTTTTGCTGGAGGGCATCGGTGAAAATCCGGACAGAGAGGGCTTAAGGGAGACGCCGGAGCGGATTGGAAGGATGTATGAGGAAATTTTTGGCGGACTTTCTGAGGACGCGGCGGTGCATCTTTCCAAACAGTTTCCTGTTGAAACAAACGAGATGGTTATGGAAAAGGACATCGTATTTTATTCTACGTGTGAGCACCATCTGCTTCCGTTTTTTGGAAAAGCGCATGTGGCGTATATACCAAGAGGCTATGTTGTGGGGCTGAGCAAGCTGGCACGTACGGTTGAGGTCTATGCGAAAAGGCCGCAGATTCAGGAACGGCTGACGGCGCAGGTAGCGGATGCCGTTATGAAGGAACTGGACGCAGAGGGCGTTATGGTGATGCTGGAAGCGGAGCATACCTGTATGACGATGCGCGGGATAAAAAAGCCCGGAAGCAGGACTGTAACGGTGGCAACGAGAGGCTGCTTCGAAACCCGGAAGGAACTGCAGGAACGATTCTTTGCATGTCTGACGCGATAAACGGGAGAGAACATGAAACGAATAGATAAAATATTAAATCACGATTTATTTATTAAATATACACAGCGTACTAAAGAGCATGAAAAGGACCGCATGTTTTGCAGGCACGATTTGGAGCATTTTCTTTCAGTCGCGCGGATTGCAGAGATTTTAAATCTAAAGAAAAAGCTGAAAATCAAAAAGCCTTACAT
The DNA here is from genome assembly GCA_934432885.1 of uncultured Lachnospiraceae bacterium. GTDB lineage: Bacteria > Bacillota > Clostridia > Lachnospirales > Lachnospiraceae > VSOB01. Next base: position 76,302 of record CAKRYY010000004.1, read on the forward strand.
ATATGCAACGGCGCTTCTGCACGATGTCGGAAGATTCAGGCAGTATGAGGACGGGACGTCGCATGAAAAGGCGAGTGCAGTGCTTGCACCCAAAATACTGAAGGACAGCGGCTTTGATGAAAACGAAACAAGTGTTATAGTAGATGCAATCCTAAGTCACAGAGATAAATCTGTCGCGGAGGAAGAAAGCCTTCGGGGAATTTTGTATCGGGCGGATAAGCTGAGCAGAAGCTGCTTTGCCTGCCCTGCACAGGAGCAGTGTAACTGGAAGGGCAAAAAGAAAACCAAGAAGCTGCGGTTCTGATAATGATAAGGGAGTCCGAAAGAAAAGAGGAAAATCAATGAAAATAGGAAATCATAGCTTTACGATACCGGGAAAGACATATATTATGGGAATTTTAAATGTTACGCCGGATTCTTTTTCAGACGGCGGCAGACATAATACGATAGATCAGGCGCTGTTCCATGCAGAAAAAATGATTGCAGAGGGTGCAGACTTAATTGACGTCGGTGGGGAATCCACCAGACCCGGCTATACACATATTACAGTAGAGGAAGAAATTGAGCGTGTTGTTCCCATCATCGAAAGGCTGCGGGCTTCCTTTGATACGGTTATTTCTCTGGATACTTATCACAGCAAAACCGCACAGGCAGGAATTTTGGCGGGTGCGGACCTTATCAATGATATCTGGGGGCTGAAAGCAGATGCTGATATGGCAGAGGTAATTGCCAAAGCAGGTGTGGCGTGCTGCCTGATGCACAATAGAAAAGAAGCGGTTTATCAGGACTTTTTAAATGATGTGGCGGCAGACCTTGCAGAGAGCATACAGCTTGCCGAAAAGGCAGGAATCGCAGACGATAAGATTATTTTGGACCCGGGAGTTGGCTTTGCAAAGAGCTATGAACAGAATCTTGAAATTGTAGATGCACTAGAAGAACTTCATGCGTTTGGTTATCCGCTGCTTTTGGGCACTTCCCGGAAATCCATGATAGGCAATGCACTGGGGCTGCCAGTAGAGGAACGGCTGGAGGGAACGATTGCGACTTCAGTGCTTGGCGTAGTAAAGGGCTGTTCTTTTTTGCGGGTACATGATGTCCGTGAAAATTTACGGGCGGTTCGAATGACGGAGGCGATTCTTCATGCAGGAAAATAGAGATGAAATTCGGATAGACGGGCTGGAAATTTATGCACATCACGGGGTGTATGAAGAGGAAACGCGACTTGGACAGAGATTTTTTGTAAATGCAAGGCTTTATACGGACACCAGCCATGCGGGCTGGACGGACGATTTACAACTGTCAACGAATTATGGAGAGGTCTGCCAGGAGATTCATAAATTCCTGACAGAAAATACCTATCAGCTTCTGGAAGCGGCTGCGGAACAGCTTGCAAGGCACCTGCTACTTACCTATCCGCTTATAAAGGAGATTTCTCTGGAAATCAGAAAGCCGTCAGCGCCGATTCCTCTGCCCTTTTCATCGGTTTCCGTGGCGATACATCGTGGCTGGAGACGGGCAGTGATTGCCTGCGGCTCCAATATGGGGAAAAAGGAAGCGTATATTCAGGAAGCCATTTTAAGGCTTGATGAGGATGCTTGCTGCAGGGTTTTAAGGACAGCGGACCTCATTGAAACAAAGCCCTATGGTGGAGTGGAACAGGATGATTTTGTAAACGGCGCGATTCTGATAGAAACCCTGTATTCACCGGAAAAGCTGCTGGATTTCTTAAATGAGCTGGAAGCGCAGGCAGGCAGGGAACGGCTTGTGCACTGGGGACCAAGAACGCTGGATTTGGACATCATCTTTTATGAGGATGCGGTCATCGAGACAGAGCGTCTGCGTGTGCCGCATCCTGATATGCAGAACAGAGATTTCGTATTAAAGCCGCTTGCTCAGATTGTGCCTGCATGGAAGCACCCCGTCTATGGAAAGACAGTTACTGAGCTTTGGCAGCTTCTGGAGCAGTAAATACACTTACGGAGACGGGACCGTATACCGGTGTGTGGTAGACGGGCGTAGGTGCGTCATAGGCGTTAAAGTAGACATATTCGGAAGTGGTATTGATGTTCTGGTAGATGCCGGGCACGACCACTTCTTCTTCAGTACCGTCGATTCTGATTCGTTTTAGGGCAGGCTCGGCGGCATCACTTTTCTGATAAAAAATCATATCTCCCGCTACATTAAAGAAATCCAGACGGTCCTGCGTTAAGACCTCGGCAGTCTGCGTCGTAAGATTGTACCGGCACAGCCGGTAGTTGGCGGAAATATCCATATAGTAAACGTAGTCGCCGGAAATGACAGGCGCATAGACATCACCCTTATAGAGTGTGGAAATGGAGTTGCTGTTTACATCAAGCGCATACAGAAAATGGTCGCTCTGTGTGCCGCTGAAATAAATCTGACCATTTCCAGCGGCGGTCGGTCTGGCAAAAACGCCAGAAAGCTCAAGTTTATTTGTCTTATCTGTCTCAATACGGCAGAGCAGCGGTCCGCTTTCCTTGGAGGAAAAGGACTGGTAGAAAAGTGTATTTCCCGATAAAAGCAGAGAAGCCGCCTGAATCCGCCCAAGACAGGAGCTGTCTTTTCCGTTCTTTTTGGCACGATAGATGCCGGTGATGCGGAAAAGGGAGGAATAATGGTCGGAGGCAGAGGATGCGTTCTGGTAATAATACAGATAGTTTCCGGCGGCATTGAGGTAGCAGACCTGCGCATCGGAAAGCTTTTCTATCTGGGTTTCATCAGGATTCATGGCATAGAGCGTATTGCCGTCATAGGCGTTTGCAAAATAAACCCTGCCCTCATCCTCACAGAACAGTCCGTTGTTGTTCAGGTTGCCTGCCGTATTTCCAACAGTGTCCATAGGATTTTTTGGAATCCGTTTGGAAAGTGTGGAAAGAACGGTAAGCACAGCCAGAACTAAAATTGGAATCAGAAATATCAAACATGTTTTCAGCTTTTTCATATAAAATCCCTTCCTTTAACCTCGCAAACACGCACGCGCTCGTTTGCTTGCGCAGCCGCTTGTCTGTCCTTTTTTGTCTTATAACCTCGCAAACACGCGCTGTCGCGCTTGCATAAATCTACGTATCACTCACGAATCCGCGCTTCGCGCTTTTTATCCTGCTTTGCAGGATATTCGTTCGTTAATGAGCCCGGGAAAGCAAATGCCTCTTTCAGAGGCGCTTGCTTTCCTTCGAGGCTCATTATATCATAGCTTTTGGTGGGAGGGAATATGGGGAAGATTTTACCCGCTATTTACTTGCGCGCAGGGGGGAATTGTTATAAGATATTTGTTAAGTATTTAAACGGGTTTCGAAGGTTTCGTAAAGAAACTGGCTGAAAGAATCGGGATAAAAGAAGCATGGGAAAGGAATGCAGTCAGATGGATTTGGGAGAATTACGGCAGGAGATTGATGCGATTGACGCACAGATTGTAGCACTTTATGAAAAGCGCATGGATATTTCCGGTCAGGTAGCGGAATTTAAGATAAAGACAGGAAAAAAGGTTTTTGACAAGGTGCGGGAAGAGGAAAAATTAAAGGCAGTCAAGGCGCTGACGCACAATGCTTTTAACAGTCATGGAATCGAAGAATTATTTGAACAGATTATGTCTATGAGCCGTAAACTGCAGTACCAGCTCCTTGCACAGAATGGAACGGTTGGCAGACTGCCCTTTATCGGGGTAGATGAACTGGAAACCCAGAAAGCGAGAGTCGTATTTCAGGGAGCGGAGGGCGCTTATTCCCAGATGGCGATGCAGGCTTATTTTGGCGAGCAGGTAAACAGCTTTCATGTAGATACCTTCCGTGAGGCAATGAGTGCAATTGAGGAAGGAAGCGCAGATTTTGCCGTGCTTCCGATTGAAAACTCCACAGCGGGCATGGTCAGTGAAATCTATGATTTGCTGGTAGAATTTGAAAATTATATTGTTGGCGAGCAGATTATACGGATTGAACACTGCCTGTTAGGAGTTCCGGGTGCTTCTTTAGAAGAAATTCAGACAGTGTTTTCCCATCCGCAGTCGCTGATGCAGAGCGCGCGTTTTTTAGAGGAGCATGACTGGAGGCAGATCAGCATGCCGAATAATGCGTTTGCAGCCAGAAAGGTCGCTCAGGATGGTGATAGGACGCAAGCGGCGATTGCATCAAAGAGCGCAGGAAAAATCTATGGACTGTCGGTGCTTGAGGAGGGCATCAATCAGGAGGAAAACAATTCCACCCGCTTTATTATCGTGACGAATCAGAAAATATTCCGTAAGGACGCAGAAAAAATCAGCATCTGTTTTGAAGTGCCGCACAGGAGCGGTTCTTTGTACCACATGCTGTCACATTTTATTTATAACAATTTGAATCTGACGAAGATAGAGAGCCGTCCGATTGAGGACAGAACATGGGAATATCGGTTCTTTATTGATTTTGAAGGAAATTTAGCGGACAGTGCGGTAAAAAATGCACTGCGCGGACTTCGGGATGAAGCGCGGAATATGAAAATACTTGGAAATTATTAAAAGAGGATTTAACAATGCGAGTAGAAGAATTGATTGTATACCGGAATCTTGAAAAGGAAGAAACGCTGCGGGATATGGCGTGGCTGATGGAGCACTATGCAGATACCTATTATAATGAAAGCGATAAAGCAGAGCTTCTTTATGCTTGTATGCACCGGCTTTTAGAGCTTGCTGCGAGCCATGGCTTTTATGGCAATCTCTGGCACTGCTATCTGGCAAACCTGCTTGCAAATGATGAAAACAGCTACAGTACGGCATGCGAGGTGCGCGGCAGCGTGGAGGGAAGCATCAATGAAGCTGTGCTGCACGACTTCGCAATTATAGCCGAGCTTTATGCGTATGATTTTTCACCGCTTGTCAAAGCACTTTCTGTCAATGGCTTTTCCCTGCTTCTTGCCTATCATGGAGGCGAGCGGAGCGGAAAGGTATACAATACTCGTATCCGTGACCGTATCTGCGAGCTGGCGGGGAAGCTTGCCGTGACACAGACTCCGGAGCAGATGAAGGATGCCGTGACAGAATTTTATAAAGAATATGGCGTTGGAAAATTCGGCCTGCATAAGGCATTTCGCATTGAGCATACCGAAGAAGGCGTGCAGATATGCCCCATTTTAAATATTGCACATGTAAAGCTGTCAGATTTGGTAGGGTATGAGATTCCCAAGAAAAAGCTGACAGAAAATACAGAAGCCTTCGTTGAGGGCAGAAAAGCCAATAACTGTCTGCTGTTTGGCGATGCGGGAACTGGAAAATCTTCCAGTATCAAAGCCATTGCCAATGCTTATTATGAAAAAGGGCTGCGTATTATTGAGGTTTACAAGCATCAGTTTCAGGATTTGAATGAGGTCATTGCGCAGATTAAGAACCGTAATTATAAGTTTATCATCTATATGGATGATTTGAGCTTTGAGGACTTTGAAATTGAGTATAAGTATTTAAAGGCGGTCATTGAAGGTGGACTGGAGAAAAAGCCGGATAATGTCCTGATTTACGCAACCTCCAACAGGAGACATCTGGTGCGGGAGCGCTTCAGTGACAAGGAGGACAGAAACGATGATTTACATACGAATGATACGGTACAGGAAAAGCTGTCTCTGGTTGCAAGATTTGGTGTAACGATTTATTTCGGCTCTCCTGATAAGAAGCAGTTTCAGGAGATTGTAAAGGCTCTGGCAAAGCGGGGAGGCATTACCATGCCGGAGGAAGAGCTGCTTTTGGAGGCAAATAAGTGGGAGCTGGCACATGGAGGGCTTTCGGGACGCTGTGCGCAGCAGTTTATTGATTATCTTGCGGGAAAAGGTGAGGAATAACGATGAGCATAAAGATGTTTGCGGCAATCGATGTCGGTTCATACGAGCTTTCCATGAAAATATTTGAGATTTCTCCAAAGGTAAAGATGCGTGAAATCGACCACATCCGCCATCGTATTGATTTGGGAACGGAAACCTATACGACGGGAAAGCTGAGCCGTGAAAAGGTAGATGAGCTGTGCAGTGTTTTGAGCGAATACGCACAGATCATGCAGACCTACCGGGTGACGGACTATAAGGCTTATGGAACCAGCGCTATCCGGGAGATGGTTAACCGGACAATCGTATTGGAACAGATTAAGATGAGAACCGGTATCAGAATCGATGTTTTGAGCAATTCGGAGCAAAGATTTCTGGATTATAAATCAGTGGCTTCAAGAGGAGAGCAGTTCAACGGTTTGATTTCCAGCGGAACGGCAATCCTTGACATTGGCGGCGGCAGTATTCAGGTTTCCCTGTTTGATAAGGACAGTCTGGTTACGACGCAGAATATGCGTCTTGGTATCCTGCGCCTTCGTGAGCGTCTTTTTCAGCTCAAGCTAAAGCCCTCTCAGTATGAAGAAATTATAGAAGAACTGGTGACAGGACAGATTGAGGTATTGGAAAAACTGTATTTGAAGGAGCGGCAGATTGACAATATTATTGTTGTTGATGAGTATATTTCAAGTGCGCTGCTGAAAAAGGGAAATGGACTGACGCAGCAGTATATTGATGCTGAAAATTATCTTGAATTTATTAAGGTTATCCGCAGACATTCGATTGCGGAGCTTGGAAAGAAATTTCAGGTACCAGAGGAGAGCATTTTCCTGCTCTATATCTCTTCCATGCTGGTGCTCAAATTCCTTAAGACGATGGGCGCTAAAAGACTGTGGGTGCCGGGCGTAACCTTATGCGATGGCATCGGTTATGAATATGCGGAGAAGAATAAAATATTTTCCACGAACCATGATTTTGAAAAGGATATTATCGACTGTACTCAGAATATCAGCAGGCGGTATATGGGAAGCAGGAAACGTGGTGAAACGCTGGAGCGGATTGCGCTTACGATATTTGATGCAATGAAGCGGATTCACGGGCTTGGCAGAAGGGAACGGCTGCTGCTTCGCCTGGCTGCCCTTTTGCATGACTGTGGAAAATATATTACAATGACAGGCGTCGGTGAGGCTTCCTATGAGATTATCATGTCAACAGAAATCATCGGACTTTCCCATGCAGAGCGGGAGATTGTCGCCAATGTCGTTCATTATAATTATCAGGAATTTGTCTATTATGGGGATGGCAGGGAATGTACGATGGATCAGGAGTCCTATCTGATTGTAGCAAAGCTGACTGCAATTTTGCGTGTAGCGACAGGACTGGATCGCAGTCATCGGGAAAAATTCAGAAATATTACGGCAACCCTGCGGGAAGGACAGCTTTTCCTGACAACGGATACCTCCTATGACATTACTCTGGAAAAAGGACTTTTTGCGTCCAAAGCTGCATTTTTTGAAGAAATTTTCAATATAACACCCGTTATTAAAAAGAAAAGAGGAGTGTAGGCTTCATGGCAGAAAAGGAAAAAAAGATAAATTATAAAAATCCGGCATATTATTCCAATCGGGAGCTGAGCTGGGTTCTGTTTAACATCCGCGTTTTGAATGAGGCGCGTGATAAAGCAAATCCGTTATTTGAACGGCTGAAATTTTTAAGCATTACGGCTTCCAATCTGGATGAATTTTTTATGGTTCGTGTTGCATCCTTAAAGGATATGGTTTCGGTGCATTATGATAAGCCTGATATTGCAGGCATGACGCCGCGTCAGCAGATTAAGGAGATTGGCAGAGCGACGCATGACCTTGTCAGCCTGCAGTATTCTACATACACCCGTTCCCTGCTTCCTTTGCTGGAAAAAAATGGGCTGCATGTCATACAGGCACATGAGGATTTGACCAAAGAGGAGAGCGCTTATGTAAACCGCTATTTTAAGGACAGCGTCTATCCGGTGCTTACGCCAATGGCGGTGGATTCCTCCAGACCGTTCCCGCTGATTCGCAATAAATCTTTAAATATCGGTGCGCTTGTGAAGAAAAAGGGCAAGGAAAGCGAACTGGAATTTGCAACGGTACAGGTGCCGAGCGTGCTTCCACGTATTGTGGAAATTCCTGTCAGGGAGGGGAGCAGGCGCAAGGTAATCCTGCTTGAGGAAATTATTGAAAAGAATATAAAAGAGCTGTTTTTAAACTATGATATTGTCTGTGCGCATCCATTCCGGATTATGCGCAATGCCGACCTTTCGATTGAGGAGGATGAGGCGGCGGATTTGCTTAAGGAGATTGAGCGCCAGCTCAAAAAGCGACAGTGGGGGCAGGCAATCCGTCTGGAGGTAGAGGCGGATATTGACAGCAGGCTTTTACAGATTATAGAGCATGAACTGAATATTCAGGAGGAGGACCTTTATCGGATTCCTGGTCCGCTTGATTTGACCTTTTTGATGAAAATGTATGGAATGGAGGGCTTTGACCATCTGAAAAAGCAGCCCTTCGTGCCGCAGCCGGTGCCGGAAATGGAAGGCGAGGGTACGATTTTTGAGAAAATCAGGCGCGGCGATATTTTGCTGTTTCATCCCTATGAGACCTTTACACCGGTAGTGGAATTTATCAAGCAGGCGGCACGCGACCCACAGGTGCTTGCAATCAAGCAGACCCTGTATCGTGTCAGCGGAAATTCTCCGATTATTGCAGCGCTTGCGCAGGCTGCGGAGAACGGAAAGCAGGTTTCGGTTCTGGTGGAGCTGAAGGCACGGTTTGATGAAGAAAATAACATTGTCTGGGCGAAAATGCTGGAAAAAGCAGGCTGTCACGTTATTTACGGTCTGGTCGGACTGAAAACACATAGTAAAATAACACTTGTTGTTCGAAAAGAAGAGGATGGAATTGCCAGATATGTCCATCTTGGAACCGGGAACTATAACGATGCGACGGCAAAGCAGTATACCGACATGGGGCTTTTGACGTGCAGCGAGGCGATTGGAGAGGATGCAACGGCAGTGTTCAATATGCTGTCCGGTTATTCCGAGCCGCTTAGCTGGAATAAGCTCTCCCTGGCGCCGCTCTGGCTCAAGGATAAGTTTCTGTTTTTGATTCATCGGGAAACAGAACATGCGAAAGCCGGCAGAAAAGCAAAGATTATTGCAAAAATCAATTCTCTTTGTGACAGGGACATTATTGCCGCTTTATATGAAGCGAGCACGGCGGGCGTTAAGATTCATCTGATTGTACGAGGAATCTGCTGCCTGAGAGTAGGGATTCCGGGCATCAGTGATAATATCCGTGTGCGCTCGATTGTAGGAAACTTTTTGGAACACAGCCGTATTTTCTATTTTGAAAATGACGGAGATGCAGAAATTTACATGGGAAGTGCGGACTGGATGCCGAGAAATCTGGAACGTCGTGTGGAGATTTTATTCCCAGTTGAAAAAGAGGAGTTAAAGCAGCGAATCTGTCATATTCTGGACGTTCAGCTAAAGGATAATGTAAAAGCCAATATTCTGACAAAGGACAATACCTATGTAAAGGTAGATAAAAGAGGAAAGGAGCGGCTGGATTCGCAGGAAGAATTCTGCAGGGAAGCGATAGAGCAGGCTGCAAAGCTGAAGGAAACCTATAACAGCCGTACTTTCATTCCTGAAACACACATTTCATAGATGGAGAAGCAGATGGAAAAAAGAATCATTCTCGCTTCGGCATCTCCCCGCCGCAGGGAACTGCTTGCACAGATGGGACTCAGCTTTGAGGTGATGCCGAGCACGAAGGAAGAAAAGATGATAGAGGCGGAGGCTTCGAAGGTAGTCGAGAGCCTTTCCGCACAGAAGGCGGAGGACATTGCGCAGCAGATAAATGGGGATGCCACGATTATAGGTTCAGATACAATCGTGGTCTGTGACGGTGAGATTATGGGAAAGCCGCATTCGAAGGAGGAGGCTTTTTCGATGATTTCCAGACTGCAGGGCAGGAAGCATCAGGTCTATACAGGCGTTACGGTAATTGACAGGATAGCTGGAAGAGAGGTCGAAAAAACCTTTGCTGCGCAGGCGGATGTCACTGTCTATCCGATGACGGATGCCGAGATAGAGGCTTATATCGCAAAGGGTGAATCGATGGACAAAGCGGGCGCTTATGGGATTCAGGGAGCCTTTGGCATGTTTGTAAAGGAAATAAAAGGAGAGTATACGACAATACTCGGATTACCCATTGCGGCGCTGTATCAGACACTGAAGGAATTACAGGCATAGAAAAATACGGAAAAGTTTGAAAGGAAGCAGAAGGGACAAAATGAAAAGAGCAGTTATTTTTGATTTGGACGGAACCTTGTCGGATTCTATTACATCCATTCAGTATTGTGCAAACAGAGCGCTTGCAAAATTTGGTCTGGAGCCCTTTAGCGCAAAGCAGTATCAGTATTTTGTAGGAGACGGCTCGGCTGAGCTGATTAAGCGGGCGCTTAAGAACCAGAAGACGGATCGAATGGATTTATACGAGCAGGTAAAGGCAGTCTATGATGAATTGTTTGCGGTGGACTGCATGTATCAGGTAAAGCCTTATGAGGGAATCCCGGAGCTGCTTGCTGAGCTGAAAAAGAGAAAGATTGCGATAGCAGTGCTTTCCAACAAACCGCATCCGAATACCTGCAAGGTAATCGAAGACCTTTTTGGAAATGAGCTTTTTGACGCAGTACAGGGACAGACGCCTGAGATTAACAAAAAGCCGAGTCCGGACGGTGTTTTTCTGCTTTCCAGGCGGCTTGGCGTTCCAGTCTCAGAAATGCTTTATCTGGGAGACACCAATACAGATATGAAAACAGGAAAGTCGGCGGGAGCATTTACAATCGGCGTTTTATGGGGATTTCGTGACCGCGCAGAGCTGGAAGAAAACCACGCGGATGCGATTATCGCAAAGCCGCTGGAGGCGCTTGCATATTTATAGGAGGAAGGGCGTATGGAATTTGATGAGAGCGTAGTTCGCTGCTTTTATGAAAAGCAGGAGCAGCTGTTTGGGAAAAAGCTGTTAGGCAGTCTGGCGGAGGCAGAGGATTTTCTGGAGGAATGTATGGCTGTCGTTGTGGAGTCGCCAAGAGAGGTATGGGATTACTTTGAAGAAGCCGGTATTGATACCGAAGCGGCGGATGAAGAAGGGATTCTAAAAGCGCAGGAGGTATTTGCAGTCGGAGACGGCAAATACCTGATTGTAGAGGGATAAGGCGCTTAATTTATAAATCAAAAAAAGAATTTAAAAAGGGAACAAGGCCGTCGTGGTTGTTATCGCTTTTGGTGATGACGTCTGCGGCGGCTTTTGCGCCCTCAGAGCCATTACACATAGCAACGCCAAGTCCCGCTGCCTGCAGCATGGAAATATCATTATCCTGATCGCCTGCTGACATCGTATGGGAAATGGGAACACCAAGATGCTTGGCAAGGAATTCAAGCGCAGAGCCTTTTCCAGACGCAATCGGAAACATTTCCAGCAATTCATCTGTAGAGCAGACAAGCTGAATATGACCTTCTGCCCAGGGCTGCAGCTTATTTCGAAGCGCCTCTAAGTGGGAGCGCCCCTTTAAAGTAATTGCAAGACATTTGAAGGGCGGCTTTTTCAGGGCACCCAGAACATCATCTGTAATCAGGGCGGGCAGATGGATGGACTGCTGATAGAAGGTAAGCTCCTTTGTCCTTTCGCGGGTAACAATCTGCTCATCCGTGTAGGTATGGCAGTGGATTCCCTCTGCCCAAGTAGTATTTAAGAGGTAGTTTACTTCTTCAAAGGTCATACGCAGCTCCCGGATATGCTCGCCGGTTTCGGCATCTACGATCAGACCGCCGTTATTAGCGATATAGTATAGATGATGGTCGGTAATAGGAAGGAGAGAGCGTGCTTCCATTACACTCTTTAAGGGTCTGCCGGAGGTAAAGGCAAGATAATGGCCTGCATCTGTAAGCCTGCGGATAGCATCCACAGTCGCAGGCGTCATGGATTTTTCTCTTGTCAGCAGTGTTTCATCCAAATCTGTAAAGAAAATCTTTGGTTCCATAATTATCCTTTCTGGCGCTCATAGAGAGCATGCAACAATTCATCCGGTATTTGCAGCTTTCCCTTTCCACAGCCTAAATCAATATCAGGTTTGTTGGAGCCGTGAAAATCAGAGCCGCCCGTTATGATAAGACTGTATTTCTTTGCAAGAAAGCGCATATAGGCTTCTTCACCAGCAGTATAGGTAGAGTAGATGGCTTCTATTCCGTCAAGCCCGCAGCCGGCAAGTCTGGCTACGAGCCCGTCCAGTCTGGCATCGCTCATGCGGTACAGAGGAGGATGGGCAAGAACGGCAACACCGCCACATTCCTTAATCAGAGAAACCGCCTGCATAGGCGTTACCTTTTCTCTTGGAATAAAACAGGGCGCTCTGTCACCGATATAACGGTCAAATGCTTCCGGCATGCTTTTGACGATGCCCTGCTCCAACAAATATCTGGCATAGTGTGCTCTGGTAATAACAGCGCCTGGAAAGGCAGCCTGTAATTTCTCGTATGTCAGGTCAACGCCGGTATATTCACGTAGCTTTGCGCACATTTTTTCATTTCTGCGTTCTCTGGAAGCAATAAAATCGGCAAGTGCAGATAAAAAAACGGGCGTTTTGTAATCAATTAAAAGACCGAGCACATGAATATCCTTCTCCTCATAACAGGTCGAAAATTCAATGCCCGGCAGGACGGTAACCGGCAAAGAAGCAGCAGCCAGAAGCGCTTCATCAATACCGGATACCGTATCATGGTCAGTTAATGCAAAGGCGGTAAGCCCTTTTTCCACCGCATAGGAAACAAGCTGCGCAGGAGAGAGGGTCCCGTCTGAATGATTGGAATGTACATGCAAATCAATCATAATTAAATCTACCTTTAATTTTTAGTTATCGTCATCTTCCTTGTTTGCAGTATAGACAGTACGCTTTCTTGCCATCTCGTCGCTTGCAAGGTATTCGTCGTAGGTTGTAATCTTATCAATCAGGCTGCCATCTGGAAGGATTTCCATAATTCGGTTTGCTGTGGTTTCTACAAACTGATGGTCATGACAGGAGAAGAGCGCTACGCCAGGGAATTTAATCAGCCCGTTGTTTAAAGCGGTAATGGATTCCATGTCAAGATGGTTGGTCGGCTCGTCCAGAATGAGACAGTTTGCACCGGAAATCATCATTTTGGAAAGCAGACAGCGTACCTTTTCGCCACCGGAAAGTACCTTTACTTTTTTTACGCCGTCCTCGCCTGCAAATAACATTCTTCCCAGAAAGCCGCGTACATAGGTAACGTCCTTGACGGGAGAGTAGCCGGTAAGCCAGTCTACGATGGTTAAATCGTTATTGAACTCATTCGTGCTGTCCTTCGGAAAATATGCCTGAGAGGTAGTAACGCCCCATTTATAGGTCCCTTCATCCGGCTCCATTTCGCCTGTCAGAATCTGGAACAGCGTTGTTTTGGCAAGCTCGTTGCTTCCGACAAAGGCTACCTTGTCATCATGACCTAAGATAAAGGAAATGTTGTCAAGTATCTTTTCGCCATTGATGGTTTTGGAAAGTCCCTCAACAGAAAGCACCTCGTTTCCGATTTCACGGTCAGGGCGAAAATCAATATAGGGATATTTCCTGCTGGAAGGCTTGATTTCATCCAGCTCAATTTTTTCAAGCGCTCTTTTTCTGGAGGTTGCCTGCTTGGATTTGGAAGCGTTTGCAGAGAAACGGGAAATGAATTCCTGCAGCTCCTTGATTTTTTCTTCCTTTTTCTTATTGGCTTCCTTCATCTGTTTGATTAAGAGCTGGCTGGACTCAAACCAGAAATCATAGTTCCCGGCATAGAGCTGGATTTTGCCATAATCAATATCCGCGGTATGCGTACATACTTTATTTAAGAAGTAACGGTCATGGGATACGACGATGACGGTGTTTTCAAAATTGATAAGAAATTCTTCAAGCCATGCGATTGCATCCAAATCAAGGTGGTTGGTCGGCTCATCTAACAACAGGATGTCAGGATTTCCAAACAGAGCCTTTGCCAGCAGTACCTTTACCTTTTCGTTACCGTTTAAGTCCTTCATAAGAGAATAATGGTAAGCCGTATCAATGCCAAGACCGTTTAAGAGCATAGCGGCGTTGGATTCTGCCTCCCAGCCGTCCATTTCTGCAAATTCCGCTTCCAGTTCGCTGGCGCGGATGCCGTCCTCATCAGAAAAATCTTCCTTTGCATAGATAGCGTCCTTTTCCTTCATAATCTGGTAAAGGCGTTCATTTCCCATGATGACAACATCCATAACGGGATATTCATCATATTTAAAGTGATCCTGCTCCAAAAAAGAAAGCCGCTGCCCGGGCGTAATGGAGACATCGCCCTTTGTCGTTTCAAGCTGTCCGGATAATATCTTTAAAAAAGTAGACTTGCCGGCTCCATTGGCGCCAATCAGACCATAGCAGTTGCCTTCGGTAAATTTGATATTTACATCCTCAAAAAGCGCTTTTTTCCCAATTCGTAACGTTACATTGTTTGCTTGTATCATGCTCAGACCTCATATTTCTTTTACTTATTTATAATGCCACGATTTTCATTATACACAAAAGGGGCGGTTTTTCAAGAAAAATAACCGCTGGCAGTCATTTGACGTGCTATACTTCTTTTAAAGTTTCTTCGATTGCGCTGCATATTTTAAAGGATTATGAGGATGCACGGGAATGTGAAAACGATACTTATTTTAAAGCATGGAATGTGATGCCGCCCAAGAAGCCGGAAATTTTACAGGCATTTCTGGGAAAGATTACCAGAAATCTTTCTCTGGACCGTTATCAGATGCAGACTGCCAAAAGAGAGATGGTTTTGAGGTTACGCTTAAGGGTAAAGAAGCGGGATATTCTGTCGCAGTCTGGACGGATGGGAAATGTGCCTATGCCATTGATGCACAGGATGCGCCGATGCAGGAGGATGAGCTGCGCTCAATGATAGAATTTCTTTCACAATCTATGGAGTAATTGAGTAATTATGATATAATGTCGGTAGACATTATATCGCGCTGAGCGAAGCGAGTGTGCATCGCGAAGCGTGTATCGTGAATCGAAGATTCATGATATAATGTCATTACAAATTTAAACTATTAAACATAAGGAGAGGATACAGATGAGCAATCAGGTAATCGTAATCAGCCGTCAGTTTGGCAGCGGCGGCAGAAAAATTGGAAAGACTTTATCAGACAGACTGCAGATCCCCTATTATGATATGGCATTGATTGAGATGGCATCTGAGCGCAGTCAGGCAGATTATGCGTCACTTTTAGAGGTGGATGAGAAAAAGGTAACACAGAAATGGTATTCTTTCCCGATTGAGACGGGAATGGAATATCACATGCAGAAGGTGCCGATGAATGAGGAACTCTTCAGCTTACAGGCGGAGATTATAAAAGACCTCGCAAATCAGGGACCCTGCATCATCATCGGCAGGGGCGCCGACTACATTCTGCGGGAAAATGAAAGAATGTTAAGCGTATTTATCCATGCAGATATGGAGACTAAGCTGGAGATAGTATGCAGGCACTACAATCTTTCTAGGGAAGAGGCGGCGGCGTTAATCCGCAAGACGGACAAGCAGCGCAGCGTGTATTATAATTATTACACAGAATATAAGTGGGGCGACATTGATAACTATGATATTACCCTTGACCGGGGACGGCTGGGTATTGAAAAATGCGTGGATATTCTGGAAATGATATATCATTCTCTGTAGAAATGGGTTTCCTTTTTACAGAAAACAAAAAATGAATAAATTATGAACAAAACTTAAGAAATTCTTATTTTGTTCATAAATTGTTTACAATATGTTCATTTTACTCTATACTCCTGTTCGTAGCAAAAATTCAGTCATAAGATTCAGGAGGAAAAATATTATGAAAAAAAGAGTATTAGCAGTTGTATTGGCAGTTATGATGACATCCGCAATGGCAGTTGCATGCGGTTCCGCACAGACAGCAGCAGGTACAGAGACAGCAACAGAGGCTGCTCCTACAGAAGCAGCAGAAACCGAAGCTGCCGTTGAAACAGAAGCTGTTGAAACGGAAGCAGCAGAGACAGAGACTGCAGAAACAGAAACAAAGGAGACCGAGGCCGCTGAAACAGAGACAGAAGCAGCAGAAACCGAAGCTGCCGCTGAAACAGAAGCAACAGAGGCAACAGAGGCTACTGCTGAAGCAGCAGAAAAATAAAAATTTATTTTTAAAAGAGGTATCTTAAGAAACAGCATGGCCGCCACAGCGGCTATGCTGTTTTTGTTTGCCAGAATCAATAGACAAACAGGGCGAAAAAAGGTATAATGATATACAACTCTAGGCTGTTTTATACAGCAGAGAATCTTAGGGATGAGAGGTATACTATATGGAATATGGCGCACTTCCTCTTGAAAAGAGACTGAAGGAAAATATCAAGAATTACGGACTTGCAAATCTGTACCAGATTGAAGCGCTGCAGGAGCAGATTAAGCTTTTAAATGATTTAACTGGGCTGAAAATACTTGTGACAGACCGTCATGGTGAAAAGATGGCGGCGATTGGCAATTTTGCGGATTTCACACCGGATGTGGTTGGTGAGCCGGGACGCAAGGTGCGTGTGGCGAACCGCACAGTGGGACATGTTTATACAAAATGGGAAGAGGTACCGGCTGAACGTAAAAAGGCAGCAGAGGAATTTCTGGAGCAGCTTGTCCTTATGTGGGAGGCGCTTGGCAGGGAAACCTATAAGAACAGGGAAAGTGCGGTCTACATGGATGAGATTGAGCTTGCTCTGGAAAAAGAACGTTACCGCATGAAGCATGGCGAAAAAGAGGATGTGCTTACAGGAACGCTTAATAAGACATATTTTGAAGAACGGATTAAGGTGCTTGACCGCTCTGAAACGGTTCCAGTTGCTGCAATTGAGGCAAATATCAATGACTGGAAGTTTGCTAATGACCACTTTGGCGATGAAGAAAGCGACCGTCTGATTCAGATTATTGCCCGTATCTTAAAGGAGGAGGGAACGGAGGAATATGTCATCGGCCGTGTGGACGGCGATGTGTTCCATATAGCGATTCCATTACCGGAGGATGGAGAAGCAGAAGGGTATATGGAGCGCGTGCGCAGCCGCTGCCAGAGCTATGTAGACACAAAGCTGACCCCTTCAGTTGCAATGGGACTTGTCTATAAAAACAATGTGGAAGAGAAGCTGGATGCTGTGTTTGCTGAGGCAGAATATGAGATGTTCCAGAATAAGTATGAAATGAAACAGAACCCTGCTTATCAGGCGAGACTGCGTAAAAATCTAAAATAAGTATAAAAACGCAGTAAGCGGAAAAAATAAGAAAATCAGAGAAAAATATTTAAAAATATTAGAAAAGCAAAGAAAACGAGAGAAAAAAAGAGCCAAACAGGTTTGCATATCAGTACATAAGAAACTAATATATGGATAGTTGTTAGCACTCAATAAAAATGAGTGCTAATATTTCCAGAAAAAGATTGTACTGAAAATAAAGGAGGCAGCCATCATGAAATTAGTACCATTAGGTGACAGAGTTGTATTAAAGCAGTTAGTTGCAGAAGAAACTACAAAATCAGGAATCGTACTTCCTGGACAGAGCAAGGAGAAACCGCAGCAGGCAGAGGTTATTGCAGTAGGTCCTGGCGGAGTGGTAGACGGAAAAGAAATTAAGATGGAAGTCAAGGTTGGCGATCAGGTAATCTATTCCAAATATGCAGGAACAGAAGTAAAGCTTGATGAAGAAGAACTGATTGTTGTAAGACAGAGTGATATTCTTGCAGTAATCGAGTAATTTGGAAATAAAAATAATTTAGGAGATGACAATTATGGCAAAGGAAATCAAATATGGAGCAGAAGCCCGCGCAGCACTTGAGGCTGGCGTAAATAAACTGGCAGATACAGTTCGTGTAACACTCGGACCGAAAGGAAGAAACGTTGTTTTAGATAAGTCCTATGGCGCACCGCTGATTACAAACGACGGTGTAACAATCGCAAAGGAAATCGAGCTGGAAGACGCATTTGAGAACATGGGCGCTCAGCTTGTAAAAGAAGTTGCAACCAAGACAAATGATGTTGCAGGTGACGGTACTACGACAGCAACCGTTCTGGCACAGGCTATGGTAAACGCAGGCATGAAGAACCTGGCAGCAGGTGCAAATCCGATCATCCTGAGAAAAGGTATGAAGAAAGCAACTGACTGCGCAGTAGAAGCGATTGCAAAGATGAGCGCGAAGGTAAGCGGCAAGGAACAGTTCGCAAGAGTTGCAGCAGTTTCCTCCGGTGATGAAGAAGTCGGCAATATGGTAGCTGACGCAATGGAAAAGGTAACCGGCGACGGCGTTATTACCATTGAAGAAAGCAAGACCATGAAAACAGAGCTGGATTTAGTAGAAGGTATGCAGTTCGACAGAGGCTATATCTCAGCATACATGGCAACAGATATGGATAAGATGGAAGCCGTTTTAGACGATCCGTATATCCTGATTACAGATAAGAAAATCAGCAATATTCAGGAGATTTTACCTCTTCTGGAGCAGATTGTACAGTCTGGCGCTAAGCTGTTAATCATTGCAGAGGATGTAGAGGGTGAAGCACTTACGACTCTGATTGTAAATAAGCTGCGTGGTACCTTCAATGTAGTAGCAGTAAAGGCTCCGGGCTATGGCGACAGAAGAAAAGCAATGTTACAGGATATTGCAATTCTGACAGGTGGCCAGGTTATTTCTGATGAGCTTGGTCTGGAACTGAAAGAGACGACTCTGGAGCAGCTCGGACGTGCAAAATCCGTTAAGGTACAGAAAGAGAATACTGTCATTGTGGATGGCGCAGGCGATAAAGAAGCTATTCAGGGAAGAATTGCACAGATTAAGAAGCAGATTGAAGAAACAACTTCTGATTTTGATAAGGAAAAATTACAGGAAAGACTGGCTAAGCTTTCCGGCGGTGTTGCAGTTATCCGCGTAGGTGCAGCAACTGAGACAGAAATGAAGGAAGCAAAGCTTCGTATGGAGGATGCACTCAATGCAACAAGAGCGGCAGCAGAGGAAGGTATTATTTCCGGCGGCGGCAGTGCATACATTCATGCCTCCAAAGAAGTTGCAAAGCTTGCAGATACGTTGGAGGGTGATGAAAAGACAGGCGCAGCTATCGTGCTGAAAGCTCTGGAAGCTCCTCTCTTCCACATTGCAGCAAATGCAGGACTGGAAGGAAGCGTTATCATTAACAAGGTAAGAGAGTCAAACGTTGGCGTTGGATTCGACGCATTAAAGGGCGAGTATGTTGACATGGTAGCAACAGGTATTCTTGACCCGGCAAAGGTTACAAGAAGCGCACTTCAGAATGCAACCAGCGTAGCATCTACCTTATTAACGACAGAATCCGTTGTTGCAAACATCAAGGAAGAAACTCCTGCAATGCCTGCTGGCGGCGGAATGGGCGGAATGATGTAAGGCGCTGAAAATGAAAAAATAGCGGTAAAATAGAAGGACACGCACCCTCCCGTTTTTCAGGGAGAGCTGCGTGTCCTTTAAACTTCTGCGGCGGTAGTTGCACCATTGCCGTCAAAAGTATATAATAGCGGTATATGTTTTTGAATTGCACCACTGGAGGTGGAAGATGAAAAACAGAGTGATAAAAAGTATGGCAGCCGCACTTACGGCGGTTATGTTAATTCCAGGCAGCGTATCTGCGGCAAATCTACAGACACAGGCAGTGGAGGAGGCACCGGAGCAGGTGCTCAGAAATACTGTTTTTACGACACAGGCACAGATGCGTCAGTGGATGGGAAATCAGGACGCGACGGCATGGTCAGGGGCGTATCTGACGGAGGTGGAACGGTATTACTGGAATTTTGCTCCGCAGTCAGCGCTGGGAGGAAACCTTCTTTCCATGGATGTTGCAAGCAATGCTTACCAGAATCTGGAAATGTTCTTAGATAACGGTTATCTGCTTGATTATCAGACCTTAGCTGCATATACGGCTGACTATCTGGATAGAAAGGCGGAAATGACAGGCTCTTATGAGGAAGCTAAGGC
>CAKRYY010000005.1 GCA_934432885.1 uncultured Lachnospiraceae bacterium
ATCCAAACCTCAGTGAAGCAGTAAACTATTTTAAGCAGTCTGAAGGAGGAAAATGTGAGATGTGTAAATCAATAGAGAGCTATGGCAAGCTTTTGGTAGAGGAAGAAAAAGAAAAAATTATTAAAAATCATCTTCTGGAAAATGATGGATATTCTATTGAAAAGATTGCCCGTTTATGCAACACTTCCGTAGACTTCGTCAAAGAGGTACAGGAAGAATTGTTAGCATTAGTTTAACCTATTGAATAAATAACCCAAGGAAACAACGAAAATGGAGCAGCAAAGCAATGCCTTTTTAGGCACAGAGCCAATCGGCAGACTTTTATGGAAGCTGGCGATTCCAACGGTAATCGCACAGCTCGTCAATATGCTATATAATATCGTAGACCGCATTTACATCGGCCATATTCCGGGAGAGGGAAGTCTTGCCCTGACCGGCGTGGGCGTTTGCATGCCGCTGATTCTTATTGTTTCAGCGTTTTCAGCGCTGGTAGCGTCCGGCGGTGCACCCCGTGCATCTATTGCAATGGGCAGAGGCGATTATCCTGCGGCAGAAAAGATTCTTGGAGGCTGCCTTTTTTTGCAGCTTATTATTTCACTGATTTTAACAGCAGGTATGCTTGTGTGGAATCGTCCCCTGCTGCTCCTTTTTGGTGCGAGTGAAAATACCATATCCTATGCGACAGCATATATGAATCTCTATGCTATAGGTACGGTTTTTGTACAGGTTACCTTGGGAATGAATTCCTTTATCATAGCACAGGGCTTTGCGCGTACTGGTATGACAACTGTCCTGATTGGCGCACTTATCAATATCGTTTTGGACCCGATTTTTATATTTGTCTTTCACATGGGCGTGCGCGGTGCAGCGCTTGCGACTGTGATTTCGCAGGGCGTATCCTGCGTATGGGTGCTGTATTTCCTTTCTGGGAAAAAGACGGCACTTCGTCTGAAACGGGAAAATCTTCTGCGCGGCATAGGCGAGCTTCTGCCTTGTGTCCTGCTTGGCTCATCGGCCTTTGTTATGCAGGCAAGCGAAAGCGTGATTTCAGTCTGCTTTAATTCTTCGCTTTTGAAATACGGCGGTGACATGGCAGTTGGTGCGATGACGATTTTGACCAGCGTCATGCAGTTTGCCATGCTGCCGTTACAGGGCATTGCGCAGGGTGCGCAGCCTGTTACAAGCTATAATTTTGGTGCGAAAAATACTGCCCGCGTGCGGCGCAGCTTTCAGCTTTTATTAACAGTAAGCCTTATTTATTCGGTTACGCTCTGGGCGCTTGTCATGGCATTTCCACAGCTTTTCGCGGGTATGTTTACAAATGATGCTGCACTTCTTGGCTTTACAGCGCGTGCGCTTCGGATTTACTGCGGCGCTCTTTTCCTGTTTGGTATTCAGATTGCCTGCCAGATGACCTTTGTTTCGATTGGAAATGCTCTCTGCTCGATTATTGTAGCTGTACTGCGCAAGTTTGTTCTGTTGATTCCGCTGATTTATATTCTGCCGCAGCTTTTGGCAGACAAAACAACGGCGGTTTATCTCGCGGAGCCCGCTGCGGACAGCGTGGCAGTAACCTTTACACTGATTTTATTCCTGTTCCAGTTTAAAAAATCCTTAAAGCTGCTGGAAAATAAAAACAGTGAAGATTAAAGATTGGTTAAAGAACGGGCTGGCATGGTTGAAAATGAGAAATGCTTTCTATAAAATAAAGCCAGACGGATATAGAGAAACCGCCTGTGACAGGGGGGAGATTAAAATATGAATTGTGTGGTGCTGATGCCTGGTGAAATTGCAGACTGGGCTGCCTGCTTCCCACAGGAATTATTTACAGAGCTGATGATGCAAAAGGAAGGGCTGCATGCACTTGGTGTTTCCTTTTTAGAAGAGGCGCAGGGTGCGCTCGTCTGGGAGGAGAGACCTCAGGGAGCGGAAATAAAAAGCCTTTACATCAGACCGGAAGCAAGAAGGCTCGGACTTGGCAGTGCTTTGCTGCGGCATTTGCAAGGAGAACTGCGGAAGAAATGGGGCGATGGAGCAGAATTATTGGTTTCTTATATAGAGGACGGTGAGAGAGCGCTGTTAACGCCGTTTTTGGCACAGGGAGGTTTTTTGATGGAGCAGGTGCGCTGCCCGATGGGAGAGGTTGCGCTTACAGAGCTTCAAAACGTGCTTTTGCCGAGACTTGGCGGCGCAAGGGGAAATGTAAAGCCGCTGTGTCAGCTTCCGCCAAAAACTCACAGGATTTGCGCACAATGGCTGGAAGAACAGCTTGCTGCGCAGCTTACTCCGTATTTAGGGAAAAGACCAGAGAGCTTTATTTCCCTTAAGGAGGATGAGGTACAGGGGGCTGTGCTGCTGCGGGAGCAGGAAAATGGAATCAGTCTGGACTATTGCTATGCACAGACAAGCCAGCCTCAGGTGCTTGCATTGCTTTTTACGGAGGCAATCACACATCTTGCAGCGCTTTATGAGCCGGATACGCAGATAAGGATGACGCTTTCAACGCCGCAGGCACAGACGCTTTTTGAAAAGCTTTTTGGAAAGGCACAGCAGGAAACGGTGTTTTGCAGCGGCAGCCTGACTTAAAATAACAGGGAAGAGGAGTGTTGAAATATGGGGAAAACAAAGCAGGTTGGCAATCAACTGCAGATTGAGCGTGAGGATATGCCGATTTTTACCATGCAGGAGCAGGAGCTGTTTGCACCGGAGGCGTTTGAGGCGCAGCTTGCCGAGCAGGTGCAGCTGGCAGATGCTTACAAGGAGGAAACGCCGGATACGCTTGCACTGTATCGGGAGAAAACGGCGGAAATGAAGGATACGGCAAAGCTGGGCAGCATTTCCATAAAGGGAGAAAAGAGTGTACGGCATGCCAAAAATGAAAAAATTCGCAGAAGCAGAGCGCTGACGGAAAAGGCGACTGCTGATACTGAGGAAATATATACACAGCTTACGCAGATTACACAGGAGCCTTTACAACAGGAACCGCAGACGGCGCTTTCTTTTCTGGAACAGTACCGTTTCACGCCGCAGATGTTTACGAGCGGCAGTATCCGTGAAAATTTCAAAGAATATGTAAATCTGGTGCGCTCCTACAGAAAGCTGCAGGAGCAGGCTAAAGGGCAGCAAAATACAGTATTTTCTGTCCGGCTGGAGGCACTTTCTCCGATTATGGAGGCTTTTTCACACAGACTTACCGTTTACTGTGAGCAAAACAGGGTTTCGCTTGCCGGTGGAATCTTATCTGATAAACAGAAGGCGGCGCAGCTTAGCAAAGAGGAGATTGAGGGCTGGTATACGCTGGTTACGGCACGTGCGCAGGAGACAGAGGAACTGCCGCAGGCACAGGAGACTTCCCTTACGGCAGAGGCGCTTAGAGAACGGTATTTCCAGATGGCAGCTCTTTTGGAAGATGCAGAGGCGGACGAAGCGAGCGATGCCAATATGCTTGCCGGACTGCGGCTGCAGATACAGCGCTGCCAGGCAGATTATCTTTTGGCGCTTAGGCGGGAGGAATGTGAAAGCCGCCGGCAAAAGGGGGAGGACGTTTCTGCTCTGGAGGAAAAGCTGCGCGCATTACAGGCTGACGCACGCAGACTTGCACATCGCGAGATGCGGATGGAAATGGGAATGAAGCAGGTCAGTGATAAGACACAGCCGGTGCGCAGGACAAGAGAAGAAGCCATTTCGACACATTCAGACCTGAAAAGCTATCAGTCACGTGATGAGCTTTCGGCGCTTTGCCGTGCACTACAGACTGCGGGAGGCGCACCGGACCTTGTTGCAAAGCTGGAGCAATATGTCAAGGGGACGCGTTACCGCGTAGGCTATACCAAAGAAAGAGAAAATCTGCAGGCAGCGCGGAAGGCAGTCGAGGAGGCGCTTCAGGGAGAGACTTCCCAGCAGCTTCGCGATGCGCTTACGGGCGTAAAGACGTATTTTGACAGAATGACAAATGGAACGCTGGTAATTCCGCAGGGTGCAACGGTTTTGGATTATACCAATAAGCGGCCGCAGGAAAAGGGAAGGGGCGGGAAAGGCTCGACCCGCAATGCGATGATACGCAAGGTCAGCTATTGGAGCAACCAAAAGGACACACCTTTGTTTGCACATGAGCCGACAATTAACGATTTAAAGCAGCGTCTGGTTTCCAACTGTTATATGATGGCAGGAACAGCAGGGCTGGTTGAATTTTCGCCGGAGCTTTTAAAGGGCTGTATCGTGGATGAGGGCGACAGTGTCGTAGTCAGACTTTATGAATGGCAGGAGGTTGAACAGGAACAGCCTGCCGTGATAGAGCCGGAGGATGAATTACTTGACGATAAGGATGATATGGTAGAAATCACGCTGGTGCCAAAGAGAGAGCTTGTGCCGATTTATGTGCGTGTAAACAAGGAGATTCCGAGAATTGCAGGCGCAGACGCACTTTCCTCGGGTGCACTCTGGATGCAGATGATCGAAAAGGCATGTGCTTTTGTAGGCAGAGAAGGCATTACCGGTTATCAGTCTCTTTGGTACGGATCTGGCGGCGACTTTCTGGAGAGGTTGCTGGGCATTTCGCCGAAGCCCGTAGATACAGAGGACACAGATGCCTTATTTGAAGAGATTCGGACCGGCAGGGAGCGCGGATATGTATACAATGCAGGAACGGATGCAGGTGCAGGCAGCGAGGACGGTTTAAACGGTGGGCATGCATATACGGTCATGGGTGCAAAAGAGATAAACGGCAAAAAATATATCCTTCTGCGAAATCCCTACAGTACCTATTCTTTGCAGTATCAGGAGGATGGTTCTAAGAGCAGGACGGGCGATTTGATAAATGTTTCCTCAGATGAAACCTATGGACAGTTCTATATAGAGGTGAGTGACTTTGCCAGACATTTTGGGCGCGTTACCCGCACCAATGTAGGAAGAAGAGAATAATAAAATAATTAAAAAATAAAAATCTCCATGCTTTGCAGCAGTCAGAAACAGACTGTGGAAAAGTATGGAGATTTTTTGTGTAATAGAAAATTTTTCTGAATTTTCTATTACACAAAATAAGATGCGCAGCTCGCGGAAATGAATTTTGCCTTGCAGGCACCGCTCGCGCGCAGAGAGTTTGCAGGAAAACTCTTTTTTATTATTACCCTTGACTCTCCCCTAAGGAGGAGGGTGTATCCTCGCTTTAGCACAAGCAAAGGAGGATGAAATGAGTACAGAGAGTATATGTATGGAAGTGAAAGGGCTGACAAAGAGCTTTGCTGGACGGACGGTAGTGGATAATCTTTCGTTTTCGGTAAAGCGTGGCGAAGTATTTGGGATGCTTGGACACAATGGCGCAGGAAAAAGTACGACGATTGAAATGATGCTCGGTTTAAAGCATGCTGATGCGGGAAGTGTGAAAATTCTTGGAATGAATCCTGTAGGGAACAGAAAACAGATATTTGAACGGGTTGGCGTGCAGCTTCAGGCATCTAACTATCAGAGCGGCATACGGGTAGATGAGGCCTGTATACAGAGGGCGGCACTTTATGCTAAGCCGAAGGATTATAAAGAACTGCTTATGCAGTTTGGAATCGCAGAACTGGAAAAATCACAGGTCACAAAGCTGTCTGGCGGCGAGCGGCAGCGGCTTTCCGTTGTGCTTGCACTGATTGGAAGCCCTGAGATTATTTTTCTGGACGAACTGACGACAGGGCTTGATGTGGCAGCAAGACGTGAGGTCTGGAGAACCTTGAAAGCATTAAAGGAACAGGGGCTGACAATTTTTCTGACAACCCACTATATGGAAGAAGCGGAGATGCTCTGCGATGACATCTGTATGATAAAGAATGGAAAAAAGGTAACGGAGGGAAGCCTTCAGGAAATATTGGAAAACTCGCCGTATGAGCATTTGGAGGAAGCATATCTTTGGTACATGGGGGAGGAAATCATACTATGAAAAGATTTTTAAAATTATATATAATAGAAGAAAAGCTTACGCTCAGAACACCAGATATATGGATATTCGGAATTATGATGCCGGTTGGTATCATGCTTTTGATTGCAGCGATTGCAGGCGGTAAGGCGGCAGGAGGAAGCGGAATGACCTATCTGCAGGCTTCGTTTGCGTCTCTGCAATGTGTGGGAATCTGCTGTGCAGCCTTTATGAGTATTCCATTGATGATTACGGATTACCGTGATAAAAAGATATTGAAGCATTTCTATGCAAGTCCGTGCAGTCCGGCATGGCTGCTTGGCGCTGATACGCTCTGCGCCTTTGGAACGGCGGTGCTTTCTGCTATCTCAGTAGCGGTATCAGCGGTAATTTTCTTTCAGTACCGGATGCCGGGAAATGTACTGCACTTTATCGGTGCATGGCTTTTGACGCTGCTTGCGATGACTTCTATCGGGCTTATGATGGCAAGCCTGTGCGGAAGCGTAAAGACGGCGAATGCAGTAACCAGCATTGTTTACTTCCCGATGCTCTTTTTATCCGGTGCAACAATACCCTATGAACTGTTTCCACGAGGCTTGCAGCGTGTAGCGGATGTTCTGCCGCTGACACAGGGCATAAGGCTGATGAAGGATGCATCAATGGGAACGTGGGCGGTAGGAAATACAGGAAGGATTCTTTTGCTGCTCGCAATCATGGTGGTATGCAGTCTGATTGCGGTAAAAACCTTTAGATGGGAATAACCTGATGAAAACGGAGAAGAAAATGGAAGAAAAGACAGAGAAAAGAATGATAGAGGGGCTTGGACAGGGATATTACCCTGCCTGTGAGCCAAAGCAGGCAAAGTATTTATACAGGATTGGTATGTTTGCAGCAATGAACCATGTAACCATCAAGGCGCTGCGCTTTTATGAGGAGCAGAAGCTTCTGCTCCCTGCGTATGTGGATGCAGAGAATGGCTATCGCTATTATACAATGACGCAGATGGCAGACCTCCAGCAGATTCTTGCGCTCAAGGAAGCGGGCTTTACATTGGAGGACATCAAACAGATCCGCAGGCAAAAGGATGGAAGCAGATACCTTCTGCGGAAGAAAAATGAAATTCTGGATGAAATCTCTGCGCTGATGGCAAAGCTTTCCAGCATTGAAGCTCTGATACAGGGAGGCTCTTCAGTTCTGGAAATGCCCATCCGAATCCGCCGGATTCCGGCAGTGGTCACAGCAATGATGCAGATAACAATAGAAACCTATGATGTGCTCTTTGAGATGATGCCAAGGATGGGCGCTGAGATGGAACGGCTTGGCTGTATCTGTGCTGTACCGGAATACTGTTTTACAAATTATATAGAGCCGGGCTATCAGGAAAAAGATATTCGGGTTGAGATATGTGAGGCGGTAACCTGCCGGGGCGAGGATTCTGACAGTCTCAAATTTAAAGAGTTCCCGGAAATTGAAGCGGCGTGCACATATCATAAGGGCGCTTATCGTGATTTGGCTGCATCTTATGAAAAAATACTGCGCTATATAGAGGAAAACGGCTATGAAATTTGTGGAAACATAAGAGAAAGCTATATTGACGGCGTTTGGAATCAGGATGATGAAAAGGACTGGCTGACAGAGATACAGATTCCTGTCCGTAAGAGGGAGGCATAAAAGTGGAAGCTGCGATTGAGATTAGAGGACTTTCTCAGAATAATCTGAAAAATATTTCGCTGAAACTGCCAAAAAATAAGATTATTGTATTTACAGGCGTATCTGGAAGTGGGAAATCCAGTATTGTTTTTGATACGATTGCGGCGGAAAGCCAGAGACAGATGAATGAAACGTATTCGGCATGGGTACGCGGGCGGCTGCCGAAATATGAAAAACCGAGGGTAGAATATATTGACCATCTGAACCCATCCGTTATCGTGGATCAGAGCAGGCTGGGAGGAAACGCCCGTTCAACGGTCGGCACAATCAGTGAAATGTATTCTGCATTGAGGCTTTTGTTTTCTCGGATTGGAGAGCCGAAGGCAGGACCTGCATCTTATTTTTCTTTTAATGACCCAAATGGAATGTGTAAAACCTGTGCGGGTATCGGTAAGGTCATGGAGCTGGATGTGGAAAAGCTGATTGATCCGGACAAGTCTTTTGCAGAAGGAATGCTGCTCCTTCCGGCATTTGGTCCCGGTAAATATTACTGGCGGGTATATAACAGACCGGATTTATTCGACGTAAATAAAAAGTGGCGGGACTATACTGAAACCGAAAAAAATATCTTATTATACGGAAGCAGAACCGTGCGGGGCGAGCGGCTGGATGCAAAGTTTGAAGGAATAAAAAATCAATTTGAGCGTCTCTGCCTGATGAAGGGGGAACAGGAGCAGACGGATGCAACACTTCGCCGAATCAATACGTTCATGAAAGAGATAACCTGTCCGGATTGTCAGGGAAAGAGACTTCATCCAAAGACACTTGCCTGCCGTGTGCTTGGCTATAGTATTTATGAGATGTGTATGATGGAATTTACCAGGCTGCGAGAGGTGTTGGCACAAATAAGGGACCCACGAGGAGAAAGCATTGCACAGGCTTTAATCAAAACTTTGGATCGGATGATTGATATTGGACTGCCCTATCTTTTCCTGAATCGGGAAACCGCTACCTTGTCTGGCGGCGAAGCACAGCGGGTAAAGCTCGTCCGCTATATGGGAAGCTCCCTCACAGGAATGATTTACATTTTTGACGAGCCGAGTACCGGTATGCACCCGCGTGATGTGCATCGTATGGTGCGGCTGCTGCGCAGTCTGCGTGACAGAGGCAATACTGTGCTTGTCGTAGAACATGATAAGGATATTATCCGCATTGCAGATGAAATTGTTGATGTGGGACCGCTTGCCGGGAAGGATGGCGGTGAAATTCTGTTTCAGGGAAGCTATGAAGGATTGCTTCTTTGTGGGACGAGGACCGGAAACGCTATGAAGACAGTGATTCCGGTAAACGATAAACCGAGAAAGCCAAAAGGCTTTCTGCCGATCCGGGATGCACAGCTTCACAATCTGAAGCATGTTGACGTTGATATTCCGCTTGGCATCATGACTGTGATTACGGGAGTTGCAGGCAGCGGGAAATCGTCGTTGATTAGAGATGTGTTTGCCAAGCAGTATGCGGAGCAGACCGTTCTTGTGGATCAGAGCGGCATTACGGCGACGGGACGCTCTACAGCATGTACATTTCTGGGTTTCTTTGATGAAATTCGCACGCTTCTTGCGAAAGAAAATGAAATGGACAAGTCATGGTTTTCGTTTAACAGCAAGGGCGCCTGTCCTGATTGCAAAGGGCGCGGCATGATTACCACAGAGCTTGTATTTATGGAACCGGTAACGCGGGTCTGCGAGGCCTGCGAGGGAAAACGTTACAGTAAGGAGGTGCTTGGAAAGACCTACAAAGGAAAAAATATTGTAGAAATTCTGGAAATGAGCGTATCGGAAGCGAGAAGCTTCTTTGCGGATAACCGGAAAATTAAAAAGCATCTGGATGCGCTGATGGAGGTCGGTCTTTCCTATCTCTCTTTAGGACAGCCCCTTTCGACTTTATCTGGCGGTGAGCGGCAGCGAATCAAGCTGGCAAAGGAGCTTGGCAGAAAAGGAACAATCTTTGTGCTGGATGAGCCGACAACAGGACTGCATGCTTCTGACATTGAAAAAATCATGCAGCTTCTTGGCGGCTTTGTAGACCGGGGCAATACGGTATTGGTAATTGAACATAATACCGACGTGATGAAGATGGCGGACTATATTATTGATGTGGGACCGGATGGTGGCAGCGGCGGTGGTGAAATTGTTTTTCAGGGAACGCCAGGTGAAATGCTTGAGAAAGCAGACACCATCACAGCGCGGTATTTGAGGAAAGACGCATAGTTTTTTTCGCCCATTCCCCTTGAGGCAGATAAAGGCAAGTGTTATGATGAAATTGAAAAAGTATCTGTATGGCGAGTGTGCAGCATAAGGCGCATATCGTGAATCGAAGATTCATGACAGGGGGATAAGAGTGTATAAATTACAGGTTGGCTGTCTGCTGATGACATTTTTCATTATGACAATCTATTTCTGCGTCAGAAGAGTGAAAACGCGGTCGCATGTTGTCTATTCGATTCTTCTGGTGCTTTCCTGCATCTATTTTCTGCTGGATATGCTTACGGTCTATACAGTCAATCACCTGCAGACTGTGCCGAAGGTCTGGAATGACGTTGCGCACAGGCTCTTTATCACCTCTCTGGTAGCGGTCATTTATCTGATTTTTGTTTACATTATACTGATGATAGACGAGAGCAGGGCAGTGAGCTGGTGGTGGTGCCTGCCCTTAGTCATTTCAGCGCTTCTGGTCGGTGGTCTGCCGCTGCGCTATCAGGTTACGCCACAGGGGAATTACTCCTGCGGGCCTGCTGCAAACATGGCGTATTTCAGTGTTGCATTGTATACAGGGCTGACCTTTTATTTTCTGGTGCGTGGTTATAAAAAGATTCCGCCGCAGAAACGCAGGATTGTCCTGCTTACGGTGCTATGCGAGGTCGGGATTACGCTTTATCAGGCGGTTGTACCGCTGTCGCTGATTTCCAGCATGGGGATTGCTCTGGTAAATTTAGGATTTTTTATGACGGTAGAAAGTCCGGATGTTCATCTGATTGAACGCTTGATCGAGGAAAAGAGGCGCGCAGATCTTGCAAATCAGGCAAAATCAAGGTTTCTGGCAAATATGTCGCATGAAATCAGGACGCCTATCAATGCCGTTATCGGCATGAATGAAATGATTCTCAGAGAGAGCGGGGAGGAAACGATTACTTCCTATGCGGCGGATGTGCATTATGCCGCCAAATCCCTGCTTGGCATTATCAACGATATTCTGGATTTTTCCAAAATTGAATCCGGTAAAATGGAGATTACGCCGGTAGAATATCCGCTTTCAGATACCATTATGGATTTATATAATCTGATTGCGCAGCGTGCGAAGGAAAAAGGTCTTTTCTTTGTGCTCAATGTTGACCCTGCGCTTTCATCTGTATTATATGGGGACAATGTCAGGATAAAGCAGGTAATTACAAACCTTTTGACAAATGCAGTAAAATATACCGAAAAGGGTAAGGTGGAATTTACGGTCAGCGGGAAAGCGCATGACGGTGTGCAGGAGCTTACGGTACGGGTAGCTGATACCGGAATCGGTATCCGGAAAGAGGATAGGGAAAAGCTCTTTGCTGCATTTGAGCGGATTGAGGAAAAGAGAAATCATAATATAGAAGGAACCGGACTTGGCATGAGCATTACGCTTTCTTTGTTAAAGCTCATGGATTCGGAGCTTTTGGTTGAGAGCGAATATGGAAAGGGCTCCGCTTTTACCTTTACTGTGAAACAAAAGATTATAAATCCGGCTCCGGTTGGCACCTTTGAGGAATGGGAACGGCGCCTGCCAAAGGAATTTTCGCCAGATGCCTGCTTTACAGCGCCGGATGCAAAGATTCTGATCGTGGATGATAACAGGATGAACCGGCGCGTCTTTACCGCTCTGCTGAAGCGGACGCAGGTACAGGTAACACAGGCGCAGAGTGGTATGGAGGCGCTTGATTTGACGCGGGAGCAGCGCTTTGATTTGATTTTTATGGACCATTTGATGCCGGATATGGATGGTATCGAAACGCTGCATCAAATTAGAAGAGAACGTAAAAATCTGTGTAAGGATGTACCGGTGGTAATCCTGACGGCAAATGCTGTCGTTGGTGCGAAAGAGGGTTATCTGGCAGAGGGCTTTGACGCATATCTGGCAAAGCCCATCGAATCGGCGAAGTTGGAAACGTTAATCCGGGAATGTCTTCCTTCTAAGAAAATAAAAGCGGGCGCTTAATAAAATAAAGCAAGCACTCCAAGCAGCATCAGCATGCCGCCGGAGAGCGTGTCGGCGTAGCGCTTGGAGATGCGAAGCAGAGAAATATTTCCCAAGCGGTTGCCTGCAAATAAAAATAATACGGCGGTAATAAAGGTTATGGCTGCCGCAGGCAGCAGGGCAAAGCCCAGAATACTTGCGCCGATGCCGATGCCCATATTGTTGGCAGAGAGAGCTGCGCCAAGCAGCAGCGTTTCCTTGGGCGAGAGCGTTTTTTGCAGCTCTTCAGCATGCAAGTCATTTTTTGGAAAAAACAGGGATTTTGCGATATAAAAACCACCCAGCAGCAGGAGGATACCGCTGCCGAGATAATCGCCGAGCGCCGCAGGCAGCAGGGAAAGCATCTTGCGCCCCAAAAACAGGGAGAGAAGCGTTCCCAGCAGAGAAATAAAGCTGATGGCGAGGTTTTGCAGCAATGGAATGTGTATCTGGCGGATGCCGTAGGAAACTCCGACCAAAAAGGCGTCGATGTTGACGGAAAAGGCAAACATAAGGCAAGAGAGAAAAAACATAGGCGGCTCCTGAAAATCACTTTTTGTCATTTTATTTAATATGATATTCAGAAAAGAGCGCCGGGGTTCGACAAAAAAATGCAGATATGTAAAAAGGCTCTGACATTACTGTCAAAGCCTCTTTTTGTAAGCAAACTCTTTTTTATTTTCAAACTTAGCCATTAGCCTTTTTCACAAGCGCTGCCTCTACAAAGCCCTTGAACAGCGGATGCGGGCGGTTGGGTCTGGATTTCAGCTCAGGGTGCGCCTGCGTTGCCACAAAGAACGGATGCTGCGGCAGTTCGCACATTTCCACGATACGTCCATCAGGAGAAAAACCGGAAAGCATCATGCCATGCTCAGTCAGGACGTTGCGGTAATCATTGTTAACCTCATAACGATGACGGTGTCTTTCGTGAATGGTTTCTTCCCCGTAAAGGGCATAAGCCTTTGAAGCTTTGTCCAGTACGCAGGGATAGGAGCCAAGACGAAGGGTGCCGCCAATGTCCTCTACATCATTCTGGTCAGGCATCAAAGCGATGACCGGATGCGTTGTGGACGGGTCTAATTCAATACTGTGTGCATCTGCAAAGCCAACGACATTCCGTGCATATTCTACAATCGAAAGCTGCATGCCGAGGCAGAGTCCCAGATAAGGAACCTTATGCTCTCTTGCGTAGGTAATTGCCTTAATCATGCCTTCGATACCCCGGTCGCCAAAGCCGCCCGGTACGAGGATGCCGTCTGCATCTGCAAGCAGAGAATCAACATTTTCATCGGTAACGGTCTCTGAGTCAATCCACTTGATGTTGACAGTGGCGCGCTGAGAGATACCGCCGTGCTTTAAGGCTTCGACAACGCTGATATAAGCGTCATGAAGCTGGGTATATTTTCCAACAAGAGCAATCGTAACCTCCTGCGTAGGAGAGCGGAGCGCATCCACCATTTCTTCCCAGTCCTTAAGATTGGGCTCAGGACAGTCAAGCTGCAGACAGTCACAGGCAACCTGTGCCAGATGCTCCTTTTCCATTGCAAGGGGCGCTTCATATAAATATTCTACATCGAGGTTTTGTAATACGCGGTTATTGGGAACATTACAGAAGAGGGCAATTTTATCCTTAAGACCCTGTCCCAGCGGATATTCGCTTCTGCATACGATAATGTCGGGCTGGATACCCATTCCCTGCAATTCCTTAACGCTTGCCTGCGTCGGCTTCGTTTTCATTTCCTGGGAAGCCCGCAGATAAGGAATCAGCGTTACATGGATGAGGATGGCGTTTTCCCTGCCGACCTCATGCTGGAACTGACGAATGGATTCAAGGAACGGCTGGCTTTCGATATCACCGACCGTACCGCCGACCTCTATGATGGCGATGCGCGTTTCCTTGTCCGTAAAATTACGGTAGAAACGGCTCTTGATTTCATTTGTAATATGAGGAATAACCTGAACGGTGCCGCCGCCATAATCGCCCCGGCGTTCCTTTTGCAGAACAGACCAGTAAACCTTACCGGTCGTTACATTGGAATTTTTGTCGAGACTTTCGTCGATAAAACGTTCATAATGTCCCAAATCCAGATCGGTTTCCGCACCGTCATCGGTTACGAATACTTCACCGTGCTGAATCGGGTTCATGGTACCCGGATCGATGTTGATATAGGGATCAAATTTCTGCATCGTTACTTTGTAACCACGAGCTTTTAGCAGTCTTCCGAGAGAAGCGGCAGTAATGCCTTTTCCCAGACCGGATACGACGCCGCCGGTTACGAACACGTATTTTACTGGCATTGTGATTTCCTCCTCAATATTTATAGATTGTATCACGGGCAGGGAGAAAAAACTACTCTTTATGATAAAAAATTTACAAATGTTTTAGGACTTTCCTTATTTTTAATCATTTTTTCATTTTATGGAACTTGATTTATGAAAACACTGTCTCTATAATAAAAACAACAGTCTTTCGGAGAAATTGCCAAAATACGGCGGGAGCGGAAGGACGGGAGGAAACAATGGATAACGGAAATTTAAACCAATACGGAAATGGTGGAAATAATGGAAGCGGCGGAAACGGCGGCAGAGGAAATGGCGGCGGCAGAAACGGCGGTCAGGGGGATCAGAATCCAAGACGGCAGAGTCTTTTGCTTTTGCTGGTAGCCGCACTTGTGACGCTTCTTTGCATGAGCTATTTTATGAAAATCATGAACAGTGCGACCAACCGTGAAATTCCATACAATGAATTTATCAGTATGGTAGAAGCGGGACAGGTGGAGAGCGTAGAAATAGGCACAGACCAGCTGACGATTCTGCCAAAGCAGCCGGAAGAGAAAAAGGGTCTGTTATATCAGACTCCGACAGTGACCTATTATACCGGAAAGGTAGAATCGGATGACAGCCTGACGCAGCGTCTGCTGGCGGCAAATGTGGAGATTGTGGGAGACATTCCAGACAATTCCAGCTTTCTTTTATCGATTCTGCTGACTTATGTGCTGCCGATTGCGCTGTGCTGGATTCTGTTAAGCTTTTTATTCAGAAAAATGTCCGGCGGCGGTGGACCTATGGGTGTTGGCAAGAGCAATGCCAAGGTATATGTCCAGAAGGAAACCGGCGTGACCTTTAAGGATGTTGCGGGAGAGGATGAAGCAAAGGAATCCCTTCAGGAGGTCGTTGATTTTCTGCACAATCCCGGACGCTATGTCAAAATCGGTGCGAGACTGCCCAAGGGTGCGCTTCTGGTAGGACCGCCTGGTACAGGTAAGACGCTTTTGGCAAAGGCAGTGGCAGGAGAAGCGCATGTGCCGTTTTTCTCTCTGACCGGTTCGGATTTTATAGAATTATATGTCGGCGTGGGTGCTTCCCGTGTCCGCGACTTATTTAAGGAAGCAAATAAAAATGCGCCCTGCATTATCTTTATCGATGAAATTGATGCGATTGGACGCAGCCGTGATTCCAAATACGGAGGCGGCAATGAGGAACGTGAGCAGACATTGAACCAGCTCCTTTCTGAAATGGATGGCTTTGATTCCTCTAAGGGTATTCTGATTCTGGGAGCGACGAACAGACCGGAGATTCTGGACAAGGCGCTGCTGCGTCCGGGACGGTTTGACAGACGGATTATCGTAGACAAGCCGGATTTAAAGGGACGTGTGGAAATCCTGAAGGTACATGCAAAGGATGTCCTGATGGATGAAACGGTAGACCTTGATGCGATTGCGCTCGCAACGAGCGGCGCAGTAGGCTCTGACCTTGCCAATATGATAAATGAAGCGGCAATCAACGCGGTTAAGGAAGGCAGAGAATATGTCTGCCAGAAGGATCTGTTCAATGCGGTTGAGGTCGTTTTGGTCGGAAAAGAGAAAAAAGACCGTATTATGAGCAAGGAGGAGCGTAAGATTGTCTCCTATCATGAGGTGGGTCATGCTCTTATCAGTGCGCTTCAGAAAAATTCCGAGCCTGTGCAGAAGATTACGATTGTTCCCAGAACAATGGGAGCCCTTGGCTATGTGATGCACGTGCCGGAGGAAGAAAAATATCTGAATACGCAGGCAGAGTTGCAGGATATGATTGTCGGACTGCTTGGCGGCAGGGCGGCGGAGGAAATCGTCTTTGATACGGTTACGACTGGTGCATCGAATGATATTGAGAAGGCTACAAGCATTGCCCGCAGCATGGTAACGCAGTACGGCATGAGCAAAAAGTTTGGTCTGATTGGGCTGGAATCTGTAGAAAGCCGTTATCTGGACGGCAGAACAGTGATGAACTGCGCTGATGTGACAGCGGCGGATGTAGACGCTGAGGTCATGAAGATTTTGAAGGACAGCTATAAGGAAGCGAAGCGTCTGTTAAAGGAAAACCGTAAGGTTATGGATAAGCTTGCAGAGTTCCTGATTCAGAAGGAGACGATTACCGGAAAAGAGTTCATGAAGATTTACCGGGAAATCAAGGGGATTCCGGAGCCGGAAGAAAAAAAAGACGAAAGCGGAAAAGCGATAGAGACAAAGGAACAGCAGGAAAAGAAAATCGATTTTCCGCAGAACGAAAAAAAGGAAAGCGAAAAGGATAATTCCGAAGCGCTTGAGGATATAACACTGGAGGGCGGGGAGCCTGAAACTGAAGCTGAAAATCAGGAAAAGGAAGAGCGCAAAGAAGCCCAGCAGCCTGAGCCGGAAGCTGCACTGGCATCAGAAACTGCGCCGACATCAGAAGCTGCACCAGCACCAGAAGCAGCGCCGACACCGGAAGCGCTGGAAGATACTGAAGAATAAGAAGAAATTTCCCATTGCATAAAAGCAAACTGCTGCATCGCATTGCCCCTGCAGCAGTTTTCATTATGCAGCAGAAAATACGAAAGGATGGAGAAAAGAGCGGTGTTTCACATAGAAGAAGAGCTTAAGAAGCTGCCAAAGCAGCCGGGCGTTTATATTATGCACGATGCGCAGGATACGATTCTGTATGTTGGAAAAGCAATCAATCTTCATAACCGTGTGCGGTCCTATTTCCGTCCCAATATCGGCAGAGGACCGCAGATTGATAAAATGGTGAAGCTTATCGACCATTTTGAATATATTGTTACGGATTCCGAGCTGGAAGCGCTGGTGCTGGAAAATAATCTGATTAAGGAGCACCGTCCGAAGTATAATACCCTGCTGAAGGATGATAAGACCTATCCTTATATTAAGGTAACGGTGGGAGAGGAGTATCCGAGAGTTTTGTTTTCGCGCGAGATGAAAAAGGATAAATCGCGTTATTTCGGACCCTTTACGAGTGCAGCAGCGGTTAAGGATACGATAGAGCTGATTAACAGATTGTATCAGCTCAGAACCTGCAACAAGAAATTTCCAAGAGATTTTGGCGCGGACAGACCCTGCCTGAACCATCATATCGGACGCTGCATGGCGCCCTGCCGGGGAATTATTCCCAAGGAGGTATACGGGGCGCAGGTTGAGAAGGCGCTTGATTTCCTGAATGGTAATTATCAGCCGATATTAAAAGAACTGGAAGAAAAAATGACACAAGCGTCGGAAAATCTGGATTTTGAGGAAGCCATTCGCTACAGAGAGCTTTTACAGAGCGTCCGCAGTGTTTCCCAGAAACAGAAGATAGAGGGAAATGGTGATGATAAGGACATTATTGCGCTGGCGAAGGACGGAGCAGACGCGGTAGCGCAGGTCTTTTTTGTCAGAAATGGCAGGCTGATCGGACGGGAGCATTTCTATATGACACATGTGTCGGATGAATCCAAGCCCGATATTTTGCAGAGCTTTGTAAAGCAGTTTTATTCAGGGACTCCATTCATCCCAAAAGAGCTGATGCTGCAGATGGAGATTGCAGAGCGGGAAATCATAGAGGCGTGGCTGAGTGAGCGCAGAAACAGCAGGGTATATATCCGGGTTCCAAAGATTGGCAGCAAGGAAAAGCTGGTGGAGCTTGCGGCACAGAATGCGGCTCTTGTGCTTTCACGTGACAAGGAGAGAATCAAGCGCGAGGAGGGCAGGACGATTGGCGCAGTCAAGGAGATAGCGGCGCTGCTCGGACTGGAAAAGCTTCAGCGGATGGAGGCGTTTGATATTTCCAATATCAGCGGCTTTGCCAACGTCGGCTCTATGGTGGTTTATGAAAAGGGAAAGCCGAAGCGGAGCGATTACCGAAAATTCCGGATTCGTTCTGTCAGCGGACCTGATGATTATGCCTGCATGCAGGAGGTATTGGAGAGGCGTTTCCTGCATGGAATGGAGGAAGGCCAGAGACGGCGGGAGCAGAATCTTGACCAGGAATTTGGAAGCTTTACGAGGTTTCCGGACCTTTTGCTGATGGACGGCGGAAAGGGGCAGGTCAATATTGCACTTGGCGTGCTGGAAAAGATGAAGCTTTCCATACCGGTGTGCGGCATGGTAAAGGATGATAACCACAGGACGAGAGGACTGTATTATAATAATGTAGAAATTCCGATTGACCGTCATTCGGAGGGCTTTAAGCTCATTACCCGTATTCAGGACGAAGCCCATCGCTTTGCGATTGAATATCATCGCTCTCTGCGCAGCAAAGGGCAGGTAAAAAGCGTTCTGGATGATATAAGCGGCGTCGGACCGGCAAGGCGCAAGGCGCTGATGCGGCATTTTAAGTCTCTGGAGGAAATCAGGTGCGCCGATGTGGAGATGCTTATGGAAATTCCTGAGATTGACAAACGCTGCGCTGCCGCAATCTACCAGTTTTTCCATGAAGAACAGTAATTCCCTATCGTAATTGTACGGTATTCATGCTATACTAAAAATAATGGGGCTGTGAGAGCCTTATAATAAAAAAAGGATGGACAAGGGATATGGCAGTTGTAAAGTTATCGAAAATCATTGAAAAAATGAAACTGGAAAATCTGACACCCGAGCTTGACATCAAAGGGATTAAGATTACACAGCCGGATATTAACAGACCGGCGCTTCAGCTTGCGGGCTATTTTGAACATTTTGAAACGACCCGCCTTCAGGTGATTGGCTTTGTGGAGTACACCTATATGGAGGGCATGAGCGAAGATAGAAAAGAGGAGATTTATAATAAGCTCCTTGCCTGTGAGATGCCGGCAATCGTATTCTGCCGTGAACTGCAGCCAGACCCCTTGTTTAAAGAACTGGCAATCAAGCATAAGGTGCCGCTGCTGATGACGAAGAAGGCGACCAGTGCATTTATGGCGGAGATTATCCGTTGGTTAAATGTAAAGCTTGCTCCCTGCATTTCCGTACATGGCGTTTTGGTCGATGTATATGGCGAGGGCGTATTGATTACAGGGGAAAGCGGAATCGGAAAATCAGAGGCTGCGCTTGAGCTGATTAAGAGAGGACACCGTCTGGTTACGGACGATGTCGTAGAGCTGCGCAAGGTCAGCGACGATACGCTGATTGGCTCTGCACCGGATATTACCAAGCACTTTATTGAGCTGCGCGGTATCGGTATTGTGGATGTAAAGACCCTTTTTGGTGTATCGAGTGTTAAGGATACACAGTCGATTGATCTGGTCATTCGGCTGGAAGAGTGGGATAAGGATAAAGAGTATGACAGACTGGGACTGGAAGAGGAGTATACAGAATATCTTGGAAATAAGATTGTCTGCCATAACATTCCGATTCGTCCCGGACGAAATCTGGCGATTATCTGCGAATCTGCGGCAGTTAATCACAGACAGAAAAAGATGGGCTATAATGCGGCGCAGGAGCTGTATACGAGAGTGCAGAATTCTCTTGCAAAGCGGCGCGATGAAGACGATGAATAAAAAAGGGTGGAGGAGTTGTAAACGATGAAAAAATATTGCTTTGGTGTGGATGTAGGCGGCACGACGGTAAAGATTGGTCTGTTTGACTGTGAGGGAAATATCCTTGAAAAATGGGAGATTCCGACGAGAACACAGGACAATGGAAGCCATATTCTGCCGGATATTGCAAAAGCACTCTCTGATAAGCTGGCAGAGAAAAAGATTGACAAGGAAGAACTGACAGGAGTTGGCATTGCAGTGCCCGGCCCGGTAGATAAGGATGGTACGGTATATCGTGCGGTTAACTTAAACTGGGATACTTTCAGCGTCAGAGATACGCTTGCAGATTTATGCGGACTTCCGGTTCGTGTTGGAAACGATGCAAATGTTGCAGCGCTTGGCGAGATGTGGAAGGGCGGCGGACAGGGTTATCACAGCCTTGTGCTGGTAACGCTTGGAACCGGCGTAGGCGGCGGCGTCATTATTAACGGAGAGATTTTGAGCGGCTCAACGGGAGCTGGCGGCGAAATTGGACACATCCATATTCAGGACAACGAAGAGGATGCCTGCGGCTGTGGCAATCACGGCTGTCTGGAGCAGTATGCGTCTGCAACAGGAATCGTGCGTCTGGCAAACAGAAAACTACAGGCAACGAAGGAGGCTTCTGTACTGCGGGATGGAGAAGTGACGGCAAAGGCAGTATTTGATGCAGTAAAGGCTGGCGATAATGTGGCAATCCAGATAGCGGAGGAATTTGGCGATTATCTTGGAAAAGGACTGGCTGCGATTGCAGGCGTGGTAAATCCCGAAGCCTTTGTCATCGGTGGCGGCGTGTCCAAGGCTGGCGATATTCTGTTTACCTTTATCGAGAAGAATTATCAAAAGTATGTATTCCATGGCAGCCGGGACGCTAAATTCGAGCTGGCGACGCTTGGAAATGATGCAGGTATCTGCGGCGCAGCAAAGCTGATCCTTGCATAAGAATGTAAAAAACGGCATAAGCTGAGAAAAAATAGCGCAGGTGACAAATGTGAATCAGGCATTAAAAGAATATATAGAGTCTGTTTTTGAAAAGCAGGATATTTGTTTTCAGGAACCGATGAGCAGACATACGAGCTTTCGGACCGGCGGAGAAGCAGACTGCCTTTTGCAGATACGGAGTGTGGAGCAGCTTCAAAGGATTTTATCGTATCTTCGGAAAACAGGAAATGAATATTTCCTGCTGGGCAACGGAACGAATCTTCTGGTCAGCGACAGAGGCTATCAGGGCGTTGTGCTTCAGATTGGCGGAGGTCTGAGCGGAATTTCCATAGAGGGAGAAAAAATTCGCGTGCAGGCGGGGGCGCTTCTTTCTAAGACGGCAAAGGCGGCGATGGACGCAGGACTTGCCGGATTGGAATTCGCTTCCGGTATTCCGGGCAGCGTAGGCGGCGGTATCGTAATGAATGCAGGCGCTTACGATGGGGAAATGAAGCAGATTGTAGAACAGGTAACGGTATTGAACGAGGATGGAGAACTGATGGAGCTTGACTGTGATACGATGGAATTTGGCTATCGTACCAGTGTAATCCGCAACAGACCCTTTGTAGTGGTAGAAGCTCTGCTTTCGCTTCAAAAGGGTGACCCGGAACAGATTCTTGCCAAAATGGCAGATTTTGCGCAGCGGCGGAGAGCAAAACAGCCGCTGGAATATCCGAGCGCAGGCAGTACCTTTAAGCGTCCGGAGGGATATTTTGCAGGTAAGCTGATTATGGACAGCGGCATGCGTGGACGACGTGTGGGCGGTGCCCAGGTATCGGAAAAACACTGCGGCTTTATTGTAAATACAGGAAACGCGACATCCGAAGATGTTGCGGAGCTGATGATAGAAGTACAGGAACGGGTAAAAGAACGCTTTGGCGTGATGCTGGAGCCGGAAATTGTAAAGCTTGGGAAATTCTGACCCGTAAAATGGGAAGTGACGACAGATGAGATTTGTCATTGTGACAGGTATGAGCGGCGGCGGCAAGCGTACCGCGTTGAAAATGCTGGAGGATATGGGATTTTATTGTGTGGACAATCTTCCGATTCCTTTGCTGGAAAAATTTGTAGAATTGATTGCCATGCCAAACCGAGAGGTTTCCAAGGTGGCGCTGGGACTGGACGTGCGGACGGACCAGTCTTTTGCGGATGCAGGAAACTACATTGAAAACCTGAAAAAGAATGGCTATAAATTTGAAATTCTCTTTATGGAAGCAAGCGACAGCGTTCTGATCCGCCGTTATAAGGAGAGCCGCAGAATGCACCCGCTTGCCGCGTATGAAGGCGGCAGGGTAGAGGACGGCATCCGGCGGGAACGCAGCGTGCTTGAGAATATGAAGAAAAAGGCGGATTATGTCATTGATACCTCTAATCTGCTGACACGGGAATTAAAGGAAGAGCTTGACCGCATTTTTATCCGGAATGAAGAATATAATAGTCTCATGGTGACGGTAATGTCCTTTGGATTCAAAAATGGGATTCCATCGGATGCAGATTTGGTATTTGACGTCAGATTCCTGCCGAACCCTTTTTATATAGAAGAGTTAAAGCATCTTACCGGAAATGATAAGGCGGTACAGGACTATGTTATGGGCTTCCCGGTATCGCAGCAGTTTATTGAAAAGCTGACGGACATGCTGTTGTTTTTGATTCCGAACTATGTAAAAGAGGGAAAATATCAGCTGGTTGTGGCGATTGGCTGTACAGGCGGAAAGCACAGAAGCGTTACCCTTGCAAATGAACTGTATGCGCGGCTTCGCAATCAGGGCAATTATGGATTGACAATTTTGCACAGGGACATCAAGAACGGCATAGGATAAGCACAGGAGGCAGGAAATGTCTTTCTCCGGGGAAGTAAAGGAAGAGCTTACGCAGCATATAGACCCGCCGCGCCATTGCCAGATTGCAGAGCTGGCGGCAATCTTCTGCTACAGCGGCAGAATCAGACGGGGGAGCGCTAAAAATACGGTGCTTTTGATTCAGACGGAAAACGGACAGCTCATAAGAAAGTGCTTTACATTACTTAAGAAATCATTTAATATATGTACTGAAATTACTGGAAAAGGTTCTTACAGCCTTCAGATAGAGGATGAAGAGCAGGTGCGGCGGATTTTGCAGACGCTAAAGCTGATTGACGCATCTGGCAGGGCAAAGCAGAGAATGGACTTGGTAAGTCCATTGCTAATCAAAAATGCCTGCTGTAGAAGAGCCTTTTTAAAAGGCGCATATCTGGCGATTGGCTCTATGAGCGATCCTGAAAAAAGCTATCATCTTGAATTTGTATGCAGTACGGATTCACAGGCGCAGCAGCTGCAGGAGATTATCGGAGAGTTTGGGATAGAGGCAAGGATTATTGGCAGGAAAAATCACTTTGTGGTTTACATGAAGGAGGGCGCTGCGATTGTTGATCTTCTGAATGTAATTGGAGCCCATAAATCGTTAATGAACCTTGAAAATCTTCGTATTGTGAAGGAGATGCGCAATTCTATAAACCGAAGGGTAAACTGTGAGGCTGCAAATATTACCAAGACAGTCAATGCTTCGGCAAAACAGATAGAAGATATTACTCTGATTCAGAGTATCCGGGGGCTTGGCGCACTTCCGGAAAATCTGCGGGAAATGGCAGAGATACGACTGGAATATCCAGACGCGCCGTTAAAGGAGCTGGGACAATATTTAAATCCACCGGTTGGAAAATCCGGTGTCAATCATAGACTGCGGAAATTGAGTGAAATTGCGGAAGAAATCCGAGGAGAATAAGGAGGAGAAATTATGATAAAGAAATCTGTTAAGATCCAGCTTTCGAATGGTCTTGAGGCAAGACCGGTAGCTCTTTTGGTTCAGGTGGCAAGCCAGTATGACAGCACGGTATATCTGGAGACCAAAGATAAGCGAATCAATGCAAAGAGCATTATGGGCATGATGAGTCTTGGTTTGAATAACGGAGAAGAAGTAACGGTAATCTGCGAAGGGGCAGATGAGAAAACAGCAAGCGTAGAGGTAGAGAGATTCTTAAGCGGCGAGGCTTCCTGATGAAATGAAAAAAAGATTGCTTTTTATTTATAATCCCCATGCTGGCAAGGGAAAGATTCACAATAAGCTGCTTGATATTATCGAGGCGCTTACAGATGGGGGATATGAGGTGACGGTTTCTCCAACAAAGCAAAAGGGAGATGCAGTCAGGGCAACAAAAGAAAAAAGAAACTGTTATGACCTGGTGGTATGCAGCGGCGGAGACGGCACGCTGGATGAGGTCGTGACAGGAATGATGGAATGTACCAAAAGAGTGCCTATTGG
This sequence comes from uncultured Lachnospiraceae bacterium, assembly GCA_934432885.1. GTDB lineage: Bacteria > Bacillota > Clostridia > Lachnospirales > Lachnospiraceae > VSOB01. Next base: position 23,871 of record CAKRYY010000005.1, read on the forward strand.
CTATATTCCGGCGGGCAGCACCAATGATTTTGCAAATACGCTTGGTCTGCCTAAAAATATGATAGAATCGGCGAGGATTGCTGTAAGCGGCAGCCGCTTTTCCTGCGACATCGGCGCATTTAATGCAGATACCTTTGTATACATTGCGGCATTTGGCATTTTTACAGAGGTTTCCTACGAGACGCCGCAGAGCTATAAGAACGTGCTCGGTCATATCGCATATCTTTTAGAGGGCATGAAACGTCTGCCCAGTGTCCGCTCGTATTATTTACAGGTGGAATACAATGGAAACCAGACAGAAGGCGAATTTCTCTTTGGGATGATCACCAATTCGACGTCGGTTGGCGGCTTTAAAAAGCTCACTGGAAAATATGTGGAGCTAAACGATGGACTGTTTGAAATGACATTGATCCGCAGACCGAAAAACGCACTGGAGCTGAATCAGATTATGGCGGCTCTGGTAACGGAGAAGCCGGAGGAATCGGACTGCATCGTTTATGCAAAGACAGACCGTATCGTTTTTCATGCACCAGAAGCAGTGGCATGGACGTTGGATGGAGAGTTTGGCGGTGAGCATACGATGGTAGAAATTCTCAGCCGGCAGCAGGCGATTGAGATTATCGTGCCGGAGAAGAAGGAAGAATAAAAAGGAATAGAAAATACAAATGTCCCGAAGTAATCTTCGGGACATTTTTTATACCTTTTAACCAAAAGCCAGAATGGAGGGCTAAGTTAAAGTATAAACTGATAAAAGAATAAAGATAAAAACAGTTACGAGCGTATTCATGGAGAGCGTTGTTGAAATATACACACCCTCAGAGTCCACATCGGCATAAAGCGGAATGATAAAAGGTGCTGGCAAAGAGAATAAAAGCAGCATTGCCAGAAATTGATTTTTATCAAACGGAATGATATGGAACATGATAAATGCACAAATGCAAAGCAGAACGCCCATAACGGCAATCCGCAGAGCAATGGTCTTTGCAACCGGAGCAATCAGCTCTTTGCGCAGGGAGAGCTCATACCCTACGATAATCAAAATCATGCCTGAAGTGGGCGCTGTAATCATGGCAATCGTTTTTTCGAAAAGACCACCTGCAGGTGAAGCTGCGATATAGCTGCCAAGACCTGTAATGCCGACAATCATGCCGAGCACAACGCCGCGAAAGGCGGGATTTTTAAACATATCAATAATAATATTTTTTAAGGTAGGCTTTTCGCCTGCAGCATTTTTCAACAGTGTCAAATATACTGTATAAGCAAAAAGTACCTGCCCAATATCCAGCGTTGCAAGATAAGAGAGCTTATCTGTACCAACAAGCAGTCCGTACAGAGCATATCCGAGCATACCAACTTCAAAACCGGATAAAAGATACGGCATGAGCTTATAACCGGGAATCAACCGTCTCAGCAGATGTCCGGCGGCAAGTGCCAGACAGCAGCTGATGAAAATGGTTAAAAAGCCCAGAACACTTTTAAAGGAATACGTGGTCGTATAAAATGCCTGAAAAAGAACTACCGGTAATGTAACGTTGGAAATGACTCCCTTAATTCCTGCAAGCCCTTCCTTGCTGACAAATCCTTTTACCCGGCAGAGATAGCCGAGAGAAATCATAAGGATAACAGGAAATACCATTTCAAGAACAGAAAGAGCCTGTGTCATAACGCTTAATCAACCTCGACCTTGTCAACCTCCTGGAAAGGAGCAAGTGTTGACACCATTTTTACAGGACCATTGGAACGGTTTATCACATAATGAACCTCCTTGGGCTCAATATGAATCATCTGTCCTTTTTTCAGGGTATGAGCAACGCCGTCAACCTCGATGTCCACTTCGCCTTCCAGAATGTAGAAATTTTCTTCCATAATGTTGTGGTAATGTGCCTTGAAATCCTGTCCTGCCTGGAACTGTACGATAGCAAAATTGGAGCGGGGGCCTTTCATGAGATATTTGGGACCGCTGTCACCAAAACGATATTCCTTGTCTTTTTCATCAATAATAAACATAAATTCATCCTCCTTAAATTATGGCAAGGTCTGTGCACCTGAGCTTATAATACGCCGGGCGCTGACCACATGCTTTTTGTAATGTGCTGATTTACCAGTTCGAGCTGTGCTGCGTAAATTTTACGCCAGTTATCATAAAGCTCTGCATATACCTTTGCATTTTCTGCATTGGGATAATAGGTCTTTTCAATCTTAACAACCTTTTTAACGGTTTCTTCAATATCAGTATAAATACCAACGCCTTTTCCTGCCAGAATAGCGGCGCCGAGAGCGGTCGCCTCCTTTACATTCGGTACATGTACCGGAATGTTTAAGACGTCTGATACAATCTGACACCATAAAGGACTCTTGGATGCGCCGGAAGCAAAAATGATTTCCTTTGGATATTCGCCGGTAACGGAAGCAACCAGTTCGATATTGCCCTTGGTAACCATTGCCGAATTTTCCATGATAGCGCGGTAAAAGGTGTAGCGGTTGAATTTTTCGGGGTCTAAAGCAAAGTTTGTAAAGGTTGGTGCGGCGTGCTTCCATGAAATGTAATTCATGACATCTGAGAAGGTGCAGCACATGCCGTAGCAGCCAGCCGGAATTTTCTCTGCTTTTTCATTCATCAAATCATAGGTATCTCTGCCGGTCTCCTTGGAAAGCTGCTTTTCGAGCTGACAGAAGGAATCGCGGTACCATCTCATAATCAGACCAGGATAAAATGCAAGCGCTTCATACTGCCAGAGATTAGGAAGTGCGTGGCAGTTTACACGTACGCGGCAGTCATCATCGGTCTTGGCAACAGCAGTATTGTACTCAAACTGCCAGAAGCTTCCGCCGAAAACAGCACCCTGGGAAGGAGAAACCAGTCCGACGCCGATACAGCCAAGCTGCGCGTCGCCGCCTCCTGCTACAACAGGAGTACCTGCACAAAGTCCGGTCAAGTGGGCAGCTTCCTCGCTTACATTCGCTACAACCGTGCCGCTTTCATATACGGGCGGGAAAATATCGGATTTCAAACCGCATTTTTCCATAATGCTCTTATCCCAGTCGCGGGTTGCGAGGTCAAAGATACCTGTTGTGCTGCCGTTGCTTGGTTCGATAGACATAACGCCGGTCAGCTTTAAAATCAGCCAGTCATTAAACATGCCTACATAGGCAGTTTTTTCATAAAGCTCGGGCATTTTGTTTTTTACCCATAAAATGCGAGGAAGTGCACCGAGTGCATAGGTCTGGCCGGAAACCTTGTAGATTTCACGCTCCAGCTCGGGGGATTTCTGAATCAATTCTATAACTTCATCGTCGGAGCGGGCGTCAACATTGGCGCATGCCCATAATTCGTGATAATCCTTGTCATAAAGGACGATGCCCTCACGCATGCAGGTTGTTGAAATCGCTGCAATTTTAGAAGGATCAATACCGGTATCGGCTAATACGTCGCGGATGCAGCCGCTTGCAAGCTCCCAGTTATGTACCCAGTCAAAATCCATAGAGCCGGGGAAACGAGGGTCGGTTTTGTGTTCCCATTCCTGCTGGGAAACGCCAATCTGGTTGCCGTCCAGATCAAAAAGTACAGCACGGATGCTGCCTGTTCCGGCATCTAACGCCATCAAATATTTTTCCATTGCATTTACCTCCTATAAGATTGATTATTCTTGACATAGCATTTCTGCAGTACGTTCATCTGTAATTAAAATATCCAGATAGCCACCCTTTAAAGCTGCGGCTATAGCGGAAACCTTGTGTGTCCCCGCAGCAACACCGATAACATTTTCAAGTCGGTTCAGCGTGCTTAATGGAACGCTGACGAGGCGGGAATCAACCTCCGTGTCTACAAGATTGCCATCCTTATCAATGAAATGACAGATAATATCTCCGACGGCTCCCTTCATATTTAATAGAAGAAAGTCATTGTGGCTTAAAATCGAAGATTTCACAATGGTCGCATCATCATCCATCGCACCGATGCCGACAATGGTCATGCTTGCCAGCTTTATCATATCGGATACTTCTTTAATAGAGCTTTCCTGCCTGATTGCCGCTGCCATTTCCGGTGAGGACATAATCAGCGGAGAAGGAATCAGATACAGCTTCGCATTAAAAATGTTAGAGCCTGAGCTGGGCAGGTAATAGCTGACACCGCCGGTCAGAGAAACGAAGGAAGCTGATGTTTCCAGATTGCGGGCAAGATAGGCGATTGTCCGGGAGGAGGTATCGCCGTATCCGAAGTTGATATAACAGTTGTCTGTAATATGGTTTCCTATGTAAATAGAGGCGGCTTTGGCTATCGTATCATTGACACCCGAAGAGTCGGGATTTGTCGGAACCGCATAGCAGTCCTTTAAGTGATACTTCTCCATCAGCGCCGCTTCAAGAGAATGTCTCTTATCAAAAGAAGAAGAAATATGAAACTGTATGACACCGGTCTGTCTGGCTTTTTCCAGCAGCTTGATAACCCGCATCCTTGAAATGCCAAGCCTGTCGGCAATCGCCTGCTGCGTCATCTCTTCCATATAATAATACCAGGATATTTTCACCATTAAATTTTCTTCAAAGTCTATTGCAGCATCATACATTGCGCGTTACCTCAAACAGTTTATAACTTTCATCAACCATTATTATTATTTATATAGAAGAAACTCGTTCATCACAGAAAACTGTTACAGATAAAAGGATAAAATATACTCCATTTACAAAACAAAAGTTTGCACGACAATCAAAAGTATCTTAATGACAGTATAGCAACCACACTGTAAAAAGTCAATCTATAAGTACCAAAATAACACAAGAAATTTTAATATAAAGGAAAAAACAACCAAAAATATAAAAAATGGAATGTGCAAACTGGACAGTATTTATAGAAAACGAGGAATATTTTCATCAAAAAATGTTTTTGCTATTGACAAATGATAGGATACCACGTATGATTGATGTACAGAACAAAATATTGCACAGTACACAAATGTTGCAATGAAAGAATGGGGGAAAGGAAATGCAAAAGACTGAGGCGTCGAAAAGTAAAGACATGCTGCTGTCAATTCAGAATATCCATAAGTCCTTCGGACTAAATCAGGTTTTGAAAGGCATCAACATGGAGCTTGGAGAAGGTGAAGTCCTTTCATTGATTGGAGGAAATGGCGCCGGCAAGAGTACCCTGATGAAAATCATCATGGGAATCTATCAGCCTGATGATGGAAGCATCTATATCAAAGGCGAACAGGTGCATTTGACCAAGCCTTCCATAGCTCTTGCACATGGAATTTACATGGTTCCGCAGGAACCGATGCTTTTTCCGAATATGACGGTAGAAGAAAATATCATCATTGGTTTTGAAGAAAAACCGGCGGAGCTGCATAAAAGACTTGTGGATCAGATGAAAGAGGTCGGATGGAACATCGACCTGAGCCGTAAGGCGAGCAGCCTTTCGATTGCAGAACAGCAGCTCGTAGAAATTTTAAGAGGTCTGCTCAGACAGGCGAGAATCCTGATTTTGGATGAGCCCACCAGTGCATTAACGTTCGATGAAGCGGAGAGCCTTTTCAAATGCGTGGAGGATCTCAAGTCAAAGGGAATTGGTATTATCTATATCACACATAGATTGACAGAGGTATTCGAAATTTCCACCAGCGTTGCAATTATGCGTGACGGTGTAATTACCCTGAGTGGAGTGGTAAGCGAATTTACCAAAGAAGCACTTGTGCGGGGACTTCTTCCAGCAAATGCTGAGAAGGAAAAAGAAAGCAAAGAAGATACCATCAAGGGAATTGATTATAAAAATCAGAAGCCGGTCTTGGAAATCAAGGATTTCAGCGGTTATGGCTTCAATCATATTTCCTTAGAGCTTTATCCGGGAGAGATTCTTGGAGTTGCCGGCGTTGTGGGAGCGGGACGGACCGAGCTTGCGACGACGATTTTTGGAAGAGACAAGGTGCTTGGCGGCAAGGTTATTCTGGATGGCAAAGACATTACAGGCTTATCCACCAGAAAGGTACTGGAAGCCGGTTTGAATTATGTACCGGAGGACAGACATTTACATGGACTTTTCAAAATTGCCGATGTAGCAGTCAATACGACTTCTGCACTTTTGTCAGAGAAGGTAATGGGAAAATTCCTGCTGAATAAAAAGAAAGAGCAGGAGATTACACAAAAATACATAGATGATTTCCGCATTAAGGTAACTGGACAGTCACAGCTTACCGGCAGCCTTTCCGGTGGAAATCAGCAGAAAATCGTAATTGGAAGAAGCCTTTCCACACAGCCTAAGGTAGTAATTCTGGACGAGCCTACAAGAGGAATCGATGCCGGCGCGCGTGGAGATGTTTATGCAATTATTCATCAGCTCCGTAAACAGGGCGTTTCGGTACTTCTGATTTCTTCGGATATGGAAGAAATCGTGGAACTCTCTGACAGAGTAGTATCTGTTTTCCAGGGACGTATCAATGCAGAATTCCAGAAGGATGAAATCAATCAGGATAATCTGATGGCAGCGGCATTTGATGTAAAGGCTGAGAAAGGAGCAGGAGCATGAATTATATAAAGAAAATTGCGAAAGCCCGTGAAGCGAGCAGCCTGTTATTTCTAATTATACTGTTTGCGATTGTTGGCTGTATCAACATAAGCTTTCTGGCACCTTCCAGTATTGCAGCATGCTTTAATGACAGCGTAGTATTTACCCTGCTGGCAGTTGGAATGGCATTTACCATTTTCATTGGAGAAATTGATGTTTCGGTTGGCGCAAACCTCGGATTTACCGCATCGGTTGTCGGCTCACTCCTGCGGGACGGTCACAACTGGGTATTCTGCTTTGCAGTTGGTATTCTGATAGGCGCCGTAATCGGTCTGGTAAATGGCTGGGGTGTTGCAGTACTGAATATCCCATCACTGATTTTTACACTTGGTACCAACGGCGTGCTTCGTGGATTGATTTATGTATACACAAATGGAGCATGGGTGGAAAACCTTCCGGGTGCGTTTACTGCATACTCCTCCAAGACAATGCTCGGTGATTTGACCGGCTATTATCTGGTAACGATTATTGCAGTAATCATCATACATATTCTACTGACACGTACAAGAAAAGGAAAATACTTTATTGCAGTCGGCGATAATGCAGGCGGCGCTACATTAGTCGGTATTCCGACAATGTGGACCAAGATTACAGCATATATCCTTTGCGGTATCTTTGCAGCGATTGCAAGTATTCTGTACGCATCACGAATTGGCTTCATTACTGCGATTGCAGGAAATGGATATGAAATGAAGGCGGTTGCAGCCTGCGTTATTGGAGGAATCAGCCTTTCAGGAGGACTTGGAAGCGTCATCGGCGCATCTATTGGCGCGGTCATCATGTCAAGCGTCAGCCGTATTCTGGTATTTATGGGATTCTCGTCCGATTATGATAATACGATTACCGGCGTTATGCTGATTGTAATTGTAGTAGTAGATGCGTTGATGCAGCGTCATGCGGCAGAGCGGATCAGGCGTGAACGCTTATCTGCAAGAGCTTCGCATACTACTGAAGAAAAAGGAGGAGAGCAGGCATGAACAAGATGAAAAAAGCGTTTTTGAATTGGGAAACCTTTCTCCTTGGTGTTTTGCTTTTGGAATTTGTAATATTTGGCGCTAAAAATTCGAAATTCCTGATGCCGCGGGTACTGCTCGCCAGTGTAAATGACTTTATTGCAATCTGCTTTATTGCATTGTTTGTTACCTTTGTTATGATTACCGGCGGTATTGATATACAGGCGGCAAGCATTGTCGGTCTTACTTCTATTATTATAGGTGTAGGCTGGCAGGATGGCGGCATGAACATTTGGACAGCTTCCCTGCTTGCGATTGTAGCAGCTGCATTCTGCGGAGCGCTTTCCGGTTTCTTCGTAGCCTACTGCGGAGTACAGGCGATGGTGGTTACGCTGGGTGGCAGCTTCCTATATGCAGGCTTTGCCCTTCTGGTATCAAACCTTTCTGCAACAGAGGCATATCAGGGAATCAGCGGTTTCCCGGATGACTTTAAAATTATTTCAAAGTTTAAACTGTTTGGCGTGATACCGAGCCAGCTGCTTGTATTTATTGCATTGATTATCATTGCATACATTCTGCTTCATAAATCCAAGTACGGAAGAAGCATTTTCCTTGTAGGTATCAATCAGGAAGCGGCTGAGTATTCGGGAATCAATACAAGACTTGTAATCTTAAGCACTTATGTATTATCTGCAATCAGTGCAGCACTTGCAGGAATTATGCTTACCTCTTATCTTGGAACGGCAAAGAGTGATCTGGGCTCTAACCTGACACTGAACATTATTACAGCGGTTGTTTTGGGCGGTACGCTTAGTACCGGTGGAAAAGGAAGCGTTATCGGTACAGCACTTGCTTCACTGGTAATCGGAATCCTTCGTTTTGGACTTCCGCTCTGCTTCAAGGTAAATACGCAGTACCTCGATATTCCGGTCGGCATTCTGCTGCTGGTTGTCGTAATTGGACGTGCGATTGTTTCCAGACCGGAAACGGCAGCTTTCTTCAAAAAGCTGAAAAAAGAAAAGTAAGAATGCCAGTCGTGCAAACAAATGAGTTTATTCAAAGCAAATGCTTTTGAATATAGAAAAAAGGAGGAAAAAGGAATGAAGATGAAAAAAGTTATGTCACTTGTACTTGCTTTATCAATGGTACTTTCATTGACCGCTTGTGGCGGAAGCAATGCAGAAACAGCAGCTCCGGCAGCAGAACCGGCAGCAGAGGAGACAACGGCAGCTCCTGCAGCAGAAGAAGCAGCTCCTGCAGAGACAGAAGCAGCAGCGGCAACAGAAGGCGCTGACATTGCAGGAAAAACAGTTGTATTTATTCCGAAGGTAACAGGAAACGCATTCTTCGAGGCAGCAAATGATGGCGCTCAGAAATATGCGGCAGATTGGGGAATTACAGTTGATTATCAGGGAAGCGCAACCGCTGGTGTTGCTGACCAGGTACAGGTAATTAACAATGCAGTAGCAAGCGGTGCAGATGCAATCTGTATCTCTACTGTAGATGCAGCTGGTGTAAGAGATGCTTTACTGGCAGCAAAGGATGCAGGACTTACAGTATGTACATGGGACTCTGACTCTGAGTCTGATGCTCGTTCCTTAATGGTATCTCAGGGAACTCCTGAAGTTCTTGGACAGATGCTGGTTGACATGTCTGTTGACGCATTAAAGAAACGTGGCGTTGATCCTGAAAAGGATGAAGTTAAGTATGTATGGCATTATTCACAGGCAACAGTTACAGACCAGAACTCCTGGCAGGTAGCTGGTGAAAAGATTATTGCTGAGAAATATCCGAACTGGAATAAGGTTGCAGACAACTATTACTCCAATCAGGATGCTGAGCAGGCAGTTTCTACAGGTGCAGCTATTCTGGATGCTTATTCAGATATCGACCTGATTATCTGCAACGACTCTACAGCACTTCCTGGACAGTTAAAGGCAGCTCAGAACAAAGGTCTTACAAAAGACGATATTACAATCACAGGCTTTGCAAGCCCTCAGTCTATCAAGGAATATTGCGATGCAGGCGTTCTGTATGAATGGGGTCTTTGGGATTGTGGTATCCAGGGCGCTTTAGGATGCTATCTTGCAGCTTACCTTGCAGCAGGAAACGAAGTTAAGGTTGGCGACAAAGTATCCGTTCCTGGTATCGGCGATGTAGAAATCCTTGCAAATGACTGCTTAACAGAAGGCGATACAACCGCAGATGTAAACAACGGTGTAGTTCTTCTTCCGGAGCGTGTTGTATTCGATGAGTCCAATGTAAACGACTATAACTTCTAAGTAGTTGAATATGTATGAGTTCACGCAGGGCGCATAGCAATGTGCGCCCTTGCGGGAATTTTTATCTGGCAGAAAATATACATAGAAAATTAAGGAGGCTAAACACAAAATGGCAGATTTAGAAGGATTAAAAGTAGCAAAAGATTATAAGGTCAATGTACCTTTTGCAAATCAGGGCAGCTTTCACGTAAAGGGTGCAAATAACTTGGATTGGGGTATGAAAAAACATCTTTCCAATATTTTTGATCCGGTCAGCGGAAATACAGTGATGTTTGCTTTCGATCATGGCTATTTTATGGGATCTACAGCAGGTCTGGAAAGACTGGATATTCTTATTCCACAGCTGATTCCGTATGTAGACGTATTGATGGGCACAAGAGGAGCGCTGCGTACCTGTGTTCCACCGGAATGCCGTAAAGGAATCGCACTTCGTACAACTTCCGGATCTTCTATGTTAAATGACGACCTTTCTCATGAAGTTGTAGCGGTTGATATTGAAGATGCTGTAAGAATGAACGCAGATTGTATGGCTGTTCAGACCTTTATCGGTGCAGACGGTCAGCTTTCCAGCATTGATAACCTGTCAAAGACAATCAATGCAGGTATTCGTTACAGCGTACCGACTATGGGCGTAGTTGCTGTTGGAAAACAGATGGAACGTACGGACAGATTCTTTAAGCTGGCAACCAGAATCCTTGCAGAAATGGGCGCAAACATCATTAAGACCTATAACTGTGAGAACTTTGAAGAAGTTGTAGCAGCATGTCCGGTACCAATCGTAGTAGCAGGTGGAAAGAAGCTTCCGGAGAAGGATGCACTTACTCTGGCATACGAAGTAATCAGCAAGGGAGCAAGAGGCGTAGATATGGGACGTAATATCTTCCAGAGCCACAATCCGGTTGCTATGGCACAGGCAGTTAATATGATTGTTCATAAGGGCGCTACTGATAAGGAAGCATACGAATTTTTCCTGGATACCAAGGATAAATAATCGATGCAATATAAATAATTGTCATGAGAAAAGGGCTGGCGATGTAATCTGCTGGCTCTTTTTGCCCATAATAGATATATAAGTGGCTATAAACTAATATGAGGCATTAGAAAAATGGAGGGAAGGCGTAAAATGAAAAAGTGGGTGTACTTATTTACAGAAGGGAATGCGGATATGCGCAACCTTCTGGGCGGAAAGGGAGCAAACCTGGCGGAGATGACAAACCTTGGGCTGCCGGTACCGCAGGGCTTTACGATCACAACAGAAGCCTGTACCCAGTATTATGAGGATGGAAAAACAATAAATGATGAGATTATGGGACAGATCATGGACCATATCGAAAAGATGGAAGAGATAACGGGAAAGAAATTCGGGGATAAGGAAAACCCGCTGCTTGTCTCCGTGCGTTCCGGCGCAAGGGCGTCCATGCCCGGCATGATGGACACCATCTTAAACCTTGGCTTAAATGAAGAGGTGGTAGAGGTGCTTTCCGCAAAGTCGGGGAACCCCAGATGGGCATGGGACTGCTACAGAAGATTCATCCAGATGTATTCGGACGTGGTAATGGAGGTCGGAAAGAAATACTTCGAAGAGCTCATCGATGAGATGAAAAAAGAGAAGGGAATCGAACAGGACGTAGATCTAACGGCAGAGGACTTAAAGAGGCTTGCAGAGCAGTTCAAGGCAGAATATAAGGAAAAGATCGGAGAGGACTTCCCGGTGGACCCGAAGGAGCAGTTACTTGGAGCAGTCAAGGCAGTCTTCCGCTCCTGGGACAACCCAAGAGCCAACGTATACCGCAGGGACAATGACATCCCGTATTCCTGGGGAACGGCGGTCAACGTACAGATGATGGCGTTTGGAAACATGGGGGAGACCTCAGGAACAGGCGTAGCCTTTACCAGAAACCCAGCAACCGGCGAGAAGAAGCTGATGGGAGAGTTCTTATTAAATGCGCAGGGAGAGGACGTGGTTGCAGGGGTGCGCACACCGCAGCCGATAGCGAAGCTTGAGGAGATCATGCCGGAGGTATTTAAGCAGTTCACGGACATCTGCGATACGCTTGAGGACCACTACCGTGACATGCAGGATATGGAATTCACGATAGAGGATAAGCACCTGTATATGTTACAGACAAGGAACGGAAAGCGGACGGCGAAGGCGGCGCTCAAGATTGCCTGCGACCTGGTAGATGAGGGAATGATCACCGAGGAGAAGGCAGTTTCGATGATAGATCCCAGAAACCTTGATTCGCTGTTACATCCGCAGTTTGACGAAAAGGCCTTAAAGGCAGCCACGCCGATAGCGAAGGCGCTTGCGGCAGCGCCGGGAGCGGCATGCGGAAAAGTTGTATTTACGGCAGAGGATGCAAAGGCATGGGCAGCAAGGGGAGAGAAGGTCGTGCTGGTGCGTCTTGAGACCTCTCCGGAGGACATCGAGGGCATGAAGGCAGCGCAGGGAATCCTGACGGTAAGAGGGGGAATGACCTCCCATGCAGCGGTCGTAGCAAGAGGAATGGGAGCCTGCTGCGTATCGGGCTGCTCAGCCATTATCATGGATGAAGCGAACAAGAGGTTTACGCTTGCAGGAAAGGAATACCAGGAAGGGGATGTCATCTCCTTTGACGGAACCACAGGAAATATCTATGACGGCGAGATCCGAACAGTGGATGCTGTCATAGCAGGAGAGTTTGGAAGGATCATGGCATGGGCGGATAAGTACAGGAGCTTAAGGGTAAGGACCAATGCGGATACGCCGTCAGATGCAAGGAAGGCAAGGGAGCTTGGAGCAGAGGGCATCGGGCTGTGCCGTACGGAGCACATGTTCTTTGAGGGCGACCGGATAGATGCCTTCCGGGAGATGATATGCTCGGATACGACGAAGGAGAGAGAGGAAGCGCTTGAGAAGATACTGCCGCTGCAGCAGGGAGACTTTGAGAAGTTATATGAAGCGATGGAGGGAAATCCTGTCACCATCCGTTTCCTTGACCCGCCATTACATGAGTTCGTGCCGACAGAGGAAGCGGACATAAAGAAGCTTGCGGATGCAAAGGGAAAGAGCGTGGAGGAGATAAAGGCGATCATCGACTCCCTGCATGAGTTCAACCCGATGATGGGACACAGGGGATGCCGGCTTGCGGTAACCTACCCGGAGATCGCAAGGATGCAGACAGCAGCGGTCATTCGTGCGGCGATCAAGGTAAAGGGGGAGCATCCTGAGTGGAAACTGGTTCCTGAGATCATGATCCCGTTAATCGGGGACAATAAGGAGTTTGCCTTTGTAAGAAAGATCGTAAAAGAGACGGCGGATGAGGAGATCAAGAAGGCAGGGGCAGACCTTAGCTATGAAATCGGAACGATGATAGAGATACCGAGGGCTGCGCTGACAGCGGATGAGATCGTAAAGGCGGGAGCAGAATTCTTCTGCTTTGGAACCAATGACCTGACGCAGATGACGTATGGCTTTTCACGTGATGATTCCGGAAAGTTCTTAGAGGCGTACTACAATGCTAAGATATTAGAGAATGACCCGTTTGCAAAGCTTGACCAAAGTGGAGTAGGGCAGCTGATGGAGGTAGCGATAGAGAGAGGAAAGAAGGTAAAGCCTGAGCTGCACTGCGGTATCTGCGGGGAGCATGGAGGGGACCCGTCCTCAGTAGAGTTCTGCCACCAGATAGGGCTTGACTATGTATCGTGCAGTCCGTTTCGGGTGCCGATAGCAAGGCTTGCGGCTGCACAGGCTGCGATTGCAGACAAAGCAAAATAGAAATGCCAGATGCCCCAAAAGGTGCATCAAAATAATCAGCTAATTTCAACCTTTCATTTATATAGTCGTAATGCAGAATCTCCGGCTGCCGCAGTTATGCGGCACCGGAGGTTTTGTGTTATAACGTTTTATGTTATACTGAAATGGAAAGTTGATAATCACTCTCAACTATCAATAAATAAAATACATATAGCTTATAATGTATAAATAAAAGCTACAAATAAGGCAAACCGAATGTGTAATAAAATCCCAATTTTTAATATACTTTTTGAAGGAAAAAGCATTGCTTTAAGGCTTTTTTCAAGGAAAAAATACAGAAGGCGGTGGAACTTGCTTGTTTACTGAAAAATGGAAAATATTTCTGGATAAGCTTGCACACAGAAAGGAAGAAGGACCCGAAGAGGTGAAAGCGCGGCTTGCCCGGCTTAAAACAGATGGAATTGCAAAGACAATCGTAAGAAAACGGCATTTCTTTGAAATGATTTTCATAGTCTTAATCTTTCTGAGTGCAATCAATGCGCCTCTTGTTAAAGTAAATTATGACCTGACAGAATATCTGCCAGCAACGGCAGAATCGAAGGTTGCGATTGACCTGATGGAAAAAGAGTTCGGCTATCCCGGTACGGCGCGGATTATGATTAAGGATGTTTCGATTTATGAAGCATATATGTACAAGCAGCGGATAGAAAATATCGACGGCGTTGACATGGTAACATGGATGACGGAGGACGTCTATATGACGGAGGACTTCATCGATCTGGATGCGGAAAAGGATTACTACAGGGATCGCTGCGCGGTGATGGATGTTACCTTCGATAAGGGCGATAATGATGATTTGACCAAGGAAGCGGTTGGCAGGATTCAGGATATGCTGGGAGAACGCGGCAGATATGCGGGACCGGCGGTAGAAAATAAATCTCTTGAGGAAACGCTGGATAAGGAAATGCAGGTTATTATGACAGTTGCAGTCATTCTGATTTTGATTATCCTGTGTGCGACGACGGATTCGTGGTTTGAGCCAGTGCTATTCTTGTCTGTTATGGGAATTGCCATTATTTTGAATATGGGAAGCAATATCATGCTGGGTACGATTTCCTTCATGAGCTCCAGTGTGGCGGCGGTGCTCCAGCTTGCAACATCGATGGACTATTCGGTATTTCTGCTACATACCTATGTGCGCCGCAATGAAGCGAAGCCCGGCAATAAGGAAAAAGCAATGGCGGGCGCTTTGAAGGAATCCGCAGTTTCCATTCTTTCGAGTGCAATGACTACCTTTGTGGGCTTTATGGCATTGCTTTCGATGCGGTTTGGACTCGGCAGGGACGTAGGTCTGGTGCTTGGCAAAAGTATTATCTGCAGTGTAGCGACGGTGCTCTTTTTGATGCCTGCACTGCTGCTTCGATTTGGCGATTTAATTGAAAAGACAAAGCATCGTACCCTGATGCCGAAATTCAAGCTGGCTTCCAGAGCAGTATTTAAGGTACGCTATCTGGTGCTTGCGCTGATGATTATTGTTGTAGTTCCGGCTTATGTAGCGCAGAATATGAACAGCTTTACCTTTGGAAACAGTGCACTTGGCAGGAGCGAGGGTACAAAGGTATATGCAGATACAGCGGAAATTGAGGAAAAGTTTGGAAGAAGCAATCTTTATCTGGTGATTGTTCCGAATGAAACACCTATCAAGGAACGTGACCTTGCAAGTGAGTTGGAAGACCTCTATTATGTCAAGAGTGTAAAGGGCATTGCAAACGTATTGCCAGTGGGTATTCCGGAGAGCATTGTTCCGGAGAGTATTGAAAAACAGCTCCGGACGGAAAATTATGCCCGGATGCTTATGTATACAAGAACGGATACAGAAAGTGAGCTGGCATTCCAGACCTCTGATGAAATCAAGTCAATTGTGCGGAAATATTATCCTGAAAATTCCTATGTGGTGGGCAATACGCCGTCCACGCAGGATTTAAAGGAGCTCATGGTGCCGGACTACGCAGTAACCAATGTAATTTCACTGATTGCGGTAGCAGTGGTCGTTGGAATTGCCTTTAAGTCCTTCCTGCTTCCGATACTTGTCTTGATTCCGATTACGATTGCGACCTATATCAACATGACAGTGCCGTATTTACAGGGCGAAAGCTTCATGTTCAATGGTTTTATCATTGTAAGCTGTATCCAGCTTGGCGCGACGGTAGATTATTCTATCCTGCTGACCAATAACTATATCTATAACAGGGAGCATGGAATGGAGAAAAAGCAGGCGGCTCTGGATGCACTGCAAAGAAGTATTCTTTCTATTCTGACTTCCGGCACGATTCTGACAGTAGCGGGCTATGGTATTTACTTTATTTCCTCGGTCAGCGCGATTTCTTCGCTTGGACACCTGATTGGACGGGGCGGTCTGATTAGTATGTGCATGGTTATTCTTGCAGTGCCGGCGCTTTTGACGGTATTCGATACGCTGGTATTTAAGGAAAAAGCCATTACCGATAAAATGAATCAAAAGGCTCTGGAACGTCTGCGGAAGCGTGCTGCAAAGCGGCATGAGAAGCGAAAAGAGCTTATGGCGCGCATTGCGCAGCGCAGGCAGAAAAAGCAGGAGCAGACAGAGCAGAAGGGAGGAAATGAAGATGAATAGAAAATACGGAAAACGGGCGGCGGCACTTGCCCTGACAACGATTTTGACGGCAGGCAGCATAGCAATGGATTTGCAGGCGGCAGCACCTGCAGTCGGAGTTGATGAATCTGTTTATGTAAATCTGGATTATTATGGAAAAGTAGATGAAGTCAATATTGTAAAGGGCTGTGTCTTAAATGGCAATACACAAATCGTCGATTACGGCGATTACAAGGATGTTGTCAATATGAGCAACAGCGCCACTCCGACGCTTGAGGATGGAAAGGTTACCTGGGACTTAAGCGGGCAGGATGAGGAACGTTTTTACTTCGAGGGAAAGACGGATAAGCTGACAAGGGAGCTGCCCTGGAATTTTGACATTACCTATAAGTTAAACGGCAAGGAATGTAAGGCAGAGGAGCTTGCCGGAGCAAGCGGCATGGTAACGACGCTGATTGAAGTAACGCCAAATGAAAAAGCGCCGGAATATTATAGAAATAATATGATTCTTACCGTTGCAACGCTGGTGGATATGGATAAGGACAATTATTCACTGGAAGCGCCGGGCTCTCAGCTTCAGACTATCGGAACCAAAAAGGTCGTGCTTTTTATGGCGCTGCCTGGTGAGGATGGAACCTTTCGAATTGATATCGGAACAAACAGCTTTGAAAGCATTGGCATGATGATTATGATGGTGCCTGCAACGCTTTCCTCACTTGACAGAATCAGTGACATTCGGGAGGTTAAGGATAAGGTACGGGATTCGATGGACGCCATGAGTGACAGCGCGGATGTCATTTTAGACAATCTGGTTACTATGAAGGGTGCACTGGAAGAGACCCAGAAGGGCGTGCAGTCTGCACAGCAGGCAAAGGCGACCTATGACGCAGGCAGGGATCAGGTAAAAGCGGATGCAGATGCAGCCATCAATTCGCTGGATGGAATTAAGAACAGCCTGACGCTCCTTTCGGCACAGACTGCGATTGAGAAAGCAGATTATATTGATGCAATGAATCAGCTTGAAACCATCCGTCAGAGTATTTATGAGATGGATAATTACCTTGAGGACATGGAGGATGCAACCAAAGACCTTGAGGATTCCCTGAAGGATCTGCGGCATAAGATGAAGGATGGCGCGAGCGATACAGAGGATGAGATAGAAGATATAATAAGTGATTTACAAAATATTTATGGAACTGACCCGGGAGCGGTATTGGTCGGTGCAGAGGTTGGTTATCTTGCAAACTTTGCAGGTGTACTTACGAAATCCGCAGTTCCAGTGGTTGAAGATACCGAAGGCGTGGTACATGAGCTTAGCAATCTGACGAACAAGGCAAGCGAGGTATTGAACGAAAGCTACAGTCTTGGCGGACATATCACGCAGGATTATAAGGAGCATATCCTGATGCTGCTAGATGAAACGCAGCAGTTTATTGACAATTCCAATGTATCGGTAACAGCGACGCAGACGGCGCTCAGAAGTATGCGGAGCCTGATGGATGCAACAGAGAAGAGCATGGATGCAGCCATCAATTCAAGCTTAAGCGGTATGATTGGTATTTTGGACAGCGGCATTGGCATTGCAGGCGGCAGTGAGGTTTTCCGTGATGCGAAAAACACAATGAAGGATGCAGTGGATGATGAACTGGATGAGATTGAGGATGAAACGAATATCCTGAACATTGATACGCAGGAAACCTTCCCGTCCTTTACTTCTGATAAGAATAAGACACCGGACAGTATTCAGATCATCATGCGGACGCAGGAAATCAGCATTGACGATGACGACGACAATACAGTGGATTTGGAAAAAGCGCCGGAGGACATCGGCGTATGGGGCAGATTAAAAGCAGTATTTGTAAAGATATTCCACTGGTTTGTAAAAGAGAAATAAAGAACGGTTTAAATGAGCCAATAAAGAATCAGTAAATGAAAGCTCCCTTTTGTAAGTGACTTAGCAAAAGGGAGCTTTTTATCTTATCTTATTTTATCTTTCCTTCTTTTTTCAAAACATCCTGGAAGTCTATCATATCCTTTGCAATCTCACCGCTCATAAGAAGCAGGCAGATAAGGTTTGGAATAGCCATCAGTGCGTTTGCGATGTCGGAGAGATTCCATACGAGGTCAAGTGTAGCGACAGAACCAACATAAACAACGAGAGAAAACAGAACACGGTAAATCATATTGTATTTATGCGTTCCCAGTATGTATTCATAAGCTTTCTCACCATGATATTCCCAGCCGAGAATCGTAGAAAAGGCAAAGAGCGTGATGCCGATGCTGACCATCCAGCCGCCTGCAGGACCAAGAATCGTGGAGAAGGCTGCAATAGTTAAGGAAGAACCCTGATACAGCTCGCCGGTTGCCGGATTTATCTGTCCCAAAACGCCGGAGCTTGCAATAGCGAGACCTGTCATGGTGCAGACAACGATGGTATCCCAGAAGGTTCCTGTCATATTGATGTAAGCCTGACGAACCGGGTGGTCGGTGGTTGCTGCTGCTGCGGTAATCGCTGCGGAGCCCATGCCGGCTTCATTGGAGAATACGCCACGTGCAACACCGTACCGCATTGCGTTCATCATGGAAGCAGTAATGGTACCGCAAAGTCCACCGCCGACTGCCTGCGGGCTGAATGCCATGCTGAAAATCATAGAAAGACCGGACGGAACGTTAGAAATATTGCCAATGATAACAATAAGTGAAGCGATAACATAAAAAATTGCCATAACAGGAACAACGACCTGTGATACTTTGGAAATAGACTTGATGCCACCGACAATAATCAGGAGTGAAAGCACTGTCAGAACAACGCCGATAGCCCATTCGGGAATAGCAAAGGTCTCATTTAAAGCGCTGGTAATGGAGTTTGCCTGTGTCATATTACCAATACCAAAGGAAGCGACAACTGCAAAGAAAGCGAAGAGCCATCCTAAGATGCTGCCTGCTGTTTTATTCTTGAAGGCCTTCTTCATAGTATACATCGGACCGCCAGACATTTCGCCGTCAGCATTAACGCCTCTGTACTTGATTGCCAGCATACATTCGCTGAATTTGGAAGTAAGCCCGAAGCAGGCGGAAATCCACATCCAGACAAGTGCTCCGGGACCACCGGAAACCATTGCGGTAGCAACGCCGACGATATTACCGGTACCAATAGTAGCAGCAAGAGCTGTTGTCAGGGCTGAAAAAGGAGAAATATCACCTTCACCGTTTTTCTGGCGCGCCTCCTTGCTCAGCGTGCTCTTTAAGGCGTAACCAAGATTGCGCCAGGGTAAAAATCTTGTACGGATTGTCAAAAAGATTCCGGTGCCGACCAGAAGAACCAGCATGATGGGTCCCCATACGAAACTGTCTACGGCAGCAACCGCGTTTGAAAATGTAGTCATAATAACTTCCTCCTCTGCTAAAAAAATAAAACGGACGTAATGCGATGCACGCTATTACGTCCGTTGTAATTGCACTCATTGTAATATAGTTTAGCTGCTTAGTCAAGAAAAAAAGAGACCTTTTTTTAAATTTTTCTACAGGCAGTACCTGTAAGAAAAAACATAAAAAGGCCTGAAAAGGGAGGATGCCAAGTAAATAATTTACTTGGCATTATTATGAAAAAGCTATTTATAAGTAATGTAGGTAATTTGCATTGCTGTATCTTATGTTCTTAGTATAAGATATGAATTTGGATAAAAAATGTTATGCAAATTAAGTTTCTTTAAATGAAATGTAAATAAAATATGAACGTTAAAGTAAACGAAAATGTCCTACACTCTTTCCGGTTCCGGATAGCTTTCTCCAAAGGTCTCCACTGTCATGCTCTTAATCTGCTGCTTTTCCAACGGTCTGTCAGAAAAATCCGTTGCACACTGAGCAATCTTGTCAACGACATCCATGCCTTCGATTACCTTGCCAAAAGCAGCGTAGGCGCCGTCCAGATGTGGACTGTTTTTGTGCATGATAAAGAACTGGCTGCCTGCGGAATCCGGCATCATGCTTCGAGCCATAGAGAGTACGCCCTCTGTGTGCTTCAAATCATTCTGGAAGCCATTCTGTGAAAATTCGCCGCGAATACTGTAGCCGGGACCTCCCATGCCGCTGCCTTCAGGATCTCCTCCCTGAATCATGAAGCCATTGATAACACGGTGAAAAATCAGCCCATCATAAAAATTTTTATTTACGAGGCTGATAAAGTTGTTTACGGTATTGGGCGCGATTTCGGGATAAAGCTCAGCCCGGATGATGTCGCCGTTTTCCATTGTGACAGTAATAACAGGATTTTTCATAGCAGATGCTTTCCTTTCTGATAAAATTAGTTTATAACAGGTATTATAATGGCAAATTTAAGTTTCGTAAAGGGGCGCGCATGTTACAGGAGATTGCGGTAACGGTGGATAAGCAAAAGGATATTTTATATCTGACGGATGATGCAGAGCTTTTAAAACGCCTTATAGGAGAGGGAAAAAAGGCTGCAGTCGTTTTAAATGAGAAAAACAGGCAGGAAGATTTTAGCGGGGCACCTTACGCAGTGGAGGCGTGGGAGGAGCTTACGCAGCGGGATTTTGAACGCATTTACAGGAGACTGGCGCACCTGCCCTGGGAAATAGCGAAAACCAGACGCTGCAAAATCAGGGAAATGATGCCTCAGGATGCAGAAGCGCTCTGCGAGCTGTATCTGGATGCGCAGATAAAAAGGTATATGCGGGATGGCTTTGCTGATATTGCCCAGCAGAGACAGTACATTGAGGATTACTGCCGTTTTACCTACGCATTTTATGAGTGTGGTATCTGGCTTATAGAGAAAAGGGATACGGGAAAAATTATTGGAAAAGCAGGACTGGAAATATGTGAGCAGGGTGCAGAGCTTGGCTATGCGCTTGGCGCAGATTTCAGAGGGCAAGGCTATGCCTATGAGGCGTGCAGTGCGGTACTTGCTTATGCAGAGGAGGAAGAACTGTGCGAGCGTGTATTTGCCCGGATAGAAAAAGAAAACCAGCCTTCCAGAAGGCTTCTGGAAAGGCTGGGATTTTACAGGGTAGAAACGAATTTAGAAAATACTGAGCAATATGAAAAAATACTTATACCACCGGAAGCAGCTCTACAACATGCAGATCACGGCGTTTGCTCAAGTCAATAAATTCGGTGCCGCACTGGATAATCGGTCTGCCGAGACGATTACGGTTAATGAATACGACATAGCCGACGGTGCCGTTATTTAAACGTACAGGACAGTTTAAATAGGTATTGACTGTATTTTCCAGAAATACAAGGATAGAACGGGTATCGAATTTGCGAAGCCCTTCTTCCTCGAAGTGTTCGATAACATCAAAGGGTGACATTGCCTTACGATAAGAACGGTCAGACGTCATGGCGTTGTAAATGTCGCAGATTGTAACAAGCTTTGCAAAGCGGTCAATCTGGCTGCCCTTTAATTTATGCGGATATCCGCTGCCGTCACACCGCTCATGGTGCATCAGAGCAGACAATTTGACTGTCTCATTGACATGCCATTCCTCCAGCATGTGATAGCCCTTTTCCGCATGGGTATTGATAATGGCGCGTTCCTCGGGAGTTAAGGGCCCCGGCTTTTGGATAATCTCGTCAGGAATTGCCAGCTTGCCGATGTCATGGAACATACCGCAGGCAGCAGCCATCCGGCAGTCCTCTTCCGAATATTCCAGCCAGCGGGCAAGCATATTGCAGAGCAGAGAAACATTGATTGAGTGGGCATATACGCTGGAATCATATTCCTTCATATAAATCAGCATTTCTAAAACGCTGGTGTCCGTATGCTTCTTTCCAATCAGTGCCATAGTCTGGTCGAGAACGGTATGAACGTCCAGTGTTGTATTTTTGGAAACCAGATTATTGATGGTAACCTGAAAATAATTAACGCCGGTATCAAAAGCCTGCTTATATTCACGGATACGCTCGGCGCGTACCTTACGAACCTCATCCGGCAGCTTGGAAACAAAACCTGGAACGTCATCCCCCATAATAGGCTCTTCTTTTTTCTTTTTGGGAGGCTCCTCTTTTTTGGTATCGTCAATTCGGACAGAACGTACGGAATAAAGCTGAAGCTGTTTAATCAGGCTGTCTGTCAAAGCAACATCCTTTGGAACAAGGAGCTGCCCGCTTAACGCATAAACATCTTCTGCAGTGACCATTCCTGGTATGAGCTGTTCGGAAGTAATCCTTTTCATAATGTGTCTCTCTTCCTGTCAAAATGCCTAAAAATATCGGTCTATAGCTATTTTTATTATAGAACTTTTTAAGCTTACCGTCAACTGCTGATATTGAGAAAACGCGCCGCTTTGACTGGACAAAGTCCCATATTTAGACTATTATTAAAAACATATCAGATGAAGAAAAAGAGTTTGCCTGCAAACTCTGCTTATACAGAAGGGAAGGGTACTATGATAGCCAGTCATTATGAGAAAATGCTTCAGGGAAAATCCGTAATCCGTGAACTGTCAGAATTTGCGGCAGCGAGAGGTGGGGAAATCGGATATGAAAATGTTTTTGATTACAGTCTTGGAAATCCATCGGTACCGGTGCCAAAAGCGGTGACAGAGACGATGATACGGCTTTTGCAGGAAAAAGACCCGATGGAGCTGCACGGATACAGCCCGTCGCTGGGGATTACGGCAGTACGGGAAAAGGTTGCCGCTTCTCTGGAAAAGCGGTTTTTACTTCCTTATAAAAAAGAAGATATTTTTATGACCTCCGGCGCTGCTGGCGCAATCGCACATGCTCTGCGTGCAGTAACGCAGCCGGGAGACGAGGTGCTTACCTTTGCCCCCTGTTTTTCGGAATATTTTCCTTATGTAAACGGCACAGGGGCGACATTAAAGGTCGTGCCTGCCAATACAGAGACATTTCAGATTAATTTTCAGGCGTTTGAGAAGATGCTATCTGAAAATGTGACAGCAGTTTTGATTAACACACCGAATAATCCCTCCGGCATCGTATATTCCGCAGAAACCCTAAAGACTCTGGCGAGAATACTGACAGAGCGGTCTGCGCAGTACGGCCATACGATTTATCTGATTTCGGACGAGCCGTACCGGGAAATTGTATTTGCAAACGTAGATGCTCCGGTCGTTTCTGCGTACTATGACGATACGCTGATGTGCTACTCCTTTTCCAAATCGCTGTCTTTTCCAGGCGAGCGTATTGGTTATGTGGCGGTAAATCCCGCTTGCAGGGATGCTGAGAAAATCGTTCAGATGTGCGGACAGATTTCGAGAGAAACCGGGCATAACTGTCCGGCATCCCTGATACAGCTCACTGTAGCGGAGCACCTTGATATGACGTCTGATTTATCCGTCTATGAGACGAACCGCAATATCCTTTGCCGGGAATTAAAAGCGCTTGGCTTTTTCTTCGTAGAGCCGGGCGGAACCTTTTATATTTTCCCAAAAGCATTGGAGGAGGACGCTAAAAAGTTTTGCGAAAAGGCAAAAAAATATGATTTGGTTATGGTGCCGGGCGATGGTTTTGGCTGTCCGGGATTTTTCCGTATGGCATATTGTATTGATACCGAAAAGGTGGAGCGTTCCATTGCTGCGCTGCGCACCTTCGTAGAAACAGAGTATCCAAATCGCGTTCCATGTAAATAAGAAAGAACGATGAAATCAAACTGCGCTGCATATACTGTCAAGGGCAGAAGGCGCAGAGGTTAAGAAAGAAGGAATGAGTTTGTATCAGGCAGGACTGGTATTAGAGGGCGGCGGTATGCGCGGGATGTATACCTGCGGCGTACTGGAATTTTTTCTGGAAAAGGAGCTTATATTTTCGGACTGCTATGGTGTATCGGCAGGCGCCTGTCATCTGTGCAGCTACTTATCAGGGCAAAAGGGGCGCGCGCTGCACGTAGGAATCGATTATCTGCAATGCCGCGATTATTGCAGCCTTAGCAGCCTTTTGCGGACGGGAGACCTTTTTAATAAGGACTTTTGCTATGATCTGATTCCCAATTATTTGAATCCTTATGATTATGAAGCGTTTGAGCGCTATCCGGGCAGGGCGTATGCAGTGGCTACCAATATTGAGACCGGAGAAGCCGAATACCTGCGTCTTAAGCACATGCAGACGGATATTGAAGCAGTCCGGGCGTCCAGCTCACTGCCTCTGGTTTCTAAAAATGTAAGAATTGGAAATAAGTTGTATCTGGACGGCGGTATTTCAGACGCGATTCCGTTGCAGAAATCCATTCTGGACGGCAATCAAAAAAATATTGTCGTTTTAACCAAGGAGGTTGGCTACAGGAGAAAGCCTTCTTCGCTGCTGCCGCTCATCCGCGTGGCGTATCTGCGGTATCCGAAGGTATATGAGCTGATGAAAAATCGTCATATCGCTTATAACAGGACATTGGATATGGTAGAGAAAAAGGAAAAGGCGGGAGAAATCATTGTACTGCGTCCAAAGGAAAATGGTGGAATCGGCAGAATTGAAAAGGACAAAGAAAAACTGATGGCGCTGTATCGGCAGGGCTATGAGGACGCAAAGGCGAGATATGAAGAAATTCTTGCCTATCTGGAAGCATAATCAATAGAAGAAATAGGAGGAATCGTCTTGGCAGAACTGATAAAGGCAGTTTTATTTGGCATTGTGGAGGGTATCACAGAGTGGCTTCCCATCAGCAGTACGGGACACATGATACTTTTGAATGAATTTGTAAAGCTGGACGTCAGTCCGGCATTTTGGGATATGTTTCTTGTCGTAATCCAGCTTGGCGCAATCCTTGCGGTAGTGCTGCTGTACTTCGACCGGATATTTCCGTTTCAGTTTGGGAAAAAGGGAGGCATCCTGCGGATGGATGTCATCAATGTGTGGATAAAAATTATTGTTGGCTGTCTTCCGGCGGTTATCATCGGCATGCCGTTTGACAATCTCTTTGAAGAATTGTTTTATAACTACCAGACAGTTGCAATTATGCTGATTTTATTTGGTATTGCATTTATTGTGATTGAGAACCGGAATAAAAAATGGAAGCCCAGAATAAAGCGTGTAGATGAAATCACGCTTCCCATTGCTTTTGCAATCGGCATCTTTCAGTTGATAGCAGGAATTTTCCCGGGGACATCGCGCTCCGGCTCGACAATCGTAGGAGCGCTTTTGCTCGGCGTATCCCGTACGGCTGCCGCAGAGTTTACATTTTTTATGGCAGTGCCGGTCATGTTTGGCGCAAGCCTTTTAAAGATTTTGAAATTTATCATGAAAGGAGCCAGCATCAGCGGTGCTGAGTGGATGATACTGTTTGTGGGCTGCGTTGTGGCATTTGTCGTATCTATCGTGGTAATCCGTTTCCTGATGGGATATATCAAAAAGCATGACTTCAAGGTGTTTGGCTGGTACAGAATTGTGCTCGGCATCCTTGTGCTTTCTTATTTTACATTTTTTGCATAGCATCTGAATAAAATGAAAAATTTTCTCAAAACATATTGACAGGACGTCATGTCTTGAATATAATAACAGTAATCATTACTAATAAATAACGGCAGAGAATACTGCACATAATAAGGAGGAAAAAAGATGAAATTTGTATGTCAGGTATGTGGATATGTTCATGAAGGAGATGCGGCACCGGAGAAGTGCCCGGTATGTAATGCGCCTGCTTCTAAATTTACACAGCAGAGCGAAGAAAAGGTTTGGGCTGCAGAGCATGTAGTGGGCGTTGCTCAGGGCGTTAGCCAGGACATTCTGGATGATTTACGTGCGAATTTTAACGGCGAGTGCTCAGAGGTCGGCATGTATCTTGCAATGGCAAGAGTAGCGCATAGAGAGGGCTATCCGGAAATCGGACTTTACTGGGAAAAAGCTGCATGGGAAGAGGCAGAGCATGCTGCAAAGTTTGCAGAGCTGCTTGGTGAGGTTGTGACAGATTCTACCAAGAAAAATCTGGAAATGCGGGTAGATGCTGAAAATGGTGCAACTGCTGGAAAGTTTGACCTTGCAAAGAGAGCTAAGGCTGCTAACCTTGATGCAATCCATGATACCGTTCATGAGATGGCTAGAGATGAGGCTAGACATGGAAAAGCTTTTGAGGGATTACTCAAGAGATATTTCGGTTAATTAAAAATCGAGCATATTGGTGCTTAAATAGTATGAGGTGTGACTGCTGAGAAGTCACACCTCATTTTAAGTTTTAGTTTTGCAGTTTATTCTGTTCTTTCTTTTCCCCAGAAAAAGAGTGCGACCGTACCCGGACCGGTATGGCTGCCAATGGTTGTGCCGATGTCATTGATTTCCACATTGCCATTTAAGTGCGGAAATTTCTGGATAATCAGTGCAGCGACTGCCTCGGCATCCTCCAGACAGGCAGAATGTGAAAGATAGCATTTATCGCTGTAGGAGAGTCCATTGTCTGCATTTTCTTCCATTTTGGTTACAATACCCTGAATGACCTTGCGCTTACCGCGGAATTTAAGGCGCGGAACCAGTTTTCCAGAATCGTCTACATTGAGCAGAGGACAGATATTTAAAATATTGCCAATGGTCCCGGCTGTTTTTGAAATCCTGCCGCCCTTGATATAAAAGGAAAGGTCGGTGGAAAAAAACCAGTGGTTTACCCGTCTCTTATTTTCCTCAAGCCATGTGGCAAGGTCTTCCATAGACATTCCTGCATCCCGGAGGTCCGCTGCCTTGTCCATAAGCAGGCCGTAACCGGAGGAAGCGGCAAGTGAATCTATGATAATCATATTGCGTTCCGGATATTTTTCAAGCAGTGTATTTTTTGCAATATTTGCGGAGTTGAAAACACCGGATAAGCCGGAGGAAAGACAAAGATGCAAAATATCAAAGCCTTCCTTTAAAAAGCTTTCAAAATATTCTTCAAATTCTTCTGCATTTACCTGGGAGGTCTTTGTCTGAGCGCCATCTGCCATCGCCTGATAAAAATCAGGGAATGCCATTGTCATACCCAAATCATCTTCATACTGTTTGCCATCAAGCTCATAATGAAAACAGATATAGTGTATATTTCGTTTCGTAAAATGTTCTTTTGTCAAATCCGCTGTAGAACAGCAGCTAAGGATGTACTTGTTCATAATGATACCCTCAATTTCTTTTTTTCTTTATCCGATTCACAGTCAGTTTAACATCAATTTGCTTGGTTTTCAATATTTGAGAAACAGTTCAGCCATGCAGAAATCATTGTGCCATTTGAACGTGAGAGCCTGCTCTCAAAGGGCAGATGACACAATGATTTCTATAGGGCGGACGCCCGACATGAAATAAGTTGTCGGCAGTAACAAATATGGTTCGCCAACAGGCGCAATCCGACAACTTATGAATGATGGCTGAACTGTTACATTAAAGTTAAATGAGAAATCAAGTGTTTGATTTTACACAGATTTTACATAAGCCTCATGATGATTTTACACGGAATTGATAGAATCATACATGGAAACGGAAATATAATAAAACGTTATGTAGGAGAGAAAAAATGACATTGGCGGATTTGGGATTGATTTTTCAATTTATTGGCGGTCTTGGACTTTTCCTTTACGGTATGAAAATCATGGCGGACGGCTTACAGAAAGCTGCCGACAGTAAAGTAAAATCATTGATGGGATTTTTAACCAAAAACAGGCTGGTTGGAGTTCTGGTTGGCGCCGGCATTACGACGATTATCCAGAGCAGTTCGGCGACAACCGTCATGGTAGTCGGTTTTGTAAATGCAGGCATGCTGACGCTGACACAGGCAGTCGGTGTTATCATGGGTGCGAATATCGGTACGACGGTAACGGCGTGGCTGGTGTCCTTAAGCGAGTGGGGAAGCGTTTTAAAGCCGGAATTTTTAGCGCCTCTGGTTGTTGGAATCGGCGCATTCATGCTTTTATTTGCAAGAAGTGAAAAGAAAATCAAGATTGGAGAAATCCTGACAGGCTTTGGCGTGCTCTTTATCGGACTTACCTTCATGTCGGATGCCATTACTCCATATAAGGATGCTCCTGTTTTTGCAGATGCATTCAGAGTGCTTGGAAGAAATCCGCTTCTGGCGGTTCTGGCAGGTGCAGTGGTAACAGCAATTATTCAAAGCTCGTCCGCGTCGGTTGGAATTTTGCAGACACTTGCGATGAACGGCGTAGTAAACTGGCAGTCTGCAATTTTCATTACACTTGGACAGAATATAGGAACCTGTGTGACAGCGCTGATTTCCAGCGCGGGCACTGGAAAAAATGCAAAACGGGCATCCATTATCCATCTGATGTTCAATGTAATCGGCAGTATCTGGGTCGGCATTGTAATGTTCTTTTTCTTCCGATTCCAGAGAGAGCTTGCTGCATCTACGATTAACAGTGTAGAAATCTCTATTTTCCATACGATATTTAATGTTACGAATACGGTTATTCTATTTCCTTTTGCAAATGGGCTGGTACGCCTCTCCAAGGTGCTGATACCTGATGAGGAAAAGGCGGAGGAAACAGAGGATATGAGCATTTCTGCACAGGCAGCAAGAAGGCTTGACCGCAGAATGTTAAACAATCCTTCCCTCGCGCTTGAGGCGGCGGTAAGCGAAACGCTCTTTATGGGAAAGCTGGCGCTTTCGAATCTTAAGGCGGCGATGTCCGCAGTAATGGAAAGCAATAAGGAAACCATAAAGCAGGTACAGCAGACGGAGCAGGAAATTAACCAGCTGGAAACATTGCTGACTGCATTCTTGGTGGAGGTAGACAATCTTTCCCTGACAGAAAAGCAGCATCTGACTGTAAAAAATCTGTTCTATACGGTCAGCGATATTGAGCGGGTAGGCGATCATGGTGAAAATATTGCCGAGCTTGCAGAAATGAAGCGCAAGGACAAGATAAAATTTTCGGAAAAGGGCGAAAAGGATTTAAACAAAATGTACGATGCGGCGCTGCGTACACTGGAATATGCAATGGAAGCAAGAAAGACAGAGAACAGGAAAACGGCGCTGCTTGCGCTGGAGGCAGAAGAAGCAGTTGATGGAATCGAGAAGGAACTGCGGGATAAACATATTCAGAGACTTTCCAAGGGAAAATGCGCGCCGGAAAGCGGTGTAATTTTTCTGGATATTTTAAGCAATCTGGAAAGGATTGCTGACCATGCAGATAATATTGCGGGATATGTTGCAACGGAAAGCAAAAGTGTGGTACAGTCGTAGAAACAGAAGCTGCAAAGAGGAGTGACCGGAAATGGATACGCAGAGAATCTTTGTAATTGAGGACGATGAAAATATCAGGGAATTGGTCAAGGTCGCACTGGAAGGCTATGGGTATCAGGTCGATGCCTTTGAAACTGCGGAGGCGGCGCTTGTGGAAATGGAAGCTGTAAAGCCTGCACTTGCGATTTTTGACCTGATGCTGCCGGGGATGGACGGGCTTGCGGCGATAAAAAAGATTCGGGAAGAAAAGAAGCTTTCCGAGATGCCGATAATTGTTCTGACAGCAAAGGACAAGGAATATGACAAGGTTGTAGGACTGGACGGCGGCGCAGACGATTACATGACAAAGCCCTTCAGCGTTATGGAGCTCGCGGCGAGGGTGCGCTCCCTGCTGCGGCGCAGTGTCAGAGAGAGCCAGACGCATAGCAGCGAGCAAGAGAGCTTTGGCAAGCTGTCGTTGGATAGGGCAGTGCGGGAGGTATTCATGGAAGGAGAGCTGGTTGCACTTACCTATAAGGAATATGAGCTCCTTACATACCTGATTGAAAACCGGATGCGGGTTGTGCCGAGAGAAGAACTGTTAGATAAGCTCTGGGATTATAATGCCGATATTGAGACGAGGACACTTGATATTCATATCAGAACGCTGCGTCAGAAGCTTGGTGAAGAAGGCGGCAGTTACATCAGAACAGTCAGGAGCGTAGGGTATCGCTTCGTTCCTGCATAGAGGAAATGGAAAATGAAAAAGGCGATTTTGCTTCGATTTACGATTATTTTATTTATGGCACTGGCAGTCAGCAGTGCCATTTCCTATTATTTTATGGGAAATAAGCTGTTGGCGGATAATGTAAGTAATCTGTTGAACATGGTGCGTATGATAGATTATGCGCTGGATTATGACGGTGATATACAGGCACAGTGTGTGAAGATACAGAAGCAGCTGAAGGATGACAGCGCAAGAATTACAGTAATTGCTGCTGACGGCACCGTCGTTGCGGATACGGAAGCGGAAAGCTATGCTGGCATGGAGAATCATCTGGAGCGTGAGGAAATTCAGGAGGCGCTTGCAGGCAGGGCTGGCTATGCGACAAGGTATTCGCAGACGCTTTCAGAAAATATGCTTTATGTTGCGGACCATTCTGCAAAGAGGGCGTATGTTGTGCGTGCGGCAATCGCTTATGCGGGGCTTCGGGATTATATGCCAAGCATTATCCCTTTGCTGCTTCTTGGCGTTGCAGTCGCTTATGTTGTTGCGGTTATCGTATCCATTCATTTTGCAAACACAATTACCAGACCGCTTTCGGAGATTTCACAGGAGCTGCAGAAAATTCATACAAATACATGGGATTTTCATTTTCAGAAATATCGTTACGAAGAACTGAATATTATTTCAGAGGCGACCACCAGACTTGCAGAGGAAGTACAGGCGCATATTTCACGTCTGGAATTTGAAAAAAAAGTACGGCAGGAATTTTTCAGCAACGCTTCACATGAGCTGAAAACGCCGATTACTGCAATACGCGGATATGCGGAGCTTTTGGATAATGGCTTTGTGGAGGATGAAGAAACAAAGAAAAAATTCATCCGGAGGATTTTAAAATCAACGGAGAATATGACCCAGCTCATTGAAGACATTTTAATGATTTCGAGGCTTGAGACAAAGGATGCAGAGGTCAGCTTTTCAATGGTGCGCCTCAATCCACTGGTGGAGGATGTATTTGACGCAGTGGAGCCGATTGCGGCAGAGTATGGTGTAACGCTGCATCGGGAGTGTGAGCCGGTGGCGATAGAGGCATCTGTAAAGCAGATGCGGGAGCTGCTCATGAACCTGATTGTAAATGGAATCAAGTATAATCATCCGGGTGGAAACGTATGGGTAAAGATTGCCTCCAGTGGACATAATGCGGTAATCCGCGTCAAGGATGACGGAATGGGAATCAGCGAGGCGGATCAGCAGCGCGTCTTCGAGCGGTTTTACCGCGTCGATAAGGGAAGAAGCAAAAAGATGGGCGGTACCGGTCTGGGGCTTTCTATCGTAAAACACATCGTAGAATTCAATGAGGGATACATGCGCTTAAAGAGTCAGGTTGGGAAGGGAAGTGAATTTATTATCAGTCTTCCGCTGGAAAGAGAGCGGCAGGATGGGCTTTCTTGACAATTCTAACTGACTTTGCTACACTTCTTGATGACATCAGGTGTTACTTGAACGTAACTGTTAATATGGTTTGAGGGCGAGAACCCGGAGGAGATTATGATGAAAGCGACAAAGAAGGCAGCCGTAAAGGAAGCGGTCAAGACAGAAGCGGTAAAAGTAGAAAGCGCAGTAAAGAGTGCGGCACAGAAGGCAGAACCTGTTGTGAAAGCGGCAGTAGAAAAGGCAGAACCTGTTGTAAAAGCGGCAGTAGAGAAAGCAGAGCCTGTTGTAAAGGCAGCAGCACAGAAAGCAGCTCCTGCTGTAAAGAAGGCTGAGGAAGCAAAAAAGACCATCAAAGAGACTGCAAAGAAGGCAGCGGCAAAGAAGGCTTCTGCGAAAAAAGCAGAAGTAGCTGCAAAGGTAAGCGTGCAGTTTGATGGAAAGACCTATACCACAGAGGATTTGGTTAAGATTGCAAAGGATGTATGGAAATACGACCTTAAGAAAGAGGAAGAATTCAAATCTGTTGAGATTTATGTAAAACCGGAAGAAAGCGCTGCTTATTATGTGATTGACGGCGAAGTAAGCGGTAAATTCGCACTGTAAAATATGTGCTTTGTAATAGTGTACATAAGGAAGTAAGAAATGCCCTGAGGCAGCATAGCGCTGCTTCAGGGTATTTTTTCTGCTTCATATTCTTCGGCATAGGAATCAAACACAAGGTCTTTGATATGGGAATCCTTATAGGATGCGGCAATGATTCTGCCGGAATCCAGCGCAAGGTCAAGCGTTCCGTCTGCTTTCTGTATCAAATCGGTAAACTGTACGACAACCTCTGCATCGCAGGCGGTGCCGTCCTCCTGTGAAAGCGTTGCCAGATAGACAAGCTTTAAATCGTTGTTATGAGATTTTGAAGTTTCAAAATACTCTGGTCTTAAAACGTTCAGATAGGTCGAAAGGAGGCGCGGATTGCTCCATTTAAAGGTAGTCTTTCCGTTTACCCAAATTGGCATCAGGTTTGCCTCGCTGAAAATTCGAAGCCCATATTCATTTGCATCGCCGAGCAGGGAGGCTGCCGTTTCATGCAGAGTCTGCAGGTGCTCGTCTGAAAGCTCGGAGGCATCCCGCACAAAGCGTTCCCTGTTTTCAATGGAATACTGCCTTTGGTAATTCGATTCCTTTTCGCAGATATACTGGTTTTCAACAGCAAGGCTTTCGGAAAAGGAGGCGGTTATGGTAAAGGTATCGCCAAGGTCATAAAATGGCTTTTCTGCTTCAATCTGATAGGTAATAGTCTGCAAAAACGGGTCGCTGCTTGTATTTTCAAGGGAAACGGTAAGCTCGGGAGCAATGCCCTCGTAGGTAAGGGAAAGCGCATCAAAAACAGTGCTGACAGAAAGTGGCCTGCCCTCCGGCAGACCGGCAACCGTAATCTGGCAGCTGTCCGCTTTGATGCGGAGTCCCTGCTCCTTTGCAAAATCCTGATTGTAGACAAAATATACGCTGAGCTGGTCTCCATTTTGAAGCTTGCCATTGTCAGAGAGCAGTTCAACTTTAAGGTCATCCAGAAATGGACCATATTTTGCAGAGGGCTTCAGGGAAAGGTGCGCTGTTCCTTTGGTATTGTAGCCTGAATAGGTAACGGCGACATAATCCTCTAGGGAAACTGTTTCAAAGCTGGAATACCAGAATAAAAAGGCGAAAAGAGCAATGGCGAAAACAGAAAGGATTGCGGCAAGGATAATACGGTGCATGGAGCGCTGCTTTTTCTGCTTTTTTCTTTTGCCTGTTTTCTGTGGCTTGTCCGCTGCCTTTCCGGCTTTTTTCTTCTTCTTTTTTTTAGGTTCTTTTTCCTTATTTTTATCTGCTGTCATGTTGTTTCCTTATTAAATGTGTAAAATATATGTAAAATGCACTGCACTCTCTAGTATAGGTGTTTTAAGCCCGATTCGTAAATAGAAAAATTTAAAAAATATTTTTGAAAAAGAATTGACAATAAATATAGATAGTGCTATGTTATGTACAGAAGGTGTTAGCACTCATAACAGACGAGTGCTAATAACGAAAAGGAGGATGATGGATATGCAGCAGCTGGATGAGAGAAAAATGAAAATTCTGCAAGCCATTATCCGTAATTATCTGGAAACAGGAGAGCCAGTTGGCAGCAGGACGATTTCCAAGTACACAGATTTGAATTTAAGCTCGGCGACGATTCGAAATGAGATGGCAGATTTGGAGGAGCTTGGATACATCTTACAGCCGCACACCTCCGCCGGCAGGATTCCTTCCGATAAGGGCTATCGTTTGTATGTTGATAACCTGATGCAGGAGAAGGAAAAAGAAGTAGAAGAAATCAAGGGTATGCTTCTTGAAAAAGAAGACAAAATGGACCAGCTTTTAAA
This sequence comes from uncultured Lachnospiraceae bacterium, assembly GCA_934432885.1. Taxonomy (GTDB): domain Bacteria; phylum Bacillota; class Clostridia; order Lachnospirales; family Lachnospiraceae; genus VSOB01. The sequence continues at coordinate 57,692 of CAKRYY010000005.1, forward strand.
GCAGGTGGCAAAGGTATTGGCGGTAAATACCAATTATGCAACCATGATTTCCGCACCGCAGACCAGAACCAATAAGCTGAAGTTCATCCAGCTTTCGAAGGTAGATGCAAGACAGCTTTTGGCGGTCATTGTTGTAGAAGGCAATGTTATCAAAAACAATATGCTGACGATGGAAGAAGAGCTTGACGATGAAACGATTCTGAAGCTGAACATTCTTCTGAATACACACCTGAATGGATTGTCCAGTGAAGAAATCAACCTCGGAATGATTTCAACCATGAAAAAACAGGCAGGTATCCACAGTGATATTGTCAGCAAGGTTATCGACGCTGTCGCAGAAGCGATTCGGGGCGACGAGGATTTGGAGATTTATACCAGCGGCGCAAATAATATTTTCCGTTATCCTGAGCTTGCAGACCATCAGAAGGCAAGCGAACTGATTAACACCTTTGAAGAAAAGCAGATGCTGACGGAGCTGGTACAGGAAACGCTGGCAGATGAAAATAATACTGGAATTCAGGTTTATATCGGAGAAGAGACACCGATTAAAACCATGAAGGACTGCAGCATTGTAACCGCAACCTATGAATTGGGAGAGGGTATGCGGGGAACCATCGGTATTATAGGACCGACGAGAATGGATTATGATAAGGTTTTGAATACCTTAAAGACACTGACCAATCAACTGGATGACTTATATAATAAAAAAACGCAGTAGGAAGGAAGAAAAAACGTGGCAGAAGAATTGAAGCAGGAGCCTTTACAGGAAGAGATGCAGCCGGAAGCAGAAGAAGCTACAGCAAAGGAAGCTTCTGATAAGGCACAGGAAGATAAGCCATTAACCAAAGAAGAAGCAAAGGCGGCAAAGAAAAAAGCAAAGGCAGAAAAAAAGGATAAATCAAAAGAAAAGATAGAAGAACTGGAAGACAGGGTAAAACGTCAGATGGCAGAGTTCGAAAATTTCCGGAAACGTACGGAAAAAGAAAAAGCCCAGATGTTTGAAACCGGCGCAAAGAGCGTAATCGAAAAGATACTTCCGGTTGTCGATAATTTTGAAAGAGGCTTAAACGCCGTGCCGGAGGGAGAGCAGGATAGCTTCGCTGAAGGCATGAATATGATTTATAAGCAGCTTATGACAGAGCTGGAAGCAATCGGCGTAAAACCGATTGAGGCGGTCGGTACAGAATTCAATCCGGATTTCCATAATGCAGTGATGCAGGTGGAGAGCGATGAATATGAATCCGGTATCGTAGCGCAGGAACTGCAAAAAGGTTATATGTACCGCGACACCGTAGTGAGACACAGTATGGTGGCAGTTGTACAGTAAATAAATAAGCAAAATCGTTTACAATGACAAGATGGATATAGGAGGGCTTGATTATGAGCAAGATTATTGGTATTGACTTAGGAACAACAAATAGCTGTGTAGCAGTTATGGAAGGTGGAAAACCTACCGTTATCGCAAATACAGAAGGCGCAAGAACAACACCGTCTGTTGTAGCATTTACAAAGACAGGAGAAAGACTGGTAGGTGAGCCTGCAAAACGTCAGGCGGTTACCAACGCAGAAAAAACCATTTCTTCTATTAAGAGAGATATGGGTACTGACAATGGCAGAACCATTGACGGTAAGAAATATTCACCGCAGCAGATTTCAGCAATGATTCTTCAGAAGCTGAAAGCAGATGCAGAGAACTATCTGGGTGAGAGCGTAACAGAAGCGGTTATCACGGTACCGGCATACTTCAATGACGCACAGCGTCAGGCAACAAAGGATGCAGGTAAGATCGCAGGTCTGGATGTAAAGCGTATCATCAACGAGCCTACAGCAGCAGCACTTGCTTATGGACTTGATAATGAGAAAGAGCAGAAGATTCTGGTATACGACCTTGGCGGCGGTACCTTCGATGTATCCGTAATTGAAATCGGTGATGGCGTTATTGAAGTTCTTGCAACAAACGGCGATACCCACCTCGGCGGCGATGACTTTGATAACAAGCTGATTCAGTGGATGGTAGAGGAATTCAAAAAGAAAGAGGGCATCGACTTATCCGGTGATAAGATGGCGATGCAGAGACTGAAGGAAGCAGCAGAGAAAGCAAAGAAAGAGCTTTCTAGCGCAACAACGACAAACATCAACCTGCCGTTCATTACAGCAACAGCGGAAGGACCGAAGCATTTTGATATGGATCTTTCCAGAGCAAAATTTGACGAATTAACACATGATCTTGTAGAGAGAACAGCAGTCCCTGTACAGAATGCGTTAAAGGATGCAGGCATCAGCGCATCCGAGCTTGGCAAGGTATTACTTGTCGGCGGCTCCACACGTATTCCCGCCGTACAGGAAAAGGTAAAACAGCTTACCGGACATGAACCGAGCAAGTCCCTGAACCCGGATGAATGTGTTGCAATCGGTGCTTCTATTCAGGGCGGTAAGCTTGCAGGCGATGCAGGCGCAGGCGATATTCTCCTGCTGGATGTTACACCGCTTTCACTTTCCATTGAGACAATGGGCGGCGTGGCAACAAGGCTGATTGAGAGAAATACGACAATTCCGACAAAGAAGAGCCAGGTATTCTCTACCGCAGCAGATAACCAGACGGCTGTTGACATCAATGTCGTACAGGGCGAGAGACAGTTTGCAAAAGACAATAAGTCTTTGGGTCAGTTCAGACTGGATGGCATTGCACCAGCTCCGAGAGGAATCCCGCAGATTGAAGTAACCTTTGATATTGATGCAAACGGTATTGTTAATGTATCTGCAAAGGATTTGGGAACAGGAAAAGAGCAGCACATCACGATTACTGCCGGCTCCAACATGTCCGATGACGATATTGAAAAGGCAGTTAAGGAAGCTGCTGAGTACGAGGCACAGGATAAGAAGCGTAAGGAAGCAATCGATGCAAGAAACGATGCGGACGCTTTCGTATTCCAGACAGAAAAGGCTCTGAAGGATGTCGGAGATAAGATCAGCGACAGCGACAAGAGTGCAGTTGAGGCGGATCTTGCGGCTTTGAAGGAGCTGCTTGAAAAGACCAAGGATACCGAGATGACTGAGGCGCAGGTTGCAGAGGTTAAGGCTGCTCAGGAAAAACTGACAGCGAGCGCACAGGCGTTGTTTACAAAAGTATATGAGCAGGCGCAGGCGGCAGCAGGCGCAGCGGGAGCAGGTCCTGATATGGGCGGTGCACAGACTGACGCAGGCAGCACAGCAGGTGCAGCTGATGATGTCGTAGACGGCGATTACAGAGAAGTATAAGAGAAAAACGCAGGTGGGGCATAGTTGTTTTATGCCCCTTATGCTGCGCTAGAGGGATAGCGCGGAAGAAACCGAAACAATATGGAAAGGTAGACCATTATGGCAGAACAAAAACGCGATTATTATGAAGTTCTGGGAGTAGACAAAAACGCTGATGAAGCAGCGATAAAAAAAGCATATAGGGTTCTTGCCAAAAAATATCATCCGGATATGAATCCGGGAGATAAGGATGCTGAACAGAAGTTCAAGGAAGCGTCGGAGGCGTATGCCATTCTGAGCGACCCTGAGAAGCGCCGCCAGTATGATCAGTTTGGACATGCGGCATTTGAAGGCGGAGCTGGAGGAGCCGGCGGATTCGGTGGCTTTGATTTTAACAGCGCAGACTTTGGCGATATTTTCGGTGATATTTTTGGCGATTTGTTTGGAGGCGGCAGAAGAGGTGGACGCAGCAGCGGTCCTATGAAGGGAGCTAATCTTCGCACCAGCGTGCAGATTACATTTGAGGAAGCTGTCTTTGGCGTAGAAAAAGAGATTGAGCTGACATTAAAGGATGAATGTCCGACCTGTCATGGAAGCGGTGCAAAGCCGGGAACCAGTGCACAGACCTGTCAGAAATGTGGCGGCAAGGGTCAGGTGGTATTTACCCAGCAGTCTTTCTTTGGAACAGTAAGGAATGTACAGACCTGTCCGGAGTGCGGCGGCAGCGGCAAGGTAATTAAGGAAAAATGTACGGATTGTCATGGCACTGGCTATATTGCAAACCGTAAAAAAATCAAGATTACGATTCCTGCGGGAATTGATAATGGACAGAGCGTCCGGATTCGTGACAAAGGTGAGCCGGGAACAAATGGAGGACCGAGAGGTGATTTGCTGGTTGAGGTAATTGTACAGCGTCATCCGATTTTCCAGCGGCAGGATTACAATATCTATTCGACTGTTCCGGTGTCCTTTGCAGTAGCAGCACTTGGCGGCGAGGTTGTTATTGACACGGTGGATGGCAAGGTAATCTACGAAGTGAAGGCGGGAACACAGACTGACACACGTGTCAGATTGAAAGGAAAAGGCGTTCCGTCACTGCGTAATAAGGATGTCCGCGGTGACCATTATGTTACACTGGTAGTGCAGGTGCCGGATAAGCTTTCTCACGAAGCCAAGGAGCTTTTGAAGAAATTTGACGAACTGACCGGGGACAGCTTGAACGCAGCAAAGCGTGCAGAAGCTGGAAAGGGCAAAGAGCCAAAGGATAAAAAGAAAAAAGGCTTTTGGAAGTAAGGGGAATTGAGAAATGCCGATACCCTATAAATGTTAGCAATTATGGAGTATCGGTATTTCGCGGTATAAAAGTGTGTATTGACAACAAAGAGCAAATGCACATATAATAATCTTAACAGAACCCAACACGCCTCTCAACGATGCGGACCACGTTGGGTCTTTTATTTTATGGAGAAGATTTGTGGAGAAATATAAAAAGCAAAAACCGCCTATGTCAATAAGGCAGCAGATTATAAACTTAAAAGAGCTTGGATTGATTGTTGAAAATGAAGACTATGCTGAACATATTTTAAATGATATTTCATATTTTCGGCTGATAAAAGCATATAGTTTAAATCTGAAAATAAGAAATGGCAGTTATTTCGATGGAGTAACATTTGAACACATAGTTGAATTGTATTTATTTAATGCAAATTTTCGGCAACTGATTTTTGCGCAGATTGAAAAAATAGAAATAAATACCCGATGCAGAGTAGGAAATTATTTTTCGGAAAAATACGGTGTGCTTGGATATAGAGAATGTGAACATTTTTCCAGAGAGGATTATCATAAAGTATTTTTAAAAGACATAGAAGCAGAAATAAGGAGAAATGCGAGAGCGCCTTTTGTGAAAAATTTTCTGGAAAATTATGAAGAAGGGGCGCTTCCATTTTATGCTTTGGTTGAAATATTCAGTTTTGGAACCCTGTCAAAATTTTATAAAAATATGAAAAATGAAGATAAAAAGGAAATTGCGAAAACATTTGGAATTGGGTATACATATTTTGAAAGCTGGTTGGAAAGTATTGCTTACGTAAGAAATATATGTGCTCATTATGGAAGGCTGTATAATGCAAAACTGGCAAAGATGCCTCAGCTATACCGAGAATATAGTAAAAAAGGGATTTCTAATAATCGTATTTTTGCTGTGCTTTTGTGTATGAAGATAATACAAAAAGCAGATAAGCATTGGAGAATATTTATTGACGAGATAGAAATGCTCTTTGATAGGTATGAGGGAATTGACATTCATACAATGGGATTCCCTGAAAATTGGAAGAAAATGTTGTACATATAAACAGGCGGCAGTCAGGATATCTGGCTGCCGTCTTTTATGCTTTCCATTTATTCTTTTTTATAAGGAAAAAGCAGAAAATATCAAAAGAATTCATCAATGCAGACTGTCTTTCCAAGCACTGTGCGGACAACATGAAGCGACAGCTTTTCATCTGCCTGCATGCTCCACTTAACGAGCGTCAGGCAGCGGTTTTCGATTTCAATACAGGTAATGCCGGAGGGGTGAATACAGCTTCCGGTATTGCAGTAGGGAGAAGCCTTTGTTCCAATCATCGGGTGGTGTGTATGACCTGTAACAAGGATGCAGTGATGCGTTTTTGCCCAGCCAGTCAGCCGCAGCTCGGATATTTTTTTTCGCTTATTATTTTTGGCTGCACTGGTAGGGTCCGGGATGCCGAGCTTTTCGAGAACACTCCAGACGTAGCGTACGAGAAAGCGGGAAAGACGCCACAATGTACTGTTCAGCAAATCTACCTGATGGCCGTGTGTCAGATAAATATCGCGCCGGTGCTTTTCGTCCTGCCTGAGTGCATTTCCTGTATTCTTTGGATGGAACGGTTTTCCCAGAGCTCGTCGCCGTCGCCAAGCTCGAGATAGGTAAAGGAAAGCCGGTCATAAAACTGTAGGGCTGCCAGATAGAGATATTCGTTTTTTAAGAAATTGTCATTGGCATTTCCCACACCCCGGTGGCAGTCACTGAACAGGACGTAGCGGGAATCTGCCTGCAATGGCAGCCGCAGCGCATGCGCAAACGCTTTAGAAACGCGGTCTTTTTTGATGTCCATTTTTGCGAAAAAATAAAAGTCGGCGAAAGAGCGGCGGAAGCAGATAATACAGATACAAAAGTCGGTCCATGGTGCAGGCAAATGGGCGCATCAGGAAACGGTAGAGGCAGCAGGAAAGGCGGTTCTGCCAGTCGGAACGCCATACAAAAAAGGCAGGACGGAATTGCTTTGCACATGGGGTAGAAAAAAGGATAGAGACAGTCAGCCCGCAGACACAAAAACAGCAGCGGTCGTAGCCGGCATTTGTAAGACCCTGCAGAAATCCGGAGAGCATTTCCTGATTGGGAAAGGTAATACAGGCGCGCATGGTCAGCTCATAGGGTCTGCTGTACAGACCGGGACAGAAGCCGGTCAGCCACCAATGTGTCTGTTGAATGGTAAACAGAAGCCGCTCATGGTGGTAGAGCTTCATGGACATGCGCAGAAAGCGTTCATTTGGGATGCTGTGAAACTGCGCCTTGTCATATTGTGTGGGAGAAAGCAGCGTATCTGCATAATAAACGCCGATTTCAGCACCGGTATTGATTCCATACTGCCCTTTCCAAAGCTCAATCAACCAAGTCCTGCCGTCATAATCAAAATAGATTGGCTCTCTGTCAAATAAAATATGAAAGCGGGGCGCGGTCCGGTCGAACAGGGTGCGATAGCCAAAATTTCGCTGCCAGGCATCTGTGGAAGAGGTAACGATGTCCTGACCTCCGCAGTAAAGGAAGCCAAAGGGACTTAAAAGAGAATATAAAATCCGAAGCTTTTTGCAGCATTTCATGCAGCGGATACGCCGGCAGATCTGAGCAGCGCGCCAGCGGGCGAGCAAAAAGCAAAAAAGCGCCAGAAAGAGAAGAAGTGCCAGAATGAAATACATGTGTTCTTCCTTATAGATTTTATACTATAGTATGTAACCTGAAGGAAAAGAACACAGAATGATTATAAACTGTGGGAAAGCCAGCGCTGCAGAGCGGCTTTGTCATAGTTTATGACAAGACTGTCAGGAAAACCTTCTGCCTTTAGAAAAGCAGAAGCCATAGAAACATTTCCGATGTCACAGAGCCTGTGGCTGTCGCTGGAAAGGATGACCGGATAATCCAGCCTGCGGCAGATGGAAAGGATTTTGCGCAGGTTATCACGGGTATTGCCCCGATACTGCATGGGTGAAAAGGAAGTGTTATTGATTTCAAGAAGTATCTGCTTTTCTCTTGCTGCACAAATCAGTCTTTCGTAGTCGGTTTCATAACGGGCATCGTCGCAGTGCCCGATAATACGCACCTGTGGATGTTCCATTGCACTTAAATAGGCATCTGTATTCTGAAAAATATTGCCCGGTGCAAGGAAAGGGCGGTGGATACTGACGATGGCATAGTCAAGAGCCGAAAGGATATTATCTTCAAGATCAAGAGCGCCCTGAAAGGAAAGAATACTTGCTTCTGTACCATAATATAGATGGACGGATTCACGGATGTGGGGAGCACTCTTTAAACTTCTGAAATAAGAAGCCTTTGCGGCGCCGGGAGTTGCTGGGCCGTGATCGGATATACCTAACAGGTAAAGTCCCTTTTTTGAGGCCTCCCGCGCCATAGCCTGAATGGTTTCAGGGGCGCTGTGACCGCTTGCGATAGAATGTGTGTGAAGGTCGGCGTAAAGCATAGTGTTCTCCTTTGAAATGAAAAAGGGATTTCCATTACAATTATAATGGAGCTGGGGTACATTCATAAATATTTACGTTTTTCCGTTCCAAAAAGCTCTTCCATTCTGAAGAAAAATGATAGTCAGATATAATTCCATAAATAGGCTCATAGTCGCAGATGTGGACAAAAGAGGTCTTGTCAAATTTTGATTTATCAGCGATTAAATAAATGGAATTGCTTGAATGTAAAAGGGTCTGGCGAATCAGGGCGATGTCCTCGTTGGAATCTGTAATGCCATGCTGCATGGAAAGAGAGCGGCAGGACATAAAGGTTTTGTCCAGAAAATATTCCTTTAATCCCTGTACAGCGGCGCGTCCGTTGAAAGCCCGGGATTTTGCGGTATAAGTACCTCCGATGCCTACTAAATGAATCGTATCACAGTCCTTGAGCTGATCAATAACCATCAGCGAATTGGTAACTACAGTAAGTCTCATACCTTTTATTTTTTTTGCAACAAAGGTTGCTGTTGTGGAGGCATCCAGAAAAATCGTATCTCCATGATGAATCAGTTCGGAGCATTTTTCTGCGATTGCCTCTTTGCTTTCAATGCAGGCGGTTTCCCGGAGCGTAAGGTCAATATCGTTAATTACGCCATCCTGAATAAAAGCGCCTCCGTATGTCCTTGAAAGAAATCCCTCATTCTCAAGCTGCTGCAGATCCTTACGGATGGTTTCCTCTGTGACGGAAAATCTTTTTGAGAGTTCTGTTACAGTAACACTTTTTTTCTCGAGCATAATATCTTTGATTTGCGCTTTTCTTGTAACGGCTAACATGCCATTGTCCCCTTTCGCTTGTAAATAGTTTAGGTTAGATTACAGGATTAAAAATCCTGCTTTTAGTATACCTGTTTTTAAAATCATAGTAAAGAAAATTATAAAGAAAAACATAAAAACAAAGATTATAAAAGAAAAAACAAACAAAATAAAGGATATAGTATTGACAAAACAAAGACAAATGATATAATTTTTACTATAAAAACAAAGAAAATAAAAGATAAAAGAAGAAAAATGAGGAAAACAAAGAAACAAAAGGGGTGAAGAGATGGTAACAATAAAAGGCGTAAAGTATATGTCTGATTTTGAAGCCAAAAATGCGATTATTGACATCGGAAAACGCATGTATCTCAGAGGCTTTGTGGCGGCTAACGACGGCAATATTACCTGTAAGGTCGGCCCTAATGCTATCTGGGCGACGCCGACTGGGGTATCAAAGGGATTTATGAAGCCGGAAATGCTGGTCAAACTGGATTTGAGCGGAAAGGTGCTTCAGGGCAGTGCAAAACCTTCCTCTGAAATTAAGATGCACCTGCGGGTATATGAGGAAAATCCGGATGTTATGGCAGTGACACATGCACATCCGCCTATCGCAACAGCTTTTGCCGTAGCGGGTATAGGACTGGAAAAGCCAATCCTGACAGAAGGAGTTACTACACTTGGAGTTGTACCGGTTGCAAAATATGCAACGCCGGGTACACAGGAAGTGCCGGATTCCATTGCACCGTTTGTCAATGATTATAATGCGGTTTTGCTTTCAAATCATGGAGCGCTTACCTGGGGTAAGGATGCTTATGAGGCGTTTTACAGACTGGAATCAGTAGAGTATTATGCAAACCTGTTGATGTATACAGGAAATATTATTGGCAAACAAAATGCGCTCTCCTGTGATCAGGTACAGACGCTTCTTGATAACCGGAAAAATTTTGGAATTACAACAGGGGGCACGCCGCCATGTGCATGTGAGGCGACCAATACCCACGATGTTATTACCAATGTGATAAACGGAGCAAAAGGAGCCTGCGATACAACAGGGCTTAAGGGTGTGACCCCGATTGTAAGACCTGGAGAGAATCCAATCGGCTGTGGCTGTGGAAGTATTCCGACAGAAGGCTTTGATAGCAAAGCAAAAAGTAAGGAAGAAATTATAGCTGAAGTTGTTCGCAGGGTAACCCAGAGCATGGAAAAATAGGAGGCGAGAGAGATGGAAATCAGTTCAAATGAAATTGAACAGATTGTCAGAAGCGTATTGGCGGGACTTACATCTGAGGGACCGTCTGCAGGTGCGATTCTGGCACAGAGCGCATCCGGTGGTGAGAGGGGTGTGTTCGAACGCTGTGAGGATGCCATTGATGCGGCATATATAGCACAGAAAAACTGGTATTTGAATTATAAGGTAGAGGATAGAGAGCGCATTATTTCTGCGATTCGTAGAGTGAGTCTGGAGCATGCAGAGGATTTTGCGAGGCGTGTTCGTGATGAGACGGGAATGGGACGCTATGAGGACAAGGTACAAAAGCATATCAGCGTTATAAAGGGTACGCCTGGTACGGAATGTCTTAAAACGGAAGCGATTTCCGGCGATGCAGGCCTGATGCTGGAGGAGAGAGGACCGTTTGGCGTAATTGGCGCCATTACTCCTTCGACAAATCCGACAGAGACGATTATCAATAATACCATTGGAATGATTGCAGGCGGAAATGCGGTAGTGTTTAATGTACATCCGGGAGCAAAACGTACCTGTGCTTATGCCCTGCAGATACTGCACGACACCATTGTGGAAAATGGAGGACCGAAAAATCTTATCACTATGACGAAAGAACCCACAATGGAAACAGTGGATATTTTGACCTCGAGTCCCAAAATCCGACTGATGGTTGGTACTGGAGGTATGCCGATGGTTAATGCACTGCTTCATTCCGGCAAAAAGACGATTGGAGCGGGTGCGGGAAATCCACCGGTGGTTGTGGATGAGACAGCGGATATTACTTTGGCGGCGAAAGAAATCTTCAGGGGAGCTTCCTTTGATAACAATTTGCTTTGTCTTGCAGAAAAAGAGGTATTTGCAGTTGCTTCCATTGAAAAGGAGCTTGTGCACAACATGGTGCGAGAGGGAGCTTACCTGCTGAATGAGGAACAGGTAAACAAGCTGCTTGGTATTGTATTTTTAAATAAAGATGGCAAGTATTCGGTAAATAAGAAATGGGTCGGAAAAGATGCAGGTCTGATGCTGGAACAGCTTGGCATTACAGACCGGTCGGATACAAGGCTCTTAATATGTGAAGTGCCGCATGACCATCCATTTGTTATGGTAGAACAGCTTATGCCCATACTGCCAATTGTAAGCTGCCGTGACTTTAAAGAAGCAGTTGAATTTGCGGTAATTGCAGAGTGCGGAAATCGTCACACCGCTTCCATGTTCTCGAAGGATGTTAATAATATGACATACTTTGCGAAACGGATTGAAACGACAATCTTTGTAAAAAATGGAGCGACATTAAAAGGCGTAGGCATTGGCGGTGAAGGTCATGCAACTATGACAATCGCAGGACCGACCGGAGAAGGACTTACCTGTGCAAGAAGCTTTACCAGATTCCGCAGATGTCAGCTTGCTGACGGCGGTCTCAGAATTGTTTGATAAGGAGATGGGATAATGGGGAAACGGGCAGTTGGTTTTCTGGAATGTGCTGGCTATGCGACAGTTCTATATGCAATGGATAAGGCGTGTAAGGCGGCGGATGTTGAGATTATTGGCATAGATACCATCAATCCCAAAGATACCAGTGCATTTATCCCAATGACGGCGCAGGTAAAATTTGCGGGTACAGTTTCAAATGTAAAAATTGCTGCAGAGGTTGCAGGACAGGCGGCACTTCGATTCAACAGTGAAAAAGAGGTTCTCACAGATGTAATTGAACTGCCCTATGACGGAACAGAGTATTTGGCACATATAACAAAGATTAAATTTAACAGATAAGATTAAGGAGGAAATGGGTATGTCGAACATGACAGCAATCGGAATGGTAGAAACAAGAGGTCTTACAGCATCTATTGAGGCGGCAGATGCTATGTTAAAAGCAGCAGATGTAGAACTGGTAGGAACAGAAAAGATTGGTTCCGGTCTGGTAACAGTTATCGTAAAGGGAGAAGTAGGCGCAGTGAAGGCAGCTACAGAATCTGGACAGGAAGCAGCTTCCAGAATTGGTGAGCTTGTAGCTGTACATGTAATTCCGAGACCGCATCAGGATGTTACAAGAATTCTTCCGGTATTAAAATAAGAGTTAGGTTGTGATTGGTTTGAAATGGAATGCGATTGGCGTGGTAGAAGTTACAAATTATTCAAATACGGTTGTGGTAATGGATTCCATGTTAAAGGCGGCAGATGTCGAGATTGTCAGCTTCCATAAAAAACTTGGCGGAAAGATGGTTCGTGGAGTTGTGGCGGGTGAGGTTTCCGCGGTGGAAGCGTCTATAGATGCCGCTGAAACGAGCAGAACGCTGATAGGAGGAGATAACCTCAAGGTTGCCGTTTGTATCAGCAATCCGCATCCGGAAGTGGTAAAGCTGTTGAATATGTTAAATGAACGTGAGTCATGAGAGGAGAAAAAAGATGGCGGAAGGAATAAAGAGAGGAATGCTTGCACTTGGCATGGTAGAAACAAGAGGTCTTACAGCATCCATTGAGGCGGCAGATGCTATGTTAAAGGCGGCAGATGTAGAGCTTGTAGGAACAGAGAAAATCGGCTCTGGTTTAGTGACTGTTATGGTACAGGGAGATGTTGCAGCGGTAAAGGCGGCTGTTGAATCTGGACAGGAAGCGGCTTCCAGAATTGGTGAGCTTGTAGCGACACATGTAATCCCAAGACCGCATCAGAGCGTGGGCACTATTCTTCCCTATGCAAAATAAAAGAGCTAAAGAGGTTGAAGTATGGCTGGATATGAAGCGCTTGTAGAAAAGGTTACAAGACTTGTTATTGAGCAGTTAAGACTGCTTAGTGAGCATCCGTATCAGATACCGGTTGGAATTTCTGCCAGACACATCCATTTGGAGAGAGCGCATGTAGAGGCGCTGTTTGGGACGGGATATCGATTGACCCCTATGAAACCAATCAGCCAGCCTGGACAGTATGCTTCGGAAGAAACAGTGGAGGTAATCGGTCCCAAAGGAAAACCTGTAAAGCTTCGGGTGCTCGGTCCTGAGAGAAAACATACCCAGGTAGAAGTATCCCTGTCGGATAGCAGAAACCTCGGGATTATTCCGCCGGTCAGAGCATCGGGGGATATTGCCGGAACGCCGGGAATTAAAATCAGGGGGCCTCAGGGTGAGATTGAGATAAAAGAAGGCGTCATAATACCGGATCGGCATGTCCACATGACACCGGAGGAAGCAAGATGGTATGGCGTTGAAAATGGTGAACGCGTCAGGGTAGCTGTGCCGGGAAATAAGGGCGGTATTATGAATAATGTGATTGTCCGCGTATCAGAAAGCTGCAGCCTGGATTTTCATATTGATACGGATGATGCAAATGCTTTCCAACTAACGCAGGGACAGATGGTGGAAATTATAAAGTAAATGGAAAGAGAGAGCGCACATGATTATTGGAACGGTAAAAGGGACAATCGTATCGACAAGAAAATTTCAAAATCTAGTAGGCTATAAATTGTTGATGATAGAGCCCTATTTTGGTAATCGCGAACAGATTCTGGTGGCAGCCGATTCACTGGGGGCAGGGATTGGAGAGCTGGTACTGGTAACGACAGATAATACGACTCAATATGCGCTGGAACGTTCTGCACCTGTAGATGCGTTTGTTGTCGGTATCGTGGATGCGCCGCCTGTAATGGGAAAATAATAGGAATTAACTGAGGCTATTGCTTTGATGCGATGGCCTCAGAGCATATCATTTTGATTTTTGGGAGAACAATTATGAGCGAGAAGGTATTGCGTGTGCTTGCAGTGGCAGATCCTGCGGTAACTGCTTATACAGATAAAAGATTTGGAATATTGGAAAATTATCCAGAGAAGGTCCAGTTTGATGCTGTACCCTGGGAGAGATATTACAGCACTATGATGGATGTATTTGCTGGAAAAGCGCAGTACGATATTGTGATGGTTGCAGGACATTTGTGGCTGTGCGACTTTGTAAGAAAGGGGTATCTTGCAGAACTTTCGTATGATTTTGAGGATATTCTGCCGGTTATTGCGGCTGAAATGCAGTATGAAGGAAAGACATATTTATCGCCTTCCTTTTGTGATGGACATATTGTGACATATAGAAAAAGTGCCTTAAAGAAAGTGCTTGGAAGAACTTTTGACAATATGATTACGCCGCAGGAATTTGCGGAGGCGGCATATTTACTGGCAAAGGAAACGGGAAAGCCTGCTGTTGCGCTTAAGGCAAGCGTGGCGGAGATTTTTACAGATGCGCTTCCTTTTCTACGCATGAATGGCGTTGATCCGTATTGTGGGACAAAAGCAGACTGTAACAGAAAGGAAGTAATTGAAGGGCTGGAAGCATACTGTGGTCTGAAAAAGATTGCGCTTGCGGGATGTGATACTTTTGGAAATGATGAGGTGGCAGCTGCCATACGTGAGAACAAAGTGCCGCTTGCAACGACATGGAGCGGGCAGATGGGTGTCGTTTATACGGACGACTGCGTGCAGAAGGAGGATATTGGATTTGCGGCGTTTACTACCGGATGGAATGTGAGTTGGTCCTTTGCTGTCAGCCAGAACAGTACGCAGAAGAAGGAAGCGGAAAAATTTTTGGCATTTCTTCGCAGCCCGCAGGTTGACAAAATTGCAGGGAACGTAAGCGGCTCGCCGGTACGGCTTTGCAATTATAAGGCAGAGGATGATGAACATCCCTGGTATGCCTGCCAGTTAAAGATGTTTGAAAAGGCGGCACCGCTGCCGGATATGCCGTTTGCTGGCGATAAAAATGGAATTTTCTATCAGGAAATTTCAAATGCATTTACAGGTAAAAAGACGCCTGCACAGGCAATGAAGGATGCACAGGAAGCTATAAACCGGATTGGATAGCAGGAAAAGAATATGAGAGTTGTTATAATCGGAGGAATTGCTGCTGGCATGTCTGCGGCCTCCAAGATTGCAAGGATGGATAAAACAGCAGAAATTATTGTATATGAAAGAAAGGGCTTTCTTTCGTATGGCGCTTGCGGACTGCCTTATTATGTAGGCGGGTTTAATGATGATTACCGCAGAATGATTGCAAGAACAGAAGAACAGTTTGAAGCCATGGGGATAAAAACGTTTCTGCACCATGAGGTAACATCGGTAGACTTTGAAGGAAAGCTGGTGTCTGGAAGAAATTTAAAGAGCGGAGAAAATTTCCAGTGCCCGTATGACAAACTGATGATTGCAACAGGCGCAGCGTCTATCGTTCCTCCTTTTGAGGGAAGAGAACTGATGGGAGTGCATGTGCTCAAGACAATGGAGGATGGCATTTTTATCAGAGAGCTTGCAAAACAGCCTGAAATCAAAAATGTGACAATCGTAGGCGGCGGCTATATTGGAATTGAATGTGTAGAGGCATTTCTGCATTTGGGGAAAAAGGTCCGTTTAATTGAAGCTGCAGACAGAATCCTGACGCCTTTTGACGAAGAGTTATCAGAGCTGGCACAGGAAGAGCTGCTGGCGCATGGCGTAGAGTTGTGCCTGAATGAGAAGGTTGTAAAATTTTCAGGGACAGATTATGTACAGGAAGTAGAAACGGACAAAGGACGGTATCAGGCAGAACTGGTCATTATTGCTGTTGGAGTGAAGCCTTCTACCGAATTCCTAAACGGCACCAATATAAAGCTTGCAAAAAATGGTGCAATCATGGTGAACCGCAGACTGGAAACGTCCATCCCTGATGTGTATGCAGCGGGGGATTGCTGCCTTGTCTATCATAGAGAAACTGGAAAAGATGCTTTCCTTGCGCTTGGTACA
Organism: uncultured Lachnospiraceae bacterium; assembly: GCA_934432885.1. Classification (GTDB taxonomy): domain Bacteria; phylum Bacillota; class Clostridia; order Lachnospirales; family Lachnospiraceae; genus VSOB01. Next base: position 73,473 of record CAKRYY010000005.1, read on the forward strand.
GTAGCAAATAAATGCGGCAGGCTGGCGGGAGCTAATATATGTGGCGCAGGGCAGGAGTTTACAGGAGCGCTTGGTTCTGCAGCGATTAAGGTCTTGAACCTTGAGATGGGAAGGACCGGACTTGGAGAAAAGCAGGCGGCGCAGTTTGGCTACTCGTATAGGACAATTATAATCCGGGCATACGATCATCCGGCGTACTATCCAAATCCGACGCCGATTACCATAAAGCTGATTTATGAACGCGGCAGCAGGCGGATTTTGGGCGCGCAGGCGTGTGGAAATAAGGGAGCTGTTATGAGGATAGATATTTTTGCAGTGGCAATCCATAATGGGATGACGACGCAGGAACTTGGAATGACAGACCTTGTTTATGCCCCTCCCTTTGCCGGCGTATGGGATGCAGTTCAGATAGCATGCAATGCAGCCAAGTAAAGCAGTATTTAAAGTAAGGAAAAAAGAATGGATAAATTGGTTTCACTACAAGAAGCAATGGCAAGCGTAAGGGATGGCGATACAGTTGCGCTTGGCGGCAATGTACTGCACCGGGCACCTATGGCGGCATGTATGGAGCTTGCCAGACAGAAAAAAAGAGAACTTAGGCTGGTAAAGACCGCGGGAGCTATGGACGTGGATATTTTGTGCATGGCAGGATGTGTTGATAGCGTCGATGCGGGATTTATCAGCTATGAAACAGAATATTCTCTGGCGTCTCATTATAGAAAGGCTGTACAGGAAGGACGTGTAAAGGGAAATGAGCACGCCTGCTATACAGTAATATCGGCGCTTCGTGCAGCGGCGGCAGGCATTCCGTTTATGCCGGTAAGAGGATTGAAGAGCGGAGATTTGCTTGACGTTAATGATTATTTCTCTTCCGTAGAGGACCCGTTTGGAAGTGGAAGGGTCAATGTGGTAAGGGCAATCCGGCCCGATGTGTGCATTTTACACGTACAGCGGGCAGAGAAAAATGGAAATGTCCAGATTCTAGGACCTAAATTTGACGATGTTTTAATGTCACGTGCTTCCGAAAAGGTTATTGTTACTACTGAGACGATTGTTCCGGATGGCTATTTTTCGCGCGGAAAAGAAAAGGCAGATATTCCACATTTTATGGTGACTGCAGTGGTGCATGTGCCGAAAGGGGCAAGCCCCTGCTCTTGCGATGGCTTTTATGATATTAACCGTCCTTGCCTGAATGAATTTAAGGCATTGAAGAAGGAAGAAGAGCTTGCGGCATTTCTGCAGGCATACGGCAGAGATAACTTGGGAAGAAAGGGAGCCGGAAGCGGATGGGAATGGTAGACGAAAAGGAATATAGAATATGCGATATTATGGTATGCGCGATGGCGAGGCTGATACGCAATGGAGATACCGTGTTTCATGGCGTGTCATCCCACATGCCGATGATCGCCCTGATGCTGGCAAAGAGTATGCAGGCTCCGGATGCCGTACATTTGAATATACCGGGAGGCGTTGACCCGGCACCGGTACACCTTATGAAAAATACAAGCGCCGGTGCAGAGCTTTTGGAGAAAAGCTGCGCCTATTTTCCGTTGCAGGAGGTATTTGATCTGTCAATGAGAGGAAAGTTAGACGTTGCCTTTTTGAGCGGAATACAGTTTGATGTAAATGGAAATGTCAATGCGTCTGTAATTGGCGATTATCATAAACCAAAGGTAAGGATGCCGGGCGGGGCAGGCAGTGCAGTGCTTATTCCGACGGTAAAACGGGCGATTTTGTGGAGAACGAAGCATGACAGGAGAACCTTTGTGGAGAAGGTCGATTTTGTAACTACGCGGGGAAATATTGACAGGATAGTTACTCCGCTGTGCGTTTTTCGTTATGATGGGAGGCGGTTGTGCCTTGATACGGTGCATCCGGGAGTATCCGCGGAATTATTGCAGGAAAACACAGGATTTCCATTGGATATGTCCCAGATAAGAAGAACGCCGCTTCCGACGGAAGAGGAACTGAGAAAATTACGCCTGATTGATCCGAAGGATTACCGGAATATAGAATTTCTATAGAGAAAACGTAAATTGCGAGAGGTGAAGGTATGGGAGCAGAAAGAATCAATGCGGTAAAAACAAGCTTTTTTGGAAAGGGAGCGATTGGTCTCTTACCGGCGGAGCTTAAAAAAAGACGCTACAAAAGAGTCCTGATTGTAACAGATAAATTTTTATATGAAACGAACGTTGCAAAGCGGGTAGGCGATGAAGTGCTTAAGGCAGATATTGAGTACGCTATTTATTATCAGGTGACGCCAAATCCGACGACGGCGGTTGTAAATGAGTGTATTGAGGCGGCACGGACATTACAGGTGGATGCGCTTGTCGCTGTTGGAGGTGGCTCCGCGATTGATACCTGTAAAGCGGTAAGTATTGTGCTTGCTAATGGCGGTAAGGTAGAGGATTATGAGGGCGAAGAGAAGTCTGTAAAGCGTGGAATTCCGATTATTGCAATCAACACGACAGCAGGAACTGGCTCAGAGGTAACCTGTTTTTATATTGTAACAGACAGTGTGCGCCACTCAAAGATGTGCATGGTAGATACAAACTGTATGGTGGATATTGCCATCAATGATACTGATTTTATGATGTCCATGCCAAAAGGACTGACTGCATCTACAGGAATGGATGCAATGACGCATGCGATTGAAGCTGCGCTGACGTGGAAGTCAACGCCTTTGACGGATAAGGATGCGTATTGGGCGATTACAACAATCAAAGAATATCTGCCCAGAGCAGTGGCTGATGGTAATGACGTAAAGGCGAGGGAGATGATGGCGTATGCGGAAAATGTCGCAGGAATGGCATTTTCTAATGCAGGCTTGGGAATGGTGCATGCAATGGCACATGCTTTAGGCGGATTTTATAATCTTCCGCATGGAGTGTGCAATGCCGTATTGCTTCCGTATGTATTGGAATATAATGGAAAATTTCAGGAATCGGCACAGCGGTTTGAAAAAATAGCGGATGCGCTTGGAATCCAGAGAATGGGAAATACGGACGCAGTGAAGGCGGTTGTGGAGGCGATCCGCAAATTATCCAGAGAAATTGGGATTCCGGGCAACCTTACGGAATTGAAAAAAGTCAGGGAAGCTGATTTTGAAGCCCTGGCAAAGCTGGCGGCGGCAGATACCTGCATGGGGGCAAATATTGTGAAGCCTTCTCTGCAGGATATAATAGCGGTATATCACAGTGCATTATAGAATGGATGAAAGGCAGGCGAAAGCGCTATGGAAAAGAATGTAACAGTAAAGAAAAAACAGGTACAAACAGATACAAAAACAACAGTTCTTACGGCTCCGGCGCAGGCAGTTACAGAAATGCTTGTCACAAAAGCGGAGGAAGCTTTGCCCGATAGAACAAAAGGAATAGTCCATTGGGGAGAAGAAAAAAATACGCTCCCATACTATTTACTGTAGTATTTTCATCCTGAGAACCTCTTTTGTTGGGTTTAAATTGCCCAATGAAAGAGGTTCTTTTTTTACCATATTTGTAAAAGTGCACAAAACGGAAAATGCAGCATACTAAATTCGTTTAGTACATAAACAAAAGACGATTTAGTTAATGTAAACAATAGCATTATTCTTAAAAATTTAAAATATGTGCAAATATACAAACAAAATCAGAGATAAATAGAAAAGTTGCATAAAATTAGGAAAGCATATAAAAATGACAGATTACTAAATGAATTACTAAACAAATAACTAAACGATTAGCAAATATAAAACTAAACAGAACTAAACAAAGACATTATTAACGAAAATCAGAACTAAACCAAACTAAATATTGATTTAGAGCCAAATTAAAGGTATGATTAAAACATGAAATCAATAACACAACAAATTGTGCGATTTCAACAAATAATTATTTTAACTAAGGAGGTTACGTTATGAAGAGAAAGTTATTGAGCGCATTATTATGCGTGGCAATGGTAGCTTCGATGCTTACCGGGTGCGGAAGCGCCAAGAGTGAGGAAGCAGCTGCCACTGCACCTGCGGCAGAAGCAGAAACCGCTGCACCTGCTGCGGAAGCAACAGGGGAAACTGCTGCAAGCTCCACTACGGAAAGTCCTGTAGCTGGCAAGAAGGTGGCATATATTATGATTATGCCGTCAGCTTCTATTTTCCAGATGTGGAAAGATTCCTGTGCAGAGTTATGTAATGCACTGGGCGTACAGTTTGATTTCTTCTTCTGCGACGGAGATTTTAACAAGTGGCAGGATACCATTCGTACATGCGCATCAGCAGGATATGATGGCTTGCTGGTAAGCCATGGAAATCAGGATGGTTCTTATGTGTTCTTAAAAGAGATTACAGAGCAGTATCCGGATATGAAGATTGTTACATTTGATACACAGTTCTATGCAGATGGCGAGTATAAGAAACTGGATGGCGTTACACAGATGTTCCAGCAGGATGCTTCCCTGGTAACAGTTCTTCTGGATCAGCAGATTGCAGAGAAGAAGGCAAGAGGAGAGGAAGGACCTGCAAGACTGATTAAAGTCTGGAGAGGACCGAACTACAACAGTCCGTTTGACCGTCGTGAGGTAGGCTGGAAAGAATATGAAGATGCAGGAAAAATCGTAACAGTTGGCGAAATTCAGCCGTTGCAGGATTCCGCAGATTCCGCGAATACAGTAACAGCAGCATATCTTCAGAGCATTAAGCGTGAAGATGTAGACGGAATGGTTGTTTACTATGACCTGTATGCACAGGGCGCATATAACGCAATCCTTGAAAATGATAACTTCAATGGCAAAAACGGAGCAGCTCTTTCAATGGGTTCTGTAGATATTGACCCGGTTGATGTTACAAATATGCAGACAAATCCTGATATCTGGTCTGCAGCTGGTACAACAGACTGGACGATGAACGGCGAAATCGGCATGCGTATCCTGATGCTTGAGATTGCAGGAGAATATGACAAGATATATGACCCTGCTTCCGGACAGAGCGGTGTTGATGTTGTAGAAGTTCCGGGTACAGCAATTCCGGCAACAAGCCTGAAGGCAGATTCTACAGTAGAGAATCTTGGAGATATTGCAGGCGAAACATACGGCAACCTTGATTATCTGTCAGAGACAGACTGGATGCCTAAGAATCTGATTCACTAAGAAAAACAAAATAAAAATCGGAAGCCCTGAGGAGGGAGCAGGGACTCTCTCCCAGCTTCCGGATTTTATGACATAATAAAAATTTTTATAATTACAGGCAGCTGAAAAGAGGACGATATGGAAAAGAAAGTATTAAAAACGAAAAATGTATCCATAAGTTTCCCGGGAGTTAAGGCGCTGGATAGCGTGGACTTTGAAGTATCAACTGGAGAAATCAGAGCCGTTGTAGGTGCTAACGGTGCCGGAAAATCAACCTTGATGAAGGTTCTGGCAGGAGCAAACCCAGGCTACACAGGGGAAGTTTTGTTAGATGATCAGGTTGTTGAGCTGAGAACACCCATTGATGCAAAGAAATTGGGCGTTCAGATTGTTTATCAGGAGGTAGACACATCTTTAGTCCCTACACTGTCAGTGGCGGAAAACATCATGATCAATGAAATGGTCATGAGCGGCGGCGTGGGAATGAATTGGAAAAAAACACGTGAAGAGGCTAAAAAAGCGCTTTCGCGTTTGAATATTAAAGATATTGATGTAAATACGCTTGTTCAGAATCTGTCACTTGCGCAGAAACAGATGGTTCTCATTGCGAGAGCAATCCGTATGGAATGTAATTTCCTGATTCTGGATGAGCCGACAGCGCCATTAAGTGCATCTGAGACGAAGGAACTTTTTGAGGTAGTAAGACTTTTGCGCGATACAGAAAATCTGGCGGTTATCTTTATTTCCCACAGATTAAATGAAATTCTTGAAATATGTGAGAAATATACCGTTATGAGAAACGGTCAGCTGGTAGATAACACCCCCATTACAAAGGAAACAAGTACAAAGGAAATCGTAGAAAAAATGCTTGGAAGATCCTTTGAAGAAAGCTTTCCAAAGGAAACGTGTGAAATTGGAGAAGAGGTTTTCCGCGTAGAGAATCTAAGCGGTGCAGACGGCAAGGTGGATAATGTATCCTTCCATGTAAGAGCAGGCGAAATCGTAGGAATCGCGGGACTTGTAGGAGCTGGAAAATCAGAGCTTTGCAAAACCATTTTTGGAGCATATAAAAAGACTGGCGGAAAGGTCATCTTAAATGGAAAGGAATTGAAAATCAAGGTTCCTGCGGATGCAGTAAAAAATGGCATTGCGTTTGTGCCTGAGGAAAGGCGTAAGGAAGGCGTGCTTGTTGAGGAAAATGTAGCACTCAATCTTTCGGCAGCAGCGCTTGACCAGTTCTGCACAGCTTCCTTTGTAAATACCCAGAAGGTAAACGAAAATGCAGAAAAATATGTGAAAAGTCTCGGCATAAAGACGCCGTCTATCAAGCAGCTTGTCAAGAACTTATCGGGCGGTAATCAACAGAAGGTTGCCGTAGGGAAGTGGCTGACTGCTGACGGTGAGCTGTATATGTTTGACGAACCTACCAAGGGTGTTGATGTCGGGGCAAAACAGGATATTTTCCACCTCATAAATAACATTGCCAAAAAGGGAAAAGGCGTTATTTACGCAACCTGTGAGGATTCAGAATTATTATCCTTAACGGACAGAATTTATGTTATGTACAGCGGAAAGATTATGGCGGAGCTTGAAACTGCAAAGACGAGCGATGATGAAATTATGTATTATGCAGTCGGCGGCGATGCACAAGAACAGGATGAGACCTGAATAATTAGAAAACGGAGGTAAAAAACAGGTGAAAACTTCGACGAAAAACAAAGATTTTAATATGAGCCGTTTCCTAGTTAGCTGGGCGGCTGTGTTCGCACTGATCCTTTGCTTCATTCTCTTTACAGCATTAAAGGGCAGCGCATTTATGTCATCAAGCAATATGGTAAATATTTTAAGGGCAATGTCCATCAACACGGTATTTGCCATTGCAGCAACGATAACAATGGCACCGGATGGATTTGATATGTCGGCGGCAACCCTGGCAAGCTGTTCTGCCTATGCTTTTGTATCGGCATTCCTCTGGTTCGGACTTCCGCTTCCGGTGGCAATTCTCGTGAGCATTATCACCACGATTATTATGTATCAGCTGACAATGTTTTTGATTCTTGTATGTAAAATTCCGGATATGCTGGCAACATGTGCATTGATGTTTGTACATCAGGGACTTGGACAGTGGTACATAGGCGGTGGCGCCGTTTCAACAGGTATGCAGACATCCTGGCATACAGCACCTGCACGTACAGCTCTTACAGAAGGCTTTTCCGCGATTGGCCGTGCTCCCTGGATTATCATCATTATGTTTGCATGCGTTATTGTGGCACATATTTTCTTGAATTATACAAAGCAGGGCCGCTATCTGTATGCGATGGGCGGAAACAAACAGGCAGCTAAGCTTTCCGGTATCAATACAAGCAGATACCGCTACATGGCAGGTATGATTACAGCCGTATTCATTGCGATAGCAGGTATTCTCGTAGCATCGAGAGGAAGCTCTGCACAGGTAATGTGCTGTGACGATTATCTGATGCCTTCTCTGGCAGCTGTTTTCGTAGGTCGTACAGTAGGCGGTGCAGAAAAGCCTAATGCAATTGGAACCATGATTGGTGCTTGCCTGGTATCTACATTGGAGAATGGTCTTACGATTCTGGCAGTTCCTTTTTATGTACTGCCTGCAGTAAAGGGCGCGGTTCTCGGACTTGCATTGATTGCAGCGTATGCAACAAAGAAACAGGACTAATTTAAATTATCTTATAAAAGAAAAGAGGTAGAGCGATATGTCACGTTTTGACAAGTATTTTTTGATGAGTGTAGATGATATTGCGGAGTATGTAGAGGAAAAACTTCATTTCTTTCCTGCAGGTGCAAAGCTTACCTGTAAAGAGATTGGTGATGGAAACTTAAATTATGTGTTCCGGTTAAAGGATGAGAACACAGGAAAATCCATCATTGTAAAGCAGGCAGGAGAAAGCCTCAGAATTGACGAGTCCATGAAACTTTCCACAGACAGAGGCAGAATTGAAGCCAAGATACTTGGGATTCAGGGGAAGGCTGCACCCGGACTTGTACCGGAGGTTTATCTTTACGACGGCGTAATGTGCGCTATGTCAATGGAAGACATGATAGGACATTCCATGATGCGTACAGCCCTGATTAACCATGAGATATTCCCACTGTTTGCAGAGCATATTTCCACATTCCTTGTAAATTCACTTTTGCTTTCTACGGATATTGTAATGAATCATAAGGAAAAGAAGGAAAATGTAAAAGCGTTTATCAATCCTGATCTGTGTGAGATTTCAGAGGATTTGGTATTCAGCGAGCCTTTCATCGATTACAACCATCGTAATAATGTATTTCCGCCTAATGCCGAATTTGTGCAGAAGGAGCTTTATGATGACAAGAAGCTTCATCTGGAGGCTGCAAAACTGAAATTTGATTTTATGAACAATGCACAGGCGTTGATTCATGGAGATCTTCATACGGGCTCTATTTTTATCAATAAAGAGCATACATACGTATTCGATCCGGAATTTGCCTTCTATGGACCTATGGGATATGACATCGGCAATGTAATTGCAAATATGTTTTTTGCATGGGCAAACGGTGATGCCACGATTGAAGATGCCGCTCAGAAAGAGGAATTCTGTGGATGGATAATAGACTGCATCGAAGAGATTGTTGATAAGTTCATTGCAAAATTCAAGAAAGCTTATCAGGAACATGTAACAGACATCATGGCGAAAACAGAAGGCTTTATGGACTATTATCTGGGAACCGTGTTGGCAGATACAGCCGGTATTGCCGGATTGGAATCCATCCGCCGTATTGTTGGAATGGCTAATAATAAAGATATTACGACCATTCAGGATGAGGAAAAACGGGCACGGGCTGAAAGAATTATTGTTACACTTGCCAAGAATTACATTATGAACAGAACACAGTTTACCTCAGGCGCTGCTTATAGAAAAGCCATCGAAGAGGCTATTGCAACATTTAAAAACTAAAATCAAAAAAGGAGAACTGTCATGGAAGAAAAGAAATCTATAATGGATTATGAGACAGTTGCGCTGGATGATACAAAAGATGCGCTTGTAATCATTGACCAGACAAAACTGCCTTATAAAACAGAAATCCTTGAGCTGACAGATCAGGAGGATATCTGGAATGCAATTTATCTGCTTCAGGTAAGAGGGGCACCGGCGATAGGAGTAGCGGCTGCCATCGGCATCTATCTTGCGGCGAAAGGGATTAAGGCAGATACATGGGATGAATTTTATCCTCAGTTTGTAAAAGCAAAGGAATATCTTGATTCAGCACGTCCTACAGCAGTAAATCTTTCATGGGCACTGAACAGAATGGATGCGGTTTGTCAGGCAAATAAAGATAAGACAATACCGGAAATCAAAAAGATTCTGCATGATGCTGCAGTTGAAATTAAGGATGAGGACATCTGGGTATGCAAGACGATCGGTGAGTATGGCTTATCACTTGTAAAGCCGGGCGATGGACTTTTGACGCATTGCAATGCAGGAAAGCTGGCGACGGTTAAATATGGAACTGCAACAGCACCGATGTATCTTGGATATGAGAGAGGCTATAATTTCCGCATTTTTGCAGATGAGACGAGACCCCTTCTTCAGGGTGCACGCCTGACAGCATTTGAGCTGTATGAATCCGGACTGGATGTGACGTTAATTTGCGATAATATGTCTGCAACCGTTATGAAAAATAAATGGGTGGATGCTGTCTTTGTAGGCTGCGACCGTGTTGCAGCAAATGGAGATACTGCAAATAAAATCGGAACCTCAGTAGTTGCGACTGTAGCAAAACGGTACAATATTCCTGTATACATTTGTGCGCCTACTTCTACCATTGATATGAACACACCGACGGGAGCGGATATCAAGATTGAACAGCGGCCAGCAGAAGAAGTTACAGAAATGTGGTATAAAGAGCGCATGGCGCCAAAGGGTGTAAAAGTATTCAATCCTTGCTTTGATGTGACGGATCATGACCTGATTGCCGGAATTATTACAGAGTATGGAATTGCAAGAGCACCGTTTACGGAATCCTTTAAGGAGATATTTGCCAAAAAAGAAGCAGCAAAGGGACAGAAGAAGATAGCAGAATAATATACTTGTCCATAACAAAAAAGCATTATAAATGCCGGTATTTCATTTCCTACATTTACAATGCTTTTTTTGGCTTATAAAAACTTTTGTTTCTTTTGGGAGAATGGGAGGAATGGCTATGAAAAAGTGGGTGTACTTATTTACAGAAGGGAATGCGGATATGCGCAACCTTCTGGGCGGAAAGGGAGCAAACCT
>CAKRYY010000006.1 GCA_934432885.1 uncultured Lachnospiraceae bacterium
CTGTATAAGCGCCCATCTGCATCTTTCCATCTCCTGACGCATTGGCGTAGCGTAAAATGTCTTTTCAGGGAAATACGGCTTAAGCAGCTCATTATATACCGTATAACCGACAATCACGTCACACTGCTCCAGAGCCTTGTGCACCTGTATGGTCATTCCTTCTATTTTCCCCGGTCCAATTCCAGCTACATAAAGCTCCATGTCTGTACTTAATCCTTTCTTATTTGTCTCTCTGTACAAGCGTCAAAAGGTAAGGAAAAGCTGTCTTTGATAAACAGCAAGCGTCATCCCGTCAAATGCCTGCTTTCCAACCAGCTTTTTCCCATTTCCGCTTCCAAGACAGGCGCTCCGTTCGCACACATTGTCAACACCGATATGCTTTTCTACAAAATCAGAAGCACCAAATACCCCTTCTGCCGTCTCCAATTGTTTTACCTGAAAGGTTTCAAATGGTACCCGAAGAGAGGCAGCCAGCTTTTTAAGTCCCTCTTCATTTTCTTTTATGGAAACCGAACACAGCTTTCCAATACGCTGGCTGGATAGCTGATATTTTTCGAATGTCTCCATTAAAAATGCCTGCAGCTGCGAAAAAGGCTTTCCGCTTCTACAGCCAACACCCACAACCAAATCCATCGGCAGCAGATGACAGGTAACCTGGAATCTGTCTCTGACTGCCTTTTTCTCATAGGAGACGACAATCCCTGCTTCAGCATCCTCATCCTTGGTTAATCCCTCTGGCAGCTTACCCGCTATCGGAAAATCAGAATAAAAGCCTACCTTTTTGCCTGAAAGCAACCGGGAAGAAATTTCTTTAATGGATGCCGCATCCAGAATCCGCAGATGATTGGAAACCGCCCACTCATCCACTGCAAAGACGCCATTTCTATCTGTTGCCGTCGTAATGACCGGCTCTGCATCCAGAATCTGCGCCGTAATATTCGTTACATAGTTTGCTCTGCCTACATGACCTGAAAGCAGGGAAATTACATACTTTCCACATTCGTCTACAACCAGGATTCCGGGGTCTTCCATTTTACTTTTTATATAGGGTGCAATGGTCCTTACAGCAATTCCGCATGCACCGACAAAAATAATAATATCTTCTTTTTCAAACAGAGTGCATACCAGTCCGCTTAAGTCTGTAAACGGCTGCATGCCGGCAGCTTTATGCTGGGCAGTCAAAAAGCCCTCTGCCGTGCAGCCTATCTGGCTAAATTCCTGTACAAGCCCTCTGCCAAGCGCTCCGCCCTTCGCAGAAAAAGCAATCACTCCGATCCGCATCATAGCAGGGCCTTTCTATACTCTGTCGAAAAGTCTGCCGCATACAACCTCGACAGCAGATATTCATCGCCCAGAAAATCTCCAACGGTAATGAGCGCCGTCTTTGTAATATGATTTTGTTTTGCCATTTCACATAAGGTGCCAAGCGTCCCTCTGATGATTTTTTCATCCTCCCAGGTCGCTTTATAAACAATCGCACAGGGGGTATTTTCCGTATACGCTCCCTGTAAAAGCTGTTTTTGTACCTGCTCAAGCAGCCCTGCGCTCAAAAACAGTACCATTGTCGCACCATGCGCTGCAAGCGCGGACAGCTTTTCTCGCTCCGGCATGGGCGTCCTGCCCTCCGCACGCGAAATGATAACCGTCTGCGTCACACCCGGAAGTGTATATTCTGCCTGTAATGCTGCAGCAGCGCCACAGAAGCTGGAAACACCCGGACAGATTTCATAGGGTATCCCAAGACGCTTAAGTTCATCCATCTGCTCTCTGATTGCCCCAAAAAGGCAGGGGTCACCCGTATGCAGCCGGACAATTTCCTTTTTGCTGTCCGTTCCCTCCTGCATGACGTTAATTACCTGCTGTAGTGTCATTTTCGCGCTGTTATAAATTTGACAGCCTTCTTTCGCATATTCTAAAAGTGCCGGATTCACAAGAGAACCGGCATAGATAATAATATCCGCATGACTAAGCCGTTCCCTTCCTCGAACCGTAATCAGGTCCTTTGCACCGGGTCCCGCTCCTACAAATGTAATCAACGCCCTTCTTCCTTTCTGATACGCCCCATCATCGCCTGCGCACCCTGCGTCATTCCCAAAAGGCCATGCCTGTTTGAGAAAACAACAGCTTCCACCTGCATGGAGTCTAACGCGCGTTTTTTCAGATGCTTTTCTATTTTCTTAAGCAGAAGCTGCATTGTTATGTCCGCCAGCTCATTTTCCTTTAAAAGAGCAACTGCCTCATCGGTCGTAACACAGCCTAAAATCTGATGCAAAAGCCCACATTCCCCACCTGCCTCCAGTGCACAGGCGCAAAGGATTTCCATTCTTGCATCTCCCCATCTGGAATGGGTATTCATAATGCCTGCACCCAGCTTTACCAGCTTTCCAAGATGTCCGACCAGCAGCAGCTCGCTCATACCGTCACTGCCCGCCATATCAATCGTATCGCCAATAAAATTGCTGCATTTTACAGTGTGCTTTAAATCAAGGTTCAACTCCTTGGCAATAAAATGCATGCCGTAATTGCCCGGTGTGATAATGCAGCGCTGTTCTCCCTTTTCCCTGTGCATCCGTATTTCCAATGAAATCGTATCAAGCAGCGCTTTCTCACTCATCGGCTCTACGATACCGCTTGTTCCCAAAATGGAAATCCCTCCTACGATGCCAAGCGCGGGATTAAAGGTTTTTGCTGCAAGTGTTTCTCCCTGCGGTGCGAAAATCCGCACCAAAATACCTCCCTCATAAGCTGCTTTATCAAGGACCGCCTCTACCGCTTCACATATCATCTTACGCGGCACACTGTTGATTGCATATTCTCCTACCGGCTGCTCCAGTCCCTTTTGCGTTACCTTTCCGATGCCAGGACCTCCCGTCACCAAAACACCCGGCTTATCCTGCAAAATTGCCTCCGCAAAGATCTGCATGCCATCCGTTACATCCGTATCGTCTCCGGCATCCTTACGGGCAGCGCACGCAGCGCCCTCCCTGGTCCTATGTGCCTCCTCTATGGGAATTGCAGCCACCATGCCTCCCGGTGTCAGGAGCTTTATCTCCTCTGGTGCTTCTCCAAACAAAAGCAGCTCAGATGCTGCCTGCGCCGCAGCAGCGGCACAGGAGCCGGTCGTATATCCGCAGCGAAGCTTCTTTTTATCTTTATAGACATAGGCATCTAACATGAAGTTCCCTTTCTTAGATGGAAAGCTTCTGTGCGCATGCTACAGCAAGCGTCCCCGGTCCCAGATGACAGCCTATGCTTAAGGAAAGGCACTGGAGCTCTATCGGATTATCGGGGAACTCCTTTTGCAGTTCTTCCAGATAAGCCTCTGCACCAGCCTCATTGTGACTGTGTGCAATATAAATCCAGACATTTTCCGTACTTCCCCCGAACCGCTCTGCAATATCGCTTTTCAGCGCATTCAGCATAATGGTTTTTCCCTGTGCGGTTGTACGCGCCTTTGCAAACGCATCCAGCTTTTCACCCTGAATCTGCAAAACAGGCTTCAGTCTGAGAATATTTCCGAGCATTGCCGCCGCAGGCGTAATCCGTCCACCCTTTTTTAAGTAGGTCAGCGTATCCAGCATAATATAAATGCTGGAATTGAATTTATCATTTTCCAGATACTGCCTGATCTGCTCCGCATCCATCTCTCCGCGCTGCGCAAGCTCATAGGCATCCATTGCACTGCGCTTTTGCGTTACTGAAATTCTCTGGTTGTCCACAACAGCCACTCTGCCGTCATAATCCTCCGCAAGCAGCCTCGCTGTCTGGCAGGAGCCTGAAAGCCCGCTGGACATGGGAATATAGACAATCTGGTCATGTGTAAGAAGCAGCTTATCCCACAGCTCCATTACCTCCTCTGGAGAAGGCTGAGAGGTTGTAATTTCTGCTCCTGTTATCATTTTCTCATAAAAAGCATCCTGCGACAGGTCCCTTTCTTCATAATAGAGCTTTCCATCTATCATAAACGGCATCGCCAGCACGTGGATTCCAAGCGCCTCTGCCTCTTTCTGCGTAATTCCGCTATTGCTGTCCGTTACAATCGCAATCTTTGACACGTTTTTCATTTCCTTTCAGAATTTTCCCTATCTTTATCATTTTACTTTCAGATGCTTCTAAAGTCAACCTGCGGCTCCTTCGAAACCGGAACTTCAATCTCAGGGAAAGCATCCACTGCCTCGCTTGCCATTTCCATTATCTTCGCATCCCGATAAACGTCTGCAAGCACAAACTGCAAATCGCCGCTCTGCCGGATTCCAAACAAATCTCCCGGACCGCGCAGCCTCAAATCTTCTCCGGCAATATAAAAGCCATCATTTGATTTATTCAGAATAGAAAGCCTCTCCAGAGTCTCCTTTTGCGAGGAAGCACTTACAAAAATGCAATAGGACTGTTCCTTTCCTCTTCCGACCCTTCCCCGCAGCTGATGAAGCTGCGCCAGTCCAAAGCGTTCTGCATTTTCAATCAGCATTACAGTCGCATTCGGTACGTTGATTCCCACCTCAATTACAGTGGTAGAAACTAAAATATCAATATCGCCTCTGCCAAACGCTTCCATAATTCTGTTTTTTTCCGCAGGCTTCATTTTTCCATGCAAAATGGATATTTGTATCTGCTGCGGCAGACTGCGCCTAAGCTTTTCCGCATAATCCATTACATTTTCAAGCCCATCCATCTCACCCGCTTCAATCATCGGACAAATCACATAAGCCTGCCTGCCCTTTTCGATTTCCTTTTCTAAAAACCGGTATGCCTTTTCTCTTGCACTACAGCCAACCACACAGTTTTTAATCGGCACACGCTCCGCAGGCAGCTCGTCCACTACGGAAATATGCAGGTCCCCATACAGAATAATTGCAAGCGTTCTCGGAATCGGCGTTGCGCTCATGACAAGAACATGGGTATCCAGTCCTTTTCCGGAAAGCGCCTCTCTTTGTCTGACGCCGAATCTGTGCTGCTCATCTGTGATGACCAGCGCAAGCCTTTGATAGATAACCTTTTCCTGAATCAGCGCATGTGTGCCAAGAATTACGTTTGCTTCCCCAGCAGCAATCCTTTCATAGCAGAGCCTTTTTTCCTTCGCCGTCATGGAACCGGTCAGCAGCACCGGCTTAAATGGAAGACCGTATTGCCCTGTAAGCCTCACAAGCTCTTCAAAATGCTGTCTTGCCAGCACCTCTGTCGGCGCCATCATTGCTCCCTGATACCCATTTGCCACAGTAAGCATCAGGGCGAGAAATGCAAGAATCGTTTTGCCGCTTCCAACATCTCCCTGCACCAGTCTGTTCATTACGGCATCACCCGTTAAATCCTGCCGTATCTCTTTCCAGACCTTTTTCTGCGCTCCTGTCAGCTCATAGGGAAGCTTTTCAAGGAAACGGACCGTATCCGCAGTTTCTATCATCCGATAAGGGCTTTTCTTTTTTTCGTCCCGTTCCTTGCAGCTGCGCAGGGTACGTATAAAGTGAAAGAATTCGTCAAAGACAAGTCGCCTTCTTGCCTGCGCCAGCATTTCTGTATTTTCGGGAAAATGGATTCCCTGTACTGCATCCCACAAGCCCGAAAGTCCATATTTTTCCCGTATATTCTCAGGCAAATATTCCTCAAAGGGCTCACAGGTTAAAAGCGCCTGTTTCACAGCCTTGCTGACTGTATGATTTGTAAGTCCCGATGTCAGGGCATATCGCGGCTGTAAGGCACTCAGCAGCTTTTCATAAGCCTCCATGCTGTATACGGCAGGCTGTTCCATCTTAAGATTTCCCGCCTTTTCCAGTAAAATGCCTCTGAATACATACTCTGTATCTGGCTTTATCATGCTTTTTAAATAAGGCATATTATAAAAAACAAGAGACAGGCTCCCCGTATTATCTGCCACCCTACAGGTCGAAATGGTAAGCCGTCCCGCCCTTCTTGCAGCAATCCCGCCTGATAGAATACCTTTTACTGCGCAAAGCGTTCCAGCCTGCGCATCACACAGGGCTTCTGCAGGGGAAAACTGGTCATAGCCAAGCGGATAATGCTTCAGCAGGTCATCTATTGTAGCAATATTTAATTTTGTAAAAAGAGCGCTGGTCTTTTTACCAATGCCCTTAAGTGTCTTGATTCCTGCCTGTCTTTCCATAACGTATCCTGTTCTTTGTTTTATCGCATTTTTCTATGCGCTATTATATCGTGAATCTTCGATTCACGATACGCGCTTCGCGATGCACACTCGCTCCGCTCGGCGCGATATAATGTCTGCCGACATTATATCGTAATTTCATCACTCAATAATTTCGCCGCTCGTCAAGAGCAAGCAAGCTTTCTCTGACTCGCTTTCGCTCATTATATCATAAAGTTTTTAAAAATCATAGAACATACTTTCTGTATCTAATAAAAAGAATTGACATACAGGCAATCTTCATTTCCGCAATCTGCGCAGTGACATATTCTACTTGCGCGTTATGCACATCCATTTTAACTTATGGAAACGAAGTTTCCTTTAAGTTAAAAAACGACGGATTTTAAAAATCCGCCGTCCTTTATCGTATTATTTATATAATGCCATAAACTTTTACACGGTTTCAAAGAGCATTTCCTTTAAGGTCTGCCGGACAATATCCCGTATCATCGCAGCGGTCACGTCATTAAAGCTCTGCATATCCGCTTCTTCAGGGATAATTTCCAAAGCGGCTTCCTGTTTGATGTTTTTATACAGGAAAACTATCGAATTGGAATTCTCACAATTTGTAAATCCGATGTAATGCTCAATCGCTTCATAATTTCCAATTCTGTTTCTGGTCGTCGTAAACGCATTGCGGATTGCACGTTCCACACGGGATTCTGTATCCTGATGCATCATTCCAATCTTATAATAAAGCGCCGTCCATTTGGGGTTCTTCCATTCCGGCGTGTCCAAAAGCATAACAGCATCCACAATATACTGAAAGCCCTTCAGCTTTACCGGCATGCCCATTTCAATTAACGCTTTTTCTACGGTTTCTCTCTTCATTTCTGCATCATTCCTTTCCCACTTTTCATTTTCTTTCTCACATGCTATAATCTGGATTATATAGGATACAAATGTTACTGTCTTAGACCAAAGCATTCTTTTTTTGAGGTTCCGCCTTTACAAAAAGGACCTTAAAGTGACCATCGAGGTATCTATGTTAACGAAGCAGGAAATTGTTCAAAATTTTATTTTAAATGCAGAAAAGGAACGCGTCCGCCGCAATTTAACGCAGGCGCAGATGGCGAAAAAGCTTGAAATGTCGCTCTCTGGCTATAAGAAAATGGTTGCAGGCTCCACAGCAAAAATTGACCTGTATACTGTTTATCTGCTGCATATATTATCTGGAAAATGGATTTTCGAGCTGATTGATGAACGTCCGCGTGAAGCGGCATTTGTCTCCAAGCTCAAGGAAATGACTCCCAATCAGCTTAATTTTGTAGACAGTCTTGTCGAATTTGAAATTGCCTTTTCCGATTCCATTACAGCTGCTGAAAAAAACTGTGATGATTATATCACGGTATTCATCCCAACCGGCAATATGGAGGACGGCATGATTTATGATTCCACCCATTATATGAAGGTGGACGTATCTGCCTACAGGCAGAAGTTTGGTGATGATATGCACTGTGGTCTGCTGGTTACCTCTTCTCATCTGCATCCTGTTTACAGTCCTGGCGATATTCTCTTAATCTGTCAAAAGCCCATGCGTGAGGGAGATACCGGAATTTTCTTTAACAGAGAATCCGGACGGATGTATATCCGAAAATTCCATTCATCCGCTGTATGGGCATTGGAGCCAATCAACAATTATGGGCAGACTATCTATATTGATACGCACAATCCCGATGAAATGGAAAAATGGATTGGCTTTGGATATGTTCTTTCCAAAATGCGCCAATAATATAAAAAGGAATGTCCTGGTTTTTAGAACATTCCCTTCTATTTTCTTCTGACAGCATATCCTGATTTTATTCTGCGGAAATTACATAATAGTATACTGGCTGTCCGCCATCCTGCAATTCAATATCCATATCAGGATATTTGCTTTCCGCTTTCTTTCTGAGCTTTTCTGCTTCTTCTTCAGATACTTCCTCGCCATAATAAATGCTCAAAAGCTCTGTGGTATCATCCACCATCGAATCAATCGTGGCAAATACCGTCTGCATCATATCCTTGCCGACTGCTGCGATTCCATTATCGCCAATTCCCATATAATCTCCCTGATGAATTTCCTTGCCGTCTATGGAGGTGTCGCGAACAGCATAGGTAACCTGTCCTGTTTTTACATGGGAAATCTCATCCAGAATCGCCTCTTCATTTTCTTCTTCAGAAAGCTCCGGAATATAGGTAATCGCTGCTGTGATACCCTGCGGAACGGTCTTTGTCGGAATTACGATAATATTTTTATCCTCTGTCAGGTCGCGCGCCTGATTTGCCGCCATAATGATATTTTTATTATTCGGCAGAATAAATATCGTATCCGCATTGACTTTGGCAATCGCATTCAGCATATCCTCTGTGCTCGGATTCATTGTCTGACCGCCTTCGATGACATAATCTACACCAAGCTCACGGAAAATACGTCCCAGTCCCTCTCCGACTGAAACGGAAATAAAGCCAACCTCCTTGTGCGGCATTTCCGCTGCGGCCTCCTTCTGCGTCGCCGTCTCTTTATCAGACTCGCGGAACAGCTTTTCCTGATGCTCCAGCCGCATGTTATCAATCTTCATGTTGGAAAGCGCGCCATAGGTAAGCGCCTTCTGAATTGCCAGCCCCGGGTCATTGGTATGTACATGTACCTTAATGACCTCATCATCAGCCACAACTACGATTGAATCGCCAATAGAGCTTAAATACGCCTTTAACGCATCCTCCTTTGCTCTGTCAACCGGAGCCTTGAGCATAATAATAAATTCCGTGCAGTATCCAAATTTAATCTCCGCTTCCGTCTGCGTCGTTTCCGCAGAAGCCTCTCTGCGCACACCTGCAGGCTTAACCGGTTCATAGGATACTTCTTTTCCTAAAAATGCGTCCTGTGCTCCACGAAGCACCTCTAAAAGTCCCTGTCCACCGGAATCCACAACCCCTGCCTGTTTTAAGACGGGGAGCATTTCCGGGGTCTGGTTTAACACATATTCCATGTGCTCCACAATCTGTCGGAAGAAATCCTCTAAATTTTCCTCACCGGCTTCACAAAGCTCCTGCGCTTTTTCTGCACCACCCTTTGCAACCGTCAGAATCGTTCCTTCCTTCGGTTTCATAACTGCCTTATAGGCTGTCTCTACGGCCTTTGTAAACGCATCCGCGAGTATCGGCACAGTAACCTGCTCATATTCACTGATTCCCTTTGTAAATCCTCTGAAAAGCTGGGATAAAATAACGCCGGAATTACCTCTTGCGCCGCGCAGGGAACCGGATGCAATCGCTTTTGCAAGCTCTTTCATATTGGGATTTTCAAGAGCTGAAACCTCTCTTGCTGCGGAGAGAATCGTCATTGTCATATTGGTTCCTGTATCTCCGTCCGGAACGGGAAATACATTCAGCTCATTGATCCAATCCTTTTTTGCCTCCAGATTATGTGTGCCTGCCAGAAACATTTTCGCAATCATTCCGGCATCTATCGATTTGCAAGTCACAATTTTTTCCTCCTTAATCAATTACACGGACGCCTTCAACATAAACGTTGATTTTTTCTATTTCAAGTCCTGTAAATTCCTCTACCTTGTATCTGACGCTGTCCATCAGATTTTCCGCAACCGTCAAAATGCTGACGCCATAGGATACGATTACGTGGAAATCAAGCGTCAGCTTCTGGTCCTCTCCTATTGCCACAGCAATCCCATGCGTAATGCTGTCCTTCTTCAGGAGCTTAACAATACCGTCCTTCATATTCACAGAAGCCATCCCTACGATTCCGAAACACTCTACCGCTACAGAACCAGCGTACTGGGCAATTACTTCGTTATCAATCAGAATATTACCCATCTGGGTATTCATTGAAGTTCTTTTCATGGGGCATTTACCTCCTTATCCATTCTTTCCATAATTTTAAAATATTTATGCTTGCATTTCAATAGCAAATGTGCTAAAATTTCACTGTTGCGGGCGTTGATACGCAAAAATGTATATTATACTACAGGGTTTAGGAGGTGTAGAAATGGCTAAATGTGAAATTTGTGGCAAGGGCGTTCATTTTGGTAATAACGTAAGCCATTCTCATAGAAGATCCAACCGTATTTGGAATTCCAACATTAAAAAAGTAAAATGTAATGTAAACGGTGCCACTAAGAGAATGCATGTTTGTACTGGATGTCTGAAATCCAATAAAGTTGAGCGTGCTTAATCCGCTCTCTCCAGTCAAAGCATAAGAAAGACAGATAAAAGCATAAGGAATTTTCCTTATGCTTTTTTTTGCCATCCAATCTCTTCTGCCAGCACATCGTATGTGCGGTTAATCCTTTGCAGCAGTTCTGTATCTCCGCACAGGTTGTCCGGATGAAAAATCTTAATCAGATCCCTGTATCTCTTTTTTAATGTAAGGGGATTGCTTACGCCGCGAAAAAACAGGCGCACGCCTTCTTCTCCATACGAGCCGCGTTCACGCATTGCAGTTCTCTCTGCCTCAAGCAGTATTCTTTCCTTCTCTACGCTTTTCCGGTCCGCTTCCAGCTGTGCAAAACCGCCCTTTAAAATTTCCATCTTTTTTTCAAAAAAGAGTTCTTCTTCCTTCAGGCGTTTCCGTTCCTCCAGCACCTGCTTATTGAAAATCTTCATTTCCTCCTGAAACTGTTTCTTTTCTTCCAAAAACTTTAAGTAGAGCCCGTCCAGATCCTGTTTTTCTTCCATTATACGCCCCTTGTCTAAACTATCATTCACAAAAAACTGCACAATAACCAACGAGCGCAAAGGCTCCCATCAAAAGGAGACCTGTAAAACGGCTTGCGAGCAGCAGCATAAGCAGCATGCCGACTGCAACGCATATCGCGGCAAATCCAATCATCTTCTTCATTCCGGGCAATCTCCCGCCGCTTCTTATTGATTATTGTATGCAATATTATTTTACAGGTGCTTCCTTTTCCTCCGGGAATGCAATTTCCACTGCCTTATCATCATCCGGCATCGTCTCCTTTGGCGATGTAAAGCGGTCAACAAGGTCCGGTATCATATCGAGAATCTTTGTTACCGTATCCTGATTCTTGATATTTACCAGCTTGGTCTGTCCATTTTTAATTACAAGCACTGCGGAAGGCGTCATTTTTCCACCCATACCGCCGCTGCCGCCGCTTTTTTTATCACCGCTGCTTGCACCTGCTCCTATTCCAAAGGATACATCCACCAAAGGCAAGATAATGGTATCGCCAATCTGTGTTGCCTCTCCAACCACCGTCTTTGTGGAAAGCACCGTATCCATTCCTTTTAACAAAGATTCTACTACTCCCGAAAAATTATGACTCTCAGCCATGTAAAGCTTCCTCCTTTTTCCATGTTGCCAGTACCTGTCTGATATTTTTATCAAAATAAAGTATCCATCCTGCTCTCAGCAGGACAAAAACCGTTATGTTGCCCTTCATAAAAAAGCTGCCGCTGCACGCCGTATTTTCAAAGTCCGGACAAAGCACCATCCCCCTGCCGAAAACAGGATACAAAAGTGACAATGCCGCTACCGCCTGTCCTGTCGTGCAGGGATCTTCAAAGCCAAAGTTAAACCTGGCCTTTACCTTTCTTGGATGAATGTCTCTCCAGATATAGCGCGCCTGCTTTTTGCATTGCATAAGCGCACTTTGAAATACTTCTCCCAAAACAAATGTATGCCAGAATTCTATCCTTTCTTTTATATGCTTTAGTTTTTCCAAAAACAAAAGCATTTTTTCACGCATGCGCCGAAAAGCATCTGTGACTCTGGAAAAAAAGCCTTTAATTGCCCCAATAAACTGTCTGACCTTTTGCCAAAGCGTTATTTTTTCTGCTGTTTCTATTTCTTCTGCTGCTTTTTTTTCCGGTATTATTTTTTCTGCCGGCTTTATCTCCCGCTCTGCGGCTTCTTTCTCTTCTTTTCCCTGATATGGATTCCCACCTTGTACCTGCGGTGTTTTATCCTTTATTTCAGAAGCTGAAGCTTTCATATCCGGCGTGGGAATTTCCTCCCACATATCTTCATCCGGCTCCTTTTTTCTGCTTCGTCTTTCCCTGCGGGGCTTTCTTTTTTTATTTTTCTTTATAGCTTCGTTTTCTTTTTTTGCTGCACGCAGATTGTCATACACCAAAATGCCGAATATGCGCAGCCCATAATGTAATCCATCTTCCCAGATGGCAAATACATTTACAATATGGAACAGCCAGAACAGATTGCCCTTCCCTGCCGCTGATTCGCCTTCATCCTTCCACGCCCTTACACGATACCGGATAGGAACAAAAAGCGCAGCAAGCAGCAGAGCAATGATAAGCAGCAGCGTAATTCCTATTCCCTTTCCAAACATTCCCAGTATATGTAGCATGATTCCCTCTGGTATTTTTCAATTACTGAAAAAATACTCCTTTAACTTATAATGACCCATTTTCTGATAACTATCCGCGACCATTTTCTGTAAAAGAGAAAGCGCCTCGTCATATCCCTTGGCAATTCCAACAATATAGGGCGGATGTTCCTTATAATACCGCTGCTGTAAAAATGCACAGTGAAAGATTTCCAGTTGGTCATCTCCCTGTGCCAGAACAATGACAAAAATGCCAAGCTGTCCCGCGTTATGCTTTAGCTTCCATTTTACGCGTGTGACATTCTCAATAGATTCTCCTACATACAGCTTCTTGTGAAATTTCATATCCATTTTTTAATAATATTTCCGGCTGCCCCATAAATTATTTTTTTTGAGTTCCAGATATTCGTTATACGCCTTTTCCAGAATCTGTTTTTCATTCGCAAATTTCAAAAGATGATATGCCTCATGAAATTTATAATATCCAGAATCAGCAAAATATTCTTCACGCTGTGGTTTGCTGTAATAGCTGTCCGCCATCATCAAATACCAGTGTACCTCTTTTTCTACGGTATCATCCGGCACGTTAAAAGTATAATCACTTTTTCCGACATATTTGATGATAGACGCCTTTGCTCCTGTCTCCTCCAAGACCTCACGGAGTGCAGTATCCTTAAACTCTTCTCCTTTTTCTACAGTTCCCTTCGGCAAGACCCAGCCCTCATATTTATTCTTGTAATTTTTATACAAAAGCAGAATCTTTCCTCGAAAAATAACCACACCGCCACAGCTTGTTGCCTCAATCATTGCAATTCCTCCTGTCTTTGGTGTGCTGTTTTACCTGTCGCCATTATAGCCTATCTTGTCCTATTACGCAAATCTTTTATTCAGCGTCCAGCCATGCGTCAAATACTCGACGCGCCACAGGCACTGCATAATCTCCTCCGGAGCCTGCGCCTTCAATGATGACTGTTACCACAATCTGCGGATTTTCTGCCGGTGCAAATCCGGTAAACCAGGCATGGCTTTCCTGCTTCTGCGTAGAGAATTCTGCAGAGCCGGTTTTTCCAGCGGCGGTATAGGAACGTCCCTTCAGCTTCGTTCCCGTTCCATTTTCCACGACCTCTATCATATAATCCTTCAGCACGGCAGCCTCTTCACTGCTCATAAGTGTTCCATATTTTTTTGGAGAAAATTCCTTTACTTTTGTGCCCTGTGCATTTTCAACCAGTGAAAGCATATAAGGTCTCATCAAAACACCGTCATTGGCAATCGCGCTGGTTATCATTGCCAGATGTATCGGCGTAATCTGCGTCCTTCCCTGTCCGATTGCATCCTGCATCAGTTCCTCATTGCTCTCATTTTCTGCAATTTCAAGACGGCTCTGATTATATACGCCTGCAAAAGGCAGTTCCCTGCCAAAAAGCAGTGTATCGACAGTCTTTGCAAATGCCCCTCTATCCAACATAAGCCCAATATTGGCAAAGGAGGAATTACAGGACTTTGCAAAGGATTCCTTTAAATCCACCTCTCCGTGTCTGGTCCCATGATAGCAGTTTATGACAGCGTCTCCATCCCGAAAGCTTCCATTACAGGAAAAATGGTAGTTCTGATACGTATCTGGATTTTCCCTGATATATTCAAGTGCAGTCACTATCTTAAACGTAGAGCCGGGCGGATACAGTCCCTGCGTTGTGCGGTTCAAAAGTACGCCGCTTTCTTCATCCGCCAGAATTTTTTCCCAGTCCTCAGAGATTTTATTCGGGTCAAAATCAGGCTTTGATACCATTGCCAGAATTTTTCCGGTAGACGGCTCTATCGCAATAACTGCGCCTTTGTAGATGCCAAGCGCCTTATCGGCAGCCTCCTGCAAAGACAGATCCAGCGTCGTATATACCGAATCTCCCGGATTTTTCCTGCCGCTTTTTCCATCCTTTACCTTATCCGTAGCAGGAATACTGGACTGCAGCAGATAGAAATTCGCCTGCGCCTCCATTCCTGTCTTGCCCTTGTCCGTATATCCGACTGCATGCGCAAACAGCGAGCCATACGGGTAGGTTCTCTTTTCTTCGCCCTGTGCATCTATCTGTGTCTGTGCCAGAATTTCTCCTTTTGAATCATAAATCGTCCCTCTTCGATTCTGCGCCGCAAAAAGCTGCTGTCTTGTATTATAGCTGTTGTTTAAAAGCTCCTCCTGATGGGTTGCGGCATAAAAGCCAAGATAGCCCATCATAATAACAAACAGCAAAACAAAGCCCGCTGTAACGCCGGTAATTTCCTTACTGCTGTTTTTTTGCTCTGGCGCTTTCCTTTTTCTTTCCGCCATGACTTCCTCCCAACAGATACAGTCCCTGAATCATTGCAAACATAAGAATCGTGCTGAGCACACTGCTTCCCCCATAACTGATAAGCGGCAGGGTAACGCCCGTCAGGGGAATAAATTTGATACCGCCACCTATTGTCAGAAATATCTGGAAAATATAGACAACTCCAAGACCGGATACTGCCAGCCTTGCAAAGGTATCTTTCAGAGAAAGCGCAATCTGCATAAAAACAATAAAGCAGCTCATATAGACAAGCAGCAGACAGAAAGAGAATAAGATGCCAAGCTCCTCCACAACTGCCGAAAAGATAAAATCCGTTTCTACATAAGGAATGGACGACGGACTTCCCTGTCCCATTCCAAGTCCAAACAGTCCACCGCAGCCAATTGCAAAGAGCGACTGCGTAATCTGATAACCTTCCCTGTCGATCACGCTCCAGGGGTCCCGCCATGCCTGCACGCGGACACGGATATGTGCGAACAGATGGTAGGCAACGTATGCAAAAAAGCCTCCGCCAAAAGCGCCTGCAAACAAATACCGTTCTTTTCCGGTGGCAAGATATACCATGACAACATAGGCTACAAAATAAATAAGCGCACTTCCCAAATCCTTAGAAAGCACCAAAATCAATACATGCGCACCTGCAATCAGTGCAGACAGCGCTATATTCCAAAAGGCTGCCGAGCGGGCAAGCAGCGCCGCTATGCAGAAAACAAAGATGATTTTGACAAACTCCGAAGGCTGAAAGGTAATACCAAAGACCGCAAAAGAAAGTCTGGAGCCATTGGTAACGCTTCCAAGCAGCAAAACAACTAAAAGAAGAAAAATGCCAAGAGCCGCATAGACCCAGACAAACCCTGCGGGATTTGGCACCATTTCCATCAGCTTTGGAATAATGAATGCAAGCACACAGGAAATTACGGCAATGATAAACTGCCGTACCGCCTTGTCATAAGACAGCCTTGTCAAAATCACAAAGCCTATCGCCATCAAAAAACACATATTATTGATAATCAGTCTGCTTGCCCTTGGATAAAGCATGTGATATAGAACGATTACCGCATAAAGCGCAATCTGCTGAAAGGCAAAAAAGAAAATATATTCAACCTGCCCATTTTTGCAGTACAGCGGCAAAAAGCAGCTCAGGTGCACAAGAAACATCAGCAGATTCTGTCTGATATAAATGCCGCTCCTCTCTCTTTCCGTATGATAACGGAATACAGCAAAGCACTCATAGGTATAGAGTGAAGCAAACAGCGCCGTCGCATATTTTGCAAATTCAATAATATATTGTCCCATAATCTCTCCGAATCATTCCGCGCCGCGCTTATAATGCCCTCTGGTATATGCGTATGCAGCGCATCTTTCCCTGCAGGGCTCAGAAAGAAATGAGCGAAAGAGCTGCATGACCTCCATCGTCTCTCTCTTATTCTCCGTTGTAAAGGAAAGTCTGATTCCGCAGGGCTTCTGACCAAGAATAGACCTTCCATACTCATGCAGGGAAAGCGGCACGCTGTTATACATCTCATTATAACAATGCCGGCAGATGAAGCGGACAGGAAATTCTGTATGGTAACGGTCCTTTAAATATAAAAATGCGGCAGCACTCATTTCATCCTTAGATGCCTTATTTAAAAAACAGACTTTTGCAGTCTTACGGATACAGTTTGCCGAAACCATCAGCATACTTTTTCCGTATACAACTACCTCGGAATCAGTCAGTCCCAGCTTTTTCCATTCCTGTTTATTACACTCAAGCGGTGCGCTGACATAAGAAATCCCCATATCCTTCCAAAACTGCTTTGCTCTGCCATTCCACGCATAAAGTCCGGTATCTGCAGCCAGTTCCTTCTGACAGCCAATATCCCGTAAGAATATGAGTTCCTCCAGGTTCCGTATCATAACACCATCCCACAGCGGATTTTCCAGATATGTGCGCACGGTGTTTAAATAGGCTTCATCCCTCAGTCTGATAATGACCGGCATGGTCAACATCAGTTTTCTGCCATCTTCCTCCGCCTTCCACGCTGCCAGCCTGTTGAATAGTTCACATAGCTGTCCCTCTTTCGTCTCCAAAAGCAAGTCAGCCTCTATATAGAGTCTGTTTACAGCCTGTTCCTGATATACCGCCTCAAACTGTTCCCAGCTTATCAGTTGTACGGAAAAATATGGTATCCTGCCTTTATCCTCTGTCTTTGCCAGAGCCTTTTTCGCCTCTGTATTTTCCTTTGGCTCTGTTAAATTTACATCGCTTTTTTCTCTTTTAAGAGCGCCCGTCAATTCCTGCTCCAGATACGCAAAAGTCTCCCGCCTCAAATCATTTAATGCCTTTATTGGCAGGAAGCAGTCTTTTTCCATTTCTATAGAAAGCTCTGATAATTCAAAAACTGTATTTCCAGTCTTATTTAACTGTTTTTCAACCGTCTCCCTGTTAAGCGGCTGCTTCTGCGCGGCAAGCACAACCGCCCCGCTGCAGGAAACCTTATGTTCTTCTTTCGTCTGATTAGAAACTGACAGGGTAAGCTGGGCTGGACAAGCCTTTTTAAGCTTCACCTGACCTTTAACGGAAATTTTAGGCAGTTTTTCAAGATAGGTTTCCCGAATCTGCCTAAGATATGCCTCATCCGCTCCAAGATAGCTGGGCTTGTATGGCGTAATCATCTCTTTCCCATTATGCCTGTGATAATAGCCTTCCTGAATTTCACTGCGGATATACAGACTGCGCAGTTTTTTCATATCCTCAGCCTCCACGCGGTAAGGTGCATCAGGATTTTCATAGTACCGGTCTATATACCTGCGGTAAAGCGCCGTAACGCCTGCCGCATATTCCGGTTTTTTCATCCTGCCCTCAATTTTGAAGGAATCAATTCCGGCATTCAGAAGCTCTGGCAAAAAGGAAAGCGTACACATATCCTTCATGCTGAGCGGATAGCTTTCCTTTTTTTCACCCTCTATCTGATAAGGAAGCCTGCACGGCTGTGCACATCTTCCCCGATTGCCGCTCCTGCCGCCAAGCATGCTGCTGAGCAGGCACTGACCTGAATAGCAATAGCACATAGCACCATGAATAAAGGCCTCTACCTCTATCCCTGTCTGTTTGATTTCTGCAATCTCTTTTAAGGAAAGCTCCCTGGCTGGCACAACTCTGGTTGCTCCCTGCTCCAGCAAGAATCTCGCTCCCCTCGCTCCTGTAACTGTCATCTGCGTACTTCCGTGAAGCTCCATTAGGGGAAAGCACTCCCGCAGAAGGGAGAATACGCCCATATCCTGTACGATTACCCCATCCAGCCCTTCTTCATAAAAGGGACGCAGATATGCTGGAAGCTCCCACAATTCTTCTTCCTTTACCAGCGTATTTACTGTCAGATAAAGCTTTTTTCCAAATAAATGGGCATAACGAATAGCCAGGCATATCTCCTCATCCGTAAAGTTTTCGGCGTATGCTCTGGCTCCGTATCGTTGTCCACCAATATAAACAGCATCTGCACCTGCGCAGACTGCCCCTAAAAAGCTTTCGTAGCTCCCCGCAGGAGCTAACAGCTCAACTTTTTTCATTTACCTTTCTGCCTTTTTGCTTCCTTTCAGCTCAGTTTCCATCCGAATGATTTTCTTTGCATTTTCATTCAGTTCATTTTGCAGCCCCTTCATGCTCTTTTCGGTGCTTTCCATTTTCATCTGCGCCGCAATCAGCTCATGCTTCAGATCGTAGATTTCCTTTTCCTTGCTCTCAATATCTTCTTCCAACAGACTGATCTGTTTTTTCGCCTTAAAGTAATCATCTGCAATATTAAGCTGCAGCAGAACGTTTTGAATATCAAGCGCCTGCCTTCTGAAGCTGTCAACTTTATTATACTCTGTTACCTTATTGTTAATATAGGATGCGACCTTCTGAAGATATTCCTCGCTCTCATAGCCGCTCAAGGTAAAGACTTTTCCGCCAATGATGACTTCTGTGTTTGTTTTTGCCGACATCCCAGCACCCCTCATCTGTATTCCCAATAGCTGTTATCAAATTCGGAAACCACAAGTTATTGTATAGTTAGTTTCATTATATCCACATTATGTCGGAATTTCAAGTCCCAAATGGCGGTATGCAAGCTCTGTCGCCATCCGTCCGCGCGGGGTTCTGTTCAAAAGTCCGTTCTGAATCAGGTACGGCTCATAAACATCCTCAATCGTTCCTGCATCCTCTCCAATCGAAGCGGCGAGCGTATCAAGGCCTACCGGTCCACCGCAGAATTTTTCGATTATTGTCAGCAAAATATTACGGTCCACGTAATCAAGTCCAAGCTTGTCCACATCCAAAAG
Organism: uncultured Lachnospiraceae bacterium; assembly: GCA_934432885.1. Taxonomy (GTDB): domain Bacteria; phylum Bacillota; class Clostridia; order Lachnospirales; family Lachnospiraceae; genus VSOB01. The sequence continues at coordinate 19,095 of CAKRYY010000006.1, forward strand.
GTCCAATGCAGTATCGGCAACCGCCTCCGTGATGATGCCATCATACCGCACCTGTGCAAAATCGCGCACCCGTTTTAAAATACGGTTTGCAATACGCGGCGTTCCCCTGCTCCTTCTGGCAAGCTCCATCGCGCCATTTTTTTCTATTTCCACTTCAAGTACCTTTGCCGAATGTAAAATAATCTGGCAAAGCTCCTCCACACTGTAAAATTCAAGCCGGTGTATTACCCCAAACCGGTCCCGAAGAGGCGCTGTCAGAAGTCCTGCCCGCGTTGTAGCACCGACCAGCGTAAATTTAGGCAGATCCAGTCTGATAGACCTTGCTGCCGCACCCTTTCCTATCATAATATCAATGGCATAATCCTCCATCGCCGGATACAGCACTTCCTCTACCTGTCTGTTTAAACGATGGATTTCATCTACAAATAATAAGTCGCCCTCCTGCAGATTGTTTAAAATTGCCGCCATCTCTCCCGGTTTTTCAATCGCAGGTCCACTCGTTATCTTCAGATTAACGCCCATTTCATTTGCAATAATGCCTGCAAGCGTCGTCTTTCCAAGTCCGGGCGGCCCATAAAACAGTACATGATCCAGCGCATCCTGCCGCTGTTTTGCTGCTTCAATATATATTTTCAGGCTTTCCTTCGCCTTCCTCTGTCCGATATAGTCCTTTAAAAACTGGGGTCTGAGGCTTCCCTCAAGCTTGGCATCCTCTTCCAGAAGACCGGTTTCAATCATTCTTCGTTCCATTGCCGTTCCTATATTCCTATCTTTTTACATCGCCTTTAAAGCGGCTTTCAGTATCACTTCAACATCTGTCTCCTTGGCATCCACCTGTGCAACCGCCCTTTTTGCCTCTGCCGGATTATAGCCGAGCGCCTCAAGCGCCTGCATGGCTTCCCATCTCGGGTCACCGTCCGATGCCTGCCATGCACCCTGCGCCGGCGATGCCGTCTCCACTGCAGCCTCATCAAAGGATACTTTATCGCGCAGATCCAGAATAATTCTTTCTGCGGTCTTTTTCCCAATGCCCGGAGCCTTTGCAAGCATACGGCTGTCAGCTCCCATGACTGCAAACCGCAGGTCTCGGACACTCATGACAGACAGAACGCCAAGCGCTCCTTTGGGACCCACGCCATTTACAGTAATCAGCAGGCGGAAAAGCTCCAATTCTTCCTTCGTCAAAAAGCCATACAGCAAAAAAGCATCTTCCCGCACACAGGTATAGGTATACAGCTTTACCTCGCTTGACAATCCGGGAAGCTGTCCCATCGTCCCCGCTGAAATCCTGACATTATAGCCGATTCCATTTACCTCAATTACAACATTCTGCTCTGTGATTTCCTCCAGAGTCCCCTTTACATAGGCAATCATTTTTTTCCTTCTCCATTTATATGATTCTTAAATACCCTTGCCTGCACCTGCTCTGCGGCAATTCCAATCAGGAAGCCCGTCACCGTCCCAGAGACAAGCAAAGGCGGCAGATAATATAAAATGCTGCCGGTTTCTACAATACATGCCGCCACAATAAGCTGCCCGATATTATGGAAAACGCCTCCTGCAATGCTGATTCCGCTGATACTGAATTTTCCGGTTTTGAAAAAAAGCGCCATTGCCATAAAGCTGAGCAGCCCCCCAGCCAGACTGTAAAGGAGGCTGTACAGGCTTCCAAATAAAAAGCCGCACAAAACAATGCGCAGTATATCAATCAGAAAAGCCTCTCTTATGTCAAAACAGTAAAAGGCCAAAACAACTGCAAGATTCGCCAGCCCGAGCTTCATTCCCTGCAACGAAAAAGAAAGCGGAAGCAGGGTTTCCACATAGCCCAGAAGCAAGGCAAATGAAAGAAACATTCCAAGCAGGACAATCCTGCGCGTTCCTTTTTTACCGTCTTCGGGCATGTGTTCATCCCACAACCGCATCTAATTCCTCCTTCTTTCCACCTTCAACCGTCACTGTCAGTTTGTGCGGCAGACAGATTAAAGACTGCCCGCTTCCTGAAATCTTTCCCTGCTTTACGCAAAGCTTATCAGGACAGTTTGCATCTTTAATCCATGCACTGCCATCCTGAATAACGAGAATATTTTCCGCTCCATCTTCAAAGTACAATATCTGCTCCGTCTCCTCATACAGAGGATATGTACCGATTCTCGTCTTTTCATGATATACCGCTACAACCGCGTTTTTTTCCGGTGTGGAAAAAAGCATCTTTTGCAGGAAAAACAGCAGACCGGCTGTCACCAGCACAATAGCTGCCAAACGAACATCATTTTTTTTCATGAAATGATTGTATCATATGCGAACATACGTTTCAAGTGGATTCCGCATCAATTTGCAATGCAAAGTTCTGCAAATGATTTCCCCTGTTTCGGAATTTTTCCCTGCTTTTCTTTATTCATTTTAATTTATATAAAAATAGTCCCCCTTATCCCTTTTCCCTGTCAGCTAATGACAGCCTGTTTCTGCCCGGATCCTCAAAAGCATCTGCGCTCCTCCTTTCCCATGCTCTTATTTTTCTCTGTTAAGAGCCTCAATCAGCCGCTTTATTACCGCTGTAATCGGCCAGATAATCCACGTTTTATACCATTCAAAGGTTATGAAGCTCCAGCTTAAATAAATAACCAGAATAACCAGCCAGTAAACAGACATGAACTTTTCCAGCTTGGGGTTTGCATAACGAATCTGCTCCTTCTGAGAAGGTACAAAGCCAGCACCCATCGTTCCCTTTGCATTCAGCTTTAAAATGTCTCCATAAGCTCCTTTCTTTATAGAAGAAGCCACAATCATAAAAACACCGACTGCAATACATAAAAACATTGCACAGATTCCATATTCATCTGTAAGCGGTCCCTCAGGAACAGTCAGGAGCACAGGCACAATGCAGAAAACACACAATGCAATGCCGACGGTTAACAGAATTGCCCATGTCATCCGAAAATGCTCCATTTCATTATGAACATACTCTGCAGTTGCAAAATCAATGCTGCACGCCTGGGTTTTTAAAAATCTCCACTTTTCCATTCCAAGATGTGCATATACAAAAAATCCAACTGCTACTGCAATCATAAGAAACAGCGCCGCAACTGGAATCATCCCTGCCGCAGTCATCTCATTCTCGTTGGTCGTCAATACGCAGGCACAGGGAGATAGGATACAAAGCAGAATTCCAAAAGCAATTCTCCACGCATACTTTGTCTTTTCCGAAAGATAACTCTTTGCCTCCTGCATCCCAAGCCTTCTGGTCTGAATTGCATTTTCCTGCATGGCAGATTCAATGCCAAGCTCATCTGCAAGCTCATCCAGATTTCCAAACTCAGAAATCACAACGGCAACCGCTTCGTTATCCGATTTGCCATCAGAAAGCAATTCCTGATATTTATCCTCCATCATCTGTCCCAGCTCATACTTTGCTTTCTGTACCTCCGGTACATCGGGCAGATTCTGAAACATCGTTTCGAGATAATTTCTAATTGTCTCCATTGCTGCACTCCTCCTGAATAAACCTTTCTACGACTTCCTTGGTCAGCTTCCATTCCTCACATTTTTCCAGATAATAGGCTCTGCCCTGTTCCGTAATCCGGTAATATGTCCTGCGCTTCCCATTGCCCGCATCTTCATTGCTGAAGGATTCGATATAACCGTTTTTCTCCATTCTTGTAAAAGCGGAATATAACGTTGTTTCCTTGATTACATACTTTTCCTTGGAAAGCTCCCGGATACGTTTGGATATTTCGTATCCATAGGATGGCTCCTGTAGAAGCAGATGCAGAATCATCGTGTCGTTATAACCGCGAATTACATCGCTGCTAATCGCAATCATATTTGTACTCCCTTCTCCCTTTTACTACGACTGTCAACTTATGTCTGTCGTTGCATCGTTTATCGTAGTACGTCTGTCGTAGTATTAACTTAACATAGTTTTTATATACAGTCAAGATTTTTTTTGATAAATTACAAAAAGCCTGAAAACATAGGCTTTCCTACGTTTTCAGGCTCTCTTTCCTTTTTTTTCGTCAGGCTTTTTGATTGATATAATTGATAAGACCTTCCGCTTTGATGATTTTCTGCATAAATTCAGGAAACGCCTGCCCCTGAAAGGAAGCACCCGTCGTCAGGTCGGTAATTACGCCGCTGTCAAAATCAATCTCCACGTCATCCCCCTCTGCAATCGCTTTTGCCGCCTCAGGGCACTCAATGATCGGAAGTCCGATATTGATGGCATTTCGATAGAAAATCCGGGCAAAGGTTTCTGCAATTACACAGGAAACGCCTGCCGCTTTGATTGCAATCGGTGCATGCTCTCTGGAAGAGCCGCAGCCAAAATTCTTATTGGCAACAATAATATCACCCTTTTTTACTTTATGAACGAATTCCTTATCAATATCCTCCATGCAATGTGTCGCCAGCTCCGCCGGGTCTGAAGAATTCAGATACCTTGCAGGAATGATTACATCTGTATCTACATTATCGCCATATTTGAATACACTGCCTTTTGCTTTCATACTGACCTCCTTAATCAAGCTGCTCAGGGCTTGTGATTTTTCCGGTTACTGCGCTTGCTGCTGCAACAGCAGGGCTTGCCAAATATACTTCTGAATCCACATGTCCCATCCGCCCTACGAAGTTACGGTTTGTTGTGGAAACGCATCTCTCCCCCGCCGCAAGGATTCCCATATAGCCGCCAAGACAGGGACCGCAGGTAGGTGTGCTGACAACAGCGCCCGCTTCAATGAAAATTTTTAAAAGACCTTCCTCCATCGCCTGCAGATAGATTGCCTGTGTCGCCGGAAGGATGATGCAACGAATTCCCTTTGCTACATGCCGTCCCTTCAAAACCTCAGCCGCAACACGAATGTCATCCAGTCTGCCGTTTGTGCAGGAACCGATTACAACCTGGTCAATTTTTACATCCTCTTTTATCTCATCAATCGTTTTTGTATTTTCCGGCAGATGTGGAAATGCAACTGTCGGGCGAAGCGCTGCCAAATCAATCGTATATTCTGCATCATAAACTGCATCGGCATCCGCTTCATAGACGGTATAATTTCTCTTTGAATGTTCCTTCATATAAGCAATCGCTTTGTCATCCACAGGGAAGATTCCATTTTTTCCGCCTGCCTCAATCGCCATGTTGGCAATCGTAAATCTATCATCCATTGACAGGTTTGCAATGCCGTCCCCTGTAAATTCCATCGATTTATACAATGCGCCATCTACGCCAATCATGCCGATAATATGTAAAATCACATCCTTGCCGCTGACCCATTTGGAGGGTTTTCCAGTCAGGTTAAAACGAATCGCAGAGGGCACCTTGAACCATGCTTTTCCAGTCGCCATGCCTGCCGCCATATCCGTACTGCCGACGCCCGTCGAAAAAGCGCCCAGCGCGCCATAGGTGCAGGTATGGGAATCTGCGCCAATGATAACATCTCCGGCAACCGTCAGACCTTTTTCCGGCAGAAGCGCATGCTCAATTCCCATCTCTCCGACTTCAAAATAATTCGTAATTTCATTTCTGTATGCAAATTCCCTTACGCACTTGCAGTGCTCTGCGGACTTAATATCCTTGTTTGGCACGAAATGGTCCGGTACAAGGGCAATCTTATCCTTGTCAAATACCCCATCCGTTTTCATCTTTTCCATTTCCTTGATTGCAACAGGGCTTGTAATGTCATTGCCGAGCACGAGGTCCAAATCTGCCTCGATAAGCTGCCCCGCCTCTACATGATCCAGCCCGGCGTGCGCCGCAAGGATTTTCTGCGTCATCGTCATTCCCATGTATATATCCTCCTATTAAAATATCTGTCATATCCCATACGTTGTCTGCTTTTGCAGCCGCCCGTTTTTCCTTTATGCTAGTACAGTATAACATACCGGTATTTTTTCTCAAAATATCTATTGTTTATATTTACTATAACCATTTGTTATGATATGATTTTGTATCATAACCAAAAAAGGAAGTTCACAAATGGAACAGAATCTGAATCTTTATTATATTTTTTATACGGTTGCCAAATGCAAAAATATTTCTACGGCAGCAGGTCAGCTCTTTATCAGCCAGCCTGCTATCAGCAAATCCATCTCCCGGCTTGAGCAGAGCCTGAAAACCAAATTATTTACCAGAAGTTCCCGCGGCGTTGCCCTGACAATGGAGGGAGAGCTCCTTTTCCGGCAGGTAGAAACTGCTTTTTTTGCAATCCGCGAAGGGGAACAGCAGCTCCGGCGGGCAGGCGAGCTTGGCATCGGTCACCTTTCTATCGGCGTCAGCACAACGCTCTGCCGCTATGTGCTGCTTCCTTATCTGCGGGAGTTTGTCCATGCGTATCCGCATATTAAAATATCCATCTCCTGCCAGTCCAGCTACCAGACCATGAAAGCGCTTGAAAATGGAAGCGTTGACATCGGTCTCATCGGTGAGCCCACGCGTCAGACAAAGATTTCTTTTTATCCGTTAAAAGAAATTCAGGATATTTTTGTGACAACCAAAAGTTATCTCGAAAACCTGAAAAAAAGAATCGCTCTGGAGCATACGCAGGATACGCAATCCCCTTATGCCCAGGCGACCCTGATTTTACTGGATAAAGATAATCTGACGAGACAGTATGTAGACAAGTATCTCGCCAGAGATATGATTGAAAGCGACCGTTTAATAGAGGTTTCAACAATGGACCTTTTGATTGAATTTGCAAAGACTGACCTGGGCATTGCCTGCGTAATCGCCGACTTTGTTCAGGATGAGCTTGCAAGCGGACGGCTGATTCGCCTAAAATCTCCTGCCTCTATTCCAAAACGCCGCATCGGCTTTGCCTGCTATGAAGAGCATACCCAGAACGATGCCATTGAGACCTTTTTGTCCTTCCTGCGCGCGCATCTTCCAGAAGAGCCACTGTCCTCTAAATAAGCTTTTGGAAAATGATACAGTTGGGCTTATCCACCGGCAGCTCTTTTCCATTCATCACAAGCAGCCCTTTTTCCAAGTTTACGCTGAAAAAGGTCATATTGTTGGACTCATGATTTAAGGACACAATATGTCTCATATCCGGAAAGAAGTTGGCATCCTTTGGATAATCTCCGCTGATTGGCAGGCAGAGTCTCTTTTCCAGCTCCCCTGTAAAATGATTGACCTTATAAACCACAACACTGTTGTCTCCCGCATTGGAGCTTATCAGATAATTATCATCTGATGAAAAATTCAGCGCACAGGCTGCAGAGCCTCCCGCATGGTAATCATTCAGTGTGGATACCGTCTGTATCTTTTCAAATTCCGGATTGCCCTTTACCTCTTTATAGCTGTAAACATCTATGATATTTTTGAGTTCATGGACGATATAGAGAAATTTGCCGTCTTTGGTAAATTTCACATGTCTGGGCGCCGATTCTATCTCACTGCGGATAACGTCAATCAGCTTTACCTTTCCGCTCTGTCCGTTAAAACGGTATACATTGACATGATCCATGCCAAGATCCGCAGCCAGCAGATATTTATTATCTCTCGTCATCTTAACGCAGCTGATATGTGGTCTGAAATTGCGCTCAGCAATGCTTCCCATTCCCTTATGGTAAACCTCATCCGTGATTTCCCCAACGCTTCCATCCTCTAACAGACGAAGCACGGTAAGCTTTCCATCATGATAGCCTGCAACAAAAAGGTACTGGTCGCTGTAATCTGTTGAAAGATAGCAGCCACGCATACCATTGATAGAGGCATGGTTCAATGTTGAAAGCTCACCTGTCTTATGGTCAATTTTATATGCCTCCACACCGGTATCCGTAATGGAATACAGAAATTTCTGATTGTGGGAAATGGTTACATAGGAAGAATTTGTAATCTTTACCTGATCCTTTTCGATAAACCGCCCGTTTTCCATATCAACATCATAAATCTTTATGCCGTGATCATCTCCCATTGTATAGGTAGAAACATAGGCAACATAACGTTCTTTTTTCTTTTCCATATCTGCCTCCGATAAGGTTTATTAGTATACTAATCAGTATACCACACTACGAATTTCCTCTCAATAGCGGTAGTCTGTAAAATTTGTTTATAATTTTAAGATTTCTCGTTGACAATGCGTGCAAATGCTTTATAATATGTATCAGCGTTTGTTTAGTTTTAGTAAACTTTATGTTTATTATCACTACTTTTCAGGAGACTTTCATGAGTATAGGAAATAAGATTAAACAATTAAGAATACAAAAGAGTCTGACACAGGAAGAATTAGCCGACCGCGCCGAGCTTTCCAAGGGATTCATTTCCCAGCTTGAGCGGGATTTAACTTCTCCTTCCATTGCCACTTTGGTTGATATTCTGCAGTGTCTCGGCACTGATTTAAAGGATTTCTTCAATGAGGAAACCGAGGAACAGATTGTTTTTCATAAAGAAGATTATTTTGAAAAGCTGGAATCGGAACGAAGCTGCAAAACGGAATGGATTATTCCAAATGCCCAGAAAAACATCATGGAGCCAATCCGGCTGACACTGGAGGCAGGCGGCTCTACTTACCCTGACAATCCCCATGAGGGCGAGGAATTCGGTTATGTGCTTTCCGGCAGCATCACGCTGCACCTCGGCAAAAAATCATATCCGGTAAAAAAGGGAGAATCCTTCTATTTCACTCCCGCAGCAACACACTATATTGAATGTGGAAAGAAATGCGGCGCTGTTGTTATCTGGGTCAGCAGCCCTCCCAGCTTTTAGCCCAGACTCACATAAGGAGGAATTTTATTTTGAATAAACTGATTGATTTACAGCATATTACAAAATCCTATGACGGCACGCTTGTTCTTGACGATATGAGTCTGTACATACGGGAAAATGAATTTCTGACGCTCCTTGGTCCCAGCGGCTGCGGCAAAACGACTACGCTGCGTATCATCGGCGGCTTTGAGCATCCGGATCAGGGAAAGGTTATTTTTGACGGAACCGATATTACCTCCTGCCCGCCCAATAAGCGTCAGCTTAATACCGTTTTTCAGAAATATGCCCTTTTTCCGCATATAACGATTGGTGAAAATATTGCTTTCGGGCTTCGTATCAAAAATAAACCGAAAAATTATATCAAAGACAAAATCCGTTATGCACTTAAGCTGGTAAACCTGGAGGGCTACGAAAACCGGATGCCGGATTCCTTAAGCGGCGGTCAGCAGCAGCGTATTGCCATCGCCCGCGCTATTGTCAATGAGCCAAAGATTCTGCTTCTGGATGAACCGCTTGGCGCATTGGATTTAAAGCTCCGACAGGATATGCAGTACGAGCTGATCCGTCTGAAAAATGAGCTTGGCATCACGTTTATTTATGTAACACACGATCAGGAAGAGGCGCTTACCATGTCCGATACCATCGTCGTTATGAATCAGGGGTATATCCAGCAGATTGGAACACCGGAAAAGATTTACAATGAGCCTGAAAATGCTTTTGTTGCAGACTTTATCGGTGACAGTAATATCATAGATGCCGTTATGGTAAGGGATGAGCTGGTGGAAATCCTTGGCGCACGCTTTGCCTGCGTAGACAAGGACTTTGGTGAAAACCGCCCTGTCGACGTTGTTATCCGTCCTGAGGATGTAGAGCTGGTTCGTCCAGAGGAAGGCACGATTTGCGGCGTTGTCTCTCATGTCATCTTCAAGGGCGTCCATTATGAAATGGAAGTTATGGCAAATGGCTTTGAATGGCTTGTACAGTCTACAAAGATGTTCCCTGTCGGCACAAAGGTTGGTATTTCGGTAGACCCGTTCAATATCCAGATTATGAACAAACCGGAATCCGAAGATGAGGAGGCAATCGGAGTCGATGAATAAAAAAACGCTTTCCTGCCCTTACCTGTTCTGGGCAATCGCTTTTATCGTCATTCCGCTCTGCATGGTAATTTACTATGGACTGACCGATAAAACCGGTGCTTTTACCCTGGAAAATATTATGACAATCGCAACTGCAGAGCATGCAAAGGCGCTCTGGCTCTCTATTGAATTGTCCATTGTCAGCACCATTATCTGCTTTTTGCTGGCATATCCACTTGCGATGATTCTTACAGGGCTGAACGTCAATCAGCACAGCTTTATTGTCGTTATCTTTATTCTTCCGATGTGGATGAATTTTCTGCTTCGTACGCTTGCATGGCAGACCTTATTGGAAAAAACCGGCGTTATCAACGGCATCCTGCATTTTCTGCATCTGCCTTCTTTGGAAATTATCAATACGCCGGCTGCTATCATTCTCGGCATGGTTTACAATTTTCTGCCGTTTATGGTACTGCCGCTTTATAATGTACTGATAAAAATTGACAAAAATGTTTTGAATGCAGCACGGGACCTTGGGGCAAATGAAGTCCAGACCTTCCTTCGCGTCACGCTCCCTCTTTCGGTTCCCGGCATCATCAGCGGCGTTACCATGGTCTTTATTCCTGCGCTGACAACCTTCGTTATCAGCACGCTGCTTGGTGGAAGCAAGATTCTTCTGATTGGAAATGTAATTGAACAGGAATTTACGCAGACCGGCAACTGGCATCTTGGCAGCGGTCTTTCCATTGTCCTGATGATTTTTATTCTTGTCAATATGGCGGCGGAGGCTATTTTTGACAAAGACGGCGAGGGAACTGCCCTATGAAAAATGCACTGAAAAAAGTTTATATTTCCCTGATTATCCTGTTTTTGTACGCTCCGATTCTGACACTCATCGTACTTTCCTTTAACGCCAGCAAAACAAGGGCGAAATGGGGAGGCTTTACCCTAAAATGGTATCGCTCCATGTTTGAAAATGAGGCAATCCTTCAGGCTCTTTCCAATACGCTGATTATTGCCCTGCTCTCCGCTTTGATTGCAACTATCATCGGAACGATTGCAAGTATTTCCATGCAGGCAATGCGGCGCAGAAACAGAGCTGTTTTGATGGGCATTACCAATATCCCGATGCTCAATGCCGATATTGTTACGGGAATTTCCCTGATGCTTTTATTTCTTACACTTGGCGTAAAGTTTGGTTTTATGACCATTTTGCTCTCTCATATTACCTTTAACATTCCTTACGTCATCCTAAGCGTCACGCCCCGTATGAAGCAGTTAAATCCCAGCATCTATGAGGCTGCACTTGATTTGGGGGCTTCCCATACGCAGGCATTTTTTAAGGTGGTATTTCCAGACCTTCTTCCCGGCATCCTTTCCGGCTTTCTCATGGCATTTACGATGTCATTGGATGATTTTATCATTACACACTTTACGAAGGGTCCCGGTATTGATACGCTTTCTACCAAAATCTATACCGAGGTCAAAAAAGGAATCAAACCGGAAATGTATTCTCTTTCCACACTGATTTTTGTTACGGTTCTGATTCTGCTTTTTCTTGTAAACAGAACACCAAACGGAAAAAAAGCAGAACAAAACATATCTATTCATTGAGGAGGAAATGATTATGAAAAAAATGCTCTTGGCTGCGCTCTCGCTTTCGCTCTGCGCACTCTCACTTACTGCCTGCGGTGCAAAAAGTGGGGAAAATGGAGAAGTCGTTGTTTACAACTGGGGCGAATATATCGACCCGGATGTGCTCACTTCTTTTGAAGAAGAAACTGGCATCAAGGTTATCTATGACGAATTTGAAACCAATGAAATCATGTATCCAAAGGTAGAAGCAGGCGCGTCTTCCTACGATGTTGTCTGCCCCTCTGATTATATGATTAAAAAAATGATCGATAATGACCTGCTTGCAAAGTTAAATTTTGATAACATCCCCAACGCAAAAAAATATATTGGTGCCCAGTATTTTGAGCAGTCAAAGGAATTCGACCCGGAAAACGCCTACTCAATCCCCTACTGCTGGGGAACTGTCGGTATTCTCTACAATAAAACGATGGTAACAGAGCCTGTTGATTCCTGGGACATTCTCTGGAACGATGCTTACGCAGACAATATTCTGATGCAGGATTCTGTCAGGGATGCTTTCATGGTTGCATTAAAGCGCAATGGAAATTCCATGAACTCTCTGAATCCTGATGAATTAAACGCTGCAAAGGATGCACTGGTTGCACAGAAACCACTCGTGCAGGCGTATGTCATTGACCAGGTACGTGATAAGATGATAGGAAATGAAGCAGCACTTGGCGTAATCTATTCCGGCGAAGCAATCTATACCCAGCGTGAAAATCCTGATTTGGAATATGTCATTCCCAAGGAAGGCACCAATGTCTGGATTGATTCCTGGGTTATGTTAAAGAATGCACCAAACAAAGAAAACGCCGAAAAATTTATCGACTATATGTGCCGTCCTGAAATTGCTCTTAAGAATTTTGAATATATTACCTATTCCACACCAAATGACGGTGCGCGTGAGCTTATCGAGGATGAGGATATTAAAAACTCCAAGATTGCCTTCCCGGACCTCTCCAAGTATAACAATCTGGAAACCTTCTCCTATCTCGGCGAAGATGGTGACGCTCTCTACAATGAGCTTTGGAAGGAAGTAAAATCTAATTAAGTGACAGGTCACGAATACAAAAAGCAGGCGGTATCCAAAAGGATGCCGCCTGTTTTTATTGTCTGGTATGAAAGAACTGTCTGTTACCGGATGCGTTCCGGGAAGCCAATCTTTTTCTGAACCTTACGCAGCGTTTTCGTTGCATAATAATCCGCTTTCTCAGCGTTCTTTTTGATAACGCCGTCAATATATGCCTTATCCTTTGACAGCTCTGCGAATCTCTCCTGCAAGGGCTTCAATACGCCGACAACGGCTTCTCCAACCGCCATCTTAAAGTCACCATATCCCATACCGGAAAACTCAGCTACAGTCTCCTGCGGTGTCTTTCCAGTGCAGGCACAGTAAATATCAATCAGATTGCGGATACCCGGCTGCTCATCACGATATGCAATATTAGCTTCAGAATCGGTCACAGCACGTTTGAATTTCCGAATTACCGTATCCGCATCATCCATCAGATAAATGCTGCCGTTAGGATTCTCATCTGATTTTGACATCTTTTTCGCCGGGTCCTGCAGACTCATAATCTTTGCGCCAACCTTACCGACATACGGCTCCGGCATCGTAAACACATCGCCGTAAATACCATTAAACCGCTGTGCAATATCCCGCGTAATCTCCAGATGCTGAAGCTGGTCCTTTCCTACCGGAACCACATCCGCCTGATAAAGCAGAATATCAGCCGCCATCAGCACCGGATAGGTATACAGTCCTGCATTGATATTATCTGCATGCTTTGCCGCCTTATCCTTGAACTGCGTCATGCGGTTTAACTCTCCCATATAGGTAAAGCAGTTTAAAATCCACGCAAGCTCGGCATGACCGGATACATGAGACTGATAATAAATACAGTTTTTCTCCGGATCAAGTCCGGCTGCAATATATAATGTAAGAAGATTTCTCGCACGCTTTCTCAGCTCCGCAGGGTCCTGCCGAATTGTAATCGAGTGCATGTCTACTACAGAATAAAAGCACTCGTACTCATCACTTAAGGAAACCCAGTTTTTAAGAGCTCCCAGATAATTTCCAAGCGTCAGATTTCCCGTCGCCTGCATGCCGCTGAAAAGCACTTTTTTATCGCCTATCATAAACAAAATCCTCCGTTATCTGTCTGAATTCATACGTACTTAGTTTATCACTCCCCCTTTCTTTCGTCAATGAAAAAGAGTTTGCTCGCAAACTCTCTGCGCGCGAGCGGTGCCTGCAAGGCAAAATTCATCTCCGCGAGCTGCGCATCTTATTTTTCTGTAATAGGAAATTTCTCTGAATTTCCTATTACAGAAAATAAAGACCACAAGGCAGATGCCTTATGGTCCTTTTCCTCTTATTATTTATCTTAGTTTTTTACTCAGTCTCCACAGCCACAGCCTGAATCTCCCGGAAAAACGGGTCTGGGAGGTCTCTGCTCGCCACCGCCGCAGCCACAGTCAGGCTTTGGAGGTCTTGGCGGTCTGGAATCTCCACAGCCGCAGTCAGGCTTCGGAGGTCTTGGCGGTCTCTGCTCGCCACAGCCACAGGAAGGTCTTGGCGGTCTCTGCTCGCCACAGCCACAGGAAGGTCTTGGCGGTCTCTGCCCTCCACAGCCGCCTCCCGGTCTGTTTCCGCCGCATCCGCAGCCACAGCCACTGTTTCCGTTTTGGTTACAGCAGCACAGTAAAATTACGAGCCATAAAATATTCATACCTTATCCACTCCTTTTTTATATGAATATTCTATGTTTCTTTTACCGATTTGTGACAGCAGCTATACTTCTATATGGTAGCCGGCTGCCTTTTTGGAGCGTAAATACGCAAATGTTTCTTTCTCACCTTTTTCTGCAAGCATCTGCAGCAGCATTTCCAGCCGTGCTCTTGTGTAAGGATGCAAAAACTGCTTCATCCGCTCAGCGCCTCTTTTATAATAGGAGAGCGCATCTCTGTCCGTATAGGCCTTTCCATTGTAAACCTTGGATGCTGCAATTCTGTCCATGAACATCTCTGCAATATAGCGGTCAGGCATTGGCACCGGCATCATTCCACTTCCGCTCTTTCCCTCATCCGCGCAGTAATCAATCCAGTATTCATAATGATGCTTATTTCTTCCCTTGTGATGCAGCCATGCTGAGGAATATCCCTTCTCCTCCCGCTCAGCATTATTGGGGCTGCGGTTTCCCTGATAATATTTGGCTCCTATCAGAAATTCCGACGGTGCATACTTTGACATGTCGTGCAGCAGTCCCTGCTTATAAAGTCCAACTGCAAAACAGCCCCGCATTACCAGAAGCTTATGGTATGTGATTGTCTTAAAATGTTTCCAAGCCTGCATTTACTCTGCTTCCTTTTTTACCGAACAATAAACCCTGATAGAACGCTCCTTTGTCAGTATCCGGCTGCCGGGCAGCGCATACATCTCCTCTGCCTCCATTTCCTGCATACCGCCATCCACAAGCGCAGTATCAAGACATAATTTCCAAACCAGTCCCTTTTTCAGCTTAGGCAGAGCAAATTCATGCTCCTCCCAGTGCATATTATATGCCGTATAAAAATCACAATCTGTCTTTCCATCCTTTTGTCTGGCGTATTTTCCACAATAAAGCACCCCTGCATGGCGGTTCCATGCTTCGGTATCCGGTTTCCAGGCTTCTTTTCCATGAAAAGAAATATCCGGACAGCCAACGCTTAAGTAATCCATTACCTGAAGCGCCTTCTCTCCATGAAAAACGCCATGCTCCATCCGAAAAGCAAGCAGCGCCCTGACAAACTCATAAAAAGTCCTGTTTGTGCGCAGCAGCTTCCAATCCAGCCAGGTAGTTTCGTTATCCTGGCAATAGGGATTGTTATTTCCACCCTGTGTCTGTCCAAATTCATCTCCACTTTGCAGATACGGCGTTCCCTGAGACAGAAAAACAAGTGTCAGCGCATTGCGCATCTGCCCCAGTCTGAGCTGTCTGATGGATTTCTTTCTCGTAACCCCCTCAACGCCGCAGTTCCAGCTTGCATTGTAATCATTTCCATCGCGGTTTTCCTCGTTGTTTGCCTCATTATGCTTTTGTTCATAGGATACCAGATCCCGTAGCGTAAAGCCCTCATATCCTGCAATCGTATGAATAGACGCTGCATCTCTGCCATTATCCCGCAGCCAGAAAAGCATTGCCTCCATACTGCCCTCATCGCCCTTTAATGCGCGGCGCATATCAAAGGTAAAGGCATTTTTCCATATCGCAGCATTTTTTTCATGTACAAGCTTTTGCTGAGGATACAAATCCTGCTCAGAAAGGTCTGTAAAAATCAGCTTGCCACCCTGCAAAAAAGCATCCAGCGTCAATGCCCTGACCGGAATCTCAGTTCCAATCAGGTGAAATCCATCTATATGGTATTCTGAAATCCAGAAGCGTAAAATATCTGGTATTTCTGAAAACATTTCACTTTTCTGAAAATAAAACTGCATCAGGACTTCGATTCCCGCGCTGTGAAGCGCTTTCACCATATCCTTAAATTCCATTACCGCATCCTTTGAAAAAGCATAGGCGCTTTTTGGCGCATAATAATAGCCGCGCTTAAAGCCCCAGTAATTGATGCGGAATTTTTCCTGCTCCTGATAAGGAACATTTTCCTTATCAGCCTCCCACTCGTCAAACTCATAGGCAGGCATAAGCTCTATCGCTGTAATTCCAAGCTCCTTTAGATATGGCAGTTTTTCCACAATTCCTGCAAAGGTTCCTTTTTTGCGCACACCAGAGGACGAATGGCGGGTAAAGCCTCTGACATGAATTCCATAAAGCACCGTTTCATGATAAGGACGCTGCAAAGGCGCATCCCCTTCCCAATCATATTCCGGAAGAGAAAGCCGGTAGCGGAGACTGTTCTTCTCCTCGCCATAAGCCTTCATGCCATAAACCTCTTTTGCGTAAAAATCGAGCACCGGTTTTTCATCAACATAATAGCAATAGCTGTCGGCTTCCTTTGGAACCGTTTCCAGAATAACAGAATAAAGCCGCCCAAAACGACAGCTTTCCGGAACGGGAATCCTTTGCAGCTCCTTTTCCCCTGAAAAAATGCCGATTGCTACGGCTCCCTGTGTTCTTTCTATCTGAAATACAAATTGTACTCCCTGCGCTGACGCAGATACCCCCTTGGGTTCGTACTTTCCTTTTTTCATTGCATTATCGTTCCTTTTTCTGTAAATAAACAATGTACACAAGTATTATAGCACATTTAAAGGCTTTTGGCGATGATTTTGAGGCACAAGCTTATACTGACCACTTTACTTTTTTTCATTCTTTCTGTACAATAAAATAAACTGTTGCACATACAGATTCTGTTTATAAAGAGAGGTACTGATTATGGGGAATACAAACAACGAAGATGCTGAGGAAATGACAGTGGAACTGGAGCTGGAAGATGGAGCAAAGGTTGTCTGCGCCATTATCACAATTCTGACGGTACAGGAAAAGGATTATATCGTACTCCTGCCACTGGATGAAAACGGCGAAAACACTGATGGTGAAGTCTGGTTCTATCATTACAGTGAGGACGAAAACGATCCTGATGCAGAACCGGAGCTGTCCTACATTGAGGATGACGAAGAATATGAAGCTGTCGCAGATGCTTTTGATGAATATCTTGATGCGCAGGAATTTGACGAGCTCGTCGAGGAAGAAGAAAACAAGCTGTAATCATCCATTTACAAGAGGCTTTAAGAACCGGGACATTGTTTCCGGTTCTTCTTTTGTTCCAGTACAATAATACAGATACAGCCTTTCCTTTGCACGAGTCATTCCAACATAGAAAAGTCTGCGTTCCTCCTCTATTTCCTGCTCCGTAGCCGCTCTTTTATGCGGCAGGATTTTCTCATTCAAATCAGGCAGAATTACCGTATCAAACTCTAAGCCCTTTGCAGCATGATACGTCATAATATGTACGCCGTTTTGCTCCTGCATTTCTGTCTGTCCAGGCTTGTCCATTCTGCATTTTTCAGCTTCAAGACTGCTTTCCCATAGAGAAATATCCGCAATGCTTTTGGAAAACTCCTGTAGCTTCTCCAAAATCAAAAATGCCTCTTCTTTTTGTGCTCCTGCATACTCCTGTGTCAGATATTTTTCATAGCCCATCGCCTTGCGAAGATACATAAGCGCCGCAAAAGGCGGCATTTTCGCAACTCGGAGGCAGTCTGCCTCCAGCTTTTTTATTTCTTTTACAATATGATAATCATACAAATGATAACGGCACAGTTCAGAAAAGCATATTCTTTCCCTACAGCCTGCTCTTTCAATTCTCCGCATCGGACGATTCATTATCCTGTAAAAATTTCCTCTTTCCCTGTTGCCGGCAAAGAAACGCAGATACGCGGTAACATCCTCTGTCACAAAATGTCCAAGCCAGCTCTTTCTCCTGCCCTCCTGCACATAGGGAATCCCCCTCTTATCAAGCGCCGCAAGAAGCGGCTTTGCGTCTGCATGCTTCCGATATAAAATGGCGCACTCTGACAGCCGTCTCTGTTGTTTTATCTGCAAAAGCTGCTCTGTAATATGATTAAGCTGTTCGTCTCTTCCCGCAAATGCCCTGCAGCAAAAACTCTCCCGTCCACCACTTGCTTTCACCGGTATCTGTTTCTTTGCAAAGCGCTCCTTATTTTCCTGTATGACCCTGCCTGCCGCCGAAATGATTTCCGGCGTACTTCTGTAATTTGTCTCCAGAATAATTTTTTTCGTATCTGCATATCGCTTAGGGAACGTAAGCATGCTTTCTGGTCCTGCTCCCCGGAATCCGTAAATCGCCTGATCATCATCCCCAACCAAAAAAAGATTATTCTGCGGCTGCGCGAGCAGCTCTAAAAGGCGTTCCTGAATCGGCGCAATATCCTGATATTCATCAACCAGAAAATATTTCAGGCGTTTCTGCCATAACTGCCGTATCTCTTTCTGCTCTGATAAAAGGCGCAGACATTCATACGCCATGTCATCAAAATCCAGTCTGCCCCTTTCCCGGCATAGCCTCCTGTATGCTTCAAAAACGGATAAAATTTCCGCCTCTTTTACTTCTTCTCCATTTTTCAGTTTTTCAATCTGTTCCAGAAAATGTGGCGCCAGCTCCTCTAACAGACCCCTTTTACGCAAAATCTGTCTGATATAAGCTCTCTTTTCCTGTTCTGTTAAAAGTTTTTGGGAATCTGATACTTGATGTTCCTGTAGAATGTGATAATAGAATGAATGAAATGTTCCAAATCTGAC
Organism: uncultured Lachnospiraceae bacterium; assembly: GCA_934432885.1. GTDB lineage: Bacteria > Bacillota > Clostridia > Lachnospirales > Lachnospiraceae > VSOB01. The sequence goes on from CAKRYY010000006.1 coordinate 37,766, forward strand.
CGGCAGGCTCCCCTTTGCCAGTTCAAAGAAACGCTGCTGCATCTGCAATGCGGCTGCTTTTGTAAAGGTAATTACTGCAATCTCCTGCGGCAATGCCGCCTTTGTTTCAATAAGAGTCTGAAGCCTTTTGGTAATTACCGTTGTTTTTCCACTGCCAGGTCCCGCCAGTACAAGGGCGGGACCATCGCGGTGTAAAATTGCTTCCCTCTGAGAAGCATTATATTGCGTTTGTTTATCCTTCAAGCAAACTGATTCCTTTTTGGATTCTCTTTAAGGATTCTTCTTTTCCGAGAATTTCCATAATTTCAGTTGCGCCTGCAGGCGTCATCTGCTTACCGGATACTGCTGTTCTGACCGGCCACATAACATAACCGTTTTTGCAGCCCTTTTTCTCCACATAGCCAAGCAGTGTCTGATAAAGCGCATCGTTGCTGTAATCCTCCTGGGCTTCAAGAACAGGAAGCAGCTCCTTCAAAACCTCTAACGAAGTTTCCTTCGTCGTTTTCATCTTTTTATGGCAATACATCTCAGGATCGTACGCAGGCAATTCTTCAAAGAAGTCTACCAGCTCTGCAATATCAGGAAAAATCTCAATTCTGGTTTTTACCATTGCAGCAATCTTTTTGAAGTCAAAGTCCTTTTTCAGAACCTCCTGAAGATATGGAAGCGCTTTTTCATAGAACGCATCAAAATCCATTGCCTTAATATATTCGCCATTCATCCAGCGCAGCTTGGTATAGTCAAACACCGCCGGAGACTTTGATAAATGATGATAGTCAAATACCTTAATCAGTTCCTCCAAAGAGAAGATTTCCTGATTATCTGTCGGGCTCCAACCAAGCAGCGCGACAAAATTTAAAATCGCTTCTGTCAAAAATCCCTGATCAACAAGATCCTCATACGAGGAATGTCCGCAGCGCTTGGAAAGCTTGTGATGCTCCTCATCCGTAATCAGCGGACAATGCACATAAACAGGAATTTCCCAGCCAAACGCCTCATACAGTCTGTTATATTTCGGAGACGAGGAAAGGTATTCACATCCACGTACGACATGAGTAATTCCCATCAGATGGTCGTCGATTACATTTGCAAAATTATAAGTCGGATAACCGTCTGACTTAATCAGAATCATATCATCCAGCTCATCATTATTAACGGTAATATCCCCGTAAATTTCATCATGAAAGGAGGTCGTTCCTTCAGTCGGATTGTTCTGACGGATAACGTATGGAACGCCGGCAGCCAGCTTTTTGGCAACCTCTTCTTTTGACAATGAAAGACAATGCTTGTCATATACATTGATTTCTTTCCCATCGACCGTTCTGGTCAATGTCGCCAGTCTTTCCTTATCACAGAAGCAATAGTAGGCTTCTCCTTTGTCAATGAGCTGCTTTGCATATTTCAAATACAATCCCTGTGCCTGACGCTCACTCTGCACATAAGGTCCTACGCCCTTGTCCTTATCCGGGCCCTCATCATGAATCAATCCCGTTTTCTGCAGGGTGCGGTAAATAATATCCACTGCCCCTTCTACCAGACGCTCCTGGTCAGTGTCCTCGATTCTTAAAATAAAATCGCCGCCCTCATGCTTTGCAATCAGATACGCATACAATGCCGTACGCAGATTTCCTACATGCATGCGTCCGGTCGGACTCGGTGCAAATCTGGTTCTTATCCTTTTCATTTCTGTCCTTCCTCCATGTTGTCTATATTTGGCAGCTTCTGCTCTGCCGCAGCTTTAAACTTTCCTACTTCCTTTGCCGCCTGTACAACCGGAATATTTGTTCCAGCGCCTGCTACACAGCCTCCCGGACATGCCATACCTTCAATCAGGCAGCCATTTTTCTTTCCAACCTTAGCAAGCATCAGCATTTTCTTACATTCTGAAAGACTTTCTGCATGCTCAATATTGACATCCACATCCGGATAATATTCACGGATACAATCTTCAATCGCACTTGCAACACCACCTGCAACACCATAGCCTCTGCCTGCACTGGTTGCTCCCCGCATCTCATCCATCGCCTGAATTTCATCCAAAAGGATGCCCCTTGCTTCGAACATACCAACCAGTTCTTCAAAGGTAATAACAAAGTCAACGTCTGAGCGTACCGTTTTTCTTGAAGCCTCCAGCTTTTTGGATGCACACGGTCCTATGAATACAACGCTTGCATCCGGATGCTCTTTCTTAATTACCCGCGCTGTAGCCACCATCGGTGTAAGCTCATTGGAAATCTTATCTATTGTCTCCGGGAAAAATTTCTTTGCAAGCATAGACCAGGACGGGCAGCAGGAGGTCAGTAAGAACGGCAGGTTTCCTGTCGCAACCTCATGCACATAATGCTCTGCTTCCGCAATCGCTCCCATATCCGCACCGATAGCAGTCTCATAAACATCTGAAAAGCCCAGCTCCTTTAAAGCGGTCTTCAGCATATCCGGTGTTACCTTTGGTCCAAACTGTCCTACAAACGCCGGTGCAACCTGCGCAATGATTTCCCTGCCGGACTGCATTGCACGAATCAACTGAAAAATCTGGGACTTGTCCGCAATCGCGCCAAACGGGCAGTTTACCATGCACTGTCCACAGGATACGCAGAGATCATTATCAATAACCGCTCTGCCCGCCTCATCACTCTTGATTGCGCCTACGCCGCAGGCTGCTGCGCAGGGACGCACCTGATGTGAAATCGCATCATAGGGACAGATTGCCTTACATTTACCACACTTGATACATTTTTCCTGATCAATATGCGACTTGCCGTTTACCATTGAGATAGCGCCCTTTGGACATACCTCATTGCAGGGGTGCGCTACACAGCCCATACAGCGGTTGGTTACCTCATAATTATTGACCGGGCAGGCATTGCATGCCGACGGAATGACCTGCATCAAAGGCGGCTCATAATATTTTTCATCAATATTGCTTTCTTCCAGTCCCTGTGTGAGATGTACAGGAACATTTTCAGGACGCAAGCTCATACCCATTGCCAGTCTGAGCCGTTCTCTTACAATCGCTCTTTCCCGGTAAACGCTCTCCCGATAGGTTGACTCCGTATAGTCTATAATCTTATAAGGAAGAGCCTCCATGTCGTCAATCAGATTTTCTGAATGATACGCCAGGGAAGCAATCTCCTTAAAAATACGTCTTCTGACTTTTCTAACCTGTGTTTCGATTCCTCTCATAAACTCCTCCATGAAATTCCTAAGCTATCCTGTCTCTATTTTCCCATAAAGGACGCTGGAAATCAAGGATTTTGTTATTTTTTTATCAAACTTTTTGTTTTTTACCGCTGACGAAGCTGAAAACGTTTTACAAGAACGTCCAGGCTCTCCGAAGAAGCGGATAATTCTTCGCTTGTTGCAGAGGTTTCCTCTGAAGCAGCAGAGTTATTCTGAATAACGGAGTTAATCTGTTCTACGCCCTTTTCCATCTCTTTCATGGACTCTGCCTGACGGTCAGACGCAACTCTTATATTTGCAACCTCCTGAATGATGCCATCCAGTTCCTGAATTACCTTATGTAATGCTTCTGCTGTATCTGATGTCGTGCTGTTTCCAACCTCGACCTCTTTCTTACAGGTCTCTAACATTTCCTTAGAAGCAACTGCGGACTGTGAGCTTTCTTCTGCAAGCTTCCGGATCTGGTCTGCAACCACTGCGAAGCCGCGTCCTGCTTCTCCCGCTCTTGCCGCCTCAATAGAAGCATTCAGTGACAGCAGGTTTGTCTGTGCTGCGATACTCTCAATATCTGCAATTACCTTTTCAATTTCATCTGTCGTCTCAGAAATACGTGCCATTGCTGTCGTCAGCTCGTCCATCTTCTTCTGGCTGTTGCCGGCTTCTACACCGACAACCTTGGCACGGTCATGCACACGGTCTGTACTCTTGGTATTTTCGGTTACCTGCTCTGTTACCTCTGTTACAGTAGCAAGCAGTTCCTGTACAGCCGCTGCCTGATCGGAAGCGCCCTCTGCCAGTCCCTGCGCACTCTGTGCAAGCTCGGAGGAGCCTGCCGCCACCTGATCGGAGGAATCCTGAATTCCTCTTAATACCTCACTGACAGAATCCACCATGCTGTTTAAGTTTCCTAATAAGGTCTTGAATTCTCCTACATAAGCCTGCTCACATTCACTGTGCACATCAAAATCGCCATTGGAAAATTTCTCTACCAGGGCGTTCAAATCATCGACAATCAATTTCAGTGTACTGATTGTACGGCGGAAGCATTCTGATAATGCTCCCAGCTCGTCCTCCGATTTGTACGTAACCTCGCTGTCAAACCGGCCTGTGGAAATGTGGTTTGCGGCATCCTCGAGCTCCTGAATCGGCGTTACAATTATTTCAGCTAAAATTTTTGCCAGGCGCACCGTTACCCATATACCAAAGGCTGCCACTGCAAGGAACAGTACCAGACAGATGGCTTCAAAGCCCTGTGCAATATAATATGCCCTCTGGCTGCCTGCCTCCGTCTCTTCTACACTTGTATCCAGCAGTGCCAGCAGTGCATCCGCCGCATCTGCACTCTGGGAATCCACACGCACAAGGGCACCCGCTGCATCTCCGCCCTCCAGCATGCCAATTACTGTATTACATTCTGTAACAAATCCTGCCAGCTTTTCTTCAATGGCAGCAACTTGATTCTTCTCCCACTTATTCTGCTTGATAAAATCCAATCTATCCTGAGAAGCTGTAAGCTCCGACTTGGTTTCCTCAATTAAGGTAGTCCTTAAAGCATCATCGTTCGTTCCGCATGCCTGAAACAGGCTGTTCATCGTGCTCTGCACATCTCCGCGAAGAAGAAGCTGCTCCTGCATGCTGTTGTAATACCTTTTATAAAAGGTATTCAGGCTGTGCCCGACACTGATCATTCCAACTCCTGCAAATAAAACGCTTACACAAAAAATGATGATAATCTGCCGAAATACATACGTCAATTTCTTTTTAATCGGCTTTTTTAATAGAACACTTTTTGTCTTTCCCATTGTCGTTTTCTCCTTTGCATCCTCATATTTTTATCCCTTAAAATATATTTGAGCCAATTTTATCACTTTGAAATCTTCCTTGCAATAAAAAAATGCCGGATTTACATTATCGTTACTTTCCTTTTTCTCCAGACATACGCAGCCGGAAAATGCGGGCTGCCAGAGCCTTTCCGTCAAAGGGAAACAAAGGATACAGATAACTGGTATTTGCAACTGTCCGGTTGCAGGCAATACTGAGCACACAGAAAACCACTGCTCCAATATATCCCCATATACCGAATAAGGCAGTTGCAAGCAGGTTGATAATCCGCATAAATTTCAGCGCATATCCAAGCTCATAGCTCGACTGCGTATAGTTGGCAATCGCCACAAATGCCATATAAAGCATTATTTCTGAATTAAACCAGCCGCTGTTTACCGAAAATTCTCCAAGCACAAGTGCTGCCAGCACACTGAGCGGCGTACTGAGCATATTGGGTGTATTAACAGCTGCAAGCCTAAGACCGTCAATTGCAAGTTCCAGTAAAAGGAACTGACAAATCAGTGGAATGTTTACCGTATCCTGAATCCTGATAAAAGAAAGCCCTGCTGGAATCCATTGCGGATTCTGCATCAGCAGCAGAAAAGTCGGTGTCAGAAAATACGTCAAAAATGCAATCAGGAAACGTGAAAGCCGAAGGTAAGTTCCTGTCAGCGGTGGAAAATAATAATCATCCGCCTCATTCGCCACATCAAAAATTGTGGTCGGCGTAATCATGGCAGATGGTGAATTATCCACCAAAATTACAATATTTCCTTCCAGAATATGCGCTGCAGCCGTATCCGGCCGTTCTGTAAACTTAAATTTGGGAAATGGATTGTACCACTTTTGTTTGTAAAGACATTCTGCCAGACTTTCCTGATTCATAGTAAGCGCATCTGTTGAAATTTTCTGTACGCCGCCTCGAATCTTTTCCAGAAATACCGGGTCCACGCGGGACTCCATATAACAGAGCACGACATCCGTCTGCGAGCTTTTCCCAACGTTTAACATTTCCATCCGAAGCTCCGTACTGCGGATTCTCCTGCGAATCAATGCCGTATTAAAGACGATGGTCTCTACAAAGCCATCCTTCGAGCCACGAAGTGCCTTATCCTTTTCCGGCTCTGATACATTTCTTGCAGGATAGGTCCTTGAATCAATCAAAATAGCTTCTGAAAATCCGTCAATCAAAAGCGCCAGAACACCTGACATTAAATTGTGTATGATTTTCTGAAAATTTCCACTACTTTCCGCCTCCACATAGGGAATATGCTTTTTTAACATTCCCTGCACATCCGTTGGCATTTCCTCATCCTTTATGCCGATTAAATATTGCAGAATCTTTTCCATCAGTTCGTCCTTGCAAAAGCCATCAATCAGGAAAAAGCAGGCTTCTTTTCCTCCAATGTGGATGACTCTGTAAAGAATATCGAAATTTTCATCAACGCCAAGCATCCTTTTGAAGCTCTCTATATCCTGTGAAAGCTTTCCAGTCATGACTTCCTGTTTTTGATTTTCCAAATAAAAAACTCCCTTCCAGTCACATATCGCATTGCTTTTAATGTGTCTCTGAAAGGAAGTTTTTATTCTTCACTCTCTTGCTTTCTATTTTGATGTACTGCCAAAGCCGCCGTTTCGAAGCTCTTTTGCGTCATCATCCTCGGTAATGCCATAGGCTGTAAAGATGCCCTGCATAAATGCGGTATTGCGCTCTACATGAAGGTGCTTTTCCTCCCGGGAATCGTTGGTCAGCTTCGCCATAATATGCCCTTCATTATCTGAGTAAAAATAATCGCTGTCAATGATACCGACGGTATTGTTAAGCTGCATACGGTATTTAAAGCCGAGCCCGCTTCTCGGATACAGACCGAGGAACCAGCCGTCCTGTATCTCTACCCGGATTCCTGTCGGAATCCTGATGCTTTCGCCGGGACGTAAGGTAAACGGAATCGGTGAAAAGAAATCATAGCCCGCACTTCCCTTTGTCGCCCTTGACGGAAGCGGCAGCTCTTCATAAATCTTATGGATTTCTGCTTCCGTAAACACCGGAGCTGTCGCCTTTAAGTCTTCCGCAAACCTCTCCTCGCTTACTTTATAAAATTTTGCTATCCTCTGCATATCATTTCCTCTTTTCTATCCGGCATAATCGCCGCAATGCAGCACAGGAGGCTTTTCTATTCCCCTGCGCAGACTCGTCTGCACGTCGATAACCCTTTGATTCTTGCTTCCCTTCCAGAGAAGCTTCTGATCCTGCTTATCAAGCTGGAATTCTCCGTCCACTAAAACGTCGATATACTGCATAAGTGCATCCTGGCAGATATTTTCCCAGCAGTCTCCTGTATAAAGCCAAATTGTCTTTTGCGGAAAATGCTGCTTAAGCTCTCTAAGGAGCAGTTCCACCTCCGTGCGGTTTCCCGAATAAAGCGGATCGCCGCCCGAAAATGTAATTCCTGAAATATACGGTTTTTCCAGCTGCTCAAAAATTTCTCTTTTTGCCGCTTCATCAAATATAAGACCATCCGAGGCATCCCACGTAACCGTATTCTGACAGCCCTTGCAGAAGTGGTCACAGCCGGATACCCACAAAACGACGCGAAGTCCATCGCCGTTTAGCATATCATCCTTTGTTATATTATGGTACCTCATCCACTCTCCTCTTACATGCTGACCCGGTCTGCGATCTCTGCCATCTTTGCATCATTCAAACGGGTATCGCCATGCACTCTGGAATAAGAAAGATAACCATTCATCCTGTCAATCTTTGTCAGATTCCGGCTGCCGCACTTCGGGCAGACATCCATTTCCAATTCCTGATACCCACAGTCATCACAATAGGCAAGTGAAAGGTTGACACCCTCGTACAGCCCCATATCCATCGCGCGATGGATCAGTGTCCGAATCGCTTCCAGATTATAATCTATCGGATATTTTACGTATTGAATCTTTCCGCCATTTGAAAGGTCCCAGAAACGGTATTCCAAATCCTGCTTCTCAATCGGCGTAATATTCTCTGTTACATGACAGTGAAAACTGTTGCTGACATATTCCCTGTCGGAAACGCCCTTTACAATTCCATATTTTTTACGGAACTGCTTTACCTGTAAGCCGCAAAGATTCTCCGCCGGTGTTCCATAAATTGCATACAGATGTCCATCCTCTTCCTTAAACTCCATAACCCGGCGGTTAATGTGCTGCATTACTTCAAGTGCAAATGCACCATCCTGCGCAAGTGATTTTCCATTATAGAGCTCCTGTAATTCATTTAATGCCGTAATGCCAAATGAAGCAGTTGCCGATTTTAAAATGGGAGCAATCTTATCCGTCAGCTTTAAATGTCCTCCGAGGAAGCCTCCCTCACAATATGCAAGCGGGTTCGTAGATGCCCGCATCTCGCCCAGATACGCATAGGTTCTGATATGGAGCTGCCTTATCAGATTCAGATAATAATCCAAAAGCTCAAAAAAATCTGTCCCCTCCTGCCGCGCCTTTGCAAGTATCATGGGAAGGTGGAGAGAGACAGCGCCAATATTAAAACGCCCGACAAAAACAGGCTCATCCTTATCGTCCGCTGGGTGCATGCCACCCCGCTCATACCAGGGGGAAAGAAATGCCCGGCATCCCATCGGTGAAATAATCTTTCCGTATTGTTTATATATCTTTGCAACATATCCTTCCCCGGTCAGAGAAAGCCAGTCTGGATACATCGTCTTCGCAGAACAGCGCACGCCAGCCTCAAATACATCTTCCAGCTCGCCGCCCGGTCCATGCAGCTTTTCATCGTATAAAAAAACTATTTTTGGAAAAAGCACCGGCTTTTTACACTCTGCTTTTCCCTGTCCCATCTGTCTGACCTTCAACAGTGAAATCGTTGCAAGCTTTGCAAAACGCCCCGTACCCGTGCCCGCTGTCACAGTAATAAAAGGATAATCGCCCCGGCTGCTCGCTACTGTATTGAATTTATATTCCCAGCCCTGAAAGCCCTGCTCAAACTCCCGCACAACATCCGCATAGGCCTCTTCCTGCGCCCGTTCTTCAGCAATGCCAAGTCTTATGTACTTTTCAACATCCTTATGATAGGATTTTTCCGCATACGGCTCCAGCAAAAGGTCTACGCTCGGCACAGTAAAACCGCCGTACTGCTGACTTGCCGCGCTTAACACAATATCGCCGATGACATCAAAGGCGACATCTAAGGTTTTTGGCTCATTGTACCAGATATTCCCCATTTCAAAGCCGCCAGATAATACACTCTTTACATCAAACAGACAACAGTTCATCGTATCCCGTCTGGCTGACATATCATGCACATACAGATAGCCGTCTCTGCATGCCTGGATTTCTTCCGTTGTCATAAAAAATTTCTGATAAAGCTCTTTATTGAGCTGATTGAAAATCAGGCTGCGTTTGGTAGAGACAAGCGCCGAATCCGTATTGGCATTTTCCTTATCACCAATATACATGATAGACTGGCTCTTTTTATACACATCGTCCAGCATACGGACAAAGTCCTGCTTATAGTTCCGGTAATCACGATAGCTCTTTGCCACAACCGGACTAATTTGTTCCAATGCGCTTTCCACAATATTGTGCATGACCGGAATCGGGATTTCATCCGTATCAAGTGCCTGCGCCTTGCCGACAACATACTTACATATCTGCCGTTTTTGCTTATCATCAAACTGGGTAAGCGCACGATATGCAGATTTTCCCACCGCATCAATTACCTTTTGTACGTTAAAGGCTTCCCTGCTTCCATCCTTTTTGATTACCCACATCTCACGAGGCGGCTGAAATAATCTGCCATAATCTACTGTTTTTTCTGTTTCATTGCCAGCAGTTCCTGTCATATTTTCCTCCCCGTACAGTTTTTATCCGCAGGTATCCTCCGGTGTCTCTAATGCAGCCTCTGCCGCTTCCTTTTCATTTTTTGCCTTTCTCATCCTGATACCAATCACGCAGGCAATTACCACAAGCGCTACAAATACCAGAAATAAAATAAGATATGAAAGAAAATATCCTGTAAATATGCCTAAATTGACCATTGCTATCCCACCTTTTTAAGTCTAATTGCCGCGCCATGCTTCGCCCGGCGCTGGTATAATGTCTGACAACATTATCATTATACCTAATCTGTCCCTGAAAAACAATCCCGACTATCCGAAAACGACTACGCACCGCAGCAGGGATCCGTCAGGAGCTCACTGCCATCTGCCGCAGTGGTTGCAAGCGTGTCGCATCTTTCATTTTCCGGATGCCCATTATGACCCTTTACCCATGTAAAAATCACTTCATGCGGCTCTTTTGCAGCAAGCAGACGCTTCCAGAGATCAATATTTTTTACCGGTCCCGAAGAACCCTTCCAATTCTTCTTCAGCCAGCCATCAATCCATTTCTTATTGAACGCATCTGTCACATATTTGGAATCTGAAATCACTTCCACCCGGCACGGCCTCTTCAACGCCTCAAGACCTACGATAACTGCCATCAGCTCCATCCTGTTATTGGTTGTCTTTCGATACCCGGCGCTGTACTCGCGCTCATGCAGTTTTCCTGTTTTATCGATATAGTGCAGAATCGTTCCATAGCCGCCCGGTCCCTCCGGATTCCCCCGTGCAGAACCGTCTGTATAAATAATGACCTTATCTTCCATCCAAAAACTCCATTCCCGGCGCCGTAATGGAAACTATTTTCCCTGCCGTTTTTTCATCCACCGTTTTACGAAAACGGTCTATTATCTCATAGTTATCCCATAAGTGCATTGGAAAGATACGGTCTGCATCCGTATGCTCTAAAAAATACTGCAGTCCCAGATAAGCCCCTTCCTCCAGTCTTGGATCAAGCGGCACAAAGGCAGCGTCAAAATGTCTCCCCTCTATATGAGAGATTTCCTGCTTATATGCCTTTTCCATCTGCGTATTCCACGCTCTGGATTCTTCTTTCCAATACCACCAGTTCAAGTCTCCCGCATGATAAAAGCTCTTACCTTCAGCCTGAACCAAAAATGCGACACCCGCATCCGTTGAACGCAGCGTTTCAATCTGCACATCCTCATAGGAAAAAGCGGTATTTTTCCCGACATTGGTTATCACTTCTTTTACAGAAGGCTTAATGCCCTTCCGCAAAAGATAAGCGTCGCCAAGCCTGATATCCGAACCCAGAAAAAAGTGAATGTTTTTATATTGACTGATTAAGTCAAATATCTTCATTTGAAAATGATCCTGATGCTTGTGCGATACAAATACCAGAATTTTTTTATCCGGCTCCCATTTTGGAAGCTTTCCCTTATAATAATCGAAAAGGAGCACATGATGCTCCAATTCGATACTAAAGCCGCTATGATACAGATAGGTAATCTTCATCTCTTTGCTATCCCTTTAAATTTTCCGGTCCAAAGCCCATCGGAAGCATTTCCTCCAAAGTATACTCAACATACTCATCCACAGACTTTGCTATCAGAATACGGAAGGTCGCAGGGTCACAGAATTCCCGCATGACCTGCCTGCAGACACCGCAGGGTGCCGCATAGCCGGTGCAGGGGCCCTCAGGACTTCCCGCTATGGCAATCGCTTCAAATTCTCTCTCACCTTCATAAACTGCTTTAAAGAAAGCGGAGCGCTCTGCGCAAATTGTAGGTGTATAAGAAGCATTCTCAATATTGCCGCCCTGATAAATCTTTCCATCCTTCGTCAAAAGTGCAGCGCCCACCTGAAAATGCGAGTATGGCACATAAGCGTGAGTCCTTGCCTCCAACGCCGCCTGAATCAATTTTGCCCTGTCCATCTATTTCACTTCCTGTCCAATTTTCAAAATCGTTTCCGTTACCAGCTTTTTAAAGAGCGGCGCTGTCTTATTAGCAGCCTCCTGTACCTCTTCATGTGTCAGAGGCTGCGGAGAAAGCCCTGCAGCTGGGTTGCAAACACAGGAAATGCCGCAGATTTTCATTCCAAGATGGTTTGCCGCAATCGCCTCTACCGCCGTACTCATACCGACAGCGTCCGCGCCAAGTGTCTTTAACATTCTAACCTCTGCCGGTGATTCATAGGAAGGACCTGTAAGCTGTAAATAAACGCCCTCCTGAAGGGGGATATTTTCCTTCTGGGCACAGTCTTTTATTATCTGCCGCAAATCATTGTCATAAATCTCAGACATATCCGGGAAGCGGACACCAAGCTCCGGTGCATTTTCTCCCATCAGCGGATTTGGCACAAAGCATGCGATATGATCTGTCATCAGCATCAAATCGCCCGCTTTGTAATCAGGATTTACACCACCGGACGCATTGGTTAAGAAAAGCACCCTTGCACCCATCAAGTACATCAGACGTGTGGGAAGCACAACATCCGAGATCGGGTATCCTTCATAGTAATGTACTCTGCCCTTCATGCAGACTACCGGCACCTCGCCGACATAGCCAAAAATAAACTTTCCATCATGCCCCGGCACAGTAGACACCGGGAAGCCTTCGATTTCTCCATAAGGAAGCTCTGCTTCCACTCTGATAGAATCTGCATAATCGCCAAGCCCCGAACCAAGTACCAGCGCAACCTTTGGCTCAAATGTTATTTTTTCTTTTACGCTGTCATAGCAGCGCAGCAGTTTTTCATATATCTCATTCATTGTTTTTCCTCCCTTACATCGTCTTTTCCTTTGCAAAATCTGCAATCATCATAGCATCCCCAAAGCTGAAAAAGCGATACTTCTCTTTGACTGCTTCTTCGTAAGCAGCCAGAACATGCTCTCTTCCCGCAAGCGCTGACACCAGCATCAGAAGCGTGGATTCCGGCAGATGGAAATTTGTAATCAGTCCATCCAATACCTTGAACTGGTAGCCCGGATAAATGAAAATCTCTGTATTTCCACAGCCTGCCACCACCAGACCGTTTTCATCTGATGCACTTTCGATAGTACGGCAGCTCGTCGTACCGACGCAGATAATCCGTCCGCCTGCCCGCTTTCTTTCGTTTATCTTATCAGCCGCCTCTTTTGTTACCTCATAATATTCTGAGTGCATGTGATGCTCTTTTACATTGTCAACCTTGACCGGACGGAAGGTTCCAAGCCCTACATGAAGCGTGACATATACCAAGGACACGCCCTGTTCCTTAATTTCTGAAAGCAGCTCCTGTGTAAAATGCAGCCCCGCCGTAGGAGCTGCCGCCGAACCTTCATACCGTGCATATACGGTCTGATAACGGTTTTTATCCTGTAATTTATGGGTAATATACGGAGGCAGGGGCATTTCTCCCAGACTGTCCAAAATTTCTTCCCATATCCCATCATAGAAAAATTTTACCAGACGGTTTCCCTCGTCTACAATATCCAGAATCTCCGCTCTAAGGCTGCCGTCGCCAAAGGTAAGTCTGGTTCCGGGCTTCGCCTTTTTCCCCGGCTTTACAAGAGTCTCCCACACATCACCTTCCCGCCTCTTTAAAAGCAGCAGTTCAATCAATGCTCCTGTTTCCTCTTTTGTTCCGTAGAGTCTCGCCGGAATAACTTTGGTATTATTCAGGACAAGGCAGTCCCCCGGATGGAGGTACTGCCTGATGTCTCTGAAATGCTGATGCATCCATGCGCCCGTATTCTTATCGAGCGTCAAAAGCCTTGATGCGCTCCTGTCCTCAAGCGGATCCTGCGCAATCAATTCTTTGGGCAAATCAAAATAATAATCTGAAGTTTTTAAGCCTTCCATGTTTCTTCCATTCCGTTATGCGCAAGGAACGCCGCATAACCACGTTTTGTCTCATACACATCTGCTTTGCTGGTTGCTTCCCAGGGCGCGTGCATATTCAGTACCGCCACGCCGCTGTCAATGACCTGCATACCGTACAGTGCCAGAATATAAGCGATGGTACCGCCGCCGCCAAGATCCACCTTTCCAAGCTCCGCTGTCTGGAAATGTACCTTTTCCTCTGCAAAGATTCTGCGGATATAAGCAAGATACTCTGCATTCGCATCATTAGAGCCGGATTTTCCACGTGCACCAGTAAATTTATTAAATACCATGCCGCCACCAAGATAAGCAACATTCTTTTTGTCAAAGCTTGATTCATAGGTCGGGTCAAATGCACTGCTTACGTCTGAGGACAGCATCGTAGATGCTGCAAGACATCTGCGCAGAGAAAGCTCATCATAGCCATGCGTAAGCGCCAGCACCTCTGCAAGGGTATTCTCAAAGAAACGGGAACGCATACCTGTCGCGCCCACACTGCCGATTTCTTCCTTATCTACCAGTATGCAGCACGCCGTACGCTCTGGTGTTTCCTTAAGCTCCAGCATCGCCTGCAGGGATGCGAAGGCACATACACGGTCATCCTGCCCGTAAGCAAGAATCATGCTTCTGTCAAAGCCTGCTTCTCTTGCCCTTCCTGCTGGAACTACCTCCAGCTCTGCGGAAAGGAAATCTTCTTCCTCTATATCATAATCCTCTTTTAAGATTTTGAGAATCCCCGCTTTTACCGGATCCTTTGCTTTCTTTTCTTTTTTCTCTTTCTTTCCTTCGATATAAAGCGGTTTATTTCCAACGATTAAATCCAGTGCTTCACCCTCGATTACCTTGCTGGCTTTCTTTTCAAGCTGCTCCGCTGCAAGGTGAATCAGCAGATCCGAAATAAAGAATACCGGATCGTCCGCTTCCTCTCCGATTGCAATCTCTACCGTCGTACCGTCTTTTTTTACAACAACGCCATGCAGGGCAAGCGGAATGGTTACCCACTGATATTTCTTTACGCCGCCATAGTAATGCGTATCAAGATAGGCAAAACCACCGTCCTCATAAAGCGGATTCTGCTTAACATCCAGACGCGGAGAATCTATATGTGCCCCCAGAATGTTCATACCCTCTGCCAGCGGCTTTTTGCCAATGTGGAACATCACAATGGACTTATTCATCCAGACTGCATAGACTTTATCGCCCGCTTTGAGCTTCTTCTGCTTCTTTTCAAGCTCTGCAAGCTCCTGATAGCCTTCCTTTTCAATACGGTTGACAATGCTGTCTATACATTCCCGCTCCGTCTTTCCTTCATCCAGAAATTTCATATACTGTTTGGTAAAATGCTCCAATTTTTCCAGCTCTGCGCTGTCATAGGATTCCCATACATTCTTTTTTTCCATTTCCAGCATCCTCTTTTCTCATCTTATTTTCATATTTTTATAAAACTCATCCAGCGCTATTTCAATTACTGACGCAGTTCGATTCCCATGCCTTCCAGACCGTTCAGAATTTTCTTCATTGCGCCGGAAATATCGCTATCCTCAAGCGTTCTGTCCTTAGCACGGAAGGTAATAGAATATGCGACCGACTTGAAACCCTCTCCAATCTGCTTTCCTTCGTATATGTCAAAGAGCTGATAGCTTTCCAGAATCTTGCCGCCGCGCTGTGCAATCATCTCTTCAATCTGTCCCACCAGAATATCCTTTGGAACAACCATGCTGATGTCTCTTGTTACAGCCGGATATTTTGCAATTCCGGTATACTTGCGGTCAAAGGTTGCAAAAGGCAGCACTTCTGGCATATCCAGAACTGCAACATAAGCCCGTGTTCCAATTCCATAGTTATCTGCCACCTGCGGATGCAGTTCTCCGAGGAAGCCTACGGTCTTTCCTTCGTAAATAATAAGCGCCTGACGTCCCGGATGCAGGAACGTCTTTCCGGCTTCCGGATTATAGATTACCTTTTCCTTCATACCGATGCAGGTAAAGAACTCCTCTATGACTCCCTTCATCGTATAGAAATCGCCTTCTCCGTACATACCCAGCGTAAACTGCATACGCTCATCCGGGAGCTGTGTTACCGGCACTTCATGCGGCAGATAAATATTACCCAGCTCATACAGTCTTACATCCTTGTTTCTTCTATTATAGTTGGTTGCAAGCGAGGTCAGGATTCCATTTAAGGAAGTCGTTCTCATAACAGAGAAATCCTCTCCAAGCGGGTTGGCAATCGTAACTGTCTTTCTCAGAACATCATCCTGCGCAAGCAGCAGCTTGTCAAATACCTTGGGGCTTTCGAAGGAATAGGTCATTCCCTGAGAGAAGCCACAGTATTCCGCAATGTCTCTTGCCTTTTGCTCAATCCGCAGCTTAAACGGCAGCTTTCCTGTCGTCGCCTCTCCGCTCGGCAGAGTCGTCGGAATCTTATCATAGCCATAAAATCTTGCAACTTCCTCTGCAATATCGGCAAAGCCTACCAAATCCTGACGGAAGGACGGAATAATCAGTACATTTTCCGCCTTATCGTATACCAGCTCCAGCTTTTCAAATATCTTCAGCATTTCCTCTTTTGAAACGCTTGTGCCAAGCAGTTTATTGATGCGTTCCGGTTCAAACGGAATTCTGCGAAGCGGTGCAATCGGCGCACCCGCGTCTGCGATACCGCCGACTACCTCACCGCAGCCCAGTTCTTCAATCAGCTGGCATGCACGGTTGATTGCAGCTTCTGCATTTCTCGGGTCAAGTCCTTTTTCAAATTTTCCGGATGCCTCTGTACGAAGTCCGATTCTCTTTGCAGATTTTCTGATATTTGCACCGTTAAAGGTCGCTGCCTCAAACAGTACCGTTTTTACATCGTCCGTAATTTTGGAGTTTTCTCCACCCATGATGCCGGCAATTCCGATTTCCTTTTCTGCATCACAGATCATCAACACGTCCTTATCCAGAGTACGTACCTGACCATCCAGTGTCTGGAAGGTATCTCCATCCTTTGCACGGCGTACAATAATCTTATTGCCTGCAATCGTATCAAGGTCGTATGCGTGCATAGGCTGTCCATATTCTTCCATGACATAGTTGGTAATGTCTACCAGATTGTTAATCGGACGGATGCCGCTCGCAGCCAGTCTTCTCTGCATCCACTTCGGAGACGGCGCAATCTTGATATTGGTGCAGACCCTGCCGCAGTAACGGGTGCAAAGCTCTGTATCCTGTACCTCGACGCTGATGTAATCGTTCACATCGCCCTTTTCTTCCTTGATTTCAACTACAGGAGGTACGAAAGGCTTCTGGAAGGTAGCTGCAGCCTCTCTCGCAATGCCAAGTACACTGTAGCAGTCCACACGATTTGACGTAATCTCATATTCAAACAAAGTATCATGAAGCCCCAGCGCCTCCACTGCGTCTGCTCCCACTTTCGCATCCTCAGGGAAAATATAAATACCATATTCCGGCGCTTCCGGATACATATCTCTTGTAGAGCCAAGCTCTTCAATCGAGCACATCATACCATTGGAGGGTACGCCGCGCAGCTTTCCAGCCTTGATCTTAATTCCTTCTTCCGGCAATGCGCCTTCTCCATGTGCACTTCCGGCAACCTTTCCACCGTCCAAAACAACAGGCACCTTGTCGCCCTCTTTTACATTCGGTGCGCCTGTTACAATCTGTATGGTCTCTGTTCCGATGTCTACCTGACAGATAATCAGCTTATCTGCATCCGGGTGTTTTTCAATCGTTTTAATCTGTCCAATCACAATCTTTTCCAGATTTTTATCTGCCCGTTCAAAGCCCTCTACCTTTGTACCTGACAGTGTCATTGCATCGCAGTATTCCTGATCCGTACAGGAAAGCTCCGGCACATAAGCTTTAATCCAAGACAATGCTGTATTCATATTATTTTCTCCTTTTCCTGTGCGCTATACGCACAATCCACTCATTCTATTTTGATACCGATTATGCTTTTTCCTAAAACTGCTTCAGGAAACGAATATCATTTTCATACAGCAGGCGCATATCGTCAATTTCATATTTCAAAAGGGAAATACGCTCCAGACCGATTCCAAATGCAAAGCCTGTGTATTCCTTCGGGTCAATGCCGCACATTTCAAATACATGCGGATGTACCATGCCGCAGCCAAGAATCTCAATCCAGCCGCTGCCCTTGCAGAAACGGCAGCCTGCGCCCTTGCACTTAAAGCAGCTTACATCCACCTCTGCACTCGGCTCTGTAAATGGGAAGTGGTGCGGTCTGAATTTAACCTTGGTATCCTCTCCAAAAAGCTCTCTTGCAAACTCTGCAAGCGTTCCCTTTAAATCTGCAAACGTAATATTCTTATCTACGACAAGTCCCTCAATCTGATGGAAGGAAGGAGAATGGGTCGCATCCACTTCATCAGCACGAAATACTCTGCCGGGCGCAATCATACGGATCGGCAGCTTGCCCTTTTCCATAACTCTTGCCTGAACTGGTGAGGTCTGGGTACGGAGCAGAATATCGCCATTGATATAGAAGGTATCCTGTTCGTCCTTTGCAGGATGGTCTGCCGGAATATTAAGCGCTTCAAAGTTGTAGTAATCCTTTTCAACCTCCGGTCCTTCTACAACCTCATACCCCATACCGGTAAAGATTCTTTCTACCTCTTCTAGCGCAATCGTATTGGGATGTCTGTGTCCGACATTATTTTTCTTTGCCGGAAGCGTAACGTCGATGACTTCCTTTTTCAGTCTCTGTTCAAGCGCTGCCTGCTCCATCCGCTTCTTTACAGAATCCAGTGCACATTCAAGCTCCGCCCTCACCTCATTGACCATCTGTCCGACCTTTGGTCTGTCCTCAGGCGCAACGTCCTTCATACTCTTTAATACAGCTGTCAGTTCACCCTTTTTTCCGAGAAATGCTACCTTTACATCATTTAATACCTCTAAGGTTTTTGCTTCTTCCATCTGCTTTTGCGCTCTGGCCTTAATCTGTTCCAACTTTTCTTTCATGTTCTTCTCCTTTTCTCCATTCCGCGAACTGCGCTTCCTATTAAGTCAAAAAATCCCTTGCATATCACTATGCAAGGGACGAAATATTTCGCGGTACCACCCTGATTCCTGTCTTTGAAAGACAGGCACTCACTTTCATGCTTAACGCGCATCTACGTCCTGACCTACTTGCCTTTGCTTTCTGCCAGACAGCTCCGGTGGGAAATTTCACAGTACACACACATTAAAGGGACTTTCAGCCGCTGATCCCTTCTCTCTGGAAAGAAATGTACTCCTACTGACACCATCTATGCCTTTTACTATTGAATGTATTTATTTTAGTGGCTTTCCATGCGCTTGTCAAGTTTCTTTTCCTCCTGCTTCATCTGTGTTTCCTATTGCATAAAAAAACAAGCGCCGGCATAAGGTATCGGTTAATGTTTGCACCAATCAGTAAAATATACATACAGAAATACAGCCAGAGCATAATAATGATAACTGTCGTCAGATTTCCGTACATGCCAAACCCATCAAAAAAATCTATGTACAGGGAAAAGCCCCAGGAAAAAACACTCCATGCAACCGCAGCAAACAGTGCGCCCGGTATCTGAAGGCGCAGCTTTGTCTTAATCCTCGGCACGAAGGTATAGATTGCCGCAAATAAAAGCGTCAGCAGCAGCCAGATTGGCAAAAAGCGAAATGGCAGCAGATACTGTGCCGCCACATACAGCTTTGGAAAATCCTGGAAGAAAATTTCAACCAGCTTATTGCCAAATACAAGAATAACCAGCGTGAGTACTGTTCCAACCAGCATCAGCACGGTATAAAAGCTCGCCTCTATCCTTAGCAGGAAATAGTTTCTCTGCTCTGTAACACCATTGACTGCATTCAGTCCCCGCATCAGGGCAAGCATCCCCTTTGCAGCCGTCCATACTGTAATGACAGCCGCAATGGACAAAACGCCTGCTGAGCGGTCATATACCTCTTCAATCAGATAAATAATCAGGGCATTTGCAGGCTGCGGCGTTAAATTAACGGCAAACTGCATCAGCATCCCTTCTGTAATAGGCGTATAGGGGAGAATCGCACAGATAAGCATCAGCAAAGGAATCAGGGACAAAAATACAAAAAACGCCGTTCCTGCGGCATGCGCACTTACATTATCGCGGGCTGCCTGCCTGATAAAATTGCGTATCACCTCATAGAGCTTTTTCCACATACTCATACCCTTCTAATAAACATCCTCAATCTGGCTTCCCTCATAAAAAAATGACAATATCTCCTGCATGGATGCACCCGAAAGTGCCATGCTTTTCGCACCATTCTGGCTCATGCCGATGCCATGACCATAGCCGCCCCCATATACGGTATATCCTATCATATTTTTCTCATCTTTGCCAGCTGCAAGGGCAAGAAATGCGCTCGGCAAAAGCGTCGGGCAGGCGGCGCAGCTTCCATCAGCCCTGACTGCCTCTGCCTTACCGTCACAAAGCACGTATCTTATATTATACTCTGACCTTACAAGATATGTCCTTTCGCTGCCTTCGATTAGAAGCGCGTCCGCACTCCCTCCTGCATTCCGCTCCAGAATACGCAGTGCTTTCAATTCTCCAAGCCTCTCTATTGGTTGACTGATATAGTCATTTTCTCCCGTTCTGGTTAAAATATAGTCAGGCTGAAGCTCATAGCGTTTTGAAAGTCTCCTTTCGATTTCCTCGCTGTCGGCTTTCTCTACCTGATACTGCCATCGAAACCAAGGCTCGCTGCTTTCAAGGAAATTCTCAGCCTTACTGCTGATAAATTCCGTAAACGCATCCTCCGCCTTTATTTCCTCTGCCGCCTTCCTGCATGCCTGCAAATCCTTCCAGTCGTTTGAAAGGCTCTTTGCCAGAAGACATACCGGCTCCTCTAAGGCTGCGCCCCATGCACGCTCATCTGTCCCATAGCCGCAGGAGGTAGAATAATAATAGGTATTTAACGCCTGTCCCTGAAATGTCAGTATTTCGCCTGCGGTCTCCTTTACCGCCTCTGTTGTCTCCGCCTTTTCTTCTGTATTTCCATATACCTGATATGCCGTACTGTCATCCACATGCGCTCCAAATTCCGGAAGCCCCGCCGTTTCAAGATAACGACAGGCATAGGTTCTGGCACAGACTGCCTGCGCCTTTAGGCTCTCCGCCGGATAAGAGGCAGGCATTTCACTCGGCACCACACCATACAGATATTCCTCTAACGGCAGCTCATTGATTACAAGAAACCCCTGCGCTGTCTTTAAAATTTCAAGCGTTCCCCGGTATTTTGTCTTTTCCCTTCCTCTCTGAATGGATAAAAGCTCCAGCTTTTCTGTATTGACCGAAGCAGTCACTATCATTCTTTCTTCTTCCGCAAAAGCATCGTCATCCCAAGAAATTGTAAGGACTTCACCCGCAGCATGCTCCTTTTTTTCCTTGCCCAAAACAGTTTCATACGCGCAGTCTGCCGTCAGACTGAGCTGTTCATGGAAGTATCCTGCATAGTTTCCGCTCTGCAAAAGCACCCGTATCGTTTTTTTCTCTCCTGGTTCACTTATCAGACAGGCACAGACATTTTCTCCCTCCATGACAAAATCCACCGCTTCACTTCCAAGCGGGAGTTCCCGCCAGCTGCTTTCCTCCAATTCGCCATACAGACGATAAACTCTCATATCCTTGTCAAAGGGAAGTGTGATTTCCGCATCCTCTCCCTGTAAATAGGCTGCCGCCTGTGTAACGCGCAAAAGCTTTCCGGTTCTCTTTTCTCTCTTGGTTTCCCATTTTTTTATGCTTCCGTCATATAATGTAATATCTGCAACCTGTTCCCTCTCCTCCAAAGGAGCTGTTATTGGCAGATAAAAACGGTTTCCCTCCCAGAAACAAAGTGCCCTGTCAGCCTCTGTCTCCATAAGCCACAGATTTTTTAAAACAGTCTCCTTTTGCTTTTCCTCCACAGAAACCTCTAAAATTACCTGTTCACATATGTAAGCTGTCACGGTCTGATACAAAAAGTCCTCTGCATGCTCCATCTGACAGTCAAATATTCCCTCTGTCGTAAGAACCTTTTGCGCTCCGTTTTCTGTCTGCATGAGCCTTCCATTGTCAGCCAGTATCATCAGTTTTTTCTTTTCAACACTTTCGTCCATTTCATATTCCCGCAGTCTGGCTTCCTTTTCATAATCAATTCCGGGTTCATACCTGCCCGCCAGAAAACAGAAAAACAAAAGACCTGCCAGAATCAGGCAGGTCTTGCACCACATACGCAGCTTCTTTCCGTCCATACCGCCTCCATATTTGCTCTTAAAATTAGGAAATTCTTTTGCGCGTCCATATTTTTTGTGCACCAGAAAGTTCTTATTTGCACAAAAAGCAGCCGCCTTTTAGCGACTGCTTTTTTCTTCTGTATCCCCAAAATGTGGTTCCCGCCTTTTGACTCCTAGCTTTCGCCAGGTGGGTGACCGCAGCACGGATGCCTGTCTTCCTCTGCGCAATGAAGGCCTGACATTAGTCCGGCGATATAGGAATCCCGTTTAAAGTAAATGTAGGTTCAAAAATAGCAAGAATATAATCCACATCTGGGTTAACTTTATTATATCCAATCCTTTTTCAAATTACAATAGCAAAAATTGGTTCCATTTTCCAAAATGCTATATTGCCCTGGTTGCCTGCAGAAGCCACTCTTTTTCTTCCTCGCCAAGATAAGGGGAAAGCTTCTCATACACCTTTTGGTGATAAGTATTTAACGCCTCACGCTCTGCCTGTGGCAGCAGCTCCGGAACAATCGCATCCAGATCAATCGGCGCAAAGGTCAGCGTTTCAAACTTCATAAACTGTCCATCTCCGTTTTTTACCGCCTTTTGCACCTCAAGCACATTTTCAATCCGGATTCCATAGCTTCCTTCCAGATAAACACCCGGTTCATCCGTAACCAGCATGCCCTCTTCAAGCGCCGGTTCCGCCGCTCCTTCTAAAAAACGCCATCTGATGCTGTGAGGACCCTCGTGCACATTCAGCATATAGCCTACGCCATGACCCGTTCCGCATTTATAATTCATTCCCAGCTTCCAGAGCGCTTCCCTCGCCAGAATATCCAGATTGCGTCCGCTGCATCCATAGAGGAACTGTGCATTTAAAAGTCTCAGCATTCCCGCTGCAACTGCCGTATAGTGCTGCTTTGTTTTCTCAGACAGGCTGCCTAAAACAATGGTTCTTGTCACATCCGTCGTTCCGCCCAGATATTGTCCACCGGAATCCACCAAAAGCATCCCTTCCGCCTTTAACGCGGCGGCATGTTCCTCATCTGCTTCATAGTGCATCATCGCCGCATTTTCGCCATAAGCGCTGATGGTCGGAAATGACAGCTCCAAAAATTCCGGAATTGCCTGGCGCAGATTATCCAGATAGAGCGCCGCATCATACTCAGTCAGCCGCTTTCCCTCTTCCAGCTCTTTCTTTACTGTTGTCTTTAACCAATAAATAAATTTGGTAACTGCAAGGCTGTCCTTCAGATAAATTTTGCGAATATAGGCAAGCTCCTCTTTTGTCTTGATTGCCTTTGGCAGCTCTGTCAGATTCTGTTTTTCCCTACAGCTGCCATACGCCCTGAAAAGCCGGTCCATATAATAGCTTACATTCTTTTCATCATAAAGAAGTGTGCCTGCGTTACCCTTTGCAAAATATCCCTGCAGGAAAGGCACGACCTTAAAATAATCACGGATTGTAACGCCAGCCTCACGCATACTCTGTATTACTTCATCCTGAAGCGCATCGCCCTGTATAAATATAGACGCATCCTTCTTTGTGACAAAACCGTAGCACATCAGCACCGGATTGCAGGGAATATCTGCGCCCCGGATATTAAACAGCCACATCAAATCATCCAGCTTGCTCAAAAAGAAACAGTCTGCCTGTTCCTTTGCAAGCAGTTCTCTGATATGCGCAAGTTTTTCTGACGCGCTCTGCCCGCAGTAGGAGGGCGGCACAATCTCCGCTCTGCTGCAGGGGAAAGGCGGTCTGTCCTGCCAGATACCGTCCGCCAGATCCTTTTCATAAAGAATCCGGATATCCATGCCAGAGAGCGCCCCCTCCAGCTTTCTGCCAAATGCCGCCGTCACTGTCCTGCCATCAAATGCAAGGCACTGACCTTCCCACATGGTCTGCTTTAAGTAAGTGGGAATATCGGGGACACCCTCCTCCTGCATCCGAAACAGCCGGATTCCTGTATCCTCCAGCTCCTTCTGCGCCTGTACAAAATAACGGCCGTCCGTCCAAAGCCCGGCATCCTCTGCGGAAACCACCAGCGTCCCGTTGGAACCGGTAAAGCCGGATAAAAATTCTCTTACCTTAAAATAACCGCTTACATATTCCGAATTATGAAAATCCGCCGTCGGAACGATATAATAATCTGCCCCATAGCTTTTCATAGCAGAACGCAATTCATGCAGCCTCTGCCTGATTACTCTCTTTTCCATAAAACATCTCCCGCTTCTTATTACTGCAGCCGGTTATATCAATAGCCCTTTGCAGCTTCTCCATTTAAAATTCCAACTGCTGAGGAAGTACCGATTCTGTCACAGCCTGCATTCAAAAATGCTTCCAAATCTTCCCTTGTCTTAACACCGCCTGCCGCTTTTATCTTAACCTTCGGACCAATGTTTGCTTTCATCAAAAGCACATCCTCCATCGTAGCGCCGCCCGTTCCAAAGCCGGTCGAGGTTTTAATATAGTCAGCGCCTGCATTTGTTACCGCCTTGCACATTGCAATCTTCTCTTCCTCCGTTAAGAAGCAGGTTTCGATGATAACCTTGAGAATATGTTCCCCACATGCCTTTTTCAGCGTCCGGATTTCCTCTTCCACCTTGCCAAACAAATGATTCTTGACATCGCTGATATTTACCACCATATCAATCTCATTGGCACCGTCCTTAAGCGCTTCTTCTACCTCTGCTACCTTTGCCTTTGTGACACTGTAGCCAAGCGGGAAGCCCACTACTGTACAGATGTTGATGGCATCCTTATACTTGTCTGCGATGCGCTTGATATAAGCTGGCGGCACACAGACGGAAGCTGTATGATATTTGATTGCCTCATCACATAATTTTTCAATGTCTTCCCAGGTTGCAAAGGGCTTTAACTGTGTGTGATCCACATGTCTTAACATTTCTTCATTTGTCATCTTGTTATCCTCCAATTTTTTATAAATTATGAAATTTTACAAAACTTTTGTTTTTTTCTTGCCACAATTTCGGCTGACATGGTATCATATAAAATATGATAGCTTTTGAACAGCGTCTAATCATGATTGTTCTGCAATCATGGTATCATAGTTATATTCATTTCGCAAATACAGAATTTTCTGTATGCCTCGGTATTTACTATTCTATACGATTCGTTACCCGCAGATTCTTTTTTTCAGAAAGGTGGTATGTAGTATATGGACCACAATGTCTACTCAAAAATTACACCAGAAATTCAGGCATTGGCTAAATTCAGCCAAAATGCCGGAAATATTGACCCTTCGCTTTACACAAAATACAATGTAAAAAGAGGCCTTCGGGATGAAAACGGAAGAGGCGTTTTGACCGGTCTTACCCGAATCTCTGATGTACGCGCAACCAAAATCGTAAATGGCGAAACCGTGCCTGATCATGGCAGGCTTTTTTATCGTGGCTACGATGTCAAAGACCTTGTTAACGGTTTTACCTCAGATAATCGTTTCGGTTATGAGGAGGTTACTTATCTTCTGCTCTTTGATAAACTGCCAGATGAAAAGGAATTGACTGCATTTAAAGCAATGCTTGCCGATTACCGTTCCCTGCCGACACATTTTGTCAGAGATATTATCATGAAAGCGCCAAGCCGTGATATGATGAATACGCTTGCGCGCAGCGTGCTGACGCTCTATTCCTATGACGATTTCGCGGATGATACTTCCATCCCAAACGTCCTGCGTCAGTGTCTTGAACTTATCAGCCTGTTTCCCCTGCTCTCCATTTATGGTTATCAGGCCTATAATCACTATCATAACGGCGACAGTCTCTATGTACATCAGCCGCGTCCGGACCTTTCCACTGCGGAAAATATCCTGCACATCTTAAGACCGGACAGCTCCTATACACCGCTTGAGGCTGAGCTTCTTGATATTGCGCTCGTCCTTCACATGGAGCACGGCGGAGGAAACAACTCCTCATTTACAACCCACGTCATTTCCTCCACTATGACGGATACTTATTCTGTTATCGCTGCTGCTATCGGTTCCCTGAAGGGTCCCAGACATGGCGGCGCCAACATCAAGGTCGTTCAGATGTTTGATGATATGAAGGCATCCATATCCGACTGGACCGATGAGGATGAGGTTGCAGATTACTTAAAGCGTCTGCTTCATAAAGAAGCCTTTGACCGTGCCGGTCTGATTTACGGTGTCGGACACGCAATCTATTCCAAGTCCGACCCACGTGCTGAGGTTTTCCGTAAATTTGTGGAAAGCCTGTCCGTTGAGAAAGGGCTTCACAAAGAATTTGCACTCTATTCCCTTGTCGAAAAGCTCGCTCCGGCAGTTATCGCAGGCGAGCGTAAGATGTTTAAGGGCGTCAGCATCAACGTGGATTTCTACTCCGGCTTTGTATACAGGATGCTCAATCTTCCACTTGAGCTCTATACACCGATTTTCGCCATCGCCCGTATCGCAGGCTGGAGTGCACATAGACTGGAAGAGCTTGCAACCGGAGGAAAAATCATCCGTCCTGCCTATAAGACACTGTGTACAGAACAGACCTATATTCCAATCGAAAAGCGTCCATAATGCTCTGTATTTTTATCGCATTAAAAGAGAGTTTGCTCGCAAACTCTCTTCGTGCGAGCGGTGCCTGTGGGCAAACTTCATTTCCGTAGGCTGCGCATTTATGTTTTTTGTGCAAAAAAATATCCGGGATTTTAAAATCCCAGATATTTTTTTTGCGCTCTTACCGTAACAAATCCAAATGCCACGATTGCCACGAAAAATACAATTGTCAGTACAAGCTGAACCATTCCCAGTCCACCATACAGGTCATTGATGATTCCAACTCCCCCGCAGACGCAGGTACAAACGCCAACCACGATTGTCTTTGCATACATGAACCGGATAAAACCCGGAATATCCTTCGCCGCTGAAAGGTCTGCATCCTTTCTTACCATGATTCCCTGCTTTAATTCTCCTGTCCGCTTCATCTGTACGGAAGCGTAAATCAGATATACGCCGCAGAAAGCAATAAATACATCTAATAGCAAGTCCATCTTTTTATCCTCTTTCGTTATTTTTATTTGATATTAAGAAATTTAACTACCATATCCGCCATCTGCTCTTTTTCACATATATTCTGATGAATAACAGGCGCTGTGCGGATTTCTTCGATTGCCGGCGGTACCGCTACATTTGCAATTCTGGATAACTCATCTACCAGTGCGAAATCATCCATGCTGTCATATTTTGCATCAATGGCATTCATGACGCTGCGTGTAAACTTAAACGGACTCGCTGTTGAAGCAATAACGGTCTTTGTCTCATCCTTTGTCTCTTCCTTGTATTTTTCATATACGGAGGAAGCAACTGCTGTATGCGTATCCAGTACATAGCCTGTATTTTCATAAGACGCCTTTATACGCTTTGCGGTCTCCTCTTCAGACGCATAACCGCCATAAAAGGAAGCAAGGCGCTCCTGCATTTCCTTTGTAATGCTGTATCTGCCATCTGTGGAGAGCTGCTTCATCAATTCAGCCGTTGCTTTGGCATCCTCCCCTGTAATCTGATAAATCAGGCGCTCCAAATTGCTCGAAATCAAAATATCCATAGACGGAGAGCTCGTCAGTACAAAGTCTCTGTTTCTGTCATAAGTTCCGGTCTTAAAGAAGTCAAATAATACTTTATTTTCATTGGAAGCGCAAATCAGTCTGTCAATCGGAAGTCCCATCTGCTTTGCATAATATGCCGCCAGAATATTTCCAAAATTTCCTGTCGGAACGACTACGTTAATCTTTTCATCCCTGCCAATGCGTCCTTCCTTTAACAGAGTCGCATAGGCATACACATAATAAACAATCTGCGGTACAAGCCTTCCGATATTGATGGAATTTGCTGAAGAAAACTGAAAACCATTTTCTGCAAGCTTTTCTTTCATCGTCTCATCTGCAAAAATTTTCTTTACGCCAGACTGCGCGTCGTCAAAATTCCCATGAATTCCTACAACAAAGGTATTTGCTCCCTTTTGTGTTACCATCTGCTTTTCCTGAATCGGGCTGACGCCGTCCTTCGGATAAAATACGATGATTTTTGTTCCCTCTACATCCGCAAAGCCAGCCAGTGCAGCCTTGCCGGTATCGCCTGAGGTCGCAGTCAAAATCACGATTTCATTCTGAATCTGATTTTTCCTTGCTGCCGTCGTCATCAGGTGCGGCAGAATAGAAAGCGCCATATCCTTAAAAGCGATGGTCGCACCGTGAAACAGTTCCAGATAATATGCACCCTCTGATTCCACAAGCGGCGCAATCATCTCTGTATCAAATTTTTTATCATAAGCCTTCCGGATGCAGTCCTTTAATTCTTCTTCTGTAAAATCTGTCAGCAGCAGCTTCATAACCTCATAAGCCACCTCTGCATAATTCATCTGGGAAAGCTCCTCAAACGACTTATCAAGCGCAGGAATCCTCTCCGGCACAAATAAACCGCCATCGTCTGCAAGTCCCTTTAAAATTGCCTGTGAAGCAGTAATTGTCTCTTTTCCATCTCTCGTACTTTTGTATAAGATATTCATAACCGTTTCCTTTCGCAGTCGTCTACTTTCCTTTTTACCGGACATCCCCGGTTAATTCAGTAGTATAGCACAAAGCATCAAAAGCCGCAACGGAAAAGAGGCAGGATGTCCCTATGCAAAAAATTCATGCCCGCCATACTGAAATAATCTTGTCAGATGGGAATCAAACCACTGCATCCTCTCCGGCGCCGCCGCCTTTCTGGACACAAAATAGAGAGCCCCTTCCGAATTATCTTCACCCGAAAGCGCCCTTTCCACCGCCTCTATTGTCTCTTCCGATATTTTCACACGGTAATACCGCCCGTCCCTGACCGGAGAAAACTGAAATGTCCCCTTATTCTTTTGAAATACAACCCCCGCTATCGTATTCGGAAATGCGCCGCTTTTTACCCTGTTCAAGATAACATTTGCCACCAGCATACGTCCGTTTATATCTTCGCCGCCAGCCTCCGCTTCCACGATTCTGCACAAAATCTGAAAATCGTCCTCTGCCTCCGCAGACGGCTTAGGCCGCTGTAATATCTGATAGCCGATAATCCTCTGCCCACTTTCAACCTGCTCCATTTTCCCAACCAGACTGATGCTTCTTTCCTCACTTACTTCCTCAGTCCTTTGAAAAAAAGCAGTTTCCGCCGCATAACGGTTTCTCTCCAACAGTCCAAGAGCACCGATGCAGACCACTACAATCAGATTGCCCAGTGCAAGCAGACAGCCATACTTCTTATAATCATAATACATAATATCTTCACCCATATTATTCTATGCGGACAAGACAGCTTGTATACCATACTTCTGCATGCTAAAATATAAAGAGCTAGAAAGCAGCTCTTTGCGTGCTGATGCGCGCAGGCTTTCTCATTGTACCGTAAAAGGAGCCTTATTATGCACACGCCCGGCGTTTATTCCGCGCAAAAAAAAGATGGCAGCACCTACTACCGCGCCTCCATTACCTTTCGTATGAAGCATATCAGTCTGGGAAGCTTTCCCACCAGCGAGCTTGCCGGTAGGGCATACAGGGACGCGCTTCTGCTTTTGGGTGATACCTCTCTCTCACTGGAAGATTATCATGAAGGCTATGCACTTCCCTTCGAAAAATGGGTCTCTCTTACCAATTTCCGGGATAATGGTCTGTATATTGCAAATCCCATTTACATCCGTATCAAATATTTTGATTACTACTATGCACCCGATATTGTCTTAAAGTTTGACCTTGACGACCTCTTTTATTATTCTTCCCATAAGATTATGAAACGCGGCGATCGTTTTTTTGTCGCCGACTACGGCATGCAGACGGGAATCGCCTCCCGCTATGGTATCAAAAGCTATGCAGTATGCGGACGGGATTATCGTTTTGTAAACGGGGATTCTCTGGATTTCCGATATGAAAATATAGAAATAAAAAACCGCTTTCATGGAGTAAAACAGCTTATCGGACGAAAGACAGGCTCCTATCAGGCAAAAATCCATGTAAACGGTTATTTTGTCATTGGCTATTATAATACGGAAACTGAGGCGGCAATCGCCTATAATAAGGCCATTGATATTTTAAAAAAAGCCGGCGTCAAAAAGCAGTATGTCCCGAACTATCTGGAATCCATTTCGCCTGCCCTTTACGCCGACCTTTATAATACTATTTCCATTTCCAAAACTATTTTAAATTATCGTCCCTAGAAGGTCTTTATAAAACACCCTTCGTAGACCAGACGCCCTCTATTCTGGGTTCCTTCATGGTAGCCGCATCCAGCGCCTTTGCAAATGCCTTAAAGGTGGCCTCTGCAATATGGTGGTTATTTTCACCTGCTAGCTGCCGGATATGCAGATTCATCCCTGCCGCATAAGAAATCGCATAAAAGAACTCATGCACCATTTCCGTATCCATCTCTCCAATTTTGGGCGTCGTATAGGTTTCTTCAAAGCAAAGATATGGTCTGCCGGAAAGGTCGACTGCGCAGAGCACAAGCGCCTCATCCATCGGAAGAATCATACTGCCATAACGCTTAATTGCCTGTTTATCCCCAAGCGCCTGACGAATTGCCTCTCCAAGCACAATCCCCACATCCTCTATTGTGTGATGGGAATCCACCTGTAAATCTCCCTTGCAGTCAAGCTCTAAATCAAACAGACCATGTCTGGCAAAGCCATCCAGCATGTGGTCAAAAAAACCAATCCCGGTTCTGGCGCTGCACCTTCCGCTGCCGTCAAGATTCAATGTCAGCGTAATCTGCGTTTCCTTTGTATTTCTTGTTACCGATGCTTTTCTAGGTTCCATTTTATGCCCTCTTTCTTTTTTGTTCCGCTATTTGGATTTATAGTCAATCAGACAGATGCTCAAGTCTGCCGGCTCCTCCATTCCGTCCATCTTTGCATTTTTTGTATATTCCCACATCGTAAACTTATACGGATAATCCGGCGTATCCTGCTCCTGAGAAATCCAGATGTCATAACCGATAAGCTTTGAAAGGTCTACTCGTCGAATCAGCCATTCCTTATTTCCATACAGGATAGTCTTATAGCCTGCCTGTCCTACTGCATCCAGAAATGTCATGGCAATCTCTGTCTTTTCATCTCTTGAAAGCCCCTGTACTCTGGCAGTGTCATTTTTGACATACTCCATGTCAAAGGCAACCGGATATACGATGGTAAAGCCCTGCAAGCCTTCAATCACACGGGCAGCCTCCTCTAATGCTTCCTCCTTTGTCACAGCCTGTGAAAAGAAGGTAACGCCTATATCCATGCCTGCCTCCGTCGCCTTTCTGACATTCTCATAGAACATCTCATCAGACATCAGATTGCCGCTTCCATAGCCGCGTGAGCCAATCCGAATCATGGCAAAATCCACGCCCGCTTTTTTCAATCTTCCAAAATTGATGTCTCCATCATCTTCATCCACGCTGATGCCGACCTGCGACACCTTCTCACTGTCCTCATAATATTTCATGATAGGGAACTGATAAACAAGTCCGGAATAATCATAGGTATTCTTTGTCAGATATGGATTGATGCTGACCCATTCCTCCGTTCCGTCCTCCGCAACCAGTCTGGTATGCTTTCCATCCTTAGAAGGGTCTTCTTCGACTTCCTTTTCCTTTTCTTCCTCTTTTTTCTTTTTTTCTTCCTGTGCACTCTCCGTTTCATCATACATGTGCCAAAAATCAAGGTCATCGCTCGTCAGCTTACTTCCTGATATGTAAGGGTCCGCTCCCTCCGCATAGCCTTGCTCCACCTGCATTTCTTCCGTGCTCTCTGATTCCTGCACCGCAGCTGCCGGGGTCGGCTGCTTCCCTTGCGAGGGTGTACGGTTCATAAAAAATACTGCGCCTACCAGCGTTCCCACAAAAAGCAGCACACCCACCGTCATATAAATTAACGGCACGCCAGTGTTTTTATCATCAAAATCATCCGATAATCTCATGTCCATTTCCTTTATGCAATCTTCATTATATATGCTATAATAACTTAATTATAAGTAAAATACAAGAAAATACGATTGAGGTAGATCATGCAGACAAAGCTGTGCAAAACACTCTTTTCTCTTTTTTTCATACTTTTTTTAATCACATTGACAGGCTGTACGCCGCAGACTGAAGCCGTTTCCAAGACTGGCTTTTATTTTGACACCACTGCGACCATTACTCTGTATGAAAATGATGCTGCTGCAAGAGAAACTCTTTTTCAGGGCTGCTTTGCTCTGTGCAAGTCCTATGAAGAACTGCTCAGCCGTACCATTCCTGACAGTGACATCTGGAAAATTAACCATGCAAAAGGCGCTCCCGTCGTAGTATCCGAGGAGACTGCCACGCTGCTTACCCTCGCGCTTTCCTATTGCAGCGATACAAATGGCGCTGTAGATATTACCATTGCCCCACTTTCTTCACTGTGGGATTTTTCATCCGAAGATCTGGAAAATAAAGCAGAGCATACTATTCCTTCCGAAGAACAGCGAAAGGAGGCGCTGTCCCATGTGGATTACCGAAAGGTCATCGTAGATGGAAATACCGTTACGCTCACAGACCCTGATGCCGCCATTGATCTTGGCTGTGTTGCAAAAGGCTTTATCGCTGACAGGCTTAAGGAATATCTGGTAAAAAATGACTGCAAAAGCGCTATTATCAATCTCGGCGGCAATATTGTCACTGTTGGCGCAAGACCCGATGGCACCCCCTTCCAAATTGGAATTCAAAATCCGGAGGGGGGAAATCCCATCGCCATTTTACCCATCACAGACGCATCCCTCGTCTCCTCTGGCACCTATCAACGCTGCTTTGAAAAAGACGGTATCCTGTATCATCATCTTTTAAACACCAAAACAGGAATGCCCATGCAAAATGGTCTGCGCTCCGTCACTATCCTTTCCGCTTCCTCTGCGGACGGAGATATGCTCAGTACCGCCTGCTTTCTGCTTGGGCTTACGGACGGCATGGCTTATGTCGAATCGCTCCCCGGCATTGAAGCCGTCTTTATAACAGAGGATCATATCCTGCATACAAGCTCCGGGCTTTCCTCTCTTCTGCAAACGCCGTAGGTGTCATTTTAACGCAGCTCTGAAAGGCGCGCAAAAATGTAGAATAGTCCTGAAAGCCGCACCTCTCGCTGACTGTAGTAGGCATCATGCCTGCTAACAGCAGCTCCTTTGCTGCGGCAATCCTCTTTTCTGTTACATATCTGTGAATGGTATACCCTGTCTCTGCTTTAAACTGCCTCATCAGATGATATTTGCTGGTATAAAACTGCTCCGCCAAATCATCTATCGTAATTTCCTCAAACAAATGCTCCCTGAGATAAGTCAAAATATCAATTATTTTTTGATTGTATACGGCATTCGGGCGCAGTCTGGTTTTTTCCTCCTCTGCAAGGCACAATCTGTTCACAGCAAGCAGCAAAAGCTGAAAAAGCAGCATTTTTTCCTGTTCGCTTCCATACTGCTCCTTCTCCTTTTCCATCTGCTCTAAAATCCGCCCTGCCTTGGTTCTGCGCAGTTCTCCAACCCTTAATACATAGGATTTTTCCTGTGCAGCTCGCTCAAAGCATAAAAAAGGATTATAACCATCACTTCGCAGCCGTTCCAGGAATTCACCGGATATATATATAATACTGCGCTCATACAGAACCGACGGTTCAATCGTAGGCTTATGAATCTCTCCTTTCCCAACGAGCACGATATCCCCCGGCTCCAGCACATAGGATTTTCCTTCAATCATATAGGTCACCGCACCACTGTAAAATATGATAAGCTTATAAAAATCATGATAGTGAAGATTGATTCCCTCAGGTGGACATCCTTTCAGGTGAAACAACCGGAATGGTTCCCGCAAATAACCTGTTTTCTCATAATTTTCCATATTTTTTCTGTCCTTTTTTTCTTAGCCTCTGTTGATTTTTATTATGACATTCATGCGCACTTTTTGCAATAAATAACGCAATATTTATCATTTAACTATGAGAAAATGCTTGTTATGATAGAGTTACAAAGAGGTGAACGGTATGGAACTGATTTTCAAAAAATATCATGAATCTGGATTTTCCACAGAGAAAACCTATCTCATTTATGACCCTGCGCACAATAAGATGCAGCTCACGCAGGATCTTTGCAAATCCATTTCCCACCGGAATTTTGGGCAGTGCTATGAAAATATTCTGGTAGGTCCCATCATAAAAGACAAAAAAATAACCGTCAGAGTGCTTGGCCCTGACGGTGCTGAACTCTCTTCCGACGCCGGAACAGAAAAAATATTTAAAACCTATCTCCATGACCAGGGCTATCTTCCCGCCGCCTCTGCGGAACACAATATAAGCGCCTCTGGCACGGTATACTATTACCCTGCATAGCTGGCAATCATAATCTGTCGGAAAAAATACTTTTATAGCCTTCTCCATAAATTTCCGACGCTCTTGTAATAATCATAAAAGCATGCGGGTCCTCTTCCTTAACAACGACTTCTATCCGGGGGGCCTGCTGTTTTTTTGTCACACAGAGAATCACTTTCTTATTCTGATTGCTGTATGCCCCTTCTCCCTCCAGATATGTCACTCCAATATCAATTTCCCGTAAAAGCCGCTCCGCAATATCCTCTGGACGGTCGCTGATAATATAAAGCAGCTTTGCTTCATCCATTCCATAAAGCACCATATCCATAACAAAGGACATAATGAAAATTGCAATCACTGCATACAAAACCACATCCATATCGCCAAAAACAAAGCCTGAACAGCCTGCTATCAAAAGGTCCGTCAATAGAAAAAGCGTGCTTGTACGCAGATGCGGATACCGTATCCTGAGCAGACGGACAACAATATCTATGCCTCCTGTCGTCGCTCCTGCGCGGAAAATGAGTCCCAGCGCCACTGCAGATAATGCACCGCCTATAACGGATGCCAGAAGCGGATCTCGGGTTACTGCGCCAATTGGCGCAATCAAATCCGTTACAAGGGATATGAGCAGAATGGCGTAGCTTGTGGAAAGCAGAAACCGCCATCCAAATTTCCAGATGCCGATGCAAAGCAACGGTACATTTAGCAGTAAAATCAAAGTACCTGTAGGAAGTCCGCACAGACGGTTAATGATAATCGCAATTCCGGTTACACCGCCCGGCGCAAGATTATTCGGGTCCAGAAACAGACTGATGCCAACGGCATAAATTACGGATGAAACTGTAATCATACTGTAGTCCTGAATCTTTCTCTTCATACCCTTTCCCTTCTATGCCATTTTGCCATAATTGCTTCGCAATTACCGCGTTATACCTAAGTATTTCCACTCTTTTTAGTGCTTATACCATACTTATTGCTAAATGCTGGTGGCAATCAGTTTTGGCTGATACTGCTCTCTCTCCAGAGCCGCGATAATCTGATTCTTATGGTCTGTGCCAAATGCCTCCAGCGTAATGCGAAGCTCTACAGCCGCGCTTCTGTTGGTTGAAACAAACTGATTGTGCTCCAGCTTGATTACGTTGCCGCTTTCCTTTGCAATTACTGCCGCCACTCTGGACAGCTCACCCGGCTTATCAGGCAGCAGAACAGACACAGTAAAGATACGGTCTCTGAAAATAAGTCCCTGCTGTACAACTGAGGACATTGTGATAATATCCATGTTGCCGCCGCTTAAAATCGAAACTACCTTTTTATTTTCCGGCTTTAACTGCTTTAATGCCGCTACTGTCAAAAGTCCTGAATTTTCCACTATCATCTTATGATTTTCAACCATATCAAGGAAGGATACTACCAGCTCCTCATCCTTAACGGTTATGATGTCATCCAGATTTTTCTGGATATAGGGGAAAATCTTGCTCCCCGGCGTCTTTACTGCCGTACCGTCGGCAATCGTATTTACGGTCGGCAGAGTCGTTACATGTCCGCTTTTCAGCGATTCCTGCATACAGTTTGCACCAGCAGGTTCTACGCCGATTACCTTAATCTTGGGATTAAGCAGCTTCGCCAGCGTAGATACACCAGTCGCCAGCCCGCCGCCGCCGATTGGCACCAAAATAATATCTACGAGCGGAAGCTCCTTAAATATCTCCATTGCAATCGTTCCCTGTCCGGTTGCAACCGCTTCATCATCAAAAGGATGAATAAACGTATAGCCATGCTCCTTTGCAAGCTCATAAGCATGTGCGCACGCCTCATCGTATACATCTCCATGAAGCACGACCTCAGCCCCATAGCTCTTTGTTCTTGTTACCTTCATAAGCGGCGTAGTCGTCGGCATTACGATAGTTGCTTTCGCTCCATAGCATTTTGCCGCATAAGCAACGCCCTGCGCATGATTTCCTGCGGAAGCGGTAATCAGTCCCTTTTGTCTGTCCGCATCGCTCAAGGTGCTCATCTTGTAGTACGCGCCGCGCACCTTATATGCACCTGTAAACTGCATATTCTCAGGCTTTAAATATACCTTATTTCCTGTCTTTGCGCTCAGATAGTCGCTGTACACCAGCTTGGTTTCCTGCGTTACTTTTTTGACGGTTTCTGCTGCTTCCTCAAAAGCCTCAAGCGTCAGCATCTTTCTGCTCATCCTATTCCTCTCCTTTGATATCAAACAGTGCATTGACAAATTCATTCGAATCAAACTTCTGCAAATCGTCAATGGTTTCTCCTACACCAATATATTTTACCGGCACATGCAGCTCGGATTGTATCGCGACTGCAATGCCGCCCTTAGCCGTTCCATCCATCTTTGTCAGAATGATTCCCGTAAGATTCGTTACCTCTCCAAACTCCCTTGCCTGCTGCAGGGCGTTTTGTCCGGTTGTTCCGTCCAGCACCACCAGATTTTCCCTGTGTGCCTGTGGAAATTCCTTCTCAATAATGCGGTCAATTTTTTTAAGCTCCTCCATCAGGTTCTTCTTATTATGAAGTCTCCCCGCTGTATCGCACAAAAGCACATCCGCGCCACGCGCTTTGGCAGCATGCACTGCATCAAAAATAACGGATGCCGGGTCAGAGCCTTCCTTTCCGCCTATGATTTCTACGCCTGCACGATGCGCCCACTCCGTAAGCTGCTCGCCTGCAGCCGCACGAAAGGTATCGGCAGCCGCTAAAATCACCTTTCTGCCCTGCTCCTTTAACTTGCCCGCAAGCTTACCTACCGAGGTCGTCTTTCCTACTCCATTCACACCGATTACAAGCACAACCGACTGCTCATGCTCAAACGCATAGGCGGTCTCGCCCACCTGCATCTGTTCTCTGATGCTTTCAATCAAAAGCTGTTTGCAGGCAGCAGGCTCCTTGATATGCTTTTCCTTGACCTGCTCCCTCAGTCTTTCAAGTATCTCTGTCGTAGCATTAACGCCAATATCGCCCATGATAAGAATTTCTTCCAGTTCTTCATAAAAATCCTCATCAATCATGGAATAGCCATTAAACAAATCATCGATTCCATTTACGATATTATCTCTTGTCTTGCTCAGTCCTTCTTTCAGACGGCTGAAAAATCCTTTTTTCTCTCCGCTCATGGAGGCAGACTCCCTTCTTTGCCAGATTGCTCAATTAACTGTCTCATAGTTTTCCGGCGCACAGCCCAAAGCTTCTATGCTTTTCGCTTAAGCGTCTAACTCGCTGTCTATCAGATTGACGCTGACCAGCGTTGAAATTCCCTTTTCCTGCATTGTGATTCCATAAAGTCTGTCCGCCTTTTCCATGGTTCCCCTGCGGTGGGTAATCACAATGAACTGTGTATTCTTTGTCAGCTTATGTAAGTACTTTGCAAAACGGCCGACATTGTTTTCATCTAACGCCGCCTCAATCTCATCCAGGAGACAGAATGGCGACGGCTTTAAGTTCTGGATTGCAAACAGCAGGGCAATCGCTGTAAGCGCCTTTTCTCCACCGGAGAGCTGCATCATATTCTGCAGCTTCTTTCCAGGCGGCTGTGCAATGATTCTGATGCCAGCCTCCAGAATATCCTCTTCCTCCTGAAGCTCAAGCGTACCCTTTCCTCCGCCGAAAAGTTCCTTGAAAACCTTGTCAAACTCTCTGCATATCTGCCCGAACTTTTCCTGAAACTGCTTACGCATAGCCGTATCCAGCTCCTGAATAATGCCAAGCAGTGTCTGCTCCGCTTCTACCAAATCATCGTGCTGCCCTTTTAAAAAGCCGTACCGCTCCATCAAATTTTTATAATCTTCAATGGCATTGACATTGACGTCTCCCAGCTTTCTAATCTGGTCCTTCAGCGAAGAAATCTCTCTTTTCATCTCAGGCAGGTCTGTAAGTGTCTCATCCCGGAGCGAAGCCGCATCCGTCAGAGTAATTTCATACTCATCCCACATATAGTTAATCTGTGACTCCAATGCGCCTTCCAGCTTTTCTCTCTGTGCATTCAGGCGGTAAACCTCTTTGTCCAGACCACTTTTCTGCTCAGAAAGTTCTTCTCTGACACGGAAGAAGTTTTTCTGCTGATTTCCCAGCTCCTCCTTACGTGCAATATTTTCCTGCAGCTTTGTTTCCGTCTCGCTCTGCGCGGTATGCGACGTTACAATCGTCTGCTCAATTTCACTGATGTCTGCCCGCTTCCGCTCAATGTCTCCTGCGTTCTGCGCCAAAGCATCCTCTATCTCTTTTAACTCTTCCCGCAGCCTTAAAAGCTCACCGTCAATACGGTTTACATTTTCCTGCTTAAATTCCTGCTGCTGGCGGTATTTTTCCGCTTCTACGTCCTGTTCCGATACTCTGGCAGTCTGTGCAGTTTCCTCAATGCGGTAGGTTTCCAGCGCAGTCTGCAGCTCTTTGATTTCTTCTTCTGTCTGTTTTTCCAGACTCTGTGAGGACTCTAACTCTTTTATGGTCTTTTCCTTGTCCTCGCCAATCTGACGTATCTGTTCCTCTATCTGCGTCTGTTCTTCCTGAAGGGAGCCATAGCCTTCCTCTGTCTCATTCCACTTTTCTTCTGCTGCAATGACATTTAACCGCGCAGTATTCTGCTCGATAAATTTATTCTGCAAGGTAAGACGCGCCGTCTCAAGCTCAGTTCGAAGCTTATTTCTCTCTTCCTTTGTCTTTTCGATTTCTTTTTGAATTTCCTGCGCCTGCAGCTGATATTTTTTGACTTTTTCTTCCAGCTCTGCAATTTCACGCCGTCTGCCAAGAAGATTGGAATTGTTCTTAAAGGCGCCGCCGCTGATTGCACCGCCCGGTACTAAAAGCTCGCCCTCCAGTGTAACCATACGGATGCCGTAATCATATTTTCTTGCGATTTTTACGGCATGGTCTACCGTATCCACCACCATGATGCGTCCAACCATTGCCTTTGCAACGTTTGCGTATTTTTTATCTATCTGGACAAGTGAATCTGCCAGTCCAATTACGCCCTGTTCAGAAAGCGCCTCCGGTGTCTTAAATTCCTGAGGGTTGGTAATGCTTGTAAGGGGAAGAAAGGTTGCCCTGCCGCCCTTCGTCTGCTTTAAAAAGGCAATCATGTGCTTGGCAGTTTCCTCATCCTCTGTGACAATATTCTGAATATTGCCGCCAAGCGCTGTCTCTATGGCAATCTCATATTTCTTTTCTACTTTAATAATATCCGCAACAACGCCGACGATTCCCTTTACATGGCCCTTCTGCTCCATGACGCGCTTAACGCTGCCGCCATAGCCCTCATAACGCTCCGCGAGATTGGAAAGGGTTTCCAGCTTGGATTTTTCCTGCTGATAAAGCGCCTGCGTCTGTCTGAGCTTCTGGTCTTTTTCCGTAAGCTCGGGCTTGATTGCTGCAATTCTTTCTTCCAGCGTCTTTTGCTTCTCATTCAGTCCGCGAATCGTCTCGTTGACCGCCTCAAAAGCTTCCCGCAGTCTCTGAATCGCTTCCTTCTGCTCCGCCTCGTCCGATTTGGCACGCAGCAGTCTTGAATTCAATTCTGACCTTCGGATATTAACCTGCTCTAACATGGTGTCAAAGCGTCCCATGCGGGAACGAATCGCCGCACGTTCATTCAGCGCACTGATAATCGTATTTTTTCCTGTTTCAATCCGCGCATTGTAGGAAGCGATTTTTTCCTGAATTTCTCCAAGAAGGGCTCTTGCCTCCTCACTTTCAAGTCTCGTCTGTTCCGCCTTTTCATCGGTCAGCCTTTTGTCCTCTAAAATGACACTTTTGTCA
Source organism: uncultured Lachnospiraceae bacterium (assembly GCA_934432885.1). Lineage (GTDB taxonomy): Bacteria > Bacillota > Clostridia > Lachnospirales > Lachnospiraceae > VSOB01. The sequence continues at coordinate 77,826 of CAKRYY010000006.1, forward strand.
TTTTCCTTTGCAGAAATTTCTTCTTCTACAGTTTCCTTTCTGCCGCGCAGATGTCCCTCGTTTCCCTGTGCAGAGTTAATCTGCTCTTTCAGGACATTGACCTGTCCTTCCAGCTTTCCGCGCATTACGCTCGTATCTGTCAGAGTCTGCCTTGCAGCCTCAATCTCCTGCTCCAGCATTTCAAGCTGTCCCTGAATCTGCTCGTACTCCTCTTTTGTCCGCTCGTACTTCTCTGTCGTTTCTGCCAGACTTTCTTCTGCAATTTTATACTTTTCCGATACTCCTGTAAGCTGCTCTCTGATATGGGCGTTTTCCGTCAAAAACAGATTGACATCCAGCCGTTTTAAATCCTCTTTTTTCTTAAGATAGATTTTTGCCTTTTCAGACTGCTTTTCCAAAGGGCCTATCTGCTTTTCCAGCTCCGCCAGAATATCATTTACACGAACCAGATTCTGTTTCTCATCCTCAAGCTTTTTCTGTGCTGTATTCTTACGGCGTTTAAATTTTACAATACCAGCCGCTTCATCAAAAAGCTCTCTTCTTTCCTCCGGCTTTCCACTCAGAATCTTGTCAATCTGACCCTGACCGATAATGGAATAGCCTTCCTTTCCAATACCAGTATCATAAAAAAGCTCATTGACGTCCTTAAGACGGCAGAGCGTTCCATTGATTGAATATTCGCTTTCTCCTGAACGGTAAATGCGCCTTGCAACCGTTACCTCGTCATAGTCGATTGCAAGCTGATGATCGGCATTGTCTAATGTGATAGCCACATAGGCATAGCTTAACGGCTTTCTCATTTCCGTACCGGAAAAAATAACATCCTGCATGGAAGCGCCACGAAGCTGCTTAATGCGCTGTTCTCCAAGCACCCAACGCACCGCATCAGCGACATTGCTCTTACCGCTTCCATTTGGTCCTACGATTCCGGTAATGCCATTGTGAAATTGAAAGGTTATCTTATTGGCAAAGGACTTAAAGCCCTGTACTTCAATGCTTTTTAAATACATATACTACCCGCTTACTGTTTTTTCTCGGCAAGCAGCGCCTGATAAGCAGCCTGTTGCTCCGCCTGCTTCTTGGTTCTGCCGCTTCCTTCTCCGATTCTGCGACCGCCGATGACTGCCTCCACACGAAACAGCTTATCGTGCTCCGGTCCAGACTCCTCTATCAATACATATTGCAGCGTTTCTCCGCGCTTTTGTACCCGCTCCTGCAATATTGTCTTACTGTCATAAAAGAGCTGTTTATTTTCCAAATCTGACAAAATGAACCTGTCTATAAACGCTTTTGCCGGTACAATTCCACCATCCAGATAAATAGCACCAATTACCGCTTCCATGACGTCAGATGTAATGGATTCCCTTTTTCTGCCGCCTGTAGCCTCTTCTCCCTTGCCAAGAAAGATAAATCTTCCAAGCTCAATATCCCGCGCGCAATAAGCAAGCGCAGGCTCGCATACCATAGAGGAACGCATTTTTGTCAATTCACCCTCCGGAAGCTGTGGGTGCGTGCGATAAAGGTAATCACTCGAAACCAGCTCCAATACGGCATCGCCTAAAAACTCAACCCGCTCATAGTCTTCCCATTTATTGATTTTCTGTTCATTTGCAAAGGAGCTGTGTGTAAGCGCCTGCTTTAGCAGCCGTTTATCCTGAAACTGGTATCCTATTCTCTCTTCCAGCAGCTCGATTGCATTTCTGTCATTGCTCATACTGCCTCCCGACAACAATCCTATTGTTCTACCGCATTTTGAATCAGCAAAAGCGCCTCGCCAACCGTAGTAATCTTTTCTGATTCCTCCGGCGGCACTTCAATCTGAAACGTATCTTCTATTCCCATAACAATCTGGAATAAATCAAGGGAATCTGCGCCCAAATCTTCAACAAAAGTAGATTCCTGTGTCACTTCATTCGGATCTACGCTCAATACTTCTGCGATAATCCCCTTTAGTTTTTCAAATTCCATTATAATATGTGCCCCCTTAGCCTTCCTCTTTCTGTCCAAGCCGTGCTTTAATCTTCTCGTTAATCTGCTGTTCCTTAAATGTCTCACACTGTAAAATCGAATTCTTAATCTCTACTGCCTTGGAGCTGCCATGCGTTTTCACCACAAGCCCCTTTAAGCCAAGCAGCGGTGCTCCGCCATACTGTTCCAAATCAAAGGTTTTTAAGGTCTCCTTCAGTGCCGGCTTTACAAGCAGCGCGCCTATCTTGCTGCGCAGCGTAGAAAGCATGCCCTTTTTAATCTCATGAAGCATAACGGAGCCGACGCCTTCATACATTTTCAGAATAACATTTCCTACAAATGCTTCGCAGACTACGACATCTACTGCGCCCGCCGGAATATCTCTCGCTTCTACACTTCCTACAAAGTTGATTTCCTTACATTCCTTCAGCAACGGAAATGTCTCCTTTACAAGCGCATTTCCCTTTTCCTCTTCTGCTCCGATATTGACAATTCCCACCCTGGGATTTTTTACGCCGAGCACATTTTCCATATAAATCGAACCCATCTGCGCGAACTGTACCAGATGAGACGGTCTTGCATCCACATTTGCGCCGCAGTCTATCAGAAGCGCCGCACCCTTTGCCGTAGGAATTACCGGTGCAAGCGGAGGACGCTCCACGCCCTTATTTCTACCGACCAGTACCTGTCCGCCTACCAGAACAGCGCCTGTACTTCCTGCTGATACAAACGCATCACAGGTACCGTCCTTTACCAGCTTCATTCCCTTTACAATAGAAGAATCCTTCTTTGCCCGAATCGCTGCTACCGGCGGCTCTGCTGTCTCAATTACTTCTGTTGCGTTCACAATCTCGACCTGCTCCTGCGGCAGAGAATAGTTTGCAAGCTCCTTCTGGATTACCTCTTCCTTACCCACAAGAAAGACCTTAATGCGCTCACTCTGCTGCACAGCCTGAGCTGCACCCTTTATAATTTCGACCGGCGCATTGTCTCCGCCCATCGCATCTACTGCCACATTGATCCATTCGCTCATTTCGATTTCCTCCGATAGCAAAAATAAACACCTCTTATAAATATACTAAACCACCGTGCAAAAAGCAAGGGTGGATGTCCTCATGAATGCGTGCTATTATATATTATAATAGTACATAATTATTTTCTTCAAACCGATAAAACATTCTTTATAAAATCAAAATTCCTATGAGCAGCAATATTTTCACAATAGCCAAATTCAACAAAAAATTTAACCAGTACCTCCCCACTCCTATTGAACAATGCGTTATTTATCAGTCAGCCGGATTGGTAAAACACATTGAAAAGAGACATCCCGAGTGCATCTGCTATCTTTCTCTTATTCCAAGCATCATAAATAATCCTGATTATATCGGTGTAAATCCGAATGAATCCGGTATCAGCTTTGAATTGGTAAAAATTATGGACAATAATGTTCAGATTGGCATAAAACTGGATGTTTCAAAAGATTACTTATATGTAGCAACCTTACATACTATCACTGCCGCAAAATTGAATCACGGTATTCAAAATGGTCGTTTAAAGAAATTTGACAAATAAACAGGCATAAATTATAATAATATTGCATAAGAAAATAATAATCAAATTGCAAAGGTCGGAAAGGCTCCC
>CAKRYY010000007.1 GCA_934432885.1 uncultured Lachnospiraceae bacterium
GTTTTATGCAGGATTTCGTGATCGTGACGGGAATGGTAATCAAGGCGATACCTGTAGGTGAGTATGACAAGAGCGTTACGCTGCTGACAAAAGAAAGAGGAAAGATTTCCGCATTTGCAAAGGGAGCCAGAAGGCAGACAGGGCGGCTCGGTGCAGCGGCGAATCCTTTCTCTTTCGGCACGTTTAAGCTCTTTGTAGGCAAATCTTCTTATACGATATTGGAAGCGGACATCAGCAACTATTTTGAAGGTCTGCGATTGGATTTTGAGGGCGCTTACTATGGAATTTATTTTCTGGAAATCGCAGATTACTATGCAAGAGAAAACAATGATGAGAAAGAACTGTTAAAGCTTGTCTATCAGTCGCTGCGGGCACTTCAGAGCGAGAAATTTCCAAATCAGCTTGTACGGTACATATTTGAAATCAAGGCAATGGCAGTGAATGGTGAATTCCCGGGAGCAGACCCGGAGGGAGGCTATGAGGAAGCTGCGCTTTATGCGGTATCCTATATCTGCACCAGTACGATAGAAAGGCTTTATACGTTTACAGTCAGCGACAGTGTGCGCATGCAGCTTTGCAGGATTGCACGGAACGCCAGAAAAAGGGTTATGGACAGAGAATTTAAGAGCCTTGAGGTGCTCGATAAATTGTATGTTGAAAAACCGAAATAACTCCGCTATAATAAAAAGGCTGAGGTGAAATTATGAATAAAAAAATAAAAATGCTGGGGCTTCTTTTTCTGCTTACAGCAGTCTGCTTTACAGGCTGCGGAGGGAAGAATGAAAAGGAGACTTCTGCAAAGGCAAAGGAAGAGGGCAGCAATCTTGTAGAGATCCGGAAGGATGGCTCTATAAAAAGTACGATTGTGGAGCCTTTCCCGGAATCCTATTGTGATGCGGATGAGTTGAAGAGGTTTATTCTGCAGGAAGCGGCGGACTACAATGGAGAAACGGGTGAAAACAGCGTTTCTGTAAAGAAGTTTTCTGTAAAAAAGGAGATGGTTACCGTTTCAATGGAATATGGAACCTCGCAGGATTTTGGCGGATTTAACGCATATCCCTTTTTCAGCGGCACGGTAGCAGAGGCCTATGAGGAGGGCTATGATTTTTCAGGCGTTGTATTTTTAGAGGCGGACGCTGCATCCAAAAAGGAGACAGCAGAAGAAATCCCGTCTATCCAAAAAGAGCAGCTCCTTGAGATGGGAAACCGCAGAATCGTGATAGCTTCGCTCCCGGAGGAAGAGACGCTGACATTAAAGACCAGCGGAAAGATACTTTATATAAGCGGCGCGTCCTGTGAAAAGAAAAACCAGGCGTTGATAAAAGGAAGCAAAGGCGGTACGGAAACAGCGTATATCGTGTTCAAATAAAATCAAAACGAAATGTGAGAGGAAAAACGTATGGAAAAAACAATGGAAAAGATTGTGGCATTGGCAAAATCCAGAGGCTTTGTATATCCGGGCTCGGAGATTTACGGCGGACTTGCAAACACCTGGGATTTCGGCAATCTGGGTGTAGAGCTCAAGAACAACATCAAAAAGGCGTGGTGGCAGAAGTTTGTTATGGAAAGCCCTTATAATGTAGGTGTGGACTGTGCGATTTTAATGAATCCGCAGACATGGGTGGCTTCCGGACATCTGGGAAGCTTTTCCGACCCGCTGATGGACTGCAAGGAGTGCCATGAGCGCTTCCGTGCAGATAAGATTATTGAAGATTTTGCAGCAGAAAAAGGAATCAAGCTGGAAACCTCTGTAGACGGCTGGAGCCAGGAAGAAATGATGGACTTTATCCGTGACAACCAGATTCCCTGTCCGACCTGCGGTAAGCATAATTTTACTGACATCAGACAGTTTAACCTGATGTTCAAAACCTTCCAGGGCGTTACTGAGGATGCTAAAAATACAGTATATTTAAGACCTGAAACTGCGCAGGGTATTTTTGTAAACTTTAAGAATGTACAGAGAACCTCCCGCAAAAAGATTCCATTTGGTATCTGCCAGGTAGGAAAATCCTTCCGTAATGAGATTACACCGGGTAACTTTATTTTCCGTGTCAGAGAGTTTGAACAGATGGAGCTGGAGTTCTTCTGCGAGCCGGATACGGATTTGGAATGGTTTGCTTACTGGAAAAAATACTGTATCGATTTCCTGAAATCTCTTGGCATGAAGGAAGAAGAGATGCGTGTGCGCGACCATGATGCAGAGGAGCTTTCCTTCTATTCCAAAGCAACGACGGATATTGAGTTCTTATTCCCGTTTGGCTGGGGCGAGCTTTGGGGCATCGCAGACAGAACCAATTATGACTTGACACAGCATCAGAATGTATCAGGACAGGATTTGACCTATTTTGATGATGAAAAGCATGAAAAATACATTCCTTACGTTATTGAGCCGTCACTTGGCGTTGAGAGATTATTCCTCGCTGTTTTATGCGGCGCTTATGATGAAGAGGATTTGGGAGAAGGCGATATGCGTACCGTCCTTCATTTCCATCCAGCGCTTGCACCGGTAAAAATCGGTGTGCTTCCGCTTTCCAAAAAGCTGAATGAGGGTGCTGAGAAGATTTTCACGCAGCTTTCCAAGAAATATAACTGCGAGTTTGACGACAGAGGAAATATCGGTAAGCGGTACCGCCGTCAGGATGAAATCGGAACGCCATTCTGCATTACATACGACTTTGAGTCTGAGACAGACGGCTGCGTTACCGTAAGGTTCCGTGATTCCATGGAGCAGGAGCGGGTTGCGATTGCAGAACTGGATGCGTACTTTGCAGAGAAATTTACTTTTTAAAGAGTTTGGAGGAAAAGGCACGTGAAGGCTTACGGTGTAAATGAATTACGAAAAATGTTTTTGGAGTTCTTTGAAAGCAAGGGACATCTGGCAATGAAGAGCTTTTCGCTTGTTCCGCATAATGATAACAGCCTGCTTTTAATCAACTCCGGTATGGCTCCGTTAAAACCATACTTTACAGGACAGGAAATTCCGCCCAGAAAAAGGGTAACGACCTGCCAGAAATGTATCCGTACCGGCGATATTGAAAATATCGGAAAGACGGCGCGTCATGGTACTTTCTTTGAAATGCTTGGAAACTTTTCCTTTGGCGATTACTTCAAGCATGAGGCGATTGCGTGGACATGGGAATTTTTAACGGAGGTAATCGGCTTAGACCCGGAGCGTTTATATCCGTCGATTTATGAAAATGATGAAGAGGCTTTTGCTATCTGGAATCAGGAAATCGGCATTGCGCCGGAGAGAATCTTCCGTTTTGGAAAGGAAGATAACTTCTGGGAGCATGGCTCAGGCCCCTGCGGTCCCTGCTCAGAGGTTTACTATGACAGAGGCGAAAAATATGGCTGTGGCAAACCGGGCTGTACGGTAGGCTGCGACTGTGACCGCTATATTGAAATCTGGAACAATGTATTTACCCAGTTTGACAATGACGGCAAGGGAAATTATACCGAGCTTGCACAGAAAAATATTGATACCGGTATGGGACTGGAGCGTCTGGCAACGGTTGTACAGGACGTGGATTCCATTTTTGACGTGGATACGATTCAGGCGCTGCGCAGCAGAGTCTGCGAGCTTGCAGGAAAAGAATACAAGAAGGAGTATGCGTGGGATGTATCTATCCGTATCGTGACAGACCATATCCGCTCTGCAACCTTCATGATCTCTGACGGCATTATGCCTTCCAACGAGGGCAGAGGCTATGTCCTGCGCAGAATCATCCGCCGTGCGGCACGTCATGGCAGACTGCTTGGTATTGAAGGGAAATTCCTTGCGAACTTAAGCCGTACTGTGATTGAGGGAAGCCGGGACGGGTATCCTGAGCTCGAAGAAAAGAAGGAGTTTATTTTCAATGTCCTGACGCAGGAAGAGGATAAATTTAATAAGACAATAGATCAGGGGCTTTCTATCCTTGTGGATATGGAAGCGGCAATGTCAGCGGAGAACAAGAAAGAATTATCCGGTGCAGATGCGTTCAAGCTCTATGATACCTATGGCTTTCCCCTTGATTTGACCAAGGAAATTTTGGAGGAAAAGGGCTTTACCGTAGATGAAACAGGCTTTGCGGCTGCCATGAAGGAACAGAAGGATAAGGCGAGGGCAGCGCGTAAGGTTACAAATTATATGGGCGCTGACGTTACGGTATATGAGTCGATAGACCCTGCGATTACTTCAAAGTTTGTCGGCTATGACAGATTGGAGCATAGCTCTGAAATAACGGTGCTGACAACGGAGACTGAGCTGGCAGAGGCGGTAACTGAGGGAGAAAGCGCAACCATAATTGTAAATGAAACTCCGTTTTATGCAACGATGGGTGGACAGTGCGGCGATGTCGGCGTTATTTCCGGTCCGGAGGGCGAATTTGCAGTTAAGGATACGGTAAAGCTGCTCGGCGGCAAGATTGGCCATATTGGTACGGTGACCAGAGGGATGTTCAAAAAGGGCGATACGGTTACCCTGCGTGTGGATGCTGCAAACCGTGCAGATATCTGCAAGAACCACAGTGCAACGCATCTGTTACAAAAGGCACTGCGTACGGTGCTTGGCAGCCATGTTGAACAGGCTGGCTCCTATGTAGACGGTGAGCGTCTGCGTTTTGACTTCAGCCATTTCTCCGCAATGACCCCGGAGGAACTGAAAAAGGCAGAAGAAATTGTAAATAAAGAGATTGCCGCATCACTTCCTGTTATTACAAAGGAAATGACAATCGAAGAAGCAAAGAAAACCGGCGCAATGGCGCTGTTTGGTGAAAAGTACGGCGAGACAGTAAGGGTTGTTTCAATGGGGGACTTCTCTGTTGAACTGTGCGGCGGTACGCATGTAGCGAATACAAGTGAGATTGCAGCCTTTAAGATTATTTCTGAGAGCGGCGTTGCTGCGGGCGTAAGAAGAATCGAAGCGCTGACAGGCAGAGGTCTGATGGCATATTATGATGGACTGGAGCATACCGTAAAAGAAGCAGCTTCACTTGTAAAGGCAGCGCCTGCGGAACTGACAGAAAAGCTGAAGCATCTGCTGGCTGAGATGAAGAGCTTACAGAGTGAGAACGAGGCGTTAAAGAGCAAGGCAGCAAAGGAAGCACTTGGCGATGTTATGGATCAGGTCATCACGGTCAAGGGTGTAAAGCTGCTGGCGGCAAAGGTTACAGATGTAGATATGAATGGTCTGCGTGAGCTTGGCGACCAGTTGAAGGACAAGCTTGGCGAGGGCGTTATCGTGCTTCTTTCTGAGGCTGGCGGCAGAGTGAATATTGTCGCAATGGCGACTGACGGCGCACAGAAGGCAGGTGCACATGCTGGAAACCTGATTAAGGGAATCGCAGCTCTTGTAGGCGGCGGTGGCGGCGGCAGACCGAACATGGCGCAGGCAGGTGGTAAGAATCCGGCAGGAATTGACAGCGCAATCGCAGAGGCGGCAAAGGTGCTGGAAGGACAGTTATAGGGATTTTTCTGCAATTTCTGTAAAAAATAGTTGACGTGTGCGCAAAATATGCTATAATGTTAAATGTGCATGTGAATGTATAATAAAATACCCAATCAGTCGTGTGAACGAAGGGACTGAAGGGAGGTTAGGTGTGGTTTATGTCAAACGTAATCGTTAAAGAAAATGAGACTTTAGACAGCGCGTTACGTCGCTTTAAGAGAAGCTGTGCGAAGGCGGGAATCCAGCAGGAAATCCGCAAAAGAGAGCATTACGAAAAACCAAGCGTAAAACGTAAAAAGAAATCTGAAGCAGCCAGAAAACGTAAATACAACTAAGAAATAAAAACAAAAGTCCTCAGCAGATGCTGGGGACTTTTTTATTTCATAGGAAATTACTTTGAATTTCCTATTATAGGCAAACTCTTTTTTGCCCTTTACAGAAAAGGACTTGATGTGTTACGCTATGAGGGGATTTTTTGATTGGGGAAATTACAATAAGGGAAAACTATGAGGAGTGAGAATTATGTGGATGAAGGAAATGTTTGGTACGGATTTGTATCATATTATAGCCGCTTTTCTGATTTACAGCGTGCTTGGCTGGTTCGTTGAATCCATTTATATGTCAATCTGCAACCATAAGATTACGAACCGCGGCTTCGCGAGAGGACCATTTTGTCCGATTTATGGCTTTGGCGGCGTGCTCGGCTATCTGATTCTGCATCCCTTGGAGGGCAGATATATAGAACTGTATATTGCCGGTGCGCTGATTGCTACCATGTTTGAATTTATGGTTGGCAAGCTGATGCTGGCGCTTTTTGGCGAGCTGTGGTGGGATTACAATGACAAGCCGTTTAACTATAAGGGCATTATCTGTCTTGAGAGCACCATTGCATGGGGCTTCTATGCAGTTATCATTATTATGTTCTTAAACGGAAAGATTATGGGCTTTATTGACAGATATTCCTATACCTTTGGGACGAGAGTCTGCGCAGTGCTTTTGCTGCTTGCAATAATCGACTTTTTTTCTCAATTATTTCATGCGCTTAACTGGAATAAAAGGAAATATTATGATATGATTAAAAAGACATACGAGACCTTTCGCACGAGATGGTACTAGGTGGGGTGTCAAAAAACTTGAAAGGGTGAGGGTATGAAACTAAGAGGAAAGATTTTAACAATGGTTATCGCACCGATTGTCATTTTCTGCGCAGTGATTATCACGGTAAGCTCGCTGCAGATTACAAAATCGATGAAGTCAATCATCCACAATGACTTATATGCGATGGCACAGGCAGTACAGGAAATTATCAAAGACGGCAATGGCATGAAGGATATGTATACTGTGGACGAAGAGGGCAATCTCTGGAATGGAGACAAGCTCAATATTTCTTCTGCTGACAGCATGCTCGGATTTGATACAATCAAGAGAAATACAGATATTGATATTACCATATTCTACGGGGATACAAGACGTGCAACGACGGTAGTCGGCGATGCAGGCACGCGTCAGGTTGGTACGCAGGCGAGTGCAGAGGTTGTCGCAGCGGTACTGCAGGGCGGGCAGACGCTTTTCGCAGAAAATGTAGACGTTGTCGGAAAACCTTATTTCGCATGTTACATACCGTTGTATAATGGCGCTGATAAAAAGACTCCTGTCGGCATGATTTTTACCGGTATGCCACAGTCCGATGTGGAGCGCGACATTAGTGCAATATTGATTACAGTTGTAACTGTTGGTATTTTCTTAACGGTAGTATGCTCTGTGATTGGCATTGTTGTTGTAAACAGCATGATCCGCAGAATCCGTCACGGCGCAGAAATTGTTGAAGCGGTTGCAGAAGGTAATCTGACAGTAACAGTCCATGAGAAGGAGCTGCGCGTACGCGATGAGGTCGGCGATATTGACCGTGCGATTGCCAATCTGCAGAAACGCCTTTCCGATATTGTCAGCGATATTCATGAAATGTGTAAAAACGTAAACTCTGCTTCCCAGTCCTTAAGTGGTCATGCAGAGATGTCTTCATCCCATTTGTCCCAGATTGATACCGCAGTTAATGAGATTGCACAGGGCGCTGGCACACAGGCGGAGGAAACACAGGAAACGACAGAAAATGTCATCGTTATGGGCGATATGATTGAGAAGAATAATTCGCAGATTGAAAACCTTAACGTTAATGCCGAAGAGATGACAAAAGCTGGCGACAGTGCAATTGATACGCTCAAGGAACTTGAGGCGATTAACGGCAAAACCAAGAATGCGATTGACGTCATTTATGAGCAGACCAACACGACAAATGAGTCTGCAATGAAGATTCGCGAAGCGATTAACCTGATTACAGATATTGCAGAGGAAACCAATCTGCTTTCCTTAAATGCTTCTATTGAGGCGGCAAGAGCAGGAGAACAGGGCAGGGGCTTTGCTGTAGTTGCAGGTCAGATTCAGAAGCTGGCTGAGCAGTCCAATGAGTCTGCACGCAAGATTGAAGCGATTGTCGCATCCCTGATTGAGGATTCTGATAAGGCTGTAGAGACGATGAATGAAGTTCGTCAGATTATGGAAGAACAGAGCGAAAAGGTTGATAAGACAAGCTCCATGTTCCGCCAGTTAAAGACAGGTATCGACCAGTCCGTTAATGCGGTTGATGTGATTGCAGAGAGTACCAAGGAAATTGACAAGACTAGAGTAAGTGTTGTGGATTCCTGTCAGAGTCTGACCTCTATTGCAGAAGAGAATGCAGCAAGCACAGAGGAAACTTCGGCGGCTGTTTCTGAGCTGACAGGACTTATGGAAAAGATTACTTCTGATTCCAGGAGCCTGAAGCAGATTGCAGAAGATCTTTATGAGGAATTCCAGTTCTTTAAAATTGCAAACACACCGCAGGAATAGAACAGGGTCTATAAAAGACCGAATCAGATTTACAGGGCGCTCCCACCAGGAAGCGCCCTTTTTGTATAATTAAAAGCCTCTGCTCATATATATTTGACAGAACACATTTTGCGGCAGGAGTGGTAATGTGAAAAAAATCAGGACTAAGGTGGTGGCAGGACTGCTCTGCCTTATGCTGCTGGTATCGGAGCTTATGGGAGGCGCTCTTTGCGTAAGGGCACAGGAGATGGAAACAGAACAGGGAAAGCTCCAGGATACGAAAGAGCGAAGCGAGAACGCGGTGGCGGGCAGCGGAGCCGTTGATATTGCAGCACCATCGGCAATTTTGATGGAGGCCTCGACAGGCGGCGTTATCTGGCAGAGGGATAGTGAGGTAAGGAGGAGCCCGGCAAGTATTACAAAAATCATGACGCTGATATTGATTTTTGAGGAGCTGGATGCTGGAAGGATAAAGCTTGCGGATGAAGTGACGACAAGTGCGTATGCGAAATCTATGGGCGGTTCACAGGTTTTTCTGGAAGAGGGAGAGCAGCAAACGGTAGATACGCTGATTAAGTGTATTACAGTGGCGAGCGGAAACGATGCCTGTGTTGCGATGGCGGAGTATATCGCCGGAAGTGAGGAGGAATTTGTTGCCCGTATGAACCAGAAGGCAAAAGAGCTTGGCATGGCAGATACGCATTTTGAGGACTGCTGTGGGCTGACCAGCTCAGACGGGCATTATACGACAGCAAAGGATGTGGCGGTTATGTCAAGGGAGCTGATTGTCAGACATCCTGCTATCTATGAATATACGAAAATCTGGATGGAAGACATTACGCATACCACCAAAAGGGGAAGTACGCCGTTTACCTTATCCAGCACTAACAAGCTCTTAAAGCAGTATCCTTATACGACGGGACTTAAAACAGGCTCTACCAATAAGGCAAAATACTGTCTGTCGGCAACAGCCAATAAAGATGGAATTGATTTGATTGCGGTCGTAATGGCGGCGCCGGATTATAAGATACGTTTTCAGGACGCCATGAAGCTTTTGAATTATGGATTTGCAGTCAGCAGGCTTTATACAGATGAAAATAAGGATGTGCTGCCGGAAATTGCAGTTTCGGGAGGCGTTACAGAGAAAGCGCCGGTTGCTTATAAAGAAGCCTTTTCCTATTTGGACCTTGCAGGGAATGATGTAAGCCAGATTCAGAAGGAACTGCGCCTGCCGGAGAGCGTAGAGGCACCCGTCAGGGAGGGAGACATTGCAGGAAAGGCAGTTTATACGCTTAATGGAAAAGAGCTGGGAAGCGTTGATCTTGTATTTACTGCTTCAGTGGAAAAGGCAGGCTATCGTGACTACCTGCGGAAAGTATTTGGCTTTTTTTTCTAGGATATGATATAATGAGCGAAAGCGAGTCAGAGGGAGCTTGCTTGCTCTTGACGAGCGGCGAAATTATTGAGTGATGAAATCACGATATAATAAAAAACTGTCAGGCATTATATTGCGCCGAAGGAAAACGATAAGGAAGATACTATGTATTATTATCTGCTGCTTGCTCTTTTTCTCATTGCTGCTGTCTGCATTGCAGTCATTGCTTATGATATGAACCGCTTTGTGGTAGTACCATATGAGATAAGGTCTCCTAAAATCAAAGAAAAATATACCTTTGTCATGCTTTCTGATCTGCATAACAAGGCTTATGGCAGGCAGAATGAAAAGCTGATTCGGGCAATTACGGCTCTTGCACCGGATAGCGTGATGACAGCGGGAGATATGTATACATCCAAAAAGGGAACTGGCTCTGCTAATGCGCTTGCGCTGCTTGGTGCATTGGCAGAGCGTTTTCCTGTCTATCTTGCGAATGGAAACCATGAGCATAAGACGAGGATGAACCCTGTGCAGTTTGAAGATATGTATGAGCAGTATGTGGCAGAACTGAAAAAGAAGAAGCTTTCTCCTTTGATTAACGAGCATGTGGTTGTGCCGAAATATAATCTGGACATCTGCGGACTTGAGATTGGACAGGAGTATTTTAAGCACTTTAAGAAACAAAGGATGCCCTCTGGATATGTTAAAAAGCTGGCTGGCGGGGCAAACCGGGAGCGGTTTCAGATTCTGCTTGCGCATAATCCCATCTATTTTCAGGAGTATGCGGACTGGGGGGCAGATTTGGTGCTTTCCGGGCATATTCATGGCGGCATTATCAGGCTGCCTTATTTTGGAGGCGTGGTTTCTCCGGCGGCGACGCTTTTTCCAAAGTATGATGGTGGAGAGTTTACGCTTGGCGGCAGTACGATGATTCTGGGCAGGGGACTTGGCACCCATACGCTGCCGGTACGGATGTTCAATCCGGGAGAAATTGTTTTTGTAACGCTGCTCCCAGCCAGAGAAGGATAGAAGGTATTATGGCAATTACAGTAAAGCTACAGGCGTTTGAGGGACCGCTTGATCTCCTTTTGCACCTGATTGATAAAAATAAAGTCGATATATACGATATTCCTATTGTAGAAATTACAGAGCAGTATCTTGCGTATATCCGTCAGATGGAAACAGAGGACATGAATGTCATGAGTGAGTTCCTTGTAATGGCGGCGACACTGCTCGACATCAAATGCCGGATGCTGCTTCCGCGTGAGGTAAATGAAGAAGGCGAGGAAGAAGACCCGCGTGCAGAGCTGGTAGAAAAGCTGCTGGAATATAAGATGTACAAGTATATGTCTTATGAATTAAAGGACAGGCAGATGGATGCCGGCAGGAGTCTCTTTAAAAGTGCGACGCTGCCAAAGGAGATTGCAGAGTACAGGGAGCCGGTTGATTATGAACAGCTGCTTGGCGATATGACGCTGCAGCGGCTGCACGGGCTGTTCCGGGATATGATGAAACGGCAGGAGGACAGAATTGACCCGATTAGAAGCCAGTATGGCAGGATCGAAAAGGATGAAATCAATATGGACGAAAAAACCGCCTATATTGAAACCTATATTCAGGAGCATAAGACGGTCAGCTTCCGGGAGCTTTTGCAGAAGCAGAACAGCAAGATGGAGATGATTGTCGCCTTTCTGGTAATTCTGGAGCTGATGAAGCTTGGAAAAATCAGGATACAGCAGGAAAATATATTTGATGAAATTCTGATTCTGTATACCGCAGAGGAATAGAAGCAGAAGAAAAGAGAGGGATTTGGGTTGGAACAAAAACGGGCAGAGGCAGTAATAGAAGCGATTCTTTTTACAATGGGTGACTCGGTCGAGCTTTCCAAGCTGGCAGAGGCTATCGGAGCGAGCGCAGCGGAAACGAAAAAGATTGTAGATGAAATGGCAAAACGGTGGCAGGAGGAAGGCCGCGGCGTAGCTATTATTGCGTTGGAGGACGCTTATCAGATGTGTACCTGCGCAGATATGTATGAATATCTGTTAAAGGTAGCCAAAGCACCCAGAAAATATACGTTGACGGATGCACTTTTAGAGACGCTTTCCATCATCGCCTACAAGCAGCCGATAACAAGGCTTGAGGTGGAGCGTATCAGGGGCGTAAACAGTGACCATGCAGTGAATCGTCTGGTGGAGTTCGGTCTGGTAGAAGAGGTTGGCAGACTGGACGCACCGGGCAGACCGCTTTTATTTGGCACGACAGAGGAATTTTTGCGCAGCTTTGGCGTACGCTCATTGGACGAGCTGCCGTCCCTGAACGAGGACCAGATTGATGCATTCAGGCATCAGGCAGAGGAGGAAGCGGATTTAAAGGTAGAGGTTTAAGCCTTTGGATAAATGGAATGTACCGCAGCCTTTCTTCATATATATGAGAGGAAAAGGCTGCGGATGGTAAGTATGACGAGGACAATCAAAAAACGAAGCGCCTGCCTTTGGCTGGCGCTTTTTACAGTTACAGCGCTATGCGCCGGTATGACAAAGGAAAATGCGTCTGCACAAAGGGGCTGGGCGATAAGAAAAGAAGCTGCAAAAATGGAGGATGCTGCTGATAAGGAAGAGAGGGAACTGACCGCAGGGCTTCATGCAAAGGCGGCGGTTCTGCTGGATATGGACAGCGGCAGAGTGTTGTATGAGAAAAATGGAAGTGAAATTCTGCCGATGGCGAGTACGACGAAAATCATGACCTGTATTCTCGCACTGGAGAGTTGCGATACGCAGGAGGAGGTGACAGTTTCTGCATACGCTGCCGCACAGCCCAAGGTGCATCTTGGCATGAAAAAGGGGGAGCATTACCTGCTGGGAGACCTTTTGTATTCTCTGATGCTGGAATCGCATAATGATTCCGCAGTGGCGATTGCCGAGCATATAGGAGGGAAGGAGCTTTCCCTGCCGCCGCAGGAGGAGCGGACGAAGGAACAGAGCAGGGAAGCCGTGCTTGCCTTCTGTAATAAAATGACAAAAAAGGCTTTAGAGCTTGGCTGCAAAAATACCTGCTTTTTGACGCCGAATGGACTGGATGCACAGATGACTCTTCCGGATGGGAAAAAGAAGATACATTCGACAACCGCAGAGGATTTGGCGGCAATTATGCGCTACTGCGTGATGCAGTCAGAGCAGAAGGATACCTTTCTGAAAATAACGCAGGCGCAGAATTACACCTTTTCAGATGCAGAAAAAAAGCGCAGCCATTCCTGCTGCAATCATAATGCGTTTCTTGCGATGATGGACGGTGCGCTTTCCGGCAAAACGGGCTTTACCAATCAGGCGGGCTACTGCTATGTCGGGGCACTTGCACAGGATGAAAAGAAATTTGCGATTGCACTGCTTGCCTGCGGCTGGCCCGGACATAAGACGTGGAAATGGGCAGATGCAAAAAGTCTGTTCCGATATGGGCTTTCCAAGTACCACTATGAAGAGGCAGCGCCGGAAATCACACTGCCGGAGCTTCCCATCTTGGAGGCGGCGTCGCCGGATGGCAATCCATACAGACAGCTCGTACTTGTGCCGGCAAGAGAGGGCGGTATTTTGCCAATAAGGATTCTTTTAAAGGAGGGCGAAGCCATAAGCGCAGATATGAAATTGGAAAAAGAGCTTCATGCCCCATTCGGAGAGAAAAAGCAGATTGGTAGAATCGACTATTTTCTGACTACGCCGGACGGTGCGAGGACATTGCTTGCGAGTGAGGGGCTTTATACGGGAGTGGAAGTAAAAAGGGCAGCTTATCCTTATTTCTTTTCGTATATTCTGAAAAAATTTCTGGTCAGCTAGCGACAGTTTTTACATATTTTTTTAAAAATTTCCCATTTTTTGAGCTAGGCAGACGGATTCTTTTATGATATACTGTTACGGATGCGGGAGAGGGGATAGTGCGCTTTCCTGCAAAATTTGTTTTTTTATTTACTATTTATATAAAAATGGAGGGCTGAAAAATGGGTACTACTTCACAGGCGAGTCAAAGAATCGCATCTTTGCTCGATGAAAACAGTTTCGTTGAAATCGGCGCGCGCATTACAGCGAGAGCGACAGATTTCAACCTGAAACAGACGGAAACTCCTTCAGACGGCGTTGTTACCGGCTATGGAGTGATCGACGGCAGTCTTGTGTATGTATACAGCCAGGATGCTTCCGTATTAAACGGCAGCGTAGGCGAGATGCACGCAAAGAAGATTGCAAACCTCTATGATCTGGCATTAAAGACAGGTGCACCTGTCATTGGTCTGATCGAGTCTGCTGGACTTCGTTTACAGGAGGCAACAGACGCACTGAACGCATTTGGAGAAATTTACAAGAAACAGGTAATGGCTTCCGGTGTTATTCCGCAGATTACAGCAATTTTTGGAAGCTGTGGCGGTGGTCTGGCTCTGATTCCGACACTGACAGACTTTACATTCATGGAAGAGAAAAATGCAAAGCTTTTTGTGAATGCACCGAATGCACTGGATGGCAATACAACAGAAAAATGCAATTCTGCATCCGCTGCTTTCCAGAGTGAAGAAGCTGGCGTTGTTGATGTTGTTGCAGATGAGGCAACTATCCTTTCCAAAATCCGTGAGCTGGTTTCCCTGCTTCCGGCAAATAATGAAGATGACGCTTCCTATGTGGAGTGTACAGACGACTTAAACAGAGCAAGCGCAGAGCTTGTAAACTGTGTAGGCGATACATCCATCGCACTGTCTACAATTTCCGATGATAACGTATTCTTTGAGGTAAAAGAGAACTATGCAAAGGAAATGGTAACAGGATTTATCAAATTAAATGGCGTTACCGTTGGTGCTGTTGCAAACAGAACAGAGGTTTATGATGCAGACGGCAAGGTAACGGACAAGTTTGACGCAGTGCTGACAAAGAAGGGCTGCGAGAAAGCAGCAGATTTCGTAAACTTCTGCGACGCATTCGAAATTCCGGTTCTGTCCTTAACCAATGTAAAGGGCTATGAAGCAACCCTTTGCTCTGAAAAAGGCATTGCAAAGGCAGCAGCAAAGCTGACAGCAGCATTTGCGGATGCAACTGTTCCGAAGGTAAATGTAATCATCGGCAAGGCTTATGGTACTGCTTATGTAGCAATGAACTCCAAGGCGATTGGCGCAGACATTACGATTGCATGGCCGGATGCAGAGATTGGTACAATGGATGCAAAGCTGGCTGCAAAGATTCTCTGCGATGGACAGGGAGCAGAAGCAATCGACGCATGTGCAAAGGAATATGCAAAGCTTCAGACAAGCGCAGAGAGCGCAGCAAGAAGAGGCTATGTGGATGAAATCGTAGAAGCGGCAGATACCAGAAAATATGTAATCGGTGCATTTGAGATGCTGTTCACAAAGAGAGAAGATCGTCCGGCTAAGAAGCATGGAACAGTTTAAATAGTAGAAAGGATGATACTTAATATGAAAAAAATATTATTAGTATTAGGTATGATTACTTGTATCTTAGGGCTGACAGCCTGCGGTTCCAAAGCGGAAGATGCGGTGGTAAATTCAAAGATTTCGCAGGAAGAAGCGATTATCTATGCGGATCAGCTCGTAGAGGGCATGAATTCCGTTGTACAGCAGGGTGCAGAAGCGCAGTACGAGTCGGATGACGTGTTAACAGCAGCATTTGAAAGCTGGAAGAGCGCAGCCGAAGATATGGGTAGTTATCAGGGAATTCTCGATCATGAAGTAGAAATCGGGGAAAAATCTACGGTTATTAACGTAGTGGTTGATGGTAGTATCAGAGATGCAAAGGTTGAAATCATACTGGATAAGGATTTGCAGCTTACAAGCATCACAACGAATGTAGTTTACAGCTTTGGCGAATCTATGGAAAAGGCAGCGTTAAATACTGTTATTGGTATGGGAACAGTATTCATCGTGCTGATTCTGATTAGTGCGATTATCAACGCATTTGTATTTATTCCAAGGCTTCAGGAAGCTTTTTCCAAAAAAGAAAAGAAAACGGAAGAGGTAAAGAAAGAAGCTGTTGATAATACCATAGCGCAGATTGTTGAAAGCGAAGAGCTTACAGATGACCTGGAGCTTGTAGCTGTTATTGCTGCAGCGGTTGCTGCCAGCGAAGGCATGACATCGACAGATGGTTTTGTAGTAAGAAGCATCAGAAGAGCAAATACGAACAAATGGCAGAGAGCCTAATAACAGGAGGAATATAAAATGAAAAATTATACCATTACCGTAAACGGAAACGTATATGATGTAGTAGTAGAAGAAGGCGCATCCACAGGCGCACCTGCAGCAGCTCCGAAGGCAGCACCCAAAGCAACTCCGAAGGCAGCTCCCGCAGCAGCTCCGAAGGCAGCCGGCGCAGCAGGCAGCGTAAAGATTGAAGCTGGTGCAGCAGGAAAAGTATTTAAGGTAGAGGCAAGCGTTGGACAGGCTGTAAAAGCAGGCGATCCGGTTGTAATTCTGGAAGCAATGAAGATGGAAATCCCAGTTGTTGCTCCGCAGGATGGTACGGTAGCGAGCATTGATGTAGCAGTAGGAGACCCTGTTGAAGCAGGTGCTGTACTTGCAACATTAAACTAATTACCGTCGCATAATGCGAACGACAACAGGAGGTCGATAAAATGTCTTATATAGCAACAACGTTAGACAATCTGGTACATCAGACGGCATTTTTCAACTTGACTGTTGGAAATTACGTTATGATTGTAGTAGCTTGTGTATTTCTTTATCTTGCTATTGCAAAAGGATTCGAACCACTCCTTTTGACCCCGATAGCATTTGGTATGCTGCTGGTTAATATCTATCCTGACATCATGCTGCATGCCGCTGATTCTGCAAACGGCGTAGGCGGTTTGCTGTACTACTTCTATGTGCTGGATGAATGGGCAATTCTGCCATCCCTGATTTTCATGGGCGTAGGTGCGATGACAGACTTTGGTCCGTTGATTGCAAATCCGCAGAGCTTTCTGCTCGGTGCTGCAGCACAGTTCGGTATTTTCGCAGCTTACTTTGGCGCGATTGCAATGGGCTTTAACGATAAGGCAGCCGCTGCAATCTCCATCATTGGTGGTGCAGATGGACCTACTTCCATCTTCCTTGCAGGAAAACTGGGACAGACGGCTTTGCTTGGACCGATTGCCGTAGCGGCATATTCCTACATGTCTCTGGTTCCGATTATCCAGCCGCCGATTATGAAGCTGCTGACAACGGAAAAAGAGAGAAAAATCAAGATGGGTCAGCTCCGTCCGGTCAGCAAACTGGAAAAGATTCTCTTCCCGATTGTTGTTACAATCGTTGTATGTATGATTCTTCCGACGACAGCACCACTTGTTGGTATGCTGATGCTCGGTAACCTGTTCCGTGAATCCGGTGTTGTAAGACAGCTTACAGATACCGCATCCAATGCGTTGATGTACATCGTTGTTATCCTGCTGGGTACTTCTGTAGGTGCAACGACAAGCGCGGAAGCGTTCCTTAACTGGGCGACAATCAAAATTGTTGTACTTGGTCTGATAGCATTTGCATTTGGTACCGCAGCCGGTGTTCTGTTCGGTAAGCTGATGTGTAAGCTTTCCGGCGGCAAGGTAAATCCGCTGATTGGTTCTGCAGGTGTATCCGCAGTGCCTATGGCAGCCAGAGTATCACAGAAGGTTGGTGCGGAAGCAGATCCTACAAACTTCCTGCTGATGCACGCAATGGGTCCGAACGTAGCAGGCGTTATTGGTACCGCAGTAGCAGCGGGTACATTCATGGCTGTATTTGGAGTATTCTAAGGTTTAGCATTTGATATTCCTTAAAAATAAAACAGGAGGAAATTTTAAAATGGAAGGAAAGAAACCTATTAAAATAATGGAAACCGTTTTGCGTGATGCGCATCAGTCTCTGATTGCAACCAGAATGCCTACAGAGATTATGCTTCCTATCATCGACAAAATGGATAAAGTAGGCTACCATGCTGTAGAGTGCTGGGGCGGCGCTACATTTGACGCATCTCTTCGTTTCCTGAAGGAAGATCCCTGGGAGCGTCTGAGAAAGTTAAGAGATGGTTTTAAAAATACAAAATTACAGATGTTATTCAGAGGACAGAACATTCTCGGATACAGACCTTATGCAGATGACGTTGTTGACAGCTTTGTAGAGAAGTCTGTTGCAAACGGTATCGACATTATCCGTATCTTTGACTGCCTGAATGACCTTCGCAACCTGCAGGAAGCAGTTAATGCGACAAACAAGATCAAGGCACGTGAGGGCAGAGGCCATGCGCAGATTGCACTGTCCTATACGCTTGGCGATGCTTATACCCTTGATTACTGGGTAGACACCGCAAAGAAGATTGAAGAGATGGGTGCAGATTCTATCTGTATCAAGGATATGGCTGGTCTGCTTGTACCGTACAAGGCAACTGAGCTGATCAAGGCTATGAAGGAAGCAACAAAGCTCCCGATTCAGCTTCATACACACTATACCTCCGGCGTAGCTTCCATGACCTACTTAAAGGCAGTAGAAGCTGGCGTAGATATTATCGACTGCGCAATTTCTCCGTTCGCACTGGGAACCTCTCAGCCTGCAACCGAGGTTATGGTTGAGACCTTCAAGGGAACAGAGTATGATACTGGATATGATCAGAATCTGCTTGCTGAAATCGCTGATTACTTCAGACCGTACCGTGAAGAGTGCATCGCAAATGGTCTGCTGAATCCGAAGGTACTTGGCGTAAATATCAAGACACTGCTTTATCAGGTACCGGGCGGTATGCTTTCCAACATGGTAAGCCAGCTCAAAGAGCAGAATGCAGAAGACAAATATCAGGAAGTGCTTGAGGAGATTCCGAGAGTTCGTAAAGACCTCGGTGAGCCGCCTCTGGTTACTCCGTCCTCTCAGATTGTCGGCACACAGGCTGTATTTAACGTGCTGATGGGCGAGAGATATAAGATGGCTACAAAGGAAACAAAGGCAGTGCTTCGTGGTGAGTATGGTCAGACCATTAAGCCTATGAGCCAGGAAGTAATCGACAAGGTTATTCCGGGCGAGAAGCGCATTACCTGCCGTCCTGCGGACCTTCTTGACAATGAGATGGATAAGCTGGAGAGCGAAATGAAGGAATACAAGCAGCAGGATGAGGACGTACTGTCCTATGCACTGTTCCCTCAGGTAGCAACTGACTTCTTCAAATATCGTCAGGCACAGCAGGAAAAGGTTGATTTAACACAGGCTGATACCAAGAATGGCGCATATCCGGTATAATCTGGAAAGCGCTGGTGTGAATCACAGATTTCTGCGATAATGCAAAGGCAATAAAAGACAGGTGAAAGTGGAAAATCCGCTTTTACCTGTCTTTTTTATATAATAGGAAATTCAGAGGAATTCCTATTATATAAAAATAAGATGCGCATAATTTTACTCGCTTGACAGATAGGGAAAAATTTTTTATAATAACAAATGTTATTATAGACAGGCACAAGATAAGGAGAATACGATGGCGAGAAAAGCAATGATTACAGAGGAAGCCTTATTATCCAGCGCTTTTGACCTGATTCGGGAGGAAGGCTTCGAGCAGGTAACAGCAAGAAAGCTTGCGGCAAAGGCAGGATGCTCTACGCAGCCGATATTTCGTCTGTATGAGAGCATGGAGCAGCTGATTGGAGAGGTATATGCCCGCGCAATCCGCTATTTCGCCGCCTTCTATCATTCCCATCCGGGCAATTCCGGTTATCCCTTTGTCAGCCTCGGCATGGCGTATATCCGGTTTGCCAGCGAAGAAAAACAGCTGTTTCGACTCTTGTTTTTGTCGCAGCACAGAGGCGAGAAAAGCATGTATGAGCTGCTCAATGGAGAGGACGGAACCATAACAAGGGAAGTTGCGCATGCGTCTAAGATGGGCTGTGCAAAGCCGCAGGAGCTGTTTATGAAAATGTGGATTTTTGTACATGGGGCAGCCTGTATGACGATTACAGGAGATTATGATTTGACAGAAGCACAAACCAAGTCGCTTTTAGAGTCCTCCTGTAAAGCCTGGTCCGGCATAGAGAGGTAGCTATGGAGAAGGACAGGGGCAGGAATGACATCATTACGCGGATCAATGAACGGTTTGCAGCAATGAGCAAGAGCCATAAGGCGATTGCGGCATTTATCACAGACCATTATGATCAGGCGGTGTTTATGACGGCGGCAAAGCTGGGAGAGGAGCTGGGAATCAGCGAATCGACGGTCGTGCGCTTTGCAGCCGGTCTGGGCTATGAGGGCTATCCGGAATTTCAGCAGGCTTTGGCGGAATGGGTACAGAGTAAGCTGGGGAAAGTCCAGAAGATGAATGTAAAATATGGAAAGAGTACGCAGTCGGAGATATTGAGCGCGGTACTTTCTTCCGATATTGAAAAAATACAGGATACCATGCAAAATCTTGACCCGGTCGCATTTGAGGCGGCTGTGGATAGTATTTTAGAGGCGGAAACGATATATATTGTCGGCATACGAAGCTGTGAGCCTCTGGCAGATTTTCTGAGCTTTTATTTGAATATGATACGTGGAAATGTACAGCTTCTTCGAACCACCAGCGTCAGTGAGATGTTTGAACAGATGATTCGGATTGGTGAGAATGATGTCATGATTGGCATCAGCTTTCCCCGGTATTCCATGCGTACCCTGAAGGCGATGGAGTTTGCCAATGACAGGAATGCAAAGGTCATAACGATTACGGACAGTATTCATTCTCCGATGAATCTGTATTCCTCCTGTAATCTTCTGGCAAGGAGCGATATGGTTTCTATTGTGGATTCTCTGGTAGCGCCGCTTTCTGTGATTAACGCGCTTGTGGTAGCGCTTTGTCTGAAACGCTCGGATGAGGTAAAGAAAAATCTGGAAATGCTTGAGGATGCGTGGAATAATTATCAGGTATATTTGAACGATGAAATCAATTTTATCGGGGATGAACCAATTTTGAGCAATTCCCTGAAAAAGGAAACAGATGAATAGAGTAATTGTAATAGGCGGGGGCGCCGCAGGAATGATGGCGGCATACCGGGCGGCAGAGCTGGGCGCTTCGGTGCTTCTGCTTGAAAAAAATGAAAAGCTTGGGAAAAAAATTTATATTACCGGAAAGGGAAGATGCAATCTGACAAATGCCTGCGATATAGAGGCGCTTTTTCAGAATGTTGTACATCATCCGAAATTTCTTTACAGCGCGTTTTATGGTTTTCCCAATACCTCCGTTATGGAGTTGTTTGAGAATTTGGGCTGCCACTTAAAAATTGAACGCGGAGAAAGGGTATTTCCGGTTTCAGATCATGCTTCGGATGTGATACGTGCACTTGGAAATGCTCTTTTGGAAAAGGGCGTAGAAGTTTGGCTGCGCACGCCGGTAAAAAAGCTTTTGCTGCAGGGAGATAAGGTGCTTGGCGTACTGCTTCAGAATGGGAAAAGAGAGCTGGCGGATGCTGTTATTGTTGCAACCGGTGGGCTTTCCTATCAGACGACAGGCTCGACCGGGGATGGATATGGCATGGCGCAGGCGGCGGGACACAGTCTTATAGAAGTGCAGCCTTCACTGGTTCCACTTGTAACTGACAAGGAGCCAAAGCAGCTGCAGGGATTGTCTCTTAAAAATGTGTCGGCAAGGCTGCTTTCCGATAATGGCAGAAAGGTTCTTTATGAGGGCTTTGGAGAAATGCTGTTTACCCATTTTGGTGTCAGCGGACCGTTGATTCTCAGTGCAAGCAGCTTTTATCAGGGCGGCAGCGCAGTTTTGCAGCTGGATTTAAAACCGGCGCTTACACAGCAGCAGCTTGATAAGAGACTTTTGCGTGATTTTGAGGATAATAGAAACAAGCAGTTTAAAAATGCGCTTGGCGGTCTGTTTCCATCCAAGCTGATTCCGGTTATGGTACAGTGCTCTGGCATTGATCCGGAGACGCCTGTACATGAGATTACACGTGAAATGCGGCAGTCGTTTGTCAGACTGATAAAGTCATGGGAGCTGCATATAACTGGAAGGCGCGGCTATGAGGAGGCAATTATTACCAGAGGCGGAGTTTCCACAAAGGAAATCAATCCTTCCACGATGGAATCCAAACGCTGCGGCAGATTATATTTTGCCGGCGAGGTGCTGGATCTGGACGCATTGACCGGCGGCTTTAATTTGCAGATCGCGTGGTCAACGGGTTATCTGGCAGGCGAGAGTGCGGCAGAAAGAGAGGAAGAAAAAAATGAGTCATACGATAGCAATTGATGGACCTGCTGGAGCGGGAAAAAGTACCATTGCAAAAAGAATTGCAAAAAAATTAAACTATATATATGTAGACACAGGAGCAATGTACCGGGCGATGGCGCTGTTTTTACTGCGTAAGCAGGTTGCGGCAGAGGATACGGAAAAAATCAATGAAATCTGTGAGCAGGCGGACATTACCATACGCTATGAAAATGGCGAGCAGGTCGTCCTCTTAAACGGTGAAAATGTAAATGGACTGATTCGTACAGAAGAGGTTGGCAATATGGCATCGGCGACCTCCGTCAATAAAAATGTCAGGGAAAAGCTTGTCAGACTACAGCAGGCGCTTGCTGCAAAAGAGGATGTCGTAATGGACGGACGCGATATAGGAACCTGCGTGCTTCCGAATGCAGAGACAAAGATATATTTAACGGCAAGCGTTATGGTGCGTGCAAAGCGTCGGTATGAAGAACTGATGGCAAAGGGCGTAGCCTGTGAGCTGGACGCAATCGCTGCGGACATCAGAGAGCGGGATGAACGGGATATGACAAGGGAGCTTTCACCCTTGCGTCAGGCAGAGGATGCCGTACTGCTGGATTCCTCGGAAATGAGTATTGAAGAAGCTGTTTCGGCAGTGATTGCCCTGCATGATAAAAAATAAAGGAGAAACATTGCGATGGAAGTGATCCTTGCAAAGAGCGCAGGCTTTTGCTTTGGTGTAAAACGTGCGGTGGATACCGTATATGAGCAGATAGAAAAGTCTCTGGAGGACGGCAGATGTGCTCCAATTTATACCTATGGACCAATTATACACAATGAGTCCGTTGTCGGTGATCTCGAAAAAAAAGGGGTTACAGTGATAAACAGCCTTTCAGAATTAAAGACACTGCAAAGCGGCGGTACGGTGATTATCCGCTCGCATGGAGCGACGAGGGAGGTGCACGAGGAAATTCAGAGAATGGGATTTTCCTGTATTGATGCGACCTGCCCGTTTGTAAAACGGATTCATAAGATTGTGGAAAAGGAAAGCAGCGCAGGAAAGCAGATTGTTATTATCGGAAATCCCGGACATCCTGAGGTTGAGGGAATCATGGGCTGGTCGAAAACGCCTGCCACAGTTATAGAATCCGAGGAAGAAGCGAAAAAATTTACGAATCCGAAGCAGCAGGAAATCTGTCTTGTTTCCCAGACGACATTTAACTACAATAAATTTCAAGATTTAGTTGAAATTATGAAAGAAAAAGGTTACAATGTTAGTGTTGCGAACACTATATGCAATGCAACTGAGGAGAGACAGACGGAGGCAAAGGACATTGCTTCCCGCGTTGATGCTATGATAGTAATAGGAGGGACTCACAGCTCCAATACCAGAAAGCTCTACGAAATCTGCAAGAAGGAATGTGAGAATACCTATTTTATACAGACACTGGATGACTTGCAATTAGACTTCCCTAATTCTGTTCTTCGAGTGGGTATTACTGCAGGGGCATCGACCCCGAATAATATTATTGAGGAGGTTCAAAATTATGTCAGAATTAACTTTTGAACAAATGTTAGACGAATCATTCAAAACAATACATGCAGGAGAGGTAGTCGAAGGCACGATTATTGATGTAAAGCCGGATGAAGCGGTACTCAATATCGGATACAAGTCAGACGGTATTCTTACCAGAAATGAATACACGAATGAACCGAATGTAGATCTGACAACAATCCTTCATGTAGGGGACACGATGGAAGTTAAAGTGTTCAAGGTAAACGATGGAGAGGGACAGGTTCTCTTAACCTACAAGCGTCTTGCAGCAGACAGAGGAAATAAGCGCATTGAAGAAGCTTATAACAACAGGGAAGTTCTGAAAGCAAAGGTTGCGCAGGTTCTTGACGGCGGCTTGAGCGTTATCGTAGATGAAGTAAGAATCTTTATCCCTGCAAGTCTTGTATCTGATACTTATGAAAAGGATCTGACAAAGTATGCAGGTCAGGAAATCGAATTTGTAATCAGCGAATACAATCCTAAGAGAAGAAGATATATCGGTGACCGTAAGCAGCTCATCGTTGCAAAGAAAGCAGAGCTTCAGAAAGAGCTGTTTGAGAAGATTAAACCGGGTGATGTAGTAACAGGTACTGTTAAGAACGTAACAGACTTTGGCGCATTTATTGACCTTGGCGGAGTTGACGGACTGCTTCACATTTCTGAGATGTCCTGGGGCAGAGTTGAAAACCCGAAGAAGGTATTCAAGGTTGGCGACGAGGTTAGGGTTTTAATCAAGGAGATTTCCGGAACAAAGGTTGCACTCAGCCTGAAATTCGAAGACCAGAATCCTTGGAAGGATGCGGCTGAGAAGTATGCTGTTGGCAATGTAGTAACAGGTACTGTTGCACGTATGACAGATTTCGGCGCTTTTGTAGAGTTAGAGACTGGTGTAGATGCACTTCTTCATGTATCCCAGATTTCCAAGGAGCATGTTGAGAAGCCTTCAGATGTACTGAAGATTGGCGAGAGCGTTACTGCAAAGGTAGTTGACTTTAATGAAGAAGGCAGAAAAATCAGCCTGAGCATCAAAGCACTTACAGCACCGGAGCCGAAGGAAGAAAAAGAAGACGATGCTGACGTAGTATCTGTTGATATTGATGCAGTAATTGCACAGGACGCAGCTTCAGAAGAATAATAAAAAGAGTTTGTTTGTAAACTCTCTGCGTGCGAGCGGTGCCTGCAAGACAGGCTTCATCTCCGCGAGCTGCGCATCAAAATATAATATCTTCAAGAGGTAGATACGTGGTATATGATTATGAGTATTTGAAAAAGGCAGTTTATGAGCTGACGAAAATAGACCTGAATGCTTATAAAGAGAAACAGATGAAACGCCGGATTGATACCCTGATCGGAAAGCATCATGTAGAAGGCTATGACAACTACGTGAAGCTTTTGAAAACAGACAAAGAGCGTTTTGAAGAGTTTGTAAACTATCTGACAATCAATGTTTCTGAGTTTTACCGCAATCCGCCGCAGTGGGATGTGTTGGATAAGGAGATTATTCCGGAGCTTATCCGTAAGTTTGGAAAAAATCTGAAAATCTGGAGCGCAGCATGCTCGACAGGAGATGAACCGTATTCGCTTGTAATGGCGCTGTCCAGACATATTCCGCTCAATCAGATTAAGATAACGGCTACGGATATTGATAAA
The DNA here is from genome assembly GCA_934432885.1 of uncultured Lachnospiraceae bacterium. Lineage (GTDB taxonomy): Bacteria > Bacillota > Clostridia > Lachnospirales > Lachnospiraceae > VSOB01. Next base: position 25,053 of record CAKRYY010000007.1, read on the forward strand.
CAGGTCATTGCGAAAGCAAAGGTTGGCTTGTATGGCGAAAAGAGCATTGCTTCTGTGCCGGATGATTTGAAAAGAAAATATTTCACAAAGGTCGGCTCTTCCTATCAGATTTCAGAAGAAATTAAATCCAGAGTTGAGTTTAAGGAGCATAATCTTCTGAAGGATGTGTATCCGACAAACTATCACATGATTGTTTGCCGTAATGTGCTGATTTATTTTACTGAAGAAGCAAAGGATGAAATCTTTGTGAAGTTCCAGCAGTCGCTTGCGAAGGGTGGTATTCTGTTTATTGGTAGTACAGAACAGATAATCAATTATAAAGAGATTGGTCTGGAAAGAAAGAGTTCGTTTTATTACGAAAAGATTTGATTTTAAATGGCACAGCCAAACGGCTGTGCCATTATTAGTTTTCTGACAACATTTTCAGTACGTGGAGTGCATAACGCTGAAATGCCTGGCGGTCTTTTTTGAATTCATCCGTAATTTCAAAAAAGAGCTCCTGACTTTTATAGTCACGGCGGAAGAATGGTTCAAAGAGTGGCTCCCATTCAGGAAGATAGGAAGACCGCTTTCTGGTATAGCAGGTCTGTGCCTTTGCCTGTACACGGTGTGTCTTGTCCACAAAGGAGGCAATGGATTTATGAATGGCGGTATCCTCCAGCGGAAGATAATAATAGTCCCTGTAATTGGCGTAAAAATATTTCAATTCTTCTTCATATAAGGGTACTTTGATAGCACCTGTCTTTCCTTCTCCGATAAAATAGCAGCCATTTGCATGATAGGAAACCTCTTTTGGAAGTGCTGCAGGGAGGCTTAATTTCATATATAATTCCTGATGCCTGCTTCCATCCAGCGCATGATAATAGTTTGCCTGTACCTTTTTAACCTTTGTGCGGTCTGAGAAAATATCGCCAAAGGCAAGAACAGGAAGAACATGGAACATACCGATAAGGTCCTCTTCATTGTGCTTAAGAATTGCATCAAGCGCAGTAGCAGTGGGACTTTGCAGGTAGTCTCTGTAAATGCTGATAAGCTGACCGCCATCATAAGGGTCCTCACGGAAAATACCAAGAAAGCGTTCCAGGGTTTTCTGCTTGCAGTTTGGCAGCTTTAAAAAGTGCCGGAAAGGAAAAATCCGTTTATAGAGGTCGATTCCGGTAAAGGCAGAAAAATCATAGCTAAGGGAAAGCTGCGAGCATTTCTGTGAAATAAAGGGAAGGTCAAACTGGTTGCCATTAAAATGAATCAGGTGCGTATACGGGGCGGCAAATTCGAAAAAAGCCTCAATCAAAGCCGCTTCCTGTGCCAGGCCATCGGCAAACCATTGGATGCTGTGCCAGAGCTCGTTTTCATAATAGGCGCAGCCAATCAGATACAAAGAAGCTGATTTTGCTGTGAAGCCTGTAGTTTCAATATCAATGAAGAGAATATCAGATAAGGGCGCCTCGTTCTCAAGCGGATAGACGAAACTGATATCTGTAAGCGTTCTGCGGATTGTCTGCATAATAACCTCCTGAAAAATCTTAAGTCCTTCCCTAGTATAGCACAGGTCAAATATAATTTTATAGTGGTATTTTGCGAGAAAAAATAGTATGATTAGTAAAGGATAAAATCTATCAAAAGAGAAAGAAGGAAGGGCAGAAAATGGCAAAATTGACATTTATGGGCGGGATTCATCCCTATGATGGAAAAGACCTGTCTAAGGATAAACCAATCAAGGCCATATTACCCAAGGGCGAGCTTGTTTATCCTGTATCACAGCACATCGGAGCTCCTGCCGTCCCGGTTGTGGCGAAGGGAGACCACGTTCTGACAGGACAGAAGATCGCAGAAGCGGGCGGCTTTGTATCGGCGCCGATTTATGCGACAGTTTCCGGTACAGTCAAGGCGATAGAACCAAGACGTACTGTGACCGGAGATATGGTGCAGAGTATTGTAGTGGAAAATGATGGGCAGTACGAGGAAGTGCAGTATGCGCCTGTAAAACCGCTTCAGGAGCTGACAAAGGAAGAGATTATTGCGCTGGTACGGGAAGCGGGCGTTGTCGGAATGGGCGGCGCGGGATTCCCGACGCATGTAAAACTCTCGCCGAAGGAGCCTGATAAAATAGAATATGTGATTGCAAACTGCGCTGAGTGTGAGCCGTATCTTACTTCAGATTACCGCAGGATGTTGGAAGAACCGGAAAAGCTGGTGGATGGACTTAAGGTAATGCTCCGTCTCTTTGACAATGCAAAGGGCGTTCTGGCAGTTGAGGACAATAAACCGGATTGTATCGCAGTTTTAAAAAAGCTGGTTGCAAATGAGCCTGATATAAGCGTAAAGGCTCTGAAAACAAAGTACCCGCAGGGAGCTGAGCGTCAGCTTATTTATGCGGTGACAGGACGTGCAATCAATTCCAGTATGCTGCCCGCAGATGCCGGCTGCATTGTTGATAATGTCGATACAGTAGTTGCAATTAACCAGGCAGTCCGTGAGGGCAAGCCTTTGATGCACCGCATTGTTACCGTGACTGGTGATGCTGTCGCAGACCCACGTAATTTTATCGTAAGGATCGGAACGAATTACCATGAACTGATAGAAGAGGCAGGCGGATTTAAGACTGAGCCTGCAAAAATCGTATCGGGCGGTCCGATGATGGGCTTTGCACTGTTTGGACTGGACGTGCCGACGACAAAGACCTCCTCCGCGCTTTTGTGCATGACAAAGGATGAGGTATCTGAGTATCTTCCGAGCGCCTGCATTAACTGCGGCAGATGCGTAGAGGTGTGCCCGGGCAGGGTTATGCCGAGTAAGCTTGCAGATTATGCGGAGCATGGAAATGAAGAAGCGTTCCTTGCGCATCATGGAATGGAATGTTGTGAATGTGGCTGCTGCAGCTATATTTGTCCGGCAAAGCGACCATTGACACAGGAAATCAAATCCATGCGTAAAATACAGTTGGCAAAAAGAAAGAAAAAATAGGAGGTACTGTGATGAGTGATCTGATGAAGGTGTCATCCAATCCTCATATCCGTTCCAGAGCAACGACGGGCAGCATTATGGGCGCAGTTGTGCTTGCACTGCTTCCGGCGACATTCTTTGGCGTATATAACTTTGGATTGAAGGCACTTATCCTGATTCTGGTAACAGTGGCATCCACTGTACTGACAGAATACATATATGAATTGTTAATGAAGAAGCCCATTACCGTAACAGATTTATCTGCGGTTGTAACAGGACTGCTGCTGGCGCTTAACCTGCCGCCCAATGCCCCGCTCTGGATTGGAGCCGTCGGCGGTATCTTTGCAATTCTTGTGGTTAAGATGCTTTTTGGCGGACTTGGACAGAACTTTATGAATCCGGCGCTCGGCGCAAGATGCTTTCTGCTCATTTCCTTTGCATCCATTATGACGAATTTTGACTGCGACGCTTATACCGGTGCAACACCGCTTGCTGCATTAAAGGCGGGTGAAAGTGTCAATGTCATGAATATGATTATCGGACGGACAGGCGGTACCATTGGCGAGACTTCCATGATTGCCATTGTGCTTGGCGCATGTATCCTGATTATGCTTGACATCATCGATTTACGGATCCCGGGCACTTATATTGTCAGCTTTGTAATCTTTGTCGCTTTGTTTGGCGGACATGGTTTCGACCAGTATTACATTTCTGCACAGCTTGCCGGAGGCGGTCTGATGCTGGGTGCCTTCTTTATGGCAACGGATTATGTGACGAGGCCGATTACCAAAAAAGGACAGTATGTATATGGTATTTTTCTGGGTATTCTGACAGGTATTTTCAGACTGTTTGGACCGGGTGCAGAGGGTGTTTCCTATGCAATTATTATCGGCAACCTGCTTGTGCCGTTAATTGAAAAGGTAACGGCTCCAAAGCCTTTTGGAAAAGGAGGGGAACGCGCATGAAAAGCATGTTAAAGGATGCAGCTATTCTTTTCCTGATTACAGTAATATCCGGAGCTATCCTCGGCTTTGTTTACGATGCGACAAAGGCGCCGATTGCACGTCAGGAGGCAGCGGCAAAGAGCAAGGCATATCAGGAGGTATTTGCGGATGCAGTTTCCTTTGAAGCTGTAGAAGCCAGCGAGGAGGAGATGACCGCTGCGGTTGCAGCAGGCGGTTTTGCAAAGTCCTCTGTCAATGAAGTCATGAAGGCATTAGATGCTTCTGGAAGTCTGCTGGGGTATGTTATTACGGTAACCTCACATGAGGGCTATGGCGGAGACATTTCTTTTTCAATGGGTATCCGCAATGATGGAACCTTAAACGGTATTTCGATTTTAGCTATTTCAGAAACCGCAGGACTTGGTATGCGTGCAGATGAAGTGTTAAAGCCACAGTTTGCGAATAAAAAGGTCGCACAGTTTACCTATACCAAAACAGGAGCGGTATCGGATGACCAGATTGATGCAATCAGCAGCGCTACCATAACAACAAGTGCGGTGACCAATACGGTCAATGCGGGGCTGTATTATTTCCAGACAGCGCTGCAGGCGGAAGGAGGAAGCGGCAATGAATAGTGCAGGAGAAAGACTTTTTAACGGGATTGTAAAAGAGAATCCCACACTTGTACTGATGCTGGGCATGTGCCCGACACTGGCTGTTACGACATCCGCAATCAACGGACTTGGCATGGGACTGACGACAATGGTCGTTTTGGCAATGAGCAACGCGATTATTGCTCTGCTGCGCAATATCATTCCGGATAAGGTAAGAATTCCGGCGTTTATCGTCATTATCGCATCCTTTGTTACGGTAGTGCAGATGGCGCTGCAGGCATATCTCCCTGCATTGAATGATGCGCTTGGTCTGTACATTCCGCTGATTGTCGTAAACTGTATTATTTTGGGAAGGGCAGAAGCATACGCTTCCAAAAATCCTGTGATTCCATCCTTCTTTGATGGCGTTGGAATGGGGCTTGGATTTTCTGTTTCCCTGACCTGTATCGGAGCGATCCGTGAAATCCTTGGTGCAGGTGAGGTGTTTGGAATTCACTTTATGCCGGCATCTTACGTACCATTCAGCATCTTTATCATGGCACCTGGTGCATTTTTCGTGCTTTCCTGCCTGACTGCTTTGCAGAACAAGGTCAAGATGAATGGAGAGAAAAAAGGAAAGGACATGTCAAAGATTCAGTCCGGCTGCAGCTCCGACTGCTTAAACTGTGCAGAAAGCGGATGCTCTCATCGTTTTTTTGGAGAATCCAAGCAGGAGAAAAATGAGGAAGGAGAGGTAAAGTAAGATGGCAGATACGTGGAAAGATTTACTCATTATACTTATCAGCTCCAGCCTTGTGAGCAATGTAGTATTAAGCCAGTTTTTGGGCTTATGTCCGTTTCTGGGCGTATCCAAAAAGGTAGAAACGGCAGCGGGTATGGGAACAGCGGTTATCTTTGTTATCACGCTGGCGTCGGCAGTGGCGGGCGTTATTTACCGCTATATTTTAGTCCCGCTTGATATTACCTATTTACAGACGATTGTATTTATCCTTGTAATTGCGGCTCTGGTACAGTTTGTAGAGATGGTGCTTAAGAAATTTATGAAGGGTCTGTATACTGCGCTTGGCGTTTACCTTCCGCTGATTACGACGAACTGTGCAGTGCTTGGTGTTGCGCTTACCAATGTGCAGAAGGAATACAGTATTTTGGCTGGCGTTGTAAACGGGTTTGCAACAGCATCCGGCTTTACCATTTCAATTGTGATTCTTGCAGGTATCCGCGAAAAGATGGAATACAACGATGTGCCGAAGTCTTTTCAGGGGATGCCCATCGTTCTTGTAACAGCAGGGCTGATGGCGATTGCCTTCTGCGGCTTTGCGGGACTGATAAGGGGGTAGGAATATGAGTATTTCAGGAATCTTGATTGCAACTGCGGTTGTAGGCGGTGTTGGATTATTCATAGGCCTGTTCCTCGGCATTGCAGCAATCAAATTTGAAGTAAAGGTCGATGAAAAGGAGGCAGCAGTTCTGGAAGCGCTTCCAGGTAATAACTGCGGCGGCTGCGGATATGCAGGCTGCTCCGGTCTTGCAGCGGCGATTGCAAAGGGAGAGGCTCCGGTAAACGCCTGTCCGGTAGGCGGAGAGCCAGTCGGCAAGGTTATTGCGGAAATCATGGGCGTTGAGGCAGAGGCAGGCGTTAGGAAGGTTGCCTTTGTAAAATGTATCGGAACCTGTGATAAAGCAAATAATGACTATGACTATTACGGAAGCAAGGACTGCCAGATGGCTGTATTTACGCCGGGCGGCGGACCCAAAAGCTGTAATTATGGCTGTATGGGTTATGGAAGCTGCGTAAAGGCATGCCCGTTTGATGCGATTCATGTCGTTGACGGCGTTGCAGTTGTAGACAAAGAGGCATGTAAGGCATGCGGCAAGTGCGTAGCTGCCTGCCCGAAGCATTTGATTGAACTGATTCCCTACGATGCAAAGCATAGGGTAGCATGCAGCTCAAAGGATAAGGGACCTGTAACGATGAAAGCGTGTCAGGCAGGCTGTATCGCATGTCAGCTTTGTAAGAAAAACTGTCCGAATGACGCAATTATAATAGAAGATTTCCATGCACGGATTGATTATGAAAAGTGCACGGGATGCGGCGTCTGCAAGGAAAAGTGTCCGAAGAAGGTTATTTTGTAAGAAAGACCATATCAGGAAGAAAGGCATGGGCGGGTTTTTGTAGTATAAAATCCGCTCATTTTGCGTGTATTAGAAAGAAAATAGAAAAGAGAGGAAAAAATGTACTATCCAATAGAAAAAATGCTGCCCTATAAGGGGCTGGCTGTATTCATACTGCTGTTGTTTTATGGAATTTATTTTGTGAAGCTGTTGTTGCAGAAACGGCAGGGAATCCGAACAAACCAGATAGGAAGCCGTAAGGAAAAAGGACTTCATACGGTAGAACTTTTGATGTCAGCCGCGACGGCGGGGATTGTTGTTGTACAGCTGGCTTCGATTGTGCTTGAAAAGAACTGGATGCCGGCAAATGCAAGATTTACAGGATTTTTGTTGGCGCTTTTGGGTGATGTGATATTTCTGATTTCTGTAGTGACGATGCGGGATAGTTGGAGAGCAGGCATCCCGAGTCAGGATAAGACACATCTGGTAACGGTAGGAATTTACAGATTCAGCAGAAATCCGGCATTTCTTGGCTTTGACCTGATGTATTTTGGCATGCTGCTTATGTATTTCAATCTGGTTATGCTGTTGTTTACAATTTATGCGGCTGTAATGCTTCATTTGCAGATTCTCCAGGAAGAAAAATATCTTGAACAGACATTTGGTGAAGAATACACTGCCTATAAGCAGCAGGTTTTCCGTTATCTGGGAAGAAGATTTTAAGGAGATAAAACAGACTTTACATTTCCTGTAGATGTGTTATACTTCTAAATGCAAATGCAACTCATTTGCATTTGCAAAAATAGAAAACAAACTCTCAGCACGTGAGCGGTGTCTATTGGGCAGACTTCATTTTCGCTGGCTGGGCTGTTTGGAAAAGGAATGAAAAAAGATGCAGGAAGTGATATTGGATGCTGTCCTTGACAGTGTGAAACTGGTTCCGTTTTTGCTGCTGACCTATCTGGCGATGGAATGGCTGGAGCATAGAACGGGCGATATAACAAAGAAGCTGGTAGAAGGCTCAGGACATTTTGGACCGTTGATAGGAGCAGTGCTTGGGGTATTTCCGCAGTGTGGCTTTTCTGCGGCGGGAAGCAGTCTGTACGCCGGAAGAATCATTACGCTGGGAACGTTATTTTCCATTTATTTATCTACCTCGGATGAAATGCTGCCAATTATGCTTTCAGAGAGAGTTCCGCTTGCTTTTGTCGGACAGATTCTATTTTGTAAGATTCTGATTGGCACATGCGCAGGCTTTTTGATTGATACGCTGAGCAGACGGCATGGAAGAAAAGTCGAGGCGCCGCATATTGAAGAACTGTGTGATCACGACCATTGCCACTGCGAAAAGGGAATCTGGCGCTCTGCGCTGTATCATACGGTGCAGGTAACGGTATTTATTTTTCTGATTACAGCAGCATTAAACGGTATTTTGGAATTCGCGGGCGAGGATGCGCTGAGAACGCTGTTTTTAAATGATGGAATTTTAGGTGAGCTGACGGCAGGCTTGATTGGCCTGATACCAAACTGTGCTGCTTCCGTCATGGTAACGCAGCTGTATCTGGAAGGAGTGCTTGGCTTTGGCGCACTGCTTTCAGGCCTTTTGACGGGCTCAGGAATCGGTCTGCTGGTATTATTTAAAACCAACCATAGCTGGAAGGAAAATGTCATGATTACAGGACTTTTATATGTAATTGGGACGGCATGCGGCATTATGGCTGGATGCGCAGGGCTTTAAATGGCAGGAGGAAGCAGTGTGGAAGAACAGGATGTTGTCTGGAAGATACTGAAAAAAACAAAACAGAGGGAGCTGATCAGACAGATATTGTCAGGAAGCGGAGAGCCAATGTGTGCAGCGGAAATTTACCAGCGTATGCTTGGTTTTGAAGGTGGAAAGGAGTATGCCATTTCAACGGTTTATCGTACCCTGCAGACCTTTGAAGAAAAAGGGCTGGTACATCATACCAGCCTGCCGGATTCGGATACCGCTTATTATGAATGGAATGAGGGAATCCATCGGCACTATGCAATCTGCTTAAGCTGCCATAAAAGGATTCCCTTAAAAGAATGTCCGTTTCATACCCTGCAGCTGGAAGAAGAAAAAGAAGGCTTTCAGGTTACAGGACATAAAGTAGAAGTATATGGATATTGTTCAAAATGCCAAAAGCTTAAGCAGCCGGAGTAAGTCCTGCCTGCTGAAGCTGGTAGCGCAGGATATTGATGACGGATTCCTGATACTGCTGCTGCGTTACCGGTGCTGCCGGAGCAGCAGGAATAACGGGCTGTGTAATGACTGCTGATGGAGCCGCGGGCTGTACATCCGGAGCTGCTGGCTGTACCTGCGCATCAGAAGCTGTAGCCTCCGGCACTGTAATCTGTACAGGAACAGGATTCAGGGCAGGAAGTGTGACTGGCTGTGACACTGGCTGTGATACTGCTATGGGAGGGATGGCAGCGCCTGCAGGAATACAGGTAACGGCATAAAGCCCGGAGCTGTTTGTTTCAAAGGTAACGGTGTCTGCTGCGTTGTCAAGATCCTCTGAAACGACAGGAGCTGCGGAAGAGAGACTTACAATACGGCAGGTACCCTGTACAGGAGTTGGAAGCTTTGCCACAAGCCTTGTCTTATGGTCAAGCGTCTGCTTGGGCGTTCCTGCATAACCAAAGGTAAAATTGATTTGGAAGGCCGCTGCAAAATTACCGCCGGTAAGCTGGGTAAGAGCCGCCTGTGTTTCATCATCCAATGGAACCAGAGAGGTATTAACCGTCAGACCGTCAATTTTGTAGCCGGAAGCAAATTCACAGGCATTGGTATTTCTGGTAATAGAAGTAATATCCTTATCGCTGTCATAGCGTTTGTGCTTGAACTCAGGCTTGGAATCAAAGTGCGCGACAAGGACATGGTTGCGGCTGCCGACAGAGAAGGAATAGCTGCTGCTGGTGCTTACGACGATGCCGTTGTCCGTCCAGTTGATAAAATTATAATTTTTATTGACCGGAACTGCGCCTACCGTAACATAGTCGGTTGACTGTGCATAGGTGTAATGAGAAAAGGACGCGCCGTTTAAGCTGCATGATACTGCACCGAGACTATTGTTACTGGAATAGACGGTAACGCCCTGACAATCTGCGGCATGTGCGGTTGTAGACGGCAGACCGGAAAAGAGCAGCAGACCTGCGCACAGGCAGAAGGTGTGAAGAAAAAAGTGTATAGCTTTGTCAAAGTATTGTTTCATAAAAAGCCTCCCAAAAGTATAATATAACTGCTTTGCAATTATGATAATTCATGCGCACGCGTTCCACTTGGCGCGGTATATTATATCATGAATCTTCGATTCATGATATGCGCTTCGCGATGCACACTCGCTTCGCTCGGCGCGGTATTCTCTGTCAATATTATATCATGAATCTTCGATTCATGATACGCGCTTCGCGATGCACACTCGCTTCGCTCGGCGCAATATTCTCTGTCAACATTATACCATAAAATAACAGAAAATGGGAAGAAGCTGAAGCAGAAAAAAGGTGTCAAGAAAAAATACTTGACAGCATTGCAGGACTGCGTTATGATAACACCTGTGCTGCGATGATTTTGCATATAAGCGGCAGAATGGGTGGTCGGATGGAAAAAATCGTAGAACAGGGAATTTTATATGATTTCTATGGCGAACTTCTGACAGAACACCAGCGCCGGATATATGAAAAGGCAGTATATGAGGATTTGTCTCTCAGTGAGATTGCAGAGGACTGCAAAATCAGCAGGCAGGGCGTACACGATTTACTGAAACGGTGCGACAGACTGCTGGCAGGATATGAGGAAAAGCTTCATCTCGTAGAGAAGTTTACACAGATTAAGGAACGCATACAGAAAATTGAGAAGCTCAGCAGTGAGCCAGATGTGGATGCACAGAAGCTGCGTCAGATAGGACTGCTGGCAGAGGAAATATTAGAGGAGCTGTAGATGGCATTTGAAAGCTTGACAGACAAATTGCAGAATGTATTTAAAAAGCTCCGCAGTAAGGGGCGGCTGACGCAGGAAGATGTCAAGGCTGCTTTAAAAGAAGTAAAGATGGCGCTGTTAGAGGCGGATGTCAGCTTTAAGGTTGTCAAGCAGTTTATAAAATCTGTAGAGGAACGCGCAGTTGGCGTGGACGTTATGAACGGGCTGAATCCCGGGCAGATGGTTATCAAGATTGTAAACGAAGAGATGACCGCTCTGATGGGTTCTGAAACGACAGAGATTGCGCTTCAGCCGGGTAAGGCAGTAACTGTAATTATGATGTGCGGTCTTCAGGGTGCAGGTAAGACGACGACGACGGCAAAGATTGCCGGAAAGCTGAAGCTGAAAGGGAAAAAGCCTTTATTGGTTGCCTGTGATGTTTACAGACCGGCTGCGATTAAACAGCTCCAGATTAACGGTGAGAAGCAGGGCGTAGATGTATTTTCAATGGGTGAAAACCATAAGCCTGCGGATATTGCAAAGGCTGCGCTTGAGCATGCGGCAAAGGGCGGACACAATGTCGTAATTTTAGATACGGCAGGACGTCTTCACATAGACGAGAGTATGATGCAGGAGCTTCTGGACATTAAGGAAGCCGTTACTGTGCATCAGACGCTTTTGGTAGTAGATGCCATGACGGGTCAGGACGCCGTCAATGTGGCGAAGGAATTTAATGATAAGGTAGGCGTGGACGGTATCGTTCTTTCCAAGATGGATGGCGATTCCAGAGGCGGTGCGGCGCTTTCTGTAAAAGCGGTGACCGGCAAGCCGATTTTGTATGTCGGAATGGGCGAAAAGCTTTCGGATTTGGAGCAGTTTTATCCGGACCGTATGGCGAGCCGTATTCTGGGAATGGGAGATGTGCTTTCCCTGATTGAAAAGGCACAGAGCAGCATGGACATAGATGCTGACAAGGAAAAAGAGATTGCAGGCAGGCTGAAAAAGGGTAAATTTGATTTTGAGGATTATCTGGAGAGCATGTCGCAGATGAAAAAGATGGGCGGCCTATCCAGTCTTTTATCAATGATGCCGGGCATGGGCGGCAAGATGGGCGATATTGAGTCCATGATTGATGACAAACAGCTTTCCCGAATGGAAGCGATTGTGCTGTCCATGACAAAGGAAGAACGCAAAAATCCCAAGCTGTTGAATCCGAGCCGTAAGCACAGGATTGCAAAGGGCGCAGGCGTGGACATCAGCGTGGTAAACCGCTTTATCAAGCAGTTTGAGCAGTCACAGAAGATGATGAAGCAGCTTCCCGGTATGATGGGTGGTTTTGGTAGCAAAAAGGGAAAATTCAGACTCCCTTTTTAGATACAGATACTTATTGAAAAAAAGTGAAATGAAAAATTTCGGAGGTGAAAGAAATGGCAGTAAAAATCAGATTAAGAAGAATGGGACAGAAGAAGGCTCCTTATTATAGAATCGTAGTTGCAGATTCCCGTTCTCCGAGAGATGGAAAATGTATCGAGGAAATCGGAACATTTGACCCGAACACAGATCCCAGCACTTTCAAGGTAAATGAAGAGCTGGCAAAGAAGTGGCTCGCAAATGGCGCACAGCCGACAGAAGTTGTTAACAGGATTTTTAAGAAAGCAGGCATTGTAAAATAAAAACTTGTTGACAGCCTGCATGTTTGGCAGGAAAACTTCCGGAGGTGGATTATGAAAGAATTGGTTGAAGTGATCGCAAAGGCACTTGTGGATCATCCGGATGAGGTTATTGTGACAGAGAAGGAAAACGGCAGAAACATTACCGTTGAGCTTCATGTGGCAGCGCCTGATATGGGCAAGGTGATCGGAAAGCAAGGCAGAATTGCAAAAGCAATCCGCTCTGTTGTAAAGGCAGCATCATCAAAGGACAATAAAAAAGTGGATGTAGAGATCATCTGACAGACAGGGGCGATAAATTCGCCCTTTTTGTTTGTATAGCAGGAAGGATGACAAATGGAAGAATTACTAAAGGTAGGAGCCATTACCACCACGCATGGCGTACGGGGAGAGGTAAAGGTATTTCCGATGACGGATGATGTCAGGCGGTTCAAAAAATGCAGGGAATTGATACTGGATACCGGAAGGGAAAAAAAGACGCTGAAGGTTGCAGGCGTTAAATTTTTCAAACAGTTTGTTATTCTGAAGTTTGAAGGCTATGACAGCATAGAGGCAGTAGAGCCTTTCAGAAGAAAAGAGCTTTATGTGACACGCGCCAATGCAGTCCCCTTGAAAAAGGATGAATATTTCATTGCGGATTTGATTGGTCTGCATGTAATAGACGAGCAGGAACGGGAGCTTGGCATTTTAACAGACGTAATTGAAACGGGTGCAAATGATGTCTATGCGGTAGAAACGCCGGAGGGAAAAGAGATTCTTTTCCCGGCAATTAAGGAATGTATTCTTTCGGTAGACCTTGCAGCGCAGAAAATGCGGGTGCATGTTATGCCGGGACTTTTGGAAGAACCGGAATATAAAGGAGAAGTATGAAATTTCATATTCTGACGCTTTTCCCGGAAATGGTAGATGGCTGCCTGCAGACAAGTATTCTGGGACGGGCAGAAAAAAGCGGCTGTATTTCATTTCATTCTGTGAATATCAGGGATTATACGCTTGATAAGCATAAAAAGGTAGACGACTATACCTATGGCGGGGGTGCGGGCATGCTGATGCAGGCGCAGCCTGTTTATGACGCATGGGATGCTATCCAAAAGGCTAAGGAAGGCAGTGGTGAAAAGCCAATCCGCACGGTGTACGTAACGCCGCAGGGCAGCACCTTTACGCAGAAGCTGGCGCAGGAGCTGGCACAGGAAGAAGAACTGATATTTCTCTGCGGGCATTATGAGGGCATTGACGAGCGGGTGCTTGAGGAGGTCGTGACAGACAATATTTCCATAGGCGATTATGTGCTGACTGGCGGCGAGCTGCCGGCGATGGTTATGATTGATGCGATTGCCAGACTGGTGCCGGGCGTGCTGCATAATGAAGAATCTGCGCAGACAGAGAGCTTCCAGAATGACCTTTTGGAATATCCGCAGTATTCCAGACCGCCCATCTGGCATGATAAGGCAGTGCCGGAGGTACTCTTATCCGGCAATCACGAAAAAATTGCAAAGTGGCGGCTGGAGCAGTCGATTGAAAGGACAAAGGAACGCCGACCGGATTTGTATAAAAAATACTTGCATTTACAGCAAGGGTATGATAAATTATAAATGTTGCGAAAGTGAGATGGTCCTCTGTTGCAGATTGCATTAAGAACGTCCAATGAAACAAGGAGGCACAAGCAATGAACGAAATCATTAAAGAGATTGAAGCAGCACAGTTAAAGGCAGAAGTACAGGAATTTAACGTAGGCGATACCGTAAGAGTATACGGTAAAATCAAAGAGGGAAACCGTGAAAGAATTCAGGTATTCGAAGGCACTGTATTAAAGAGACAGGGTGGCAGCAACCGCGAGACTTTCACTGTAAGAAAGACTTCCAATGGAGTAGGCGTTGAGAAAACATGGCCCCTTCATTCTCCCAATGTGGAAAAGATTGAAGTCATCAGAAGAGGTAAGGTAAGACGTGCAAAACTGAATTACCTCAGAGACCGCATCGGAAAGAAGTCCAAAGTAAAAGAACTGGTAAAATAAGAAACTCAGAATGGGGCAGCTACGACGGTAGTTGTTCCATTTTTGCTTATGAGCAGGAAATTCCTGTTGCATAGGAAGCATAAATGCGCAAAACTCTTTATTAAGGGGTAGTTTATGGCAAGACATAAGGGACTGAGCTTTTATCGAAAAAAGAAAAAAATAAGCAGCGCTGCCATAAGAGAGGTATTGAACTGGTTTTTTCTTATTTTTACGGCAATCCTGATTGCAGCAGTGCTTGTTTTTTCCATTGGAATGAGAACGAGCGTGATTGGGGTTTCTATGGAACCAGGACTTTATAATGGGCAGGAAATTCTGATAAATCATCTTCTGTATAAGCTGACAAGTCCTAAGCGTGGCGATGTAGTGGTGTTTTTGCCAAATGGAAACCAGAATACGCATTATTATGTAAAGAGAATCGTGGCGCTGCCGGGAGAGACTTTGCAGATTCGGGATGAAAAACTCTATATCAACGGGATTCTGGCAGAAGAGGATGAGGCGTACGATAAAATGGCAGACGCCGGAATTGCGGAAAATGAGATTGTTCTGGGAAACGACGAGTATTTTGTGCTTGGGGATAACCGCAATAACAGTGAGGACAGCCGGTCTGGTAATATTGGCCCGGTAAAGCGGGATAATATTGTCGGAAAGGCATGGTTTCACATGGCAGCCGCAGGCAGCGGTATGGGCTTTGTTAAGTAGAAGACGGAGGGAAAAATGAATTATCAGTGGTATCCGGGGCACATGACAAAAGCCAGACGCATGATGCAGGAGAATCTGTCTCTGGTTGATTTGATTATTGAGCTTGTAGATGCGCGGGTTCCGCAGAGCAGCCGGAATCCGGATATTGATGCGCTTGGGAAAAATAAATACAGATTGATTCTCTTAGGTAAGGCGGATTTGGCAGACCCAAAGGCGAATCAGAGGTGGATGTCCTATTTTCAGGAAAAGGGAATTTCGGCTCTGGAAATTAACGCAAAGTCAGGGAAAGGTGTAAAATCCATTCAGGGACTTGTACAGGAGGTATGCAGGGAAAAGATAGAGCGCGACAGAAAGCGTGGTATCTTAAACCGGCCTGTCAGGGCAATGGTGGCAGGCATCCCAAATGTCGGAAAATCCACCTTTATCAATGCTTTTGCAGGCAGAACCTGTACAAAGACAGGAAATAAGCCGGGAGTCACCAAAGGAAAACAGTGGATACGAATGAATAAGGGAATTGAACTGCTTGATACGCCGGGAATTCTGTGGCCCAAATTTGAGGACCAGAAGGTAGGTATGCGGCTCGCTTTTATCGGCTCTATCAACGATGAAATCCTTCAGATTGAGGAGCTTTCCTTAGATTTGATTGCATTTTTGCAGGCAGAGTATCCGGGCAGGCTCTCAGAGCGCTTTGAGGTAGATGAAAAGCAGACGCCGCTTGACGTGCTGATAGAAATCAGCAGACGTCGCAGATGCTTTTTAAAAGGGGAGGAGCCGGATTTGAGGAAGGCCTCGGCAATTCTGATAGATGAATTCAGAGGCGGAAAGCTGGGCGGAATTACCCTTGAACTGCCGGAGGATGGGGGAACGTATGAAGAAAATCATTAAGGAACTGTTAGACACCAGCTTGTATCTTCTGGTGGTGCTGGCGCTTACCTATCTGGTAATCACCTTTGTGGGACAGAGGACGGAGGTCAGCGGCAGCTCAATGGAAACGACACTCAGCGATCAGGACAATCTGATTGTGGATAAGCTGACGTACCGTTTCAGTGCGCCGAAACGTTTTGATATTATTGTATTTCCGTTCCAGTATGAGGAGGATACCTACTATATCAAGCGAATCATCGGGATGCCGGGTGAGACAGTGCGCATTGATGATGAGGGCACGATTTATATTGACGGCGAGGTGTTGGATGAGTCCTATGGACGGGAGACCATACGCAATCCGGGCAGAGCGTATCAGGAGATTACGCTTGCCGAGGATGAATATTTTGTGCTTGGGGACAATCGGAACAACAGTGCAGACAGCAGAGAGCCAAGTGTTGGAAACATCCACCGCAGAGACATTATCGGCAGGGCGTGGGTTAGGATTTGGCCTTTAAATAAATTCGGTGTACTAAAGCACCAGTAGGTAATGGTATGGAAGAAAAAATTGGAACGATTAAAAAAAGGATGCAGGCGGCTTCTGTCAAAGAGCTGCCTGATTTTATAAGTACGTATGAGAGGGACGTAAGGGCAGGTGTACAGACGCTGGTAAAACAGGCGGAAAAAAAGTTTTCTGCCTATCAAAATGAGGTCGAGCGTACCTGGAAAATGAGCGCTTATGAGCGTGAATATGCAGATTTTCAGTATATCTGTGGAATCGATGAGGTCGGAAGAGGACCGTTGGCAGGACCGGTAGTTGCCGGCGCAGTAATTCTGCCAAAGGACTGCGATATTTTGTACCTGAATGATTCGAAGCAGCTCAGCGCTAAAAAAAGAGAGGAATTGTACGATATAATTATTGAGAAAGCTGTCAGCGTTGGGCTTGGATTTGTGGGTCCTGAGAGGATTGATGAAATCAATATTTTACAGGCAACCTATGAGGCAATGCGGCAGGCGGTTGGTAAATTGTCTGTGCAGCCGGATATTCTGTTAAATGATGCCGTAACCATACCAGAGATAACAATCAGGCAGGTGCCAATCATTAAGGGCGATGCCAAGAGCATTTCGATTGCAGCGGCGAGCATAGTGGCAAAGGTAACAAGAGACCGTTTGATGGAACAGTATGACAGCGTGCTTCCGGGTTATGGATTTGCTGCAAATAAGGGCTATGGTTCCAGCGAGCATATAGCTGCATTAAAGCGGTTAGGACCCAGTCCGATTCACAGAAAAACCTTTATTCATAATTTTGTATAAACAGGCATTGCCTGTGGAGATAAGAATATGGCACTGAATCTAAGCGGATTTTTTCAACCAGGTATTTCACAGACAGATGGCACCTACAGAGTGTCACAGACGGGAACAGAACGGGCTCTGCCTGTTGGAGAAGAACTGCACTTAAGCTCAGGACAGGTTATAAGCGGTGAGATTACTGAACGAAATGGAGAGGATGTGCAGATTAGACTGTCCACCTCAGATGCTGTTCTGCATGCCAGAATGGAGCAGGAGATGGCAGCTTCGGTAGGCGAACAGGTGACGTTTGAGGTCCAAAAAGGCGGAGACGGTCTGGTCATGCTAAGACCCTTGTTTCAGAACATGGCACAGGAGAGTACAGCGCTTTCCGCCCTGTCACAAGCCGGGATAGAGGCAGGAGAAAAAAGTCTGCAGATGGTCTTTTCCATGATGCAGGAGGGAATGAGCGTAAGTCGGGAGGCATTGCAGGGGATGTATAAGCAGGTCGCATTCCTGGAGGCAGGAGAGATTCCTGCGGCGGTGCAGATGAGCCGACTGCAGATTCCCATAACAAATGAAAATTTACAGCAGTTTATGGCATATCAGAATTATGAGCATCAGCTGTCGTCGGCGGTAATGCAGATTGCAGATGAAATTCCAGCATCTGTGGAACAGCTTTTTGCATCGGGCGAAACCGGCGAAGGTACGGCTCTGATAGGAAAGCTGTTACAGATATTTGAAGGCAAAATGCCGGAAGAAGCGAATGTTTTGACAGAAGCAGGAGAACTTCCGGCGGCAGTGACAGAGGATATTTCCATATTGCCGGAGAGTGAAAAAGAAGTTCAGGTAAAAGAGAGCCTGGAAGGAAATCAGGCGGATACAGCTATTGATAAAGGTATGGTAAAGGAGGCTGTAAAACAGACGGCAGATCTGCCGGAGGGTGCGCAGCCTTTAGAGGATAGCGGCATAGAGGAAGCGGAAGAAAATATTCCAAAAGCTGACCGCATCCAGCTTGCAAGGCTGGCAGAGAGCGCAGGAGCGCAGCCGGAGACCATAAACCGTCTTTTATCCGGGGAAATGGATTCCCAGAAGCTTTCGGAGCTTGTCAGAGAGCTGGCACAGCAGGCGGGGGCGCCTTTGGAGCAGCAGGCGATAAAAGAGTTGTTTTTATCGAAGGCATTCCAGAAAATATTCCGTGCGCAGATTGGAAAGCAATGGACGCTTACAGAACCCCTGCAGGTGGAAAAGCAGGAGGTGCAAAGACTGTATGAGCGTCTGAATGAGCAGAGCAGGGCGATTACCCGCGCTCTGTCTGAGGCGGTTCGCGGAGAAACACAGCTTGGAAGGAGCGTTTCAAACCTCAGAGAGAATCTGGATTTTATGAATCAGCTAAACCAGCTCTATCAGTATGTACAGCTTCCGTTAAAGCTTGGCGGGCAGCAGGCAAATGGAGAGCTGTACGTCTATACGAACAAGAAAAATCTTGCGAAAAAGAATGGAAATGTCAGTGCTTTTCTGCATCTTGATATGGAGCATCTCGGTGCAGTGGACGTCTATGTGACAATGCAGCAAAATAAAATTCAGACCAATTTCCGCCTTGCAGATGAAAAAAGTCTTTTGCTTTTAGAAAAAAACATGGACCTTCTGACAAGCAGGCTTCAGGAAAAAGGATATGATACAGCCAGCAGCGTGACACTGCTGGAGGAGCCTAAAAGCGCAATGGAAAAGATACTGGAAACAGACAGGAATATCAGCGTAATTGGGAGACAGTCTTTTGATGTCAGGACATAAGGAGAAAAATGGACGAAAAAAAGGAAAAGGCAAAACAGGCGATTGCGATTGCATACGATCCGAATGACAATGCGCCGCGCGTCGTTGCAAGCGGACAGGGTGTTTTAGCAGAACGCATTATTGAGACGGCGCAGCAGGCATCCGTTCCAGTACATGAGGACGCCAAGCTTGCAGGAACGCTTTCCCATTTACAGATTGGAGAAATGATTCCGCCGGAGCTGTATGAGGCTGTGGCAGAGATTCTTGTATTTGTTGATGCAATGGATAAGATACGGGCGAGAATGAAGGATTGACGTAAAATGGCTGGAGGAATATGAAGGAAGGAAATACGACCCGTGCGCTCGGCAGCGCTGGAGAACAGAAGGCGGCTTCCTATCTGGAAAAGCAGGGCGTACATATCGTGGAAAAAAATTTCCGAAACAGGCAGGGTGAGATTGACTTAATTGGCATACAGGAGGGCTGCCTTGTTTTTGTTGAGGTAAAATACAGAAGCACAAGAGGAAAGGGAATACCGGAAAGTGCCGTTACCCTGCATAAGCAGAGAAAGATATGCAGGTGCGCGGATTACTACCGGTATCTTCATCATTATGGAGAAGATACTGCCATCCGTTATGACGTTCTGGCAATCGAAGGTGAGCAGATCAGATGGTACAGGGATGCTTTTCCGCATTTGTTTTAGAAAGGATAGGGAGAGAGGATAATGCAGATAAAAAAAGAGTATGGCAGGGAAACGACAAAATGCCACAGGGAAGGGGAGTTGTGTACGTTAACCTTCCCCATTCTGGAAAATACGGGAGCGGTTACGCACCTGTTCAGTACAAGACTTGGCGGCATCAGCCAGAATGAATTTGCAAGCATGAATTTAAGCTATACAAGAGGTGACCAAAAGACATGTGTAGATGAAAACTTCCGCCGGATTGCAGATGCTATGGGAAGCCGTATAGAGGATTTTGTGTTTACTGACCAGACGCATACGGCGAATGTGCGCGTTGTTACCGGAGCGGATAGAGGAAAGGGGATTCTGCGGGAGCGGGATTATCGTGATGTGGACGGGCTTGTAACGAATGAGACGGGAGTCGTTCTGTGCGCATTTTTTGCAGACTGCGTGCCGCTTTATTTTGTAGACCCCGTGCGGCGGGTTATTGGACTGTCACATTCGGGCTGGCGCGGAACGGTAAAGAAAATCGGAAAAGTAACGGTAGAGACGATGGCAAGGGAGTTTGGCAGCCATCCAGAGGATATTGTGGCAGCTATCGGACCTTCTATCTGCGGCAGCTGTTATGAGGTATCAGAAGATGTGGCAGAACAGTTTTCTAAGCTGTCTGCAGAAAATGAAATGGGCGGAGTACCTGTGCTGCGTGCAAAAGGAGAAGGAAAGTATCTGCTGAATTTATGGGAGGCAAACAGACGTATTTTAGTAGAAGCCGGGATTCCAGATGCCCAGATTGCCGTAACGGATATTTGTACCTGCTGCAATCCAAAGCTTTTGTTTTCCCACAGGGCGTCGCATGGAAAGCGAGGAAACCTTGGCGCATTTCTCGCATTAAAGTCCTGATGGGAACTTAAGGAAAACTTAAATAAATTATGCGCCTCCTCTTAATAAGCGGATGCTATGCTGAAGCTACAGGGGAAGGAGATATGAGAGGAAACGACTATGACAACTATATTGGTATGCGATGATGATAAAGCGATTGTAGAGGCAATCGAGATTTATCTGGTTCAGGAAGGGTACCGGGTATTGAAGGCCTATGATGGAATGGAAGCCCTTCAGATTCTGGAAAAGGAAAAGGTGCAGCTTCTGATTATGGACTTGATGATGCCGAGGCTGGACGGGATTCATGCGACGCTGCGGATTCGTGAAAAATACAGTATTCCGATTATTATTCTCTCTGCAAAATCGGAGGATTCAGATAAGATTCTGGGACTGAATATCGGTGCGGATGATTATGTGACAAAGCCGTTTAATCCACTGGAATTGACTGCCCGGGTCAAATCCCAGCTCCGCAGATATACAAAGCTTGGAAGCATCGACGGAATTGAGGAAAATGGAAAGCTTTACAGCGCGGGCGGTCTTGTAATCAATGATACGACAAAAGAGGTTAGCGTGGATGGCGAACCGGTCAAGCTGACGCCGATTGAATATAATATTCTGCTGCTTCTGATAAAAAATCAGGGCAGGGTATTTTCAATTAACCAGATTTATGAGGCTATCTGGAATGAGGAAGCTATTGGAGCGGACAATACCGTTGCAGTGCATATCCGCCATATTCGGGAAAAAATAGAAATAAATCCAAAGGAACCAAGATACCTTAAGGTGGTCTGGGGTGTTGGCTACAAGATTGACAGGCAGTAGGAGGAATGAATGCTATGAAATCAGGCAGATACGGAAAAGGGCGAAAAGCAGTTATGATATTTTTGGAAATCCTTTTTACAACGCTGTGCGCGGTCTGTATCGGCGTGGTTTCCTGCAATGCGATTATCAGTGTGCCAAACCGCAAAAATACACTGAATCTGAATTATTATATCAGCCCCTTTTCAAGGACGGCGGCATTTGAGGATTCTGATGTATTTAATGATATGGTATATGATAATCTGGATGATATTGTACGGTATGTCGTTATCCGGAGCCAACTGGAAACAGATGGTGTTTTTGATAAGACAAAGCAGATTGACATTGAGCAGTATGCAAGGCATTTTGAAGAAATTCCGGTAACGGAAACGAGCGTCTGCTATCGGCTGGGCGACCTGATTCAGTGGGGACAGTCGGGCGATGGAATCAGTGTGGAGGAATATCCATATACGGAAGTTGAACGGATGATACAGGATGCACATGGCAGGTCAGCGGCTGTACAGGAAGCAGAGGAGAGTGAGTCCGCGGAGATTGCGGAGGATGGTGTTCATGAGCGCTATGTGCTGGTTCCGATAGAACGTTACCGCCCGTCTGATGGGAAATCCATTCTGGCACATGTAAACAGCGTGAATGAGCTGGAAACCTTTGTAGATTATCTGGATGACACGGTTACCATGCTCTGCGAAAATTATACCTCCTATAAAGAATATCAGGCATATTATGACGCAGCTCCGTCCAACTTCAAATACTGTATCCGGGAAGAAGTGGACGGGAGAGAAGCGATATACAGCAATACAGAGTTGCAAAGGAAGTCGCTTCAGGAAATAGAGACTTATTTTACAGGAATGGGAAGATACCTTTGCTTTTCTCCTGCAAAATTTACCTATCAGAGCAATACTTCGATACGGGAAGCGCAGATGCGGAGCATTTGGAGCAATTACCGCTATGCGTACTCGGACAATACCGCTATCTGGATTGGTATTGATACGCATTATCCTTATGCAGATGCGTTTTTATCTGCAAAGGAAAGCTATAATCTGGCGGCACCGGGATATTTGTACATTTTGCTGAGTGTATTTTGTGCAGTTTTATCACTTCTGGTACTCGGTGTAATTACCGGTCAGGCGGGAAGAAGAAAGGGAGTGGATGGAGTATTCCTGCTTTGGTTTGACCACCTGTATACGGAGCTTGCCGCCTTTTTGGGGATTCTGGCGGCGATAGGAATATTTGTAATTACGCAGATTGCAGTAGCAGAGCTGATTTCTGGAGCTGCGGAAAACTGGGAAATTTTGACGGCGCTTGCACTTGGAACTGCGCTGCTGACGAGCGTTCTGCTCTTTTTCTACATGAGCCTTGTGAGAAGAATCAAGGCGGGAACGCTGTGGAAGGATTTCCTGATTTATAGGATTTTCCTCAAGTTCCAGAATATTTTTATCGGCATTTATAATGACAGCAGAAACGTTGTGCGTGTATGGGTGCCCTATCTTTTGTTTGTTGGGATAAATGGTTTTTTGATTTCCTCTCATTTTAATATGGCGGCAGTTATTTTTGACGTTCTTGCGGGAATCTTTATCTATAGAAATAAGCGCGTACAGCGCAGGATACTAGACGGAATCGAAAATATCAAGGGCGGCAATCTGGATTATCAGATTGATACGGCTAAAATGTATGGGGACAACAGAATTCTTGCGGAAGCGGTAAACAGTATTGGAAATGGTATCCGGCAGGCAGTGGAGACAAGTACGAGAGATGAACGCCTGAAGGCAGATTTGATTACAAATGTATCACATGATATTAAAACGCCTCTGACCTCTATTATCAATTATGTTGATTTGATTAAAAGAGAGCCGGTAGAGAATGAAAGAATTCAAAAGTATCTTACGGTGCTTGAAAATAAATCCCAGCGGTTAAAGCAGTTGACAGAGGATTTGGTGGAAGCGTCAAAAATATCTTCGGGCAACATTGAACTGCAATGTACAAAGCTTGACTTAAAGGAACTGATGCATCAGGCGATTGGTGAATTTACAGAGCGTTTTGAGGAACGCGGTCTAAACCTTATCGTCAGCATGGAGGAATCGCCGGTACTGATTTATGCGGACGCCAGACGGATTTGGAGAGTTGTCGAAAACCTGTTCCAGAATGTCTGCAAGTATGCGCTTGAAAATACAAGGGTTTATGTGGAGCTAAAGAGGATAAAGGAAGGAGAAGTGGAGAAAGCACGCCTTTCGATTAAAAATATTTCGGCAATGCCGATTGGCGTCAGCACACAGGAGCTGACAGAGCGCTTTATCCGGGGAGATAAGGCGAGAACGACGGAGGGAAGCGGACTAGGGCTTTCCATTGCGAAAAACCTGACGGAGCTGCAAAAGGGTCGCTTTGAAATTTTATCAGACGGAGACCTTTTTAAAGCTGTGATAACCTTTCTGATTGTGCTATAATGTAATAAGCGCAAAAGAAAAACAAGCGGCGCTGTAAGGCGCCATTTGTTTTTCTGCGCTTATTAACGAGCAAACGCCTGCGGCAGCAGGCAAAAAGCGCGGAAGCGCGAGTTTGCGAGTCTTACCAAAGCAAAAGAAAAGCAAGCCAGATGAGAGCAAACGAACAGGCGCGGAAGCGCGAGTTTGCGAGTCTTACCAAAGCAAAAGAAAAGCAAGCCAGATGAGAGCAAACGAACAGGCGCGGAAGCGCGAGTTTGCGAGTCTTACCGAAGCAAAAGAAAAGCAAGCCAGATGAGAGCAAGCGCGGAAGCGCTTAAATAAATAAACAGAAAGAAAGGATGAAGCGCTATGGGCAGAAAAGCAGTTGTTGCGGGACATATCTGTGTAGATATTACACCGGAGATTCCAGGCGAAAAGGTAACAAGCGTAAGTCAGGCCCTCGCACCGGGCAAGCTGCTTGAAGCAGGAAACATTACCATCAGTACAGGCGGAGCAGTTGCCAATACGGGACTTGCCATGAAAATACTTGGCATAGATGTTACTCTGATGGGCAAGACTGGGCAGGATGACTTTGCAGAAATCATACGGCGGGTTGCAGCCGGGTATGGCTGTGGAGACGGGCTGATTGCTTCTGATGAAGCAGGCACGTCGTATTCCATTATTCTTGCGATTCCGGGAATTGACAGGATATTCTTACATAATGCAGGTGTGAATGATCTGTTTTATGCGCACGATGTTGATATGCAGAAGGTGCGGGAAGCGGATTTATTCCATTTTGGCTATCCTACGATTATGCGCTCCATGTATGAAAATGAAGGCGCGGAGTTTATCAGATTATTTTCAGAGGTCGCAAAGACGGGTGTCTTAACGTCTCTCGACCTTGCAATGGTACAGGAAAAATCAGAGGCGGGGAGAGCAGACTGGGAGACAATTTTATCAAAGGCGCTGCCGCATACGGATTTCTTTCTGCCAAGCATCGAGGAGCTTTTGATGCTGCTTGACAGAAAAAAATATCATGAAATACTTGCCCGCTGTGGGGAGAAGGATATTACAGAAGTGATTTCGCTTGAGGAGGATGTAAAACCTCTGGCAGAAAAGTGCATTAAGATGGGAGCGGGGTGTGTCCTGATTAAATGCGGCGCTCCTGGACTGTATTACAAAACTGCTGGTGCTTCTTTTGCCAGAAGACTTTCCGAGAGACTTTCGAAGGACTGCACGGACTGGGCTGGACAGGAGGGCTTTGAAACAAGCTATGTACCAGATAAGGTTCGCTCCGGCACGGGTGCGGGTGATACGACAATCGGTGCGTTTTTGGCTGCGATGCTGCAGGGCTATCCGCTGAAGGAGTGCTTAAGGCTTGCGGTCGCAACAGGAGCCTCCTGCGTAGAGACATACGATGTGCTGAGCGGACTGAAATCATTTCCTGAGCTAGAGAAGCGTATCCACAATGGCTGGAAAAAGAATTCATAAAATCGTTTGCTGGAAATGAAAAGTGTTTTGTGCGAGAGATGCCTGTAAGACAAAAATCTGCGGGTGGATGGGCTATAAAGCCACATCCTCCCGCAGATTGTATTTTTCAAGAATTGTGTGTATTTTTTCTGTCGGCGTCATGACATTTCCAAGCGAGCTGTCATGATTGGAAAAATCAATGATGGAAGCAAGGAATTTACTCATATCGGCTTCCAGAAAATAAGGCTTGTCCTTTGCTTCCGGAGTCAGATAGCAGAGGTTTGTAGTAATGACGCGGTCAAAGTCGCCTCTTTCGTAAGCAGCATCAAAATTGCCAAGTCCATTTGTGAAGAGTCCAAAGGTGGTGCAGAGGAAAACTCTCTTTGCGTGCATTGCTTTTAGCTGCCTTGCAGTGTCTAAGATGCTTTCTCCGGAAGAAATCATATCATCTATGATAAACACGTCTTTTCCTTCGATGTTATCGCCCAGAAATTCATGTGCGACAATGGGATTTTTCCCATTTACAATAGTAGAATAATCACGGCGTTTGTAGAACATACCAGTATCGACGCCAAGAACACCGGCAAAATATACGGCACGGTTTAAAGCGCCCTCATCAGGGCTGATAACAACGGTATGCTCCTTGTCGATAACAAGGTCCGGCACATTGCGCAGCAGAGTACGGAGAAACTGATAATGTGCAGTAAAGTTGTCAAAGCCAGCCAGTGGAATTGCATTTTGCACACGCGGGTCATGCGCATCAAAGGTAATGATATTGGAGACGCCCATTGCGTGCAGCTCTTCCAGAGAATATGCGCAGTCCAGAGATTCACGGCTGGAACGCTTATGCTGTCTGCCCTCATACAGAAACGGCATAATGACATTGACACGGTGCGCTTTTCCGGCAGCGGCGGCAATGATGCGTTTCAAGTCCTGATAATGGTCATCCGGTGACATGTGGTTGATATAACCGTTTACCGGATAGGTAATACTGTGATTGCATACATCAACAAGGATATAGAGGTCTTTTCCACGAATACTTTCATGAAAGATGCCTTTTCCTTCACCGGAACCAAAGCGCGGGCAGTCAACATTGCAAAGATAGCTGCTTTCTGTATAACCATGAAAAGCAGGGTCGCGTTTTAAGGAATGATGGATATTCCGGCGGAATTCCACAAGATAATCGTTGATTTTACGCCCGAGATTTTCCGCAGAACGCATCGCAACCAGCTTGAGCGGAGCGACGGGCAGAGCGGTCTCCAGTTTTTCAATATTCGGCATGACTTCCTCCCAGAAAATAACATGAAAAGATAAATATATCCATAAATTTTATATCATTATGTTAGTGACACGTCAAGAAAATTCTAGTAGAATGGAAGAGACGAAGGAGCTGTGAATATGAAGGAAAAGGGACATCTGATCGGACGTGTGCTGCCGCAGAGCATTGCCGAGGAGCTTGGTATTGAGCCGGGTGACAGACTGCTTGCAATTAACGGGCAGGAGATCATGGATGTTTTTGATTATCAGTATTATATCAAAGATGAATATATAGAAGTATTGGTTGCAAAGCCCTCTGGCGAGGAATGGCTTTTGGAGATTGATAAGGATTACGAGGAAGATTTAGGCGTTGAATTTGAAAATGGACTGATGGATGCGTACCGCTCCTGCCATAACAAATGTATTTTCTGCTTTATTGACCAGATGCCGAAGGGAATGAGGGATACACTTTATTTTAAGGATGATGATTCCAGGCTTTCCTTTCTGCAGGGCAATTATGTGACGCTGACAAATATGTCAGAGCATGACATTGAGCGGATTATCCGGTATCATCTCTCGCCTATCAACGTATCGTTTCAGACGACAAACCCAGAGTTAAGATGCAGGATGCTGAATAACCGGTTTGCCGGAGAAGCACTGAAAAAAGTAGACCGCCTTTATGAAGGCGGCATTATTATGAATGGACAGATTGTACTCTGCAAAGGCGTTAATGACGGAGCGGAGCTTGACCGCAGCATACGGGATTTGACGAGGTATATTCCGCAGCTTGAAAGCGTATCGGTAGTGCCAGTGGGGCTTTCCAGATACCGCGAGGGACTGTATCCGTTAGAGCCGTTTGACCGGGAGGACGCAGGGGCAGTCCTTTCGCTGATTCATTCCTGGCAGGATAGGATATACAGGGAGCATGGGATTCATTTTGTCCATGCCAGTGACGAGTGGTATGCGCTTGCAGGGCTTCCGATGCCGGAAGAGGAACGCTACGATGGATATTTACAGCTTGAAAATGGAGTTGGGATGTTACGCCTGCAGGAGGAGGAATTTACGCAGGCGCTTGCACTGGCAAGGGAAAGCGCTGCACTGGGGGCAGAACGTGAGGTATCGGTAGCGACAGGGGTGCTCGCTTATCCTTATATCTGTAAAATGGCAGACCGCCTCATGGAAGCATTCCCACTTCTGACTATTCATGTTTATGAAATCAAAAACCGCTTTTTCGGGGAAATGATTACGGTATCAGGCCTTTTGACGGGTGGGGATATAAGAAAGCAGCTGCAGGGAAAATTACTTGGGGAGGCATTGTTTCTGCCGGAAAATGTTCTGCGTACGGAGGAACGTATCTTTCTGGATGATATGACGCAGCAGGAGCTTGGCAATGCTTTACAAGTAACTGTAAATATTGTAAAATCAAGCGGACATGATTTTGTAAGACAGATGCTTGGAATTCAGCAGATGGACGCTTAAAATAACCAAATGGAAATAGAAGGAGAAATAGATGAGCAGGAAAAAAGGAAAGCCCATTGTGGCAGTTGTAGGAAGACCAAATGTCGGAAAATCCACACTGTTCAATGCGCTTGCCGGAGAGATGATTTCGATTGTAAAGGATACACCCGGAATCACAAGAGACCGGATTTATGTGGATGTAACTTGGCTTGACCATTCGTTTACTTTGATTGATACAGGAGGAATTGAGCCTGACAGCAAAGATGTCATTTTGTCTCAGATGCGCGAGCAGGCACAGATTGCCATTGATACGGCAGATGTCATCCTTTTTATGACGGATGTGCGGCAGGGACTTGTAGATGCAGATGCCAAGGTGGCGGATATGCTGCGGCGCTCTCATAAGCCGGTGGTGCTGGTTGTAAATAAAACAGATGATTTTCAGAAATTCATGCCGGATGTATATGAGTTTTATAACCTCGGCATCGGAGAACCGCTGCCGATTTCAGCAGCCAACAGACTTGGCATCGGCGATATGCTGGACATTGTGATTTCACATTTCCCTACAGAAGCATGGGAGGAGCAGGAGGACGAGCGTCCCAAGATTGCGATTGTCGGCAAGCCGAATGTCGGTAAGTCTTCCATAATCAATAGGCTGATTGGGGAAAACCGTGTAATCGTGTCCGATATTGCAGGCACGACGAGGGATGCAATAGATACAGAGGTTGTACACAACGGCAGAGAGTATGTGTTTATTGATACAGCGGGACTGAGACGGAAAAATAAAATAAAGGAAGAGCTGGAGCGATATATGATTGTGCGTACGGTCAGCGCTGTGGAACGTGCGGATGTCGTAGTGCTCGTAATCGATGCAAATGAAGGCGTGACAGAGCAGGATGCCAAGATTGCAGGAATTGCGCATGAGCGCGGCAAGGGTGTTATTATCGCTGTGAACAAGTGGGATGCAGTGGAAAAGGATGATAAGACCATCTATAAGTATACCAATAAAATACGCGAGGTACTTTCCTATATGCCTTATGCGGAGCTGCTTTTCATCTCAGCCCAGACTGGACAGAGGCTGCCAAAGCTCTTTGATTTGATTGACATGGTAATTGAAAATCATGCGCTCCGCGTTGCAACCGGTGTCCTAAATGAGATTATGACAGAGGCAGTCGCCCTGCAGCAGCCGCCGTCTGATAAGGGAAAACGGTTAAAGCTTTTCTATATCACACAGGTATCGGTAAAGCCGCCGACCTTTGTTATTTTTGTAAATGATAAGGAATTGATGCACTTTTCTTATACACGGTATATTGAAAATAAGATTCGGGAGGCATTTGGCTTTCGCGGTACGCCCCTTCGGTTTATCATCAGAGAAAGGAAAGAAAACTAATGGAACGGATTATTTGTCTTGCAATCGGTTATGTGTTCGGGCTTTTTCAGACGGCTTATATTTATGGTAAATTAAAAGGCGTGGATATTCGAAAAGTAGGAAGCGGCAATGCAGGAACGACAAATACCCTGAGAGTATTTGGAACAAAGGCAGGACTTACGGTATTTGCTGGCGATGTGCTCAAATGTATTTTTGCGATTCTGCTGGCAAGGCTTCTGTATTCCCAGAGCAGACCAGATATTATCTATCTGCTGATGTTGTATGCGGCAGCAGGAGCAATTCTTGGACACAATTTTCCATTTTATCTGCAGTTCAGAGGTGGAAAGGGAATCGCTGCAACCGCAGGACTGATTCTTTCGTTTCATCCGGCATTCATTCCTGTCGGCGTGGTTTTATTCTTTTCCGCATTTTTGATTACGCATTATGTTTCTCTTGGTTCGCTGCTGGTGTATGCGGGCTTTATGATTGAGCTGGTGGTACTTGGGCAGATGGGTGTTTTTGGCATGAGCCAGAGTGCGCTGCTTGAGATGTATGCAATCGGTGCTTTCCTTACAATTATGGCTTATGTAAAGCATCGTGCAAACATTGTCCGTCTGTTAAAGGGCGAGGAGAGAAAGACCTATCTGTTCAAAAAGAGCGAGCTGTAACTGTTTCATGGCAGCGGCTTAAAGAGTTTGAGGAGGAAATAAAAAAATGGCATCAATTGGTGTAATTGGCGCAGGAAGCTGGGGAACGGCACTTGCGGTTCTTTTGTGTGGAAACGGGCATGAGGTAACGCTCTGGTCCATCATAGAAGATGAGGTACATACATTACAGACAAAGCGGGAGAATCCTGATAAGCTGCCCGGCGTAAAGCTGCCGGAAAAAATAGAAGTAACCTCTGATTTAGAGAAGGCAGTTTCGGGCAAGCAGGTACTGGTGCTGGCAGTACCCTCCCCTTATGTGCGGAGTACGGCGCATACTATGAAGCCCTATGTGGCAGAGGGGCAGATTATTGTCAATGTGGCAAAGGGAATTGAAGAGGATTCCCTAAAAACGCTGTCCCAGGTAATCGAAGAGGAAATCCCGCAGGCGCTTGTTGCGGTTATGTCAGGTCCCTCCCATGCAGAGGAGGTCGGCAGAGGAATCCCGACAACGATTGTTGTGGGAGCGCATGATAGAAAAACAGCGGAATATTTACAGGGAATTTTTATGAATGAGGTATTCCGTGTATATACCAGCCCGGACGTGCTCGGCATTGAGCTGGGCGCTGCTCTTAAAAATGTAGTTGCGCTGGCGGCGGGCATTGCAGACGGACTTGGATATGGGGACAATACCAAGGCGGCGCTGATTACCAGAGGCATTGCGGAGATTGCAAGGCTTGGAACTGCGATGGGCGGAAAGGTGGAGACCTTCAGCGGTCTTTCCGGCATCGGCGATTTGATTGTTACCTGTGCGAGTATGCACTCCAGAAACAGGCGGGCAGGTATTCTGATTGGTAAGGGCTATTCCTATGAGGAAGCGATGAAGGAAGTCAAAATGGTAGTGGAGGGCGTATATTCTGCGAAGGCAGCAGTGCGGTTAGCAGAAAAGTGCGGCGTCCAGCTTCCAATCATTGAACAGGTAAATGCCGTACTCTTTGAAGGAAAGCGTGCGGATGAAGCGGTAAAGGATTTGATGCTGCGGGATAAAAAGATTGAAAATTCAGACATCCCCTGGGAAGCATAACAGAGAGATAAAAGGAGAAAAGGTATGGCAGAAAACAATTTTACCAGTACGAAGGACTATGTGGCGTCCGCTGAACTGATGGCGAGCGTGAATGTGGCGATTGCGCTCCAGAAGCCGTTGCTGATTAAGGGCGAGCCGGGAACCGGAAAAACGATGCTTGCGCAGGCTGTTGCAAATTCCCTGGGTAAGCGGCTTGTTATCTGGAATATCAAATCTACGACAAAAGCACAGGATGGTCTGTATGTATACGATACAATCCAGCGTCTGTATGACGGTCAGTTTGGAGAAGCGGGCGTAGATGATATTTCACGTTATATTAAGCTTGGAAAGCTGGGAGAGGCATTTGACAGCGAGGAGCAGGTAGTTCTTCTGATTGATGAAATTGATAAGGCAGATCTGGAATTTCCAAATGACCTTTTATGGGAGCTGGACCAGATGGAATTTTATATCCATGAAACAAAGCGTACAGTAAAGGCAAAGCACCGCCCGATTGTAATCATTACTTCAAATGCGGAAAAGGAGCTGCCGGACGCTTTCCTGCGCAGATGTATATTCCATTATATTTCATTCCCTGATGCTGCGCTGATGGAGGAGATTGTCAGAGTGCATTATCCTGACATTAAGGAAAATCTTCTGAAAAATGCAATGGAAGCCTTCTACGATATTCGCTCCATGCGTGATATTCGGAAAAAGCCGAGCACCTCTGAACTGATTGACTGGCTCAATGCGCTTCAGATTGGCGGCGTTTCGGCGGATGAAATTCGTGAAAAGCTGCCGTTTGTCGGCGTTATTGTAAAAAAAGATGAGGACCTGGAAACCGTACTTCATAAGGTGGACTAATCTATGTTTCAAAAATTTTTCACTGTATGTAAGGCTAAGGGGCTGAAAATTACCCTGAGCGAATGGCTGACCCTTCAGGAAGCGCTGGATAAGGGGCTTGCAGGGAGCAGTCTGACGGAATTTTATTACCTTGCCCGCATGATCCTTGTTAAGAGCGAAGTGGAATATGATAAGTTTGACATGGCGTTTGAGGAATGCTTCAAGGGCGTAAAGTCGGAAAATGAAGTAACAAAGCAGATGCTTCGCTGGCTCAACAAGGAAGAAATGAACGAGATGCTGCAAATGGAAGAAAAGCAGTGGCTCAATCAGATAGAGGAAATCAAGGTCGATAAAGATGATGTGGAGCAGAAGTTTAAGGACAGACTGAGGGATCAGGACAGCGAGCACAACGGCGGAAGCTTCTGGATTGGTACGATGGGCAAGACCTCCTTCGGAAATACCGGCGGCAATATCGGCGGTGTCAGGGTCGGCGGACAGACAGGCTATCAGTCTGCATTTGCTGTTGTCGGAGAGCGCAAATTCCGGGATTTTAGGGATGACCGCGTGCTGGATAACAGACAATTCCAGCAGGCGCTGCGCAGACTGCGCCAGTTTTCAACCAGACTGGATATTCCAAAGACGGAGCTGGATATTAACGGCACGATTGATAAGACCTGCAACAATGGCGGCTGCCTTCAGATTGTTATGGAAAAGCCCAGAAAAAATGCAGTAAAGCTGTTGCTTCTGATGGATTCCGGCGGCACGATGATTCCATATACGCGGCTGCTTAATGAGCTGTTCCAGTCGGTAAATAAATCAAATCATTATAAGGACGTTAAAGCATATTATTTTCATAACTGCATTTACAGCCATCTGTACAAAACGCCGGAATGTGAAAACGGCGACTGGATTGAGACAGAGTGGATGTTCCGTAATCTTGACAGCGATTATAAGGTGATTATCGTAGGAGATGCGGCGATGGCACCTGAGGAATTATACTCCGAGACAGGAAATTACAGAGGACCTAATGGTGGGCTGTGCGGTATGGACTGGCTGCTTCTTCTGAAAAAGCATTATAAAAAGATTGTATGGATGAATCCTAAAATGGCGCCCGGAAAGGCTCCTTGGAGAGAGGCGGAAACAGCGATTAAGGAAATGCTTCCGATGTACAAGTTGACGGTAGATGGATTAAACCGTGCAATGACCGTGCTTATGACACAGGCAAAAAGATAAAATAAAATGTTGAATTTTTCCAGAAAATATTATAGAGTGGAATAGTCGGTTAACTTTACATCAATTTTACCTATGAGGAGGAAACAGTTTATGAAAAAATGGTTGAGTCTGGTTCTGGCTACAGCTATGACGGCTTCTCTGTGCGCATGCGGCTCTGCTGCTGGAACAGGTGAGGCACCAAAGACAGAGGATGCAGCGGCTACGGAAGCGGCAGCAGAGGGCGATGGCGCAGCAGCATCTGCAGAGGGTGTGATGCCTGCAATCGCAAAGGAAGACATCAAAGTAGGTGTAATCCATATTACTGATCCGGCGGAGGGCAGCGGATATACCTATACACATGATCAGGGAATCGTTGGCATGCAGAAAAATCTTGGCCTTGACGATTCACAGATTATCCGTAAGAACAATGTAAATGATTCTGACGCAACAGCAATCGAAAATGCGATGCGTGAGTGCGTTGAGGAAGGCTGCAACATTATTTTTGCAACAAGCTGGGGCTTTATGGATACCTGCGAAGCGCTGGCAGAAGAGTTCCCGGATGTTATTTTCTCTCACGGAACCGGATATAAATCCAATGGTGTAAACTTTAACAATTATTTTGGAAGAATTTATCAGGCAAGATACCTTGCAGGTATTGCAGCAGGTAAAAAGACCCAGACCAATAAGATTGGTTATGTAGCTGCAATGGGTCAGGATAACTCTGAGGTAACAGGCGGCTGCAACGCATTTGCAATGGGCGCTTATTCCGTAAATCCTGATTGTGAGGTATATGTAAAGGTAACCAATAGCTGGTTCGATCCGGAAGGTGAAGCACAGGCAGCTCAGGCTCTGATCGCAGAGGGCTGTGATGTAATCGGACAGCACTGTGATACTCCTAACCCGCAGACAGCAGCAGAAAAGGCTGGTGTTTTTGGTGTTGGCTATAACTCCGATATGTCCAAAGATGCACCGGATGCTGTTCTGACTTCCGTTATGTGGGATTGGTCCGTATATTATACAAAGGCAGTACAGTCTGTCATCGATGGTACATGGGATGGCTCTAACTATTTCGGCGGTATGGAAGACGGTCTTGTTACAATTGCACCTTTAGCTGATTTCTGTGCAGATGGAACTCAGGAAGCGATTGATGAAGCAAAGGCAAAGATTGTTTCCGGCGAATGGGACGTATTTGACGGCGTAATTGAAACCAATGATGGCTCTACGGTAGGAACTGAGGGACAGCACATGGCTGACGCAGATATTACCGGAAACATGAACTGGTATTTCAAGAACGTTGTTGTAAAATAATAAAACAAAGTCTATTTACAGGCGGTCACTTATTATGACCGCCTGATTTTGTACAAACGACAGGATGAAAAACTATGGAAAATACGGCTGCGGCAGAGAATGCCATTGAGTGCAGGAAAATTACAAAAACTTTTGGAACTGTGATTGCCAATGACGAGATCGACCTCTCTGTCCGTTACGGCGAGATATTGGCGCTGCTGGGAGAAAACGGTTCCGGTAAAACAACGCTGATGAATATGCTCTCAGGAATCTATCATCCGGACAGCGGACAGATCAGGATTGGCGGAAATGAAGTGACAATCAGTTCGCCGGTAGATGCCATGCGTCTTGGAATCGGTATGATTCATCAGCATTTCAAGCTGGTGGAAGCCTTTCGGGCAATGGATAATATCATACTTGGAACGGAAGGCAAAAAACCGGGTAATAAGATTCTGAAGGAAAAAATACGTCAGATCAGTGCTGGATTTGGCTTGGAAATAGAGCCGGAAAAATATGTTTCAGAAATGAGTGTCAGCGAAAAGCAGACGGTAGAGATTTTAAAGGTCTTATACAGAGGCGCACAGATTTTGATTCTGGATGAGCCTACCGCGGTTCTGACACCTCAGGAGACAGACAGGCTGTTTACAATTCTGCGCAGGATGAAGGAAAAGGGCTGCGCCATTATCATCATTACCCATAAGCTGCAGGAGGTGCTCTCAATCAGCGACCGTGTAACGATTCTGCGGAAGGGAAAGAGTATTGATACGGTAAAAACAGCGGATTGCGATACAGCAAAGCTGACAGAGCTGATGGTAGGACACGCCGTAAATCTTGAGATAGAACGTCCAGAGCCAGTTCGCCCTGAAACGATTTTAAAGGTTGTAGATTTGACGGTAGATAAGCCGGATGGCAGCCGGGCAATCGATGATATTTCCTTTGAAATCAAAAAGGGAGAAATCCTCGGTGTTGCTGGCGTTGCAGGCAGCGGACAAAAAGAGCTTTGCGAGACAATCGCAGGTCTGATGCAGGCAAAGGCAGGTGCTGTTTTGTATGAAAAGGAAAATCTGCTTGGCAAGAGCCCGTCTGAGATTATTGCGAAGGGCGTCAGCATGAGCTTTGTCCCGGAGGACCGCCTTGGTATGGGACTGGTAGCGTCTATGGGAATGACAGATAATATGCTGTTAAAGAATTACCGCGAAGGGAAGGGACCCTTCGTAAACCGGAAGCCTGCAAGAGAGCTTGCACAGAAGCTTGTGGAAAAGCTTCGTATCGTAACGCCGGGAATTGAGGTTCCGGTGCGCCTGATGAGTGGCGGAAACGTACAGAAGGTACTGCTCGGAAGGGAGATTGAGTCCAATCCAAATCTGTTGGTTACAGCATATCCGGTCAGAGGACTTGACATCAACTCCTCTTATACGGTGTATGAGCTTTTAAATGAACAGAAAAAGAAAAACGTGGCAGTTATGTATATTGGAGAGGACCTTGATGTTCTGCTTGAGCTTTCCGACAGGATTATGGTGCTGTGTCACGGCAGGATAACAGGAATTCTGGATGCAAAAAAAGCGACGAAGGAAAAGATCGGTCTTTTGATGACTGGTGAAAATACAGATGAAAAGGAGGCGGCAGACAGATGATGGAACAATATCAGACAAAGGAACCGCTTCTTCATATTGTAAAAAGAGCGGAGCTTGGCAGAAGGCAGGTTATTATGCTGCGTATTGTAGCCGTGCTGTTATCCATTCTTGTTGGCGGTTTGTTTATCCTTGCGATTGGTCAGAATCCGTTTGTCATTTATGGAACGATTTTATCAGGCGCTTTCCGCTCTGCAATGGCAATACAGGCTACGGTAAAGATCATGATACCGCTTTTGATTTCGGCGCTTGGCGTTACGCTTGCCTTTAAGATGAAATTCTGGAATATCGGTGCTGAGGGACAGATTATCTTTGGAGCAACCTGCGCTTCCTATTTTGCATTATTCCATTCGAATTGGAATCATGTGGTGCTTGTAATCGTCATGCTGCTTGCAGGCATGATAGGCGGCGGCTTATGGGGATTACTCCCAGCCATTTTCAAGGTGCGCTATAATACAAATGAAACATTGTTTACGCTGATGTTAAACTATATTGCACTTCATATTGTTTCTTATTTAAGAGACGGTCCATGGATGGACCCTTCTTCACAGGGGTTTCCCAAGATTGCCCGTTTTGATAAGAATGCGTCCTTGGATAAGCTCTTTGGGATTCAGTTTGGATGGGTAATTGCACTGCTTCTTACGGCAGCTGTATTTGTTTATCTGAAATACTCCAAGCAGGGATATGAAATCAGTGTAGTTGGCGAAAGTCAGGATACTGCGCGCTATGCCGGTATGCACGTAAAGAGCATTATTCTGCGTACGATGTTTTTAAGCGGTGCAGTCTGCGGGCTTGCAGGAATGGTACAGGCGACAGGTTCGGATATTACGCTGACAACGGCAGTCGCAGGAGGCGTTGGCTTTACAGCAATCATTGTAGCGTGGCTGGCACAGCTGAATCCGGTAATGATTCTGGTAGTCTCCTTTTTATTCAGCGTACTGGAAAAGGGGAGCAGCGTTGTACAGTCTTCCTTTGGTCTTTCTACGGATTGCGCGGATGTTTTGCAGGGAATTATTTTGTTCTTCATTCTTGGCTGTGAATTTTTTGTACATTATAAATTTGTGCTGCGCAAAAAGGGAGGTGCCTGACCATGTTCTATAATTTTCTGATAGCTGCCGTTGGTGCAGGCGTACCGCTTTTATTTGGTACGGTGGGTGAAATTTTATGTGAAAAGACAGGACACCTGAATCTGGGTGTAGAGGGTATGATGTCAATTGGCGCCTGCGCAGGCTTTTTGTTCGGTTACATAACAGACAGCTTCTGGATTGCAATATTGGCTGCCGCAGCGGCTGGTGCGCTCAGTGCATTGATTTATGCAGTGCTGACGGTAACATTTATGGCAGACCAGAATGTTGCAGGACTGACGCTTACCATATTTGGAATCGGGCTTGCAAACTTTATCGGTATTCTGGCACTTGGTGGAACACAGGAGGGTACGTTGAAGCTTCCTGAGAATATTATGGCAGCGATGCAGAATATTCATATTGCAGGATTAAGTGAGCTCCCGGTTGTGGGACCTCTGTTGTTTTCCTATTGTCCCTTTGTCTATATTGGCGTTGTAATCGCTATCCTTTGCGGATTTTATCTGGATAAGACAAAAGCAGGACTGAATGTACAGGCAATCGGGGAAAATCCGGCAGCGGCGGATGCGGCGGGCATTCAGGTTGTCAAATGGAAATATATCAATATCCTGTCGGGCGGTGCAATCTGTGGGATTGGCGGCGCTTACTGCTCCATGATTATCAATGGAGGTGTATGGATCAGTGATAATGTCGGAGGTCTTGGCTGGATTGCAGTAGCGCTTGTTATTTTTGCAAACTGGAAGCCGGTTTATGCGATTGGCGGCTCCTTTGTATTTGGAGCGCTCCGTGTGTTGAAATTTTATGTACCAAAGAGCATGTTCGCATTTCCGAATGCTTTTTACGATATGCTTCCGTTTCTCATTACAGCCATCGTTCTGGTACTCAGCTCGATGCGTAAAAACGGTCGGATTGGTATTCCTGCGAGCCTTGGTCTGAATTATTTTAGAGAGGACCGTTAAGCTTGACAGAAAATGGGACTTCTGTTATCCTTTTTCTCGTTGAGGTGTTTTTATGCGTGTCATAAGATGCAATCGATATTTTTGTTTTTTCTTGATATTTGCAGTATTGATGGTAGGAATCTGTGCTGATGTAACTGGCACAGAGTCCTGCTTTTTGTCTGTTAAATCCATTTCACAGATGCACCCTGCTACAATCGTAAGAAACAGAATGGCAAGGCAGGATGCCCTGATTGAAGAAAACTCCGGCGGCGGACAGCAAAATGGAAGCGCTGCAAAGGAAACGTCTGCAGGCTGGGAGGTAAATGGCGAAGATGGGGGATGTGATTCTTATCATTCCATTTTTGCAGAATCGCGGCTGTCGCTAAAGCAGATGGCGCAGCGGGTGCGATGTTATGATTTTGGAAATGCAGTCATTATTAGTTATGTACATAGTCAGGACGGATCAAAAAGCGCATTTTTTTAAGTCTTAAAAGGCAGAACAGATTCTGCAGGGCAGTGTGCCTGTATTTAACCAAAAAAGATAGGAGGAGAAATAATGTTGATCGCACAAATATTAGCTGTTGCAATTTTCATTATTATGTTCGGACTGATCGTGTCGGAGAAGATAGAGCGTCATGTAGTTTCGTTAGGCTGCGGAATTCTGATGATTGCGCTCGTGTTCGGCGTTTGTATGCGTAGTCCGGCTGCCGTAATAGAAACCTTGAATGTAAAAGCATTTTTCCATACAAGCTTCTGGTATGCGGCAGGTGCAGCCGAGGAGGCGAGCACAGGAATTAACTGGGAGACAATTTTGTTCATTGCTGGTATGATGATAATGGTAGAAGGTATGGGACGCGCAGGCTTTTTCCGCTGGCTCTGCCTTTGTATCGCCAAAGCGGTAAAATATAAGGCGGTTCCTATTTTCATTACCTTTATGCTTATGTCTTTTGGACTTGCGATGTTCATCGACAGTATCACAGTCATTCTGTTTCTGGCGGCAGTAACGGTAGAGCTGGCACAGCTTTTGGGCTTTAGTCCGATACCAGTTATTATAGCCGAAATTTTCTGCGCAAATCTTGGTGGGAGTGCTACGATGTGCGGAGACCCGCCAAACATTATTATCGGGACCTCACTTGGCTATACCTTTGGTGATTTCATCAGCAATACAGGTATCATCGCAGTAATTTCACTGGTATTTACGGTTGTATATTTTTATCTCTGTTTCCACAAGGAGCTGAGCAGAAAAACAGGCGAGGAGCATGCAGCTTCCTATCCGCTTCCGTCAAGTGCGATTGAAAATGAAAAAGACTTTTTAATAAGCTGTGTTATTTTCCTCTGTGCAGTTGTGCTTTTGATTACCCACGCGCAGACAGGACTTACTGTTGCTACGATTGGCGTAGGCATTGGTATTATTACACTGCTGACATCAGGAAGAGAAGCAGTTACGCTGCTTAAAAAGCTGGATTATAAAACGCTTCTGTTTTTTGTAGGATTGTTTGTAGTGGTAGGCGGATTGGAGCAGACCGGTATTCTGGCTGTGATTGCAGACTTTATCGCAACAATCAGCGGAGATAATGCAATGCTGATGATTGCCATTGTTCTGTGGATTTCAGCGGTTGCCAGCGCCTTTGTAGACAATATTCCGTTTGCGGCAACAATGATACCAATTATTAAGTCTTTGTCAGAAATGGCAGGGATTGACCTTTCAGTCCTTTCATGGACGCTTGCAATGGGAACGGATATTGGTGGAAGCGGAACTCCGATTGGCGCTTCTGCAAACGTTGTAGGAATTGCTGTTGCATCCAAAAACGGACATGTAATCGGCTGGGGAAAATATTGTAAATATGCGGCACCGGCCACAATTATTGTCATAGTTGTAAGTATGCTGTGTATCTATGTCAGATACTTTTAAAAAAGGATAAGGATGGGAGGAAGGCAATATGGAAAAACAGCTTATCATTTCTGTCGGAAGAGAATTCGGCAGCGGCGGTCATGTCATTGCGGAAGCATTGGCAAAGCGTTTTGGGATACCGCTTTATGATCAGAATCTGTTGGCAAACATTGCGAAGGAAAGAAATCTGGATGCAGGTGAGCTGGATAGATATGACGAAACGCCCAAGAACAGACTGTTTTACCGGAAAGTCAAGGGATATTCCAATTCCCCGGAGGAGAATGTGGCAAATCTTCAGTTTGCACATCTGCAAAAGCTGGCAAAAGAAGGAGAATCCTTCGTGATTGTCGGCAGATGCGCAGAAACAAAGCTTAAGGAATTCCCCGCATTGGTTTCCATTTTTGTACTTGGCGATATGGAAACAAAAGTGGAAAGAGTTATGAAGAAATATGAGCTGTCCAGAGGAGATGCCGAGCAGCTTATCAAGAAGATGGACTGGAAGCGCAAGAGCTACCATAATTAT
Source organism: uncultured Lachnospiraceae bacterium (assembly GCA_934432885.1). Lineage (GTDB taxonomy): Bacteria > Bacillota > Clostridia > Lachnospirales > Lachnospiraceae > VSOB01. Next base: position 65,360 of record CAKRYY010000007.1, read on the forward strand.
TACTGTGGCGGCAAGTGGGGCGATTCCAGAAATTACGATTTATCGATTAACAGCAGCACGCTGGGAATCGAGGAAACCGTAAATATCATAGACACATTTGTAAAAGCAAAACAGAAAGCAGAATAAGCATAAAAGAAATACCCCTTTCATATATTACACTAAGTATGGAAGGGGTAATTTTATGGACGTAAATACAAGGCAGGAATACGATCTGTACAACGATATACAGAAACGGTGTGGCGGAGAAATCTATCTGGGTATTGTCGGGCCGGTGCGGACAGGAAAATCCACATTTATTAAGCGTTTTATGGACTTGATGGTGCTTCCTTATATGACAGATGAACATGCAAAGGAGCGTGCACAGGATGAGCTCCCGCAAAGCTCCGGCGGAAAGACGATTACGACGACAGAACCGAAATTCATTCCAAAGGAAGCTGCTGCGATTACGCTGGATGAAGGAATCGATATAAAGGTGCGGCTGATTGACTGTGTGGGCTATATGGTAGATGGCGCCGTAGGACATCTGGAGGGCGAAACTGAACGTATGGTAAAAACACCCTGGTCAGATGCAGAAATTCCCTTTACGCAGGCGGCTGAAACCGGTACGCGGAAGGTTATCAGCGAACATTCCACAATCGGACTTGTGGTCACAACGGATGGAAGCTTTGGAGAGCTGGGGCGTGACAAGTACATAGAGGCTGAGGAGAGAACTGTTGCGGAGCTGAAGCGTCTGAAAAAGCCGTTTCTTGTCCTGCTTAATACAGAAAAGCCCTATGCGCCTGAGGTCAAAAAGCTTGCTGCTGAATTGCAGGAAAAGTATCAGGTGACGGTGCTGCCAGTAAACTGCGAGCAGCTTAAGGAAAATGACATTTATCATATTCTGGAAAGCGTAATGTACGAATTTCCGCTGTCGATGATTGAATTTTACCTGCCGGGCTGGGTAGAAATGCTGCCGTTGACACACCCACTGAAGGCAGAGCTGATTGAAAAAATCAGTGAGGCGACGGCTTCCATGAATACCGTGCGGGATGCAAGAGAGCATCCAATTGATTTTGAGAGCGAGTATGTAAAACGCTGTAAGATGGATGGCATCAATATGGCGGATGGCTGTGTCCGTGTATTGATTGAGGTAGAGGATTCCTATTATTATCAGATGTTAAGCGAGCTGATAGGAGAAGAAATTACAGACGAGTATCATCTGATATCCGCAATGAAGGAGTTGGCACAGATGAAAAAGGAGTATGTAAAGGTACTTCATGCGGTGGAGTCCGTCCGTGCGAAGGGATACGGCGTAGTAACGCCTGAGCGGGATGAGATAACGCTCGCCCCGCCGGAGGTTATCCGACATGGCAATAAATATGGCGTCAAAATCAAAGCGGAGAGCCCGTCGATTCATCTGATCCGGGCAAATATCCAGACAGAGATTGCACCGATTGTCGGCTCTCAGGAGCAGGCAGAGGACTTGATACGGTATATATCGGATGCAGGCAGCAGTGAAAATGGTATCTGGGAGACAAATATATTCGGAAAGACAGTGGAGCAGCTTGTCAATGATGGAATTACCGGAAAAATCGCAATGATTGGCGAAGAAAGCCAGGTAAAGCTGCAGGAGACCATGCAGAAGATTGTCAACGATTCCAACGGCGGTATTGTGTGCCTGATCATATAATTTTGTGACAAAAAAGTATTTGACATTTATTGCGGGCGGTGCTAAAGTAGCCATAAAGAAAAAGGCAATGACGGAAAGAGTAGCAGATTGGAAGCATCCAGAGAGAATGACATTTGGTGGAAGTCATTTATGAAGAAAATTTGTGAAAACCATTCCCAAGCTGCAGTGCTGAAAAAAACTTGCTAGGCGCTGACGTCTGCCCGCGTTAAGGGATAGGATTTGTTGGAATCTGAAGTGAAACGATAAGGTGGAACCGTGCTTATGCACCCTTAGAGATATGGATAGTATCTGTATCTCTGAGGGTGTTTTTGTTTTGCAGGCACCGTTCGCGCGCAAACTTTTTTTATGAGAAAGGAGATAACATGAAGGTATTATTAAAAAACGGAGAAGTAATGGAAGGAAAATTTGAAGAAAAAGAGGTCAGCAAGGCATTTTGGCATACTACCGCACATATTCTGGCGCAGGCGGTAAAGCGGCTGTATCCGGATACGAAATGTGCCATCGGACCTGCTATTGAAAAAGGCTTTTATTATGATTTTGAATTCACAGCTCCCTTTACGGAAGCGCAGCTGCCCGAGGTTGAGGAGGAGATGCGCAAAATTGTAAAGGAAGCGCTTGGGCTGCAGGTCTATGAGGTCTCCAGAGAGGAAGCACTTGCATTTATGGAAGAGCATCAGGAGCCTTATAAGGAAGAAATGATTCGGGAGCTGCCAGAAGGGGAGAAAATTACCTTTTACAGACAGGGAGAGTATACGGAGTTCTGTGCAGGCCCCCATGTATGCAATACAAAAGTCATTCAGGCACTGAAGCTTACAGCGGTGGCAGGGGCTTACTGGCGCGGGGATGAAAAAAATAAGATGCTTACCAGAATTTACGGCATTGCATTTCCAAAGGCGGCAGAGCTGAAACAGTATTTAACAATGCTGGAGGAAGCAAAGCTGCGCGACCACAGAAAACTGGGACGGGAGCTTGGCTTGTTTGCCCTGTTAGAGGAAGGACCGGGCTTTCCATTCTTTTTGCCGAAGGGCATGATTCTCAAAAATCTGTTAATTGATTATTGGCGCAGGCTGCATGAGAGGGAAGGCTATCAGGAAATTTCAACGCCTATTATGTTAAACAGAAGTCTTTGGGAGACTTCCGGACACTGGGACCATTATCGGGAGAATATGTATACAACGGTTATTGACGATACTGATTTTGCAGTGAAGCCGATGAACTGCCCGGGAGGGATGCTGGTGTATAAGCTGGAGCCACATTCCTATAAGGAACTGCCGCTTAGAATTGGTGAGCTTGGTCTGGTACACCGTCATGAAAAATCAGGACAGATGCACGGGCTGATGCGTGTGCGGTGCTTCACACAGGATGATGCCCATATTTTTATGACAAGAGAGCAGATTACGCAGGAGATTATGGGTGTTGCGCGGCTGATAGACGAGGTATATTCCAGATTTGGATTCCCTTATCATGTTGAGCTTTCTACAAGACCGAAGGACAGCATCGGAAGCGATGAGGACTGGGAAATCGCAACGGAGGGACTCAGAAAAGCGTTAGATGAGCTTGGGCTTTCCTATGTTGTCAATGAGGGTGATGGCGCTTTCTATGGACCCAAGATTGATTTCCATTTGCAGGATTCGATTGGAAGAACCTGGCAGTGCGGCACGATTCAGCTTGACTTCCAGCTTCCGCAGAGATTTGATGCATGGTATACCGGTGCAGATGGAGAGAAGCACAGACCGATTATGATTCACAGGGTTGTCTATGGCTCAATTGAAAGATTTATCGGCATTCTAATAGAGCATTATGCCGGCAAGTTCCCGGTATGGCTTTCTCCGGTGCAGGTAAATGTCATTTCCGTATCTGAAAAAAATGAGGCTTATGCAAAGAAAGTATGGCAGGAGCTGCGGGATAACGGCATACGGGCAGAGCTTGATGTAAGAAGCGAAAAACTTGGCTATAAAATCAGGGAAGCAAGACTTGCAAAGGTGCCCTACATGGTGATTGTAGGCGAAAAAGAACAGCAGGAGCATACCGTCTCTGTACGCTGCCGTGATGCACAGGACGGAAAGCAGGAGCTTGGAAGCATGCGCACTGCGGAGCTTATAAAGCAGATTCAGGACGAAAGCAAATAGGCGGTTGAATTTCCCATTTATCTTGCGTATACTTCTGTTAGAAGGATAGGGTGAGAAAATGGACTTGTTTGAATATATGCGTACAAACAATATGGAAAAGGAGTCGCCGCTTGCTGCGAGGCTGCGTCCTGTGACACTGGAGGAGGTAGTCGGGCAGAAGCATATTATCGGAAAGGACAAGCTCCTTTACCGTGCCATAAAGGCGGATAAAATCAGCTCCGTTATTTTTTACGGACCGCCGGGCACGGGAAAAACAACGCTTGCAAAGGTGATTGCCCATACCACAAGTGCAGAATTTACGCAGATTAACGCCACAGTTGCGGGAAAAAAGGATATGGAAGAGGTCGTTGCAAAGGCGAAGGATACAATGGGGATGTATGGGAAAAAGACAATCCTCTTTATCGATGAAATCCATCGCTTCAACAAGGGACAGCAGGATTATCTGCTCCCCTTTGTAGAGGACGGGACACTGATTTTGATTGGCGCGACGACAGAAAATCCGTATTTTGAAGTGAACGGCGCTTTGCTTTCCCGCTCTGTAGTGTTTGAACTGAAGCCTCTGTCAAAGGAGGACATCAAAGAGCTTTTGCAGCGGGCAGTTTATGACAAAGAAAAGGGAATGGGGGCATACGATGCTGTAATTGAGGAGGATGCGCTGGATTTTCTGGCGGATGCGGCAGGCGGGGATGCAAGAAGCGCCTTAAATGCGGTAGAGCTTGGCGTCATGACCACGAACCGGTCTGAGGATGGTAAAATACACATCGACCTTGCGGTTGCATCGGAGTGTATTCAGAAACGGGTCGTAAAGTATGATAAGACAGGTGATAACCATTATGATACCATTTCGGCCTTTATCAAAAGCATGCGCGGCTCCGACCCGGATGCGGCAGTGTATTATCTGGCAAAAATGCTTTACGCAGGCGAAAGCGTAACCTTTATTGCAAGGCGGATGATGATTTGTGCGTCAGAGGATGTGGGAAATGCAGACCCAAACGCCCTGAATGTGGCAGTGAGTGCAGCGCTTGCAGTAGAAAGGGTAGGTATGCCGGAGGCACAGATTATTCTGGCGCAGGCGGTAACCTATATTGCAGCCGCGCCCAAAAGCAATTCAGCAGTATGTGCGATAGGAGATGCAATGGAAACAGTAAAAGAGACAGGAAGCCTGCCGGTGCCGGTGCATTTGCAGGATGCGCATTACAAAGGCTCGGCAAAGCTGGGACATGGCGTGGGGTATCAGTATCCGCATGATTTCCCTAATCATTATGTAGAACAGCAGTATCTTCCGTATGAATTAAATGGAAAAGAATTTTATAAGCCGTCAGGAAATGGCTATGAAGTAAAGATTCGGGAGCATCTAAGCAAAATCCGAAAGGAAGCGGAAAAAAAGACAGACACGCCTTAAAACAGGGTGTCTGTCAAATATTTATAAATCTCCTGATTTTTTTTCTGCCAGTTATCGCAGATGGAAGCAGCCATTTCTTCAAGCGGAACAGAAAGCCGGATATTTACCAGCTCTACAGTCTTTTCATGGGCAGTCAGCTCAGCCGCATATTCCCCATCGGTAGTTTTGTAATAGGTTGCCTGTATGGAAACCTCATTGCGAAGCTCTAATTCATTTTCACGCAGATAAGCATCTGCGTCTGCTTTGATGGCATCACTGATGCGGTTTCCAAAGTAGGCAAGCGTTTCCCTGCCAGCATCGGTGAGCAGCAGATTTGTGCGGTTTCTCGCAGATTTAGTATAGAGCAGACCGGCATCGGTCAATTCTGAGATTGCCTGCTGAAAGGTCAGAAAATCCGTATATTCTTTTCCGAGAATAAAGTCACAGACTTGTGCCTTTGTCAGCGGAAATGTAACCTTGTCCAGCATGTAGAGGACAATCAGCTTATAAAGTGTCAGCGGGTCCTGTGTCATTATGATTCAATTCCTTTCCCTGCCATGTGCGGCGGAGCCGCAGCTCATGGTGTATGGTGTTTAAAACCGTTCTTTTTGCAAGGCTCCATCTGGGAGCAAGCAGCAATTCCTTTGGACCGTCTCCGGTAATACGGTGGACGACAATCTGCGGCGAGAGCCGTTCCAGACAGCCGATTATGAGATTCACATAACTATCCATTGAAAGCACAGAGAAGCTACCGTTTTGATAATCTTCTGCAAGTCCGGTATCCTTTAGGACATGTAAAAGCTGAAGCTTGACGCCAAAGATGGGTAGAGTGTTCAGGAAAGAGATGGTCTGATACATCTGCTCCTTTGTCTCTCCTGGCAGTCCCAAAATAATATGAACAATAACCGGAATGGAAATCCTGTGCAGCGCATCTACTGCAGCCGTAAAACGGGAGAGCGGATAGGCGCGGCGGATATAGGCAGCGCTTTTTTCATGGATGGTCTGCAGACCAAGCTCAATCCAGATAAATTTTTCCGGATAGGAGGCGCGAAGCTCGTCAAGAAGTGCGAGCACATCATCTGGAAGGCAGTCAGGCCTGGTTGCGATGGAGATTCCTGCAACGTGAGCATCCTCGAGTGCCTGTGTGTAAAGGCTGCGCAGCCGGCTGACAGGGGCGTAGGTATTGGTATATGCCTGAAAATAGATGATGAACCGCTTCCCGGTTTTTTTAGAACCAAAAAGCGAAAGCCCATTTTGAATCTGTTCTGTGATGGAAAGAGAAGCGGTATCGACAGCAAAATCACCGCTGCCGCCAGCACTGCAGAAAATACAGCCGTCATATCCAAGCGTGCCGTCACGGTTTGGGCAGGTCATGCCTGCATTTACGGCGATTTTATAAAGTTTTTCATGAAATACCTTCTGGCAGTAAGCGTTAAAAGAGTAATAAGGCTTATCTAACCAGAAGGAAGGGTAAAAAGGTTTGTCTGTCATTTTGTTAAAATGAGTTAACGGTGGATATTTGCCTTTACCGCGTCTGCAACTACCTGTGCTACCTCGGGACGGAAGGCTTCCGGCATGATGTTGACATCACTCAGCTCGTCTTCGGGAACCAGCCCTGCGATTGCATGAGCAGCCGCAAGTTTCATTTCCTCTGTAATCTGGACGGCTCTGCCCTCCAGAGCGCCCTTGAAGATTCCCGGAAATGCGACTACATTATTGACCTGATTCGGGAAGTCGGAGCGTCCGGTACCGATGATACGTGCGCCTGCTTCCTTTGCAAGGTCCGGCATGATTTCAGGGACAGGATTTGCCATTGCGAATAAAATAGAGTCATGGTTCATGGAAGAAACCATTTCCGGTGTGACGATACCAGGCGCGGAGACACCGACGAAAATATCAGCGCCGCGCATAGCGTCAGCAAGCGATCCCTTTTCCTGATTCGGGTTGGTCAGAAGCGCCATCTTTTCCTGCATGAAATTAAGCCCTTCACTGTCTCTGGAAATAATGCCTGCCTTGTCACAGAGAATGACATTGGAAAAGCCATAGGTTAAAAGCAGCTTTGTAATAGCAATGCCTGCGCTTCCTGCGCCGTTTACAACGACCTTGCAGTTTTCTTTTTCTTTTTTGACAACCTTGAGGGAATTGATAATGCCTGCAAGAACGACAATGGCGGTTCCGTGCTGGTCATCATGGAAGACTGGAATGTCAAGCATTTCCTTTAAGCGTTCCTCAATTTCAAAGCAGCGGGGTGCGCTGATGTCTTCAAGATTGATGCCGCCGAAAGCAGGGGCAATATTTGCTACCGTTTTGATGATTTCTTCAGTATCCTGTGTGTCAAGGCAGATAGGAACAGCATTGACACCGCCGAATTCTTTAAACAGGACAGCCTTTCCCTCCATAACGGGCATGGCTGCATAAGGACCGATATTGCCAAGCCCGAGGACAGCGCTGCCGTCGGATACGACTGCTACGGTATTTGCTTTGATAGTATATTGATAGGCTGCTTCCTTGTCTTTTGCGATTACTTTACACGGCTCTGCAACGCCCGGCGTATAGGCGAGGGAGAGCGCCTCTCTGGATTTAACGGGAATTTTGGAAACGGTTTCCAACTTGCCGTTCCATTCTTTGTGAAGCTGTAATGCTTTTTCATTCGTTGTCATGGAAGTGTCCTCTTTTCTTTTTTCAAACATAATTGGCAAAAGCCTGCAGCCACCTTTTGATGCGGTATAAAAAGCAGGTACTTTGCATTATATAATATTTTGCATCTTTTTGCAAAATTTGTTTGCATTACGGATAAAGTCATGTATAATGATAGTATCAATCAGAGTAACATGTTTTCAAAAAGTTTCAGGTACAGTTCGTACACAATCCCATTAAATGGCAGAGAAAAGGAAAAGCACTGGGAACAGGGAGGAAAAATAGATGCGGGAAAAGTATGAATCGCTGGCGCTTGCGGATTTAAAGGCGATTGCAAAGGCGAGAGGAATCAAGGGTACTTCTGCGATGAAAAAGGCAGAGGTTGTGGAAGCGATGCTTTCTCTGGATACGCAGGAGCAGGAACAGAAGGTCAAAGCGCAGAGCAGTATGCCGATAAGAAAGGCAGAGCAGGACGAAATGACGGAAAAGATGGAGCCGCGTATGGAGCGGGCTGTGCATAGTGAAGCTGTGGAGAAAACGGAGCCGCGTATGGAACGCACTGCACGTAGCGAGAGCGCAGAAAAGCCAGAGGTGCGCGCAGAGAGACCAGCGCGGGCTGAGCGGACAGAAAATGAGCGCACGTTAGCGGAGCTTGACAGCGGCGAGATGGCAAATGGAATCTTAGAGGTTATGCCGGATGGCTATGGCTTTATCCGATGTGAAAATTACCTGCCCGGAGAAAATGATGTCTATGTGGCTCCGAGCCAGATTCGCAGGTTTGGTTTAAAGACTGGAGATATTATAGAAGGAAATACCAGAGTGAAAACGCAGGCGGAAAAATTCAGTGCGCTTTTATTCGTGAAAAAGATAAACGGCTATCCGCCGGAGGTTGCGCACCGCCGCCGTAATTTTGAGGATATGACGCCTATTTTCCCCAATGAAAGACTTCGTATGGAGACTGCGGGCGCGAGCGTTGCAATGCGGATTATGGATTTGATGAGTCCTGTAGGAAAAGGACAGAGGGGGATGATTGTATCTCCGCCAAAGGCTGGTAAGACTACCTTATTAAAAGAGGTTGCAAAGTCCATTAAGCGCAATAACCCGGAGATGCACCTGATTATCCTTTTGATTGACGAGCGTCCGGAGGAAGTAACCGATATTCGTGAGGCAATAGAGGGACCGAATGTGGAGGTGATTTATTCTACATTTGACGAGCTGCCGGAGCATCATAAGAGAGTTTCCGAGATGGTTATTGAGCGGGCAAAGCGCCTTGTGGAGCATGGAAGGGACGTTACGATTCTGCTGGACAGCATTACACGTCTGACCAGAGCCTACAATCTGGTGGTGCCGCCGAGCGGCAGGACACTTTCCGGCGGTCTTGACCCTGCAGCACTTCACATGCCAAAACGCTTTTTTGGTGCAGCCAGAAATATGCGGGAGAGTGGTAGTCTGACGATTCTTGCAACAGCTCTGGTGGAGACTGGAAGCAAGATGGACGATGTAGTATACGAGGAATTTAAAGGAACCGGTAATATGGAAATGGTGCTTGACCGCAAGCTTTCCGAACGCAGAGTATTTCCGGCGATTGATATTCCGAAATCAGGAACGCGGCGGGAGGATCTGCTGCTGAGTCCGGAGGAGATGGAAGCAATCAATATTATAAGGAAGGCACTCAATTCTTTAAAGCCGGAGGAGGCAGTGGACAAGATTCTCGATATGTTTTCTCGTACCAGAAACAATGTAGAGTTTGTAAATATGGTAAAGAAAATCAAATTCTTTTAAAAAGACTTGCAACGATGTCTAAGCTATGTTACAATGATTAAGCTGTTTGTGTGATTACACAGGCATCGGGATGAGAACAACAAGGAAATTGATTATAATAGAGAGGTGAAAACGATGAAAGAAGGAATCCATCCGGAGTACTATCAGGCAACTGTAACCTGCAACTGTGGCAATACCTTTGTAACAGGATCCACAAAGCCTGAAATCCACGTAGAAGTTTGTTCCAAATGCCATTCATTCTACACTGGTCAGCAGAAGGCTGCAAGAGCTGCTGGACGTATTGATAAGTTCAATAAGAAGTATGGCGTAGAAAGCAAATAGTGTTACAAAAAAGGTTGAGGTTTCTAATCTCAACCTTATTTTTACTGTATAAAAAGGAAACTGCTTTCGGAGGTTTACGATGAGAAAGAAAAAGAACCGTTCCTGCGGTGTCGGCGGACAGGCGGTGCTGGAGGGCGTTATGATGAAACATAAGGATGCCTATGCAGTAGCGGTCAGAAAGCAAAATGGAGAGATTGAAGTGGAAACAGAGGAATTTCAGGGCGTCCTGCACGGCAGCGCGCTGAAAAAAATTCCGTTTATCAGAGGTGTTTTCCAGTTTGCTGACTCCTTGATTCTTGGCATGCGGACATTGACATGGTCGGCATCTTTTTATGAGGAAGAAGAAAATAAGCCACAGGAGGAGCCATCCCTGTTTCAGAAGCTTTTTGGAGAAAAGGCAGATGAAGTGGCAATGGGGCTTACGACGGCATTTTCTCTTATTATGGCGGTGGCAATTTTCATGGTACTGCCGTATTTCATTTCCGCCTATATTGGAAAATATGTAAGAAATATGTCCCTGATTGCAATTATCGAGGGGCTTATCAGAATTTTGATTTTTGTGCTTTATATTGCAGGAATTTCTGCGATGAAGGATATTCGAAGGCTTTATCAGTATCACGGAGCAGAGCATAAATGTATCAACTGCATAGAGAAGGGAAGACCGCTTACGGTGCACAATGTTATGCGGAGTTCAAGGCTGCATAAACGCTGCGGCACCAGCTTCCTTTTATTTGTTATGCTTGTCAGCGTTGTGCTGTTTTTCTTTATCAGGGTAGAGAATCCTGCCTACAGGGTTCTTATCCGTATCCTACTCATTCCTGTAATCGCGGGAATTTCATACGAGATTATCCGCCTGGCAGGCAACAGCGACAATATTCTTGTCAGAATCCTGTCTGCTCCGGGAATGTGGCTTCAGAGACTGACGACAAAGGAGCCGGATGAGTCGATGGCAGAGGTTGCAATCGCTTCCGTTGAGGCGGTTTTCGACTGGAAGGTATATTTAAAAGAAACCTTTGGATATGAAATAGATGATTCATGGCTGATGGATGAGACTTTTGAAGAAGAGGAGCAGGATGAAGAAGCCATAGAAGAAACGCAGGCAAAAGCTGGAGACGCCGAATAATGAAGTATCGGGAATTATACGATTATGGAGTCAGCATACTTACGCAGGAACAGCTTGCAGAGGCTTCGCTGGATGCAAGACTGCTTTTGGAATATGTCTGTCATACCAGCCAGACGACGCTGCTTGCGCATGGCGATAGAGAAGTAGATGCCAAAGAGGAAGAGAACTATAAAGCGCTTCTGGAAAAGAGAAGGAAGCATATTCCGCTGCAGCATCTGACCGGTGAGCAGATGTTTATGGGACTGCGCTTTGTGGTAAATGAGCATGTACTGGTGCCAAGACAGGATACGGAAATTCTGGTAGAGGAAGCGATGCGGGAGCTTCATGATGGAATGTCAGTGCTTGACATGTGTACAGGCTCCGGCTGTATTTTGTTAAGTCTTCTTCAGTATTCAAATGACTGCAGAGGCGTTGGCGTAGATATTTCGCCGGAGGCGCTTTTGGTTGCACAGGAAAATGCAAAGCTTTTGGGAATTGCGGCGGAATTTAGGGCGGGCAATCTTTTTTCCGCGCTTATGCCACAGGAAAAGTTTGATCTGCTCATCAGCAATCCGCCTTATATTGAATCGGAGGTTATTCCGACATTGATGGAAGAGGTCCGTTGCCATGAACCACAGGGCGCCTTGGATGGCGGCAGCGATGGACTTGATTTTTACAGAAGAATCAGTCTTGAGGCAAAGCCGTATCTGTATCGGGGAGCACGTATTTTTTTAGAAATCGGCTGTAATCAGGCGGAGGCGGTAAGCGGCATTTTAATAAAAGAAGGCTATCAGGATATAGAAGTTGTAAAGGATTTTGCCGGGCTTGACCGGGTTGTAAAGTGCAGCTTCCGAGGATGATGGAGGAAAAGAAATGTTTGATAAACTGGATGATTTGATTCGCAGATTTGAAGAAATCATGAATGAACTGAACGAGCCTGATGTAGCGAATAATCAGGAGCGGTTTCGGAAGCTGATGAAGGAACAAAGTGATTTGACGCCCATAGTAGAAACCTATAAGGAATATAAGAACGCGAAGCAGACGATAGAGGACAGCCTTTCCCTTCTGGAGGGCGAAAGCGACGAGGAAATGCGCGAGATGCTCAAAGAGGAGCTTGCGGATTCCAAAAAGAGCGTAGAAGAGCTGGAACAGAAGCTGAAGGTATTGCTTCTGCCGAAGGATCCGAATGATGACAAAAACGTTATCGTGGAAATCAGAGCGGGCGCAGGCGGCGACGAGGCGGCGCTGTTTGCTGCAGAAATTTATCGTATGTATGTGCACTATGCTGAGGGACGCCGCTGGAAGGTAGAAACAATGGAAGCCGAGGAAATCGGAATCGGCGGTATGAAAAGCGTAACCTTTATGATTAGCGGCGCGGGAGCGTATTCTGCAATGAAATATGAAAGCGGCGTACACCGCGTACAGCGTGTACCGGAGACAGAATCCGGTGGACGTATCCATACGTCGACAATCAGTGTGGCAGTAATGCCGGAGGTTGATGATGATATTGATATTGTAATCGAAGATAAGGATATTAGAATTGATGTCATGCGTGCATCCGGTAATGGCGGTCAGTGTGTCAATACGACGGATTCCGCAGTGCGTCTGACGCATTATCCGTCAGGAATCGTAGTATACAGCCAGACGGAGAAATCCCAGATTCAGAATAAGGCAAAGGCGTTTGCCCTCCTGAAAGCAAAGCTCTATGACATTGAACAGCAGCAGCGCCATGATGCAGAGGCAGAGATGCGCCGCAGCCAGATTGGTACGGGAGACCGTTCAGAGAAGATTCGGACCTATAATTTCCCGCAGGGACGTGTGACAGACCACAGAATCAATTTGACGCTGTATAAGCTTGATAAGATTATGAACGGCGACATTCAGGAGATTATAGATGCCTGCATTACGGCAGACCAGGCAGCAAAGTTAAGCCGCATGCAAAATGAAGGCTAAAAGCCTTGAATTTACTGGATTTGTTGAAAAAATAAATATGACAGAAAGACAATAAAAATATGAAAAAGACGGGTTTGGACATATATCCACACTCGTCTTTTCTTTTTCGGGAGGGTTTGAATGTTCTGTCATCCCAAATTTTTAAGTATTTATTTAAGAATGGCAGAGAGACTGTTTTTCAGGTTTTAGATATTATTGAGAGGAGCAAGGTGGATAATATTGAGAATATATATGCAGATCCTTTAAAGGATGATAGAATTTCAATATTGTAGCACGAATGCTGATTCCTCTGGAAGAATGCAAACGTTATTGTGAGGAAGCTGAGCGGATGTTGTTAAGGAGAAAAAGAATGAAATATGTAATTATCTAAGGGAATTAGAGACAAAAATTGGTCATGAAGACTATGGAGAGTGTGTTGAATTTGTAAATAAATTATAATCAAATTATTCTATTAGGGATATATGATAGTGAGCTTTTCTTATGTTTTAGAGACTTTGTTTTTTGACAGATTTTCAAGTCTTTTCCTCAATTGTAATCCAAGATTCCATACCCACTATCTTGGATCGGTGTAAAAGTTAATAGTTATCAGTGTAAAAGAAA